>JAJRVQ010000144.1 GCA_024277255.1 Acidobacteriota bacterium | reverse complement strand
TCAGAAAGCCCAAGGTAGCGAAACCACGGCCATGCTTCCCTCTGATCCACCAGATCGAACTCCGAGTCGCCCAAAAGGGCTACAGAATCATCGATCTCACAAGGACCGAGCCAGCAGGACGCCAGATGCGCTTATTTCAGGACTAGCCACTCTTGCGCCGGCAGCCCTCGCAGCAAAGTGGCCAAACCGTCGCGACACCATCGCTGTAGGAACCATTGGCGTATTTCCTGCGCCGGAAAGCGAACGTTGCGCACCGAAAGAGTTGCCAAGAATGTCTTGCGCGCCGAGCGTTCTAGCTGTTCACGAAGGTGTGGTGGAAGCCGCTCCTTTTTTGAGGCGTGAACATGGTGCAGCGCAAAGTCGCGGGAACGCTCCTCTCGCTGATTGGGCAGGGACTCCACGATCTTGTGCCCTACTTCGCTCAGCGCCAGATGAAGCTGACTCTCGGCCACAATCCAAGCCATCTCGTCGAGCCCATGCGCCCGCTGGCTCGACTCAGACTTTCCGTCCAGGTAGAACACCCAGTCGAAGAGACGGTCTCCCCCATCCTGGTTGCCGATGCGCACATCTTCGTCGCGCAATCGATAGGAGCTGGTGAAGGGGTGACCTTGGGCAAAGTGATGCAACTCCTTGAGCAAAGCGTAGTTGGAGGCTTGCATCCGGGCTCGTTGCTCTTGCGACAATTTGATGGATGGATCGCGCAGGAAGACTTCCGGCGCGAGTAAGAATAGAAAGATCTTTGGCCTCTCCGCCAATCGTTCCCGAAAGATGTGACCGACCAGAGCAGCCGCATCGAGAATCATCCCCGCTCCCGTTCCCCCGCAGGAACTCGCAGTCAGGAAGACCTGAATGGGCTTGTTCGCTCCTCGGGTACTCGCCCTGAGCCGCGCCACGGCACCTTCGATCAGTTCGGCAAAATCATCGCGGTTGGCGACAAGACTTGCGGCGCCGAAAATTCGCGTAACACCACAGCCATCGCAGGAATTGCCAATCGGGCTGGCTCCTAGGTTCTCTGGAAATCGTTGCTTCGCGAAGTCGGCATAGACCGGCCGATAGAACTCTCCTAGGTCCCGGTAGCAGTAGTGGCGGGCTCGTTCGTGGTTGCGGATCTTCGGCTCTTGAGCGTCGATGAAGAAGGGTTCGATCATCGCTCGGCTAGCCTCATCCAGACCATCCATCAAGGCCAGCATGTTGCCTCCAACCCGGTGGCCACTGCCACCCATATAGAGGCTGAGCGTCGGCTGCCGGTAGAGCTGCTCCGTCAAGTGAGCCGCACGGCCTGAAGCGGAGCCGCTCATGGTTGAAGGAACCCAAGATAGAACTGTTCCATCAACGGTAGACGGCTCGCCCACGCTCCGACCCACGACCACCCGAGAAGCCACCGAATCGTCCACAAGGCGAAGATTGAAATAGCAAGTTTGCGCACTGTGGAACCCCAGCGCACCGGGGTTAGGCAGGAGTGAACCTGCAGTTCTCCACCGCTTTCCGGCAGATAGTCCAGGTAGTCAAATTCCCACAACGGATCTTCGGGCTCTTCTGGGTCTGCGACTCCGATCAGATCTCCAACCTCCAGCGCGTAGCTTCCCGAGATGGGCCGGTCGTTGATGGTCAGATATCCGCCGGAACGGTCGGCAAGGCGTAGCCCCTTGGGGTCGACCCAGACTTGGGCTAGTACAGCGCCGTCAAGATCCGAGCCGGAGGGTGGCAGGGTCAGCCCGCCCACTGCGACTTGACCTTTCTCTCCGACTTGCAGTTGGCCTGAAGGGAGGTAGTGCATCGAACCCGGTCGGGTTCGCCAGAAGCGTCGCAGTAGGTTCAGCCGTCGCCAAGCCAAGAGCCCCGTCAGCACCAACCCCGGCAAGAGCACAAGCCAGGTCAAGACGAGGCGGCCATGGCTCGACAGCGGACCGATGAAAGGTACTGCCCAAAACTGGCCGCCCACGTTCCACATCTTTGGCTCCACAATCTCGCTCATGCCCAGGTCCGAGTCCAGGCGCACCTCCAATGGACGACCCTGCGGTACGAGCTCTCGCCAGTCTGTGACCTCCACGGGCTTGACCGACAACTTCAGACTTACGGGCTTGCCCGCCGGCAGATCAATCGGCCCGTAGATCGATCGGCCCGCTTCAGTGCTCGCGGGCTCTAACTCGTGGCCTTCCGCGCTCAACCCAAGTGCAACCCAGGTTGGGCCATCGTCCACCGTGGAAAGCAGGCTGGGAAGCGTCACTGAGAAGGTCGAATCCACCGTTAGATCACTGACCAGCTTGCCCAAAGAAACCGCGCGCTTTTGCATTGGATCCCACCACAGTGCAACCGCTTCCGGTGCTCCAACCAGCTCGAAACGAGGTTGGCGTAGATCCAAGGAGAACGGCAGCACTACGGTGATTGCGCTGTCGGAGGAGACACGGACCTGGCCCTGGAGTTTGCCCAGTTGTTGCTGGGTGAGAGGTCTCTTCGGGTCCAGGCTCAGTTTGAGGCTGAGTGTCATGCCCTCCTGCGACAGCCCGTAGCTCTGCCTGCCTCCGGTGCGCAAAGGACCTCCGCCACTGCGCAGCAGTTCGTAGGCGACGCCTGGGCTAGAAACTTGAAACCGAACCTGCACCGGTGCCGGCTGAACTCCGTCAGGGAAGAGCGCGGAGAGGTCGAAGAACTCTTCAACCACCGGATCCTCCGGCCCCAGAGCCTTGGTGAAAACCAGGTTCTCTCGGCTCAGCACGAGCTGTGCCGATTCAGGCTTCACCGCCTGGTACGAGACGGTAGCGTTGCGCCGCACCAACTTCTCCGCGGTTTGGACCGTAACCTTGACCGTGTGCCTGCCCGAGACTTCGGGCACTCGAAATGTGCCGACAAGACCGTTGAAGTCAATCGGCTGGGTGGCACCGTCGGGACTTTGTACGACTCCCGTCACCGTGACCGCGGCCGGATCTATCGGGCTGTTCCCCTTAGCAGCCGCGACCTTGACTTGAACCTCATCCCCGAAGAGGCGTCGTGGCTGTGCAACTGGGCGCAATTCCAGGGAAAGCTCCAGTACGGAGAGACCCTCCACGAAGAGACGAAGCCCTTGGTGGTCCCCCACGAATCCGGGCTTGGAAACTCGAAGCTGCAAAGTGTACGTGCCGGCCGTGCTGACAAAGGTGGTCCAGGCCGCAACCCGATTCACTCCCTCGAAGTTGACCAGATAGGTTCGCCCCCCGTCACCCGGATCTGGGCCGTGCAGCTCGATTTCAAGCTCGTCGCGGGCGAAGGTATTTGGGCTATTGAAGATGGCCGTGATACGCACTCGGGCGATCCCCGCCGGTATCTCGATAGGTACCTCTAGAGTCGTACCCTGAATCTTGGAACGATCCAATGTCACCACGTTGTCCGCCTGACCGACCAGCTGTTTGGCTTTCTCCAAGAGCTGATCATGGTTCTCACTCACCTGGACCAGCCCTCCGGTCGGCCCGGCCACCTGCTGCAGAAACACTTCATCGACCTCCTTGCTCAAGCCGAGGGCATCGATCACAATCCCGGCTTGTTGAGCCTGCGGGACTAGTGTTTCCAAGATTGTCTTCACCTGCTTGGCCGAGTCCGAGCTCCCATCCGTCGGCCTGCCGTCTGTCAGGAGAATCACCCGTTTGGAGGGCGCATTGGAGCCGCCGAACAGGTTGATCGCCCGCTCCAATGCCGCTTCCATCTTGGTGCCTCCCAGCGGGGGAGGCAGCTTGTCTCCTTGGAGCTGACGGCGCACCTCATCCGGTGAGTGCCACTGACCGTCCGCCGCAACTCGATCGTTGAAGAGGACAAGCCCCACCTCGACATCGCCCGTCAACTCCAGAGCATCGAGAATGAGACTCGCGGCCACGCCGCGCAGCTTCAGAGGATCGGATCCATTCATGGACCCTGAGTTGTCAATCACGAACACGACCTGTTGCCGCAGGCTCGGCGCACCCGGCTGCGCAAGTGCATGACCTGCCAGACCCCAGAGCAGGAGCCAGCCGACGAAGACCAGCCCGCAACTCCTCCTCGCCCCGTGCCTTCTTCCTTTACCGTACGCGCCTCTAGTTCGACCCTGCCTGCGCATGAACATGACTTTTACCTCCACGAGCGGCCCCCCATGACGAAGACGACCACCGCCTTCACTCATAAAGACCCGAACTCGTAGCACTTGTTTGTTTCGTTGCGCGAAGGATCTACGCGATCTGAACTTCTAGTGCTGCTCCTGCCTGAGATCACCACGCACCATCTCCAGGGTTCCAACCGCTGGCAGGGCGTCGGGTAAAGGCGCAGCTGCGAGATCACCAGACTCGGCGGCGCTCACTCGCACCCATTGCGCGGAGGTTGCCACCTGGTCGGTTTCCACAACAACTCGCTTTGATCGAGTCGGGGAGGCAATGCCGGCCATCAAGGGCGCAAAGATGCCTAGCGTTGAAGGTGGGTCGCCATCCGATCTGAAGGTGTCAGCCTTGGGCCATTCGATCAGAGAAAAATCCAACGGTTGCGCACTGGAGATCAGCAAGAACTGATCGAGCCCCAAGGGTTTCGTCGCCCGAAAGTAGCTTCCCAGCGGCTTTCGCACCCCGGCTTGAATCTGCTCTGGCAGCTCCCCCGCCAGTGGCCAGAGAAGGCGAATTCCACCGTCGGGCCGGAGGTCGAGCAAGGTGAGATACATACTGCGGTCTCCGCCTTTGGCAAAGAAGCGAAAGCAGGTGCCCACCGGTAGTTCCAGCAATCCTGAAGGCGGCGGTTCACCGTGACCGGATCGTCGTGAAGACAACGGTTGACAACTCGGCGGAAGAGGGTTCTCTAGGTCCGCGGGGTCGGTCGATCGAGCCACGCGTAGCTCTAGCCTCGCTCGGCTGGTGCCGTGGCTAAGCTGTACTGTTCGCAGGTAACGGCTGCGCGCCACGCTGCGCAAATAGTCGCGCAGATCCAGCGCCGCCATATCCGCAGTCTTACCGATCGTCGCAAGAAGTTTTCCCGAAGCCACCTCACGCACTTCCCAGAGCGCGACCCGTTGCGAACCAGGCTGGTTCGGCCCAGATTCGGCGCCGCGTTGAGTGACGACTAGATCGCCAGCCGTCTCTACCCACTCAATCCCAAAACCATTTCGGGCGAGCCCGGCGATCTCTTGGCGCTGCGCTACCGGCAGGTCGAGGCGCACTTGCAACCCAAGGTCACCAAAAGAGTATCGCCGCACCTCAACCCGGCAGGCCAGCGGCCGGTCGCTTGCCAGCGGCTCCCGCAGGGTCACCTGGGCCTCGACCGGCGATGCACTCGTCACCTCCCCAGGAACCAGCAGCCCCTCAGAGTCTGGACCGCCAGCCCGCGGACACTGAACCTCCACTTCCGCACCCCTCTGTAAGCCGATCAAAGATCCGGGGCGCACCGCTAGGCTCCGTCGATCCGCGCTCACGGAGGCTATCTGTAGGGTCGCGTTCTGACGCACCGCTCGGCCGCTGAACAGCGCCGTGTCTAGTGCACCCTCGGCGCGGGGCTCGCCCGCTGCGCGAGCCACCATGTGCCATCGCACTTCGTCAAAGAGGTGCCGGTAGGTCGAACCGAGTCCTGGCAGGGTCAAGGTGGCGGCCATCGCCAAACTCAACGCTCCCACCGGCGATCCGTCTCTGGCCTTCACCTCAAAGGCTGGCTGATCGCTTGCCGCCGCCGAGAACACAACCAGCGGCGCCAGGGAGCCATCTCCTTCGAGCACGCCGGCCATATCCAATCCGGTAGCCTCGCCCACCCCCGAGTTCTCTGCCGGATGAGCCGTCGGCCGAGGCGCCATCGCGGGAGCCGCGCCGCGCACCGGAGCCTCCCCTCGCGTCGCGCTGCCTGAAAAGTAGCTATCGAGCAACACCACCACGTTGCCGCGAGGGCCCACGCGCAGCCGCAAGCGAAGCAGCAGGGCGCGCAGCTCGTCATCGCGCAGATGCAACTGCCCAGCATAGGCGCGACCGGCGGAATCCTTGCCACCCAAGCGGGGTGCATCCCACGGCACCAGCGCCTCATCGTAGCCGTCGAGTTCGTCACCGTCGACACCGTCAGGCAACCGTTGGCCGTGACCCGAGAAGTGCAGCAGCAGAACGTCGCCACTGCGGCTCTGGAGCAGGAGGTGGCGTTCGATGGCCGAGACAATGGCCCGCTTGGTCGCCTTACGGCCGCGTAGATAGGCAATGCGTGACGGCTCAAACCCTTGCCGCTCGAGAGCACCGGCCAGAATCTCCAAATCGTCCTCACCGTGGATCGTAGGCCATCCGTTGCCCGGCTTGTACTCGTTGATTCCGATAAGAAGGGCGAACTTCCGCGCATTTGGCGCAAGCTTGGCCGGCGATGCTGCCTCCAAAGAAGGCGACCTCGCACACCCATGGAGATTACAGACCAACAACACAAGGAGAGCCGGTCGCCGCCAAGACTTCGCCACTGCGGCGGCTGACCATCGCATCATGGCCGACCCGCTGCCTTCACTGCCGCGGCCCCCCCGGCCTGATCTTCGGCGATGGTGCCACCCACGATGTGTAGCGTGATGGAATCCGTGTGCATCTGCGCCGATGAAGGGGCCCGGGCCGAACGCGCCGGAGCCAACGTCTTTAGCAGGGATGTCCAGGGCCCCTCGCCACCGTCGCCGCGCGCCAAAGAGTGGAAGGCCGCGTTTGGCGCGGTAACAAAAGGTTGCAGATCTATCGCTTCCCGCGAAGCAATCAGTAGCAAGACCTCATCGCCTACCGGCAGAGTCGTTTGAAAGGTGCCATCCAACTCCAAATGCCCACCAGGTCGCAATGCGGTTCGGTCGTGGGTTTCCGAGCGAGGCCAGAAGAGACGAATCACTCCGTCGGGTTGTAGCGCCAGAACCTGGATGTGCGCCGGTAGAGTGCCTCGATGCACCGCCCGCAAACGATAAAACTCCCCAGGGTGCCATGACCGCTGCGCGGCGACCTCGACCTCGCGTTGTACCGCACAGCTATCAGGATCCACCGGCTCTCCCGAACACCCTTCCACCTCCAGAGCCACCAACTGGAGATCCACCGCGAGAGCGGTCGCGCGCCAATGCAGCCGCCGAAAGTACCGATTGCGGGCCAGATCCAGCAACCGGCGAGTGAGAACCCTATCCAGATTCGGGCTGTCGGCAGAGACCGGGCCGAGAATCTTTACCTTCCCAGGCTCCGTCTCGGCAAGGATCGAGGGCGGGTTACCGGCGCCGGATGAGCTCGCTCGAATGACCACCTCGGGCTCTTCATCGGTGACAACCAAGCCACCGATTCGCTCTTCCAGGGTCTCGATCAGCGAGCCAGCCAGACTCTCGTCAATTCCCGCAAAGCGAAGGCGTAGACTCACCGGCCCAACCGAATGACGGGAAATGAAAGCACGCCCACGGCGAAGCTCCTCGGCAGCGACCGGTCGGTCTAGCTTTACCTGCGCAGAGAACGGCTCGCTCCTCACCACGGCGCCCTCCGCCAGAAGGCTCTCAGGAGCCATACGAAGCGTACCCGAGCGGTGAATCTCCACCTGGCTACCCGGTAACAGGCTGGCCGCGGTCCCAGCAGCCAGCTGTAGCGTCATGCCTGTCGGGCCCACGCTAGCCACTTTGACAAAGGGCTCAGGAACTACAAAACCTCCTCCCAGAATCCGTAGATCGGGCTCACCTTCCAGCTGTGGAACATTGGGTACCCTGCCGTAGAGTTCTTGGCGTACTCGGCCAAGGAGGTCGCGGTAGGTGCGCAGTTCACCCTGGGGCTCGGCTTGCCCCGCCACCACCGGCCGGGTCAGGGTCCGGCTCAATGCCCAGGTCAAAGACCCCACGTAACGATCCTGGCTGTCCTTCAGTTCATGAGCCAGTTCCAGATGCCGGGCGGCGGAGAGAACGGCCCAGGATGAGCGGCTCTTCTCGATCGCGCTCACGTGACGCATGCCGCGCGACGGCAACGGCTCGTAGAAGAAACCATTTGCGTCTACCCCGCTGCGACGATCCGTCGCTGGCCCTAGAGGTGGGCCACCTCTAGCGACGCCCTCTTGGCCGCGCGGCGTACCAGAAAAGCAGGAATCCAAGAAAACCGCAACATGGCCGGTCGGTCCCACCTTCTGGCGCAAGGCTTCGAGCAGTGCGCTCAGCTCATCGTCCCGCAGGTGGCGCTCTCCACGATACCCGCCCTTCGCCTCCGCTGGCGCATCCCAGGGCACGATCGCTTCATCCCAACCATCCGCTTCATCGTCGCCGTCGTCCGGGATGCGCTGCCCGTGGCCGGAGTAGTGGAAGACCACCAGGTCACCGGGCCGCGCTGGTTCCAAGAGATGACGACGAAAGGCTTCGACGATTCCGTGTCGAGTCGCCCGCTTCCCCATAAGAACCGAGATCTCAGTAAACCCCTGAACCTCCAAGAGACCGCGAATCAACGGAACGTCCCGATTGGCATGGATGGGGAGCCATCCGGTACCCGATTTGTATTGTGAGATAGCAACAATGAGGGCTCGCCGAGTACTCATCTGCTCGCCAGCCTTCTCCCCCACCTCCTCGCCCTCCCCACGAGCCGCCGATGGCAAGACCGCGAGCAGCACCAGAGAGAGAAGAACGGCGGCCGAACAAGGCCACGCGAGGGAACTCTTCTTCATGGCTTCAACTCGTCAGTGGCGGGATCTACCTCCACATTGGTTTCTTCCCAGCCCTGTTCGAGTGACAAGTCGTCGCCCAGGTCATTTTCCGGTAGAGAAGGCTCTTCTTCGTCCGAGTCCGGTGAGGGCTCTTCAATCTCCGAGTCTTCAGTGCGTATGGCCAAGGCTAGCTCTCCGGTGACCGTAGCCGCGCTCTCTAAGCCAGCACGAATTCCGTCGGCAATCGTCTCCGCTTGCTTCTCAGCCTTGCCTTGCACCATCCAGACGGTCCCCCATATCGCCACGGGCAGCCCCACAAGGGCCATGGGCACTCCAAGGCAAGCACCAATGAAGGTGAAAGACAACACGATGCCACCGACCAACAACAAGCCACCAATGCTGTTAAGAACAATCCCCCACGTCAACTTCTCTGATCCAGTCATCCAGGCACCTTCTTTCTATCTAGTAATCCTTCGCAGTCGCCAAACTGACGCCAACGCGGCGCGCTGCACGAGACAACTGGATAGACACCAAGGTCCTAACAAAGTGGGATTGCCGGCTCCCTTGAGTTGTTCTACCGCTTCGTGACAGGTCCCACAGCTCCAGAACCTCCTGTGATCCCATAGCCGGCCCAGTAGTGTGGAATGATTTTCGTCTCGCCATGTATCGCCGCCACCTGTGCTTCTTGCAGGGCGCGAGACGGCGCGGTCCCGACCGCTACCAAGCGATAGAACGTGGTCATCAGGTCGGCTGAGGAGCGATCATCAACTGGCCACAATGTCGCCACCACCGAACTGGCACCAGCGGTGAGAAACGCCCGCACCAAGCCGACCGTCTCGTCGCCTCCCGACCGTTCGCCCAAGGCGGACTCACACGCGGAGAGGACCACCAGAGGAGCTCCGAGCAAATTCACTTCGTCGAAGATCTCCAGCATCGTGAGGCGACCATCGTGCAATGCGTCTGCTGCCAAGGCCAAGTAGCTGAACAACGGGTGGTCCGCCTCGGTGACTCCATGGGCGGCGATGTGGATCAAGTACGCCTCTCCTGCTTGTAAGCGGAATTCACTCTCCGTCGCGGCTTCGCCGAGGAGTGGTTCCACCCCCCATAGCCGGGCCACTTCCTTCGCCTCTCGGCGGGCGCCCTCCAGAGCTGGCAAAGGGGAGTCAGAGAGCCGCGGATCGCCTAGAACCAGCGCTTCGCTGCCCTGCGACATCGCCTTCTTCTTGGCGAGCACCGGCAGCAGCGAAGCGCTGGGCAGAAGCGTGAGAGCAAAGTCCTCAGCCAAGAAACGACCCGTGGCCGGGTCCTCGAGAGCGGCGAAGGGCAGGGAATGCAAAGCACGGTGGGGCACAAGAATAAGGTGCTCTTCCCCAAGATGAGATCGCAAAGGTGCGATCAACCTCCGGTAGAGCTCTCGACCGAGCCGCTGGCGCTGCTGTGCCCAGCGAAGCCGAGCGCTAGCCGTCTGCTGAGGGGCAACCGGTTCCGCGGCGCGAGAGTTGCGCCCCTCTAGCGAAACTCGGCCCTCTGCTTCGCCAGCGATCGCTTCCCGGAACTGGGTCACCATCTCTAGATCCTTGGTGATCAGCTCCGTTTCGATGTAGGTGAGTTCACCCTGCCGTAGAATCCAGGCCACGACCTTACCGTTCATCGCGAAGAAGCTCACCAGGCTGGCACGATTAGGTATGGCTCGGTGAATCTCTCTGAGAGTGACCTTGGATGCCTGCTTCCCGCTGGGCAATGAGTCTCGCGCCCCCGCACCCGCCATTCGCGACCGGACCAAATTCTCTTCATAGTCCCGACGCAGGAGGGTCAGTTCGCTACTCGTATCGGAGCCGTTCGGTGGAGACGCTTCCAGCATCGCAATCCGCTCTTGCAACCGCTGGAGCTCATCTACGAGATCGGATCGAGTCGACCCCTTCGCGCGAGTGCGCCCCGCTCCGTTCTCGACCAGTGCCAGAAGGGTACGCCCTCGGGCACGCTCGCTGGCCAGAAAACTCTCCTCGGTGTGGCCCGCCATCACCAGTAGATAGACGAGAAATTGGTAGTCCTTGTCGTGATCGGTCAATAGGCTACGCCGGAGTTCCTCCGCTCCCAACGCCTCCCAGCTAGCCTCAACTCGATGCACAATCTCCTCAGCTAGGTCACGCGCGCGCTGCCCGTGGCCTGCACGCGAGTAGACTCTTGCCGCAGCTCGTAGGCTTGACAACACTGTCGGATCGCCTGCGTTTTTCCTCGGGAGCCTCGCCTGCTGTTCCAAGACCTCGGCAACCTGCAACAAGTTGCCTTGCTCATAAAGCCTCAGGAGACGGGGGAACTCCTTCAGTGTCTCAAGCTCGAGAGCCTCGGATGCTCCCGGCAGGTCTGAGTCTGCCAGATTCGAAACAAATCGCTTCGCAAAGCCCCCCCTATCTGCCGGCTGGGACTCTCCCTCAGCCTGAGGCAGACTCTCTTCAAACAACCTCAACAAGCCAACGATCGTCGTTGACATCTTTCCTGGAAGCCCTGAGGGCGAGCCGAGTTTCTCTTCGAGGGAATCCACATCGAAACCCGGGGTTTGGAACCAAGTGAACAGCGTTTTCAACTGCCGCGCCGCACCCAGCATCGTAGGCCCTGCCGCATCCTCAAGAAGCAAGACGTGGTCGAGCTGAACCAGCGCTTGGTCGGTCGCGTTGACCTCGTAATAGGACAGTGCCAAGAGTAGATGGAGGGCGGCGACCCACTGGCTCGCCTCGAGTCGACCCAACCGCGATGAGGCCTCGTCTAGGGCCGCCATGGCTTCGCCCGTTAGACCACCTCGCAGGCAGGCCAGCGCGACCATTCCCCAACTGTGCGCCGCGATAAGACCCTCAGGAGCCTCCTCGGCAAGAGTCCGAGCACGCCGCGCCACTGCTTGAAGGGCCTCCTTGTCGTCTAAACGTCTCAGCACGTCCGCTCGGCTCATCAGTGCGAACAGTTCGCCAAGAGGAGGCCGCGCCGTCGGACCCAGTTGCAAGCTCAGGTCGCTCCACGCTCTAGCCGCCGCAAGCTGGTTTCTATCCAGCGCCAATCTCGTCAAGTGGTGCAAAGCGGCGAGGCACTGACCGCGTTGCAGAAGCTGGCCCGCCTCCGCGCAGCGACGCCCCCCCAGTTGCAACCATGCCTGCTGATACAGCACCACGGCCTCTTCCGCTTCGCCGGCCTGCTGGTGGACTTGCGCCTGGCGAAACAACTCCGTCACAGGCTGCGCGGCTGCACCCCCCTGATTTGCATGGGCAGAGAACGCCAGAGCCAGCAAGATCCATGGCAAGTTCCCGCACTTCATCGCTCAACGTCCCACTCTTCGACGAAGCAGTTCCAGCTCATCCACGGCCGCGGTCGCCTCTCCCAGAGCGCGATCCACGGCATCGAGATCCCTCTCCGCTTCGCCGCCAGAAAGATGAAACCGCGCTTTTCCGAGCAACCGCACCGCCGCGTCCAGGAGCTGGCCCGCCTGCGGATCTTGCGAGAAAGGTCTAGAGCCCGCGCCCCGAGCCACTGCCAAATCGCGCGCCAGCCGGTCGCCACGCTTTAGTTGGGCCTGTGTGGCACCAACTTTCTTCGCCATCGCCTTGGCGCGCACGCCGCTGATTGACTGCGGCACTGGCCGTGACGGACCGGACCCAGACTGAGAGGAGCCTGACTGGGGAGACCCTGACGGTGTGGGTTGAGGTGTCGATGGGCGTGGCCTGGTGGGGCGCCGAGTTGCCCCACCCGTTTGTCCACCAACCACCACCGGTGGCGAAGCCGACCCAGATCCCGAACCGCCCCCCGAAGTGCTGCTTGGAGTCCGCGCCCCGCCCCCACCCGAAGGCTGGCGCCGAGTGGGCCTGGTTGGCCAGCGAGGCGTG
Organism: Acidobacteriota bacterium; assembly: GCA_024277255.1. GTDB lineage: Bacteria > Acidobacteriota > Thermoanaerobaculia > Multivoradales > SZUA-115 > SZUA-115. Next base: position 2,184 of record JAJRVQ010000144.1, on the reverse strand, counting down.
CCAGAGCGACCGGTCTGAGGAGGTACCGCGGATGGACTGCTGGGTGAAACGCTCGACGAAACTCGAGCCGACTGCACTAGTTGCCGCTGCCGGCAAACGTCGAGGTAGAGCATCAGACGGCCCCGGAGGAGGCCTCCCACCGCGCCATCGCTTAGCGATCGCTGAAACGCCTCCAACGCTTCCTCGCAGTCGCCCGCCCGATAGCGCGCCAACCCTAGATAGTAGTTGGGAAGATAGCGCTTGAATCGAGTCCCATAGATCCGCACCTTAGAACCGACGGCAGCCTGCCGCGGATCGCGGAGCGCGGAGCGAAGGTGAGCCGAAGCCTGCGCCCAGTCTTCAAAATCGATCGCTTTGATCGCCCGCTGAAAGCTGTCTTGATATCCCGCTTGCGCGGAGCCTGCCACCATCGCGAGAATGGCGGCAAGCCCCACTGCCATGCACTGTGCCGTGCATCGTTTCTTCCGATGGTTTGTTGCCAGCACCTCGCTACGTTCCTAGGCCACGACTAGAAGCGAACCGCGACCGACACAGAGGCCGTGTCGTACAGTTGCGAAAAATCCACAGCCGCGTCCAGCTGCAGGTGAGAACCTAGATTGACTCCAAAGCCAACCGAACCGTGAAACTGGCCGTCGCTGGCCGGCAAGCGAGCCTGATTTAACTCCGGCCCGGTCTCGACCCGCAGGCGGTGGTCCGGGTCGAACCAACCCCCGAAACGCAAAGCCAAGGGCATTTTCCACTGTGAGAACACGTACTCTGCCCCCAGATGCACCTGTATCACATCTTCCAAGACATAGTCCGAGACTTGGACCCGCCGCTCGTCCACGCTGTCAAAGAATAGGAATTGTTCCTCGATCAGCTGGGAATAGAGAACCTGATTGAAATCCAGATTGACGGTCCACTCCTGCGTTGGGTGATAAGAATATCCGATACCTAGGACATCGGGCAGATTGAACGGTACCTTCGCGTTGGCCAAAACCCTGCGTTGGCCTGCCGGTACCCGCGGCGAACCGGACTCCGACCGAGCTTCGATCTCAAATCTAGGGGCAAAGCGATAGACCAGCCCCACGCTCATTTTTTCGGAGCGCTCCCAATGCAGACCAAGACTGAAGCCAATCCTGGAGCTCTCTCCCTTCTGGGTTTCAAAACTGCGTTCAAAACCCGGGGCAAAAACCGCCGGACCCAAGAACGTCCCAAAGTTGTAGCGTTGGGTTTGAGACGAGAGATCCAGTGAATAACTGGAGAGACTAAAACCAGCTGCAAGCCCATTCTCCCATTCCCGGGCGTAGGCTACCCCCGCCTGCTGAATCTCAATCGCGTAGCTCGACTCCACCGGAAAGAGCCTTTCTCTGCGACCGAATATCCCTTCCGTGCGAAAGCTAGTTTCATACCGAGCTACCTGATGAAAAAAGAGCGCCGCCGCCCAGTTCTTCCGCGGGTAGACCACCGACCCGAAGGAGATTCCCGAGAGTTCGCTTTGCGCTCGCCCTTGCTCCACGCCATGGCGCGTATCCACGCCGACACCCGTTACGCTGCCGACGGCACGACCGCGTTGGGCGAAGGGTATCGAATAGCGCCAACTTCTCGCTTCGATCGCCACTTCCGTCTCGGACAACTGCAACAAACCGGCGGGATTGGAATAGGCCGCCGAGGCGTCATCGATGGAGCCCAGGAAGGCGCCGCCCATGGCGAGAGTGCGGGCGCCGGGTGTAGAGAAGTTGAAGACCACTACACCGTTGGATTCGTCGTCCGTCTGCGACCAGACAGGGCTAGCGACAGAGCCCGCCAAGAGTAGCGCGGCGCCCACCCGAACACCCCAAGATCGTAGGTCCCTCATTCTCTTCTCCTCGTGCGCCAAGTGGTCAGTTGTTGAACCGGCTGCGACGCGTAGGGAAGACGCATTCCAAGAGAGGCGACGGCCGGCTTGCTCTCTTCTATGGACACCCTTGAGCCCATCTTGTGGTTTGCTTTGGGCTACAACAGTCATTTTTCCGGTAATTTTTCCGACCAACGAGCCTGCGGGTCACCCGTCAAGGTAAAGCCCTGTCTATTCCGACGAAACTGGGCACTCAATCCAGTGAAACTGGGCAGTGAAGTCGGAGCGCAGCGACGCGGGTTGATGCTCAGTTAAAAGTGCCCAGTTTGGCGAAGAGTTCGGCCTCCTTTCTTGGTTCTAGATCCTAC
>JAJRVQ010000143.1 GCA_024277255.1 Acidobacteriota bacterium | reverse complement strand
GGCTTCAACCCACAACTGCCCCTGACGCCGTTTCTTTCGTCTTCCCATCGCCATACTGGAACCTCCGATGATGGAAACCACACTATCGCTGGTGCTGGATAAGCTCAAGGGTGAAATGGACTTTCACCCCGGGCTGCTAGTGCTTCCCCTCGATCTCCCACTCAGTCCCATTCTCATCCTCACAGGTGCCAGAGTAGTTCTCATCTAGTTCACATGAATAGAAGTCAACCCAGCCACCCTTGCTAAAGTAGAACCTTTCCAGAGAGATCCCACTTACTTCTGCATCCAGTGGGTAACTGTTTCCGCTATTGACGTTGCGCACCCAGAGAGTCATTGATCCGAAATGACCAAGCGGTTGATCGTTGCTCTCATCGTTGGATGTATTCGGATCATCACGGTCCAAGAGCGAGAGGTCAATAACTGCCGACTGTCCTTGCTGCGCTCTCCTTTCATGACTTTCATACCATGGACGATCGACAAGCAAGGGCAACATGAAGTAAGCAAGACTAAATAGAAGAAAGAAAGTCATACCCGCAACCATGCCAGACATTTCCCGCAACGCATCGACAATCCTTGTGAATAGCGACTCCCTACGATCGAACCCGTCTAGGCATCCCGCTAGTAGATAGGAAACCCACAGGGGGAGTCCCTTCCACAACACTAGCCCTAGCGCCAAAGGAATCATCGTCAACCCTCGGACTATCAGACCCTCAGATTGGACGACCTGCTTAAAAGCACTACTAGTGGATTGCAGCAGAAGAGAGCGCGTCAACAGCCACTCATAGACTCGATCCGACCAAGAGCTTTCCCAGCCGATCAGTAGAACTACCGCAGCTATCGGCCAGAATTGAACAACTGACTCTCTTATTCGACTCCAAGTCCTCACTGTTAGTCCAATCTGGCGGAGTTTGTTTCCCGCTCCACGGTCGGTTGTGAGATTCCCATGGGGTCAGTCTGCAATTCCGAGACGCTCTCTCAAGGCTTCTCTAATAATCTCAGCTTCCGGGCGGTGCTCCTCGTAGGCCAAATCCCGCAGAGCCTGAGCTTCGTCTTCGTGCAGCCAAAGAGATTTGCGGACCATTCCACTCTTGGTGCGAGTCGTGCGGCCACCGCGTGGACCGGTGGAGGCTACTTCCTTCTTTGGCATGACTGTGAAGCATATCCGAGACGCTCGTGTAGACAGGCGTAGGAACGTAGGTGTACACTGTGATTTATCTAAAACGCAAGCGGCCCGACAGAGTGCCAGTAACACCCCGCCGAGCCTAGCCAACCATGAGGAGATACCCCCCATGACCAGCCAGACCGATGATATCGCCGTTGAGCGCTCCCGCCACGCAATGACCCTTGGCGTGCTACTCCTAGCCGCCGCCCATGGCGTCTTGCGCCATGCCTACGGATTGATACCGCAGACCGACCCGCGCACCCTCGCGCGGATGGAGTCTCGGGAGATTCCTTACGATCTCCCCGCCTCGCTGGAGCGTGACCTAGACCACGCGATTGGGCACAAGCTCGAAGAGGCGATCTCAGAGATCGAGAGCGCCCTGTCAGACACGCCGGAGATACTTCACGACAACTGGCGCGGCTGCTGCTAGGCCGTAGCGGCCAGCAAGTCAGCCATCGACCACGGCGCCCGCGTGGCTCTGGCTTTCAACGCTAGGGCCATGCGGGTAACTTCTCCGTTCCTACTACAGATGTAGTCAACATAATAGGTTCGCCCAACCAACGACAGGCGTAGTAGCAGCTCTGCGCACGGGAGTTCGCGCAACAATCCCCCCTCCCCAGCTCAATAACCGCTGCCTCTCGAAAAATCAAAAACCAAAAATCCGTTTTGCTAGAAAGGCAAGGGGGATTATTAGAACCGGAGCGCGCAACTCCAAAGGGCGGGGGTGGCCCTTGCCGTCCCTACTATCGGCGAGCGGCCCGCACTGATTACGCCCCCCGCCTGAGCCAACAACAGCCCGCTGTAGCCACTGCCAACCGCTCGGCTATCAAGCTAGGCCAAGGTTGAAAGCGGCAGGCGCGCCAACCAGCCTCTATCGCTGGCGATCACCGGCAAGCGCTATTGCTGGCCTTGTGGCCTCTTTCTCCAGCCTTGCCGTTACGATCCTGGCAAACTGGCCACGTGGTTATCGAATCGGCGCTTTGACCCGTCGCCTAGAGGCCAGCGGCTTCCTGGCTCGAAAGGCCGAAACCTTTTCCCGTGGTTACTCAGTGGTTACTTTCCTCTAATGCCCGCCGAAATCTCGGAAGACTTGGAACTCGTAAACGTATGATTTTAAAGGAGTTAGAATGGTGGGCCGTGAGGGAGTCGAACCCCCGACCATCAGATTAAAAGTCTGCTGCTCTACCGACTGAGCTAACGGCCCTGGCGCGGGAGTATACAACCGTGGGGGTGGTTGGTGAACTGCGGCGGAGAATCTCTAGTTTCTCGATCCAGGTGTTGACACTGCGGCTGGCGGGTTGTAATTTCCGCCGCCTGATGAGGCATCGCCGCGCTCTTGCGCCCCCTGTGGACTGCCGCTCGCCTCGGTTGATGCGCAGCTGGCCCGAGCGTCGTGACCTCTGTGGGAAGGTATTGTCTACGCATGAGTCTGTGCTTTTCTATTGACCGTCGTCCTCTCGCGACGGCAGGCCAGGAGGCAAGAAGATGAGTGTGCTCTCGGCTTCGCTGATGTTGTTCTTGATCATGGACCCGCTGGGCAACCTGCCGGTCTTCATGGCGGTGCTCAAAGACATTCCGCCCCGGCGCCGGCGGTGGATCGTGGCCCGCGAGTTGTCGATGGCCCTCGGGGTGATGCTGATCTTCCTCTTCTTCGGCTCCTATCTGCTCGAACTGCTCCACTTGCGGCAGGAGTCGGTGAGGATCGGCGGAGGGCTGGTGCTGTTCATCATCGCCTTGCGCATGATCTTCCCGCCGCGCAACGGGTTGCTCGGTGACCTTCCCGACGGGGAGCCCTTCCTGGTACCCCTGGCCATCCCCATGGTCGCCGGCCCCTCCACCCTCGCCGCGCTGATGCTTCTCGCCCGTTCGCAGCCCGAGCGGTTGATCGACTGGACGCTGGCCCTGGTCGCCGCCTGGGTATTGACCGCGCTCATCCTCCTCAGCTCGGGGCTCGTGCTGCGCCTGGTGCGCAAGCGAGGCCTGGTGGCGATAGAGCGGCTGATGGGAATGATCCTGATCATGCTGGCGGTGCAGACCTTCCTCGACGGAATCGCCTCCTACCTGGCACTCTGACCCCCTGGAAACTTGTCGGTCAGCCGGCGTCGCGCACGGCGAGGATGCGCTCGGTGCGCTCGCCGAAGTAGCTTTGGACCACCGGCAGCTCGCGGCGCAGGATCGTCTCTTCGCGGCGCGGCCCGGTCGAGATCAAGGCGATCGGTGCACCGATGCGCTCTTCGATGTAGCGCACATAGTCTCGCGCCGCCCGCGGCAGCTGCTCTGGCTCGGTGGCTCCCACCGTCGAACTCTTCCATCCCGGCAAGGTCTCATAAATCGGCTCGGCGCGGGCCAGCGCCTCGGCGCTGGAAGGAAACTCCGTGGTCTCTTCGCCGTCCAACCGGTAGGCGACACAGACCGGGATCTCGTCGCAGTCGTCCAGCACGTCGAGTTTGGTCAAGGCGATGGCGCCGATGCCGTTGATCCGCCGCGCATAGTTAGAGGCCACCATGTCGAGCCAACCGCAGCGCCGGGGCCGCCCGGTCGTCGTGCCGTACTCGTTGCCCCGCGCCCGCAACTGCTCGCCCACCGCGTCGTCCAGCTCGGTGACGAACGGCCCCTCACCCACCCGGCTGGTGTAGGCCTTCAAGATGCCGATCACCCCATCGAGAGCCGTCGGCGGTACACCACTACCGATGCAGGCGCCACCGGCCGTGGCGTTCGACGAAGTGACGTAAGGGTAGGTACCGTGGTCGACGTCGAGCAAAGCGCCCTGGGCTCCCTCGAAGAGCAGGCTGCGCCCTTCCTCGACCCAAGCAGAGAGCAACGAGCTGGTGTTGCGCAAGAGTGGACGCAACCGCTCGGCCCATTGGCGGCAAGCCGTCAACAACGCCTCACCCGTCGGCTCCACCGCCCGACCCAACTCAGCCTCCTGCTTGTCCGTCAACACCTCCAGCCGCTCACCCAACGTCGCGCTGTAGAGATCGCAAGGGCGGATCCCGTAGCGCGACACCTTCGACTCATAAGCCGGGCCGATACCGCGCGAAGTCGTACCGATCTTGCGATCCCCCCGCGCCACCTCGCGCGCCTGATCCACCTGCGCATGGCCCGGCAGCAAGAGCTGCAAGCGGTCCGACAAGAACAACCGCCCCTGCGGATCCACCCCTTCCTCACGCAGGTGATCCAGCTCGCTGAAGAAGGCATCCGGCGCCAGCACCACTCCATTGCCAATCACACACCGCATCCCCTCGTGCACGATCCCCGAAGGGATCAAGTGCAGCGAGAAGTGGCGGTCGCCGAACTTCACCGTATGGCCGGCATTGTGGCCACCCTGATAGCGCACCACCGCATCGAAAGCCGGACAAAGAAGATCGACGATCTTCCCCTTGCCCTCATCTCCCCACTGCAAGCCGATGATGACGATGTTCGACATAAAACTCCCAGCGCCGAAACCTAGCACAAGACGCGAAGCAGCAAAGTCTCAGCCCCCGGAGCAGAATCGAGCCGAGAGCCGAAGGCGCGAGGCCCCATCCCTTCCCCCCTCCCCCCACACCCCAAGGCTTCGGCGCCCCGCGGGAAGACCCATAAGCCAGCTGGCACCGCCGCAACGCCGTCCACGAATCGGCTCCGCGCGGACAAGCGCCCGTGATTGTTTGAGGAGCGCCAGCGACGAGTTGCGCGGGCGCCCGCGCGGAGCCGACACGCAGTCCTCACACCCAACCCGCTGGCGCCCTGGGTCTCCCCGCGGGGCGCCGAAGCCCCCCACAACTGGTAAAGTCCTCCCACCCCACCATGCCCCACTTGCTGCAAGATCCAACCTTCTGGAAATACGTCAGCATCCCGTTCGTCGCCGCCATCGTCGGCTGGGGCACCAACTGGGTGGCGATCAAGTTGACCTTCCAGCCCCTCGACTTCGTCGGCATCCGCCCCTTCCTCGGCTGGCAGGGGATCATCCCCTCCAAAGCCGAGAAGATGGCCGCCACCTTTGTCGACTCGACCATGCATCGACTGGGCAGCTTCCCGGAGCTCTTCGCCAGCATGGACCCGGAACGCATGGCCAGCCACATCAGCGACATGATCCTGCCGCGACTCGACCGCTACACCGACGAAGTGATGTTTTGGGGCGGCAACGGCACGCTGTGGCGCAACACGCCGGGGGTGGTCAAGGCGGCTGTCTATGAGCGGGTACGCGTCGAGATGCCTCAGCTGATTCGCCGCCTGATGGCCGATGCCGGGCGCAACATCGACGAGCTGGTCGATTTTCGCCACATGGTGGTCTCCCACCTGGTCGCAGATCGCGAACTGCTCAACCGCCTCTTCCTCGAGTCCGGGAGCAAAGAGTTCAAGTTCATCATTCGCTCCGGCTTCTACTTCGGCTTCCTGTTCGGACTGATCCAACTGGCGGTGTGGATCGTCTTGCCCGCCTGGTGGGTGCTGCCGGTTTTCGGTCTGGTGGTCGGTTGGGCGACCAACTGGATCGCCCTCAACCTGATCTTCCGCCCCTTGCACCCGAGAAAGATAGGACCCTGGACCCTCCACGGGTTGTTCTTGCGGCGGCAAAAAGAGGTGGCCGAGGTCTGGTGCCGTCTGGTGACGCGCGAGATCGTCTCCGTTCGCCACATCATCCACTCCATGATGCACGGTCCCAAATCCCATCGTTCCGAAGCACTGGTGCGCAGCCACATCGAGCCGGTGGCCGATGAAGCGCTCGGCGCGCTCAGGCCGGCGGCCCAGGTAGCCTTGGGATTGCAGGGGTTCGCCGAGATCAAGGCGGCCATCGGCGACAAGGCGGTCGAGGTGTCGACCGAGCCGTTCGACCACTGGGAATTCAACGAAGACCGCTCCACGGTGGTCGAAAGGCTGCTGCGCGAACGGATGGAGTCGATGCCCTCCGAGGAGTTTCAGGACCTGCTTCGCCCCTGCTTTCAGGAAGATGAGATCAAGCTCCTGCTGGCCGGCGCGATTCTCGGCCTGCTGGCCGGCTTCGGCCAGTTGATGTTGGTTTTCGGCGGCTTCCAGTAGTCTGCCGGAGAACTGTTTTGCCCAGGAAGGAGAGGTGGTGAGTCGCCTGACCGGAGATCGGACCACTCAGGCCGAATTCGAGATCCTGCACGAGGGGCGGCCTCCGGGATTGATCCGCAGGTTCCTGGTCACCTGGCGCCATGCCCTGGGGCTGCTCGTCGGTGCCATCGATGCGGCGGTCAAAGCCACCCCCTCACCCCAGCGGCACGGCCCCCGTTTCCGCACCCGCCAGTTGGCAGCCGCCCTCGGCCGGCCCTTTGTCGCGCGCCGGCTGCGCAACCTGCCCTTCCCGGTGCAGTTTCGACGGCGTCTGGAGGCGCTCGGCGCCACCTACATCAAGCTCGGCCAGATCCTGAGTCTGCGCCAGGATCTCCTCCCCCGCGAAGTCACCGCCGAGTTGCGCAACCTTCTCGACCGCCTGCCGGTGGTTCCCTTCGAGCGCTTCAAGGAGCTGGTGACCACGGGGCTGGGACGGCCGGTCGAGGAGATGTTCCAGTGGATCGACGAGAAGCCGCTGGGCTCGGCCTCGATCGCCCAGATTCACCGCGCGACGACGCTCACCGGCGAGTCCGTGATCCTCAAGGTGGTCAAGCCCGGCATCGCCGAGACCCTGAAGCGCGACGCCGCGCTGCTCAAGACTCTCGGCTGGTTTCTGCAGTTGGGTCTGGCCCGCTACCAGCCACGCCGGATGATCCGCGAATTGGTCGACTTCACCCTGCGGGAAGTCGACATGGTCCGCGAAGCGGACAACGCCGAGGAGTTCGCCCACAACTTCGCCGGCCAACCGGACATCGTTTTTCCGCGCACCTTTCGCCAACTGAGCAGCCGTACCGTGCTCTGCCAGGAGTTTCTGGACGGACCGAACCCCGACGCCGAAGAGGTTCGTCAACTCCCTTTGGCCGACCGCGACCGACTGACCCAACTCGGCGCCGGTGCGATCATCCAGATGCTCTACCGGGACGGTTTCTTCCATGCCGATTTGCACCCCGGGAATCTGGTCGTGCTGCCCGGCCCGAAGTGCGGTTTCATCGATCTCGGCACTGTCGGGCGTTTTGACGCCGACCTGCGGCGAGACCTCTTCTTCTACTACTACTTCTTGGTCGCCGGCGACGCCGAGAACGCCTCCCGACGCCTTCTGGCAACCGCCCGGACCGGACCACGGTCGGACCCGGCGGGCTTCCGGCGCGAGGTCGAAGAGCTGTCGCGCCGCTTCGGCCACGGCTCCGGCTTCGCCGACTACTCACTCGGCCAACTCATCCTCGAGTCTATTTCCAAGGGGGCCAAGTACCGGATTTACTACCCCGTCGAGATGGTGCTGATGGTCAAGGCGTTGGTCACCTTAGAGGGGGTGGGGGCGCTGCTCAAGCCCGACTTCGATGCCGCCAAGGAGACGCGTAGCCACCTCCAACGCCTCTTGCTGCAGCAGCTGAGCCCGCTCAGGTTGATGCGCGAGACGATCGAGGGCGGCCCGCAGATGGTCGACGCGCTGCTCAAGACTCCGGCCCTGGTCCACGAAGGGCTCAAGATGCTCGAAGATGCACGCCAGCACCCACCCGCCGACCCCGCGGGGGCGTTGCGTTCCACCGTCTTCGGCGGCTTCTGCCTGGTCGCCGGAGCGGTCCTCGCCGCCCAGGCACTGTGGTGGCCGGCGGCCGGCCTCGGCGCCCTCGGCCTGCTGCTGGCGCTCAGAAGGGCTCGGTAACCAGGCTCGCCTGAGCCCTGTCAGTCGACCTCACCGAGGTTGTAGTCGACCTCGCGGTCCAGTTCACCCAGAACGCGGCGATTCTCCCGCCAACCCGGCTCGTGGCGGACGTTGAGTTCGAGGTGCAGCGGCCGATCGAGAAATTCCATCAAGTCGAGGCGGGCGGCGGTGCCGATCTCTTTGATGCGGCTGCCGCCACGGCCGATCACAATCCCCTTCTGGCCCGGCTTGTCGACCAAAATGGTTGCATACAGGCGCAGCCGTTGCGTGTCGGGATCTTCCACCCACTTCTCCAACACCACGGCGGTGGTATAGGGCAATTCGTCGCGAGTCTGCTCCAAGACCTTCTCGCGGATGCGCTCGGCGACGAGGAATCTCTCGGGGTGGGTGGTCAGCAACTCGGGATCATGGAGCGGCGCCCCTTCCGGCAGCCGTTGCCAGACCATATCCAGAACCAGGTCGGCGCCATCCCCGGTCAAGGCGCTGATCGGGACGATCTCCTCGAAGGTGGGCTTGCCGTCGGCGCCGCGAGAGGCCGCGTAGCGCTCGATCTCCGGCAGCAACCTCGACTTGGAGACGCGATCGATCTTGTTGAGCAACAGCAACCGCGGCCGGCTGGTCTTCTCGACCAGCCCGAGCAGGTGGGCGTCGCCGCCGCCGAAGCGCTGCGAGGCGTCGACCAAGACGCAGACCACATCCGCTTCGTTGAGCGCGTCCAGCGCCTGGCGCAACATCTGCCGATTGAGGCGATGCAGCGGTTTGTGAACCCCGGGAGTGTCGTGGAAGACGATCTGGCCCCGTTGCTCATCGGACAGAATGCCGACCATCCGGTTGCGGGTGGTCTGCGGCTTGTCGGAGACGATCGACACCTTCTCCCTCAGCCAGCGGTTCATCAAGGTCGACTTGCCGGCGTTGGGCCGCCCGATCAACGCCACCGTCCCAGCTTTGAGCCCACCGCCCGCGCCCTGGTTGCCGTGCTTCTTCTCACCCATCGCTGCTGTCTCCCTCGTCGTCGGCGCTCCAGCGCTCGACCCGCATCACCTGGATTCGCCGGTCCGAGACCTTCTCCACCGTTATTCGCATGCCTTGCGCAACTACCACCACTCCCGCCTTGGGGACATCCCCGAACTCACCGAGCACCAATCCGGCCACCGTCTCAAAGGGGACTTGACCAATCTCGACGCCGATCAGGGTGGCCAGTTCGTCCAGGTGGAGACCACCGTCGACCCGCCAGCTCCCGTCTTCCAGCTGCCACACCTCGCGCTCGACCTCGTCGTGCTCATCCGCGATCTCGCCGACGATCTCCTCCAGAAGATCTTCCATGGTGACCAGACCCGCGGTGCCGCCATGCTCGTCCACGACGATGGCGAGGTGCTGCTGGCGCTCCTGCATCTCGCGCAACATCTCGTCGATCGGCTTGGTTCCCGGAACGAAGTAGGCCGGCTTGGCCAGCTCGGCGGCGCAAGGCCGGGGAGTGGTCTGCAACCCGTCCAACAGGTCGCGCATCAACAGAATGCCGGCGACATCGTCGATCGACTCTTGGTACAGAGGCAAGCGCGAGTGGCGCGACTCGACGAACAGGCGGGCGAAGTCATCGAGGCTCGAATCCAGCGGTGCCCCCACGATATCGGTACGCGGCGTCATCACGCTGCGCACCTGCGTGTCTCCGAAGTCGACGGCTCCGCGCACCAGTTCCACCTCGTCCGGCTCGAGGATGCCTTCGCGCTCGCCAATCTCGATGAAGGCATCGATCTCATCATCGGAGGCATCGTCCTCATGCTCGCCATTGTCGTCCTCGGCGGCGGAGTTCGCCATCAGCGGAGCCAGCAGCATGATCCCGGGAACCAGCACCACACGGGCGAGGGCGAAGAGGGGCGTCAACCGCGACAGGGCCGCCTCGGAGCTGCGCCGTACCAGGCCGCGGCCGACCCACTCCAGGGCGAGGCCGAGAAGGCTTACGGCCAGGATCGCCCAACCGGCCGACGGGCCGGGGCCGCGGCCGAGTTTGAGGAACAACAGGGTCAAGAAGGCCACCAATGCGGCCCAGGCAATGCGGGCCAGCAGGCTGAGCAGGAAGCGGAACGCCTCGAAGGCGAGCGGCACTTCGTAGAGGCGACGCAGCGCACCGCCCGCCTCCTCGGCAAAGTGATGCAGGCGAATCGAGCTACAGCGCTCGAGCAGGATCGCCATCACGGTCAACACGATCGCCGCCAGTGAGCAGCCCAAGACCACCCATGTCAGTGTCGCCGGTCCGAGCACCGGCTGAGGTATCGAGCCTTCAGTCATCGGTGATCCAGCGGCGGCGCAACTGTCTTTCGAGCCGCTCCATGGTGCCGTCATCGGTCTCGTGGTCATGGCCGAGGCAGTGGAGCAAGCCGTGCAGAATCAGAACTTTGAGTTCGTGGGCGATGCTGTGGCCGGCCTCGGCGGCCTGGCGGCGGGCCGCCGGCACGCAGAGCACCACGTCGCCGAGATAGAGGCCATCCGGCTGCTCCTCGCCGGGAAACGACAAGACGTCGGTGGTGGCGTCCTTGTCGCGGTAGAACCGGTTGAGCTGACGCATCTCCCGGTCACTGACGAAGCGAACGACGAATGCGCTGTAGCCGCCCGCCAACGCGGTCACCACCCCCTCCAGCCACGGGCGCACCCGGCGGGCACCGGCCTCGCGGTACTGACAGGGATTCTGCAAGGTGACCTCCGGTCCTTCAGCACGCCTCTGCCGGCGCGATCGTACGGTGGAGGTCGCGGTTTCCGCTTCGAGAGGTGAGTTCATCATGAGGCCCTAGCCGCGCCCGCCGCGGATGCCGGTTGGCGCTGGTTACGCGGCGCGCCAGCGCTGTTGGGAAGTCCGCTTTGCCCGCCTCCCCGCTTGGCGTTGAAGTCGAAGCCGGGATAGTCGATTCGCTGGTGATAGATGTTGGACAGCACGCGCAAGAAGGTCTCGGAGAGTACTTTGAGATCGGAGAGGGTCAAGTCGGTGCAGTCTAACTGGCCATCCCCTTGACAGTCTTCCAGCAGCCGGCGAATCAGCGTGCGGAGTTTGTGGGTGCTCGGTTCGATCAAAGTCCGGCTCGCCGCTTCTACGGCGTCCGCCAGCATTAACACGCCCATCACCTTGTTCTGCGGCTTGGGACCAGGGTAGCGGAACTCCGCCTCGCTCACCTCCCCTGTCGAAGGGTCGCAGCGCTCTTTGGCCCGGTTGTAGAAATACTTGATCAGCCGCGTGCCGTGATGCTGCTCGATGGCGGCCACAATCGGTGGCGGCAAGTGATGGCGGCGGGCCAGATCGACACCGTCTTTGATGTGGTTGATCAAGATCAGCGCACTCATCGAAGGCTGCAGTCCATCGTGTGGATTGTGGCCCGACCGCTGGTTCTCGATGAAGTACTCGGCCCGGCGGATTTTTCCTATGTCGTGATAGAGGCCGCCGGTGTAAGCCAACTCGGCGTCGGCACCGATGCGCTCACAGCCCTGCTTGGCGAGGTTGGCCACCATCAGCGAGTGCTGGAAGGAGCCCGGCGCCTCGAAAGCCAATCGCCGCAGCAGCGGCAGATTGGTGTTGGCGAGTTCGGCGAGCTTGATCGCCGTGGTCAAGCCGAGCACGGTCTCGAGGATGGGCAAAGAGAAACTCGCCACGGCACCGACCACCAGACCGCCAGCCATGGCACAGAGCAGATCGAACCCCAAGCGGACCGGCGTCAACTCTTGAGCGCCGGAGAGCGCCGCCAGCATGAGGACCGCCACCACGTTGGTCGCCCCCACCACCAACCCGACGCGGGTCATCACCATCCGCAAGCGGACTTGAAAGCTCTCCAAGGCATAGATCGCCGCCATAGATCCAGCGAAACTGTACAGCACCAACCAGGGGTCGGCCCCGTTGGAAAACCGCCACGCCAGAATGCTGGAGACGGCGGCGAGCAGAATGGCCGGCTGGCGACCGAAGAGCAGCGTGGCGAGCAACGCCAGCGCCGCAAAGGGCACGATGAGCACGTAGCTGGAAAACGTATCGTAAGGGAGGCGATCGAAGGCCGAGGCCATCGCTTCGGCGACCAGGCAACCGAGCCGCGCTCCCAACAGGCTGAGCAGTAGGAGGAGCAACATCTCGCCGAGGCGCCGGCGCGGCGAATGGTCGGCGATACGCGCGTTGCGCCCTCCCAGCCAGAGCACCCACGCCGACAGCGCCAGGAGCAAGAAGGTGCCGAGCACCGGTAGCACGCGTTGGATCCAGGTGCGGCCAGCCACGGCGGAGTTGATCAGCCGCGCGGCGGCGGCATCGATCTCATCCCCCTTGCGAACGATCACCTGACCGCGCCGGATCTGACTGACCACCGCCGAGGTCGCCTCGGCAGCCGCCTCCTTGCGGGCCAGCGTCTCGCTCTCATTGACCGTCAAGTTGGGGCGCATGTTGTCGAGCAACAGATCGACCAGTGCTCGGCGTTGCGCCGCGCTCAAGCCGGAGATGGAACGCACTTCCGAAGCCAAAGCAGCCCGTACCTCCTCGGGGTAGGCGTAGGTGTTGACCAGATCGAGCTTCAGCGTCTCGGCCTCGCTGCCCAGATCGCGAACGGTGATGCCCCGCATGCGGTGGGTCAGCAGCAGTTCCTTGTTGGCCACCACGCCGCGACGCAGAACCGCCTGTGCGATGTCGGGAAGCTCATCGGCCAGCCGGATCGAGAAGCGCTGCTCGACCAGCAGTTTCAACACGGCCGGCGAGAGTTGGAGGCCCGTCGCCTCGGCCAGCGGCTCCGCCAACTCTGCCGCCGTGGGCATGGCGACGCTGCCGGCGCTGCCGGCACTGGCGGAGCGCGCCCCTGCCGCTTCCTCACCAGCTTCGGTGAGACCGGTCCGGGCGACGCCGGAGTCCGCCTCCAGCCCCATCATCCGCCGCCCTTCGGTGAACAGCAACTCCAGCTTTCCAACCAACTCGCTGCCGGTGCGGAAGTCATAGACGGGTAGCACGGCGTCCCGAGCCTCCTGCCGGCGGGCCTCGGTCGCCGCCTCGTCGGGCAGAAGGATCTCCTCACTGGCGACAAAATCCCGCTCGGCGATCTTGCCGGCGCTCACTTCCAGGTGGAAGAGCAAGCCGCTCGGCGCCAAAGCCCAGGTCCCCAGGACCAGGAAGGCGATCACCCATAGCGCCGGCAACTCCAACATCTGCTGCCAACGGCCGGCCACTCGCTCCAGCAGGGAACGCCTGCGCGATCTTCGATCAACGGCGGTGGGAGACCTCTTGCCGCGCTTCTCCGGCGCTGCTTCCAGCAACCTTCTCGGGGCTGTCACGATCGTTGGCTCAAGAGTTTCTCGGCTCGACCCTCGCCGCCTCGAAGCGGCTGTAGGCGGTGATGATCTTCTGCACCAGGTGGTGACGCACCACGTCGCGTTCGTCGAAGTAGACAAACTCGATGCCGTGGATCCCCTTCAACACCCGCTCCGCTTCGCTCAGCCCGGAACGCCGACCCTGCGGCAGGTCGATCTGGGTCACGTCGCCGTTGACCACCGCCTTGGAGTTGAAGCCGATCCGGGTCAGAAACATCTTCATCTGCTCGCCGGTGGTGTTCTGCGCCTCATCGAGGATGACAAAACTGTCGTTCAGGGTACGGCCGCGCATGAAAGCGATGGGCGCCACCTCGATCACTCCACGGTCCATCATCCGCCCTACCTTGTCGTAGCCGATGATGTCGTAGAGCGCGTCGTAGAGCGGTCGCAGGTAGGGGTTGACCTTTTCGACCAGATCACCGGGTAGGAAGCCGAGCTTCTCGCCGGCCTCGACAGCCGGCCGGGCGAGCACGATGCGCCGCACCTTCTTCTCGGCCAGTGCCACCGCCGCCATGGCCACCGCCAGATAGGTCTTGCCGGTGCCGGCCGGACCGATGGAAATGACGATATCGTGATCGATCATCGCCTGGATGTACTGATGCTGGCGCAGGCCACGCGGCATTACCAGCCGGCAAACGGCGGCCATCTCGCCCTGCGGCTGGAAGAAGTCGACCAGCGAGGCCTCCGGCGAGTCGGAGATTACCCGCACAGCAGTGGTCATATCACTGCCCCGCAGCTTGTAGCCACTCGCCAGCAGCAGCGACAGCTCTCGCATCAGGTGCTCCGCCGCCTGCACTTTCTGCGAGTCCTCCCCGCTGATGCGCAGTTCGGCACCGCGTGCCGAAACCGTCACGCCGAAGGCGCGTTCGACACGCCGCAAGTTTTCGTCGTGGGTGCCGAAGAGGGATTCGATTCCCTGTTCGGCAAGGGTGAGATTGGCCATAGATTTTGGCGACACACCCGCTACCGGTTCACCGGCGCAAGGCGCGCTCCCGGATCCTACCAGGAGCGCCCTCGCGCCAGGCTCGGCAGCGGTGGCGCTACTTCCTCTTGTGGTCGTAGAAACCGCGCCCGCTCTTGCGGCCCAAGCGCCCGGCCTGCACCATCTGCTTGAGCAGCGGAGGCGGTGCGAAACGCTTCTCGCGGTACTCCTCGAACATGATGTTGGCGATGTAGTAGGTGGTATCGAGCCCCACGAAGTCGAGCAAGGTGAACGGCCCCATGGGATAGCCGCAGCCCAGCTGCATCCCCTTGTCGATGTCCTCGATCGAGCCCACCCCCTCCTCGTAGGCGCGAATGGCGTCGAGAAGGTAGGGAACCAGCAGCCGATTGACGATGAAACCGGAGTTGTCGCGGCAAGCGACCGGCTCCTTGCCCACCGTCCGCATCAGCTCGACGACGCTGTCGAAGGCCTCGTCAGCGGTCATCAAAGTACGCACCACCTCGACCAACTTCATCACCGGAACCGGGTTGAAGAAGTGCAGGCCGAGGACCCGCTCCGGCCGTGAGGTGGCCATCGCCAGCTGGGTGATAGTCAACGACGAGGTGTTGCTGGTGAAGATCGCCCCAGCCTTCACCGTCTTGTCGAGTTCGGCGAAGGTCGCCCGTTTGATGTCCAGATTCTCGACGATCGCCTCGGCCACCAGATCACAGTCGGCCAGGTCAGCTAGATCGGTGGTGCCGGTGATTCGCCCCAGGGTGGCGTCGCGCTCCTCCGCCGAGAGCTTGCCGCGGTCGACCGCTTTGCCCAGCGAGCGCTGAATCCGGCTCATACCCTTTTCCAGCAGCTCGTCGTTGACCTCGCGCACAAAGGTGGTCAGCCCCGCCTTGGCCGCGATCTCGACGATTCCCGAGCCCATCAGTCCGCAGCCCAATACTCCGACCTTTTCGATACTCATCAGAACTATCCTCTCGTTTTCGCTTCGCTGTGTAGAAGTTTGCCTTGCCGGCGGCCGAGGCCGCCCGCTCCAGGTTCATTGTGTTCGACTAGAGATTCGCCGGATCTCGCGGCCGCCGCCGGCCAACCGTGTCAGCCGCAGGCGCAGGGCTCCCGGCAAGACGAAGGGCAGCCGATCGGCCCATTCGACCACTTTCACCCCCGGCCCCGCCAGCAGCTCGTCAAGGCCGACCGAGTCGACCTCCTCAGCCGCCAGCCGATACAGATCGGCGTGGATCAAGCGGCCCCCGGGGCCACTGTGTTCGCGCACCACGGTGAAGGTCGGTGACTGGACCTCGCGGCGATCGATGCCGAGACCGGTGGCAATCCCCTGAGCGAGGACCGTCTTGCCGCTGCCCAGGTCACCATCGAGCAACAAAACACCGTCCGGTCGCAACTCGGCGGCCAGTTGTTCGCCGCAGCGCCGGGTCTCGTCCTCGCTATTGCTGTGCCAGATGTTCGTCGTCTTGGACGTAAGAGTGCACCTCGTGGTCAAGATCCGAACCACCACGACCGTTCGGCGGTAGCTCGGCCGTCACCGGCGCTGGACTCGTCGCCAGGCCGTGGACAGATCATCGAGCAGGTCGCCGGCGAGAACCGAAACCTCGCCTCGCCGCTCGGCGGCGAAATCTCCGGCCAGCCCATGGAGGAACGCCGCGGCACAGGCTGCCGCGCGAGCCTCCACAGCCTGCGCCTCAAGAGCGGCAATCATACCGGTTAGCAGGTCTCCGCTGCCACCCGTCGCCAGACCGGGATTGCCCGTCGGGTTGACCCACACCTCACCCTCCGGTGAGGCGATCACGGTCAGATGGCCCTTGAGCAGGACGACGCCACCGCTGAGCTGAGCCGCCCGGCGCACCGCGGCGCGACGATCCCGCTGAACTTCCGCCGAGGTGATCCCCAGCAGGCGCGCCATCTCACCGGGATGGGGGGTCAAGACGGTGGACGGCTGTCTCGTCGCAATCTCCTCGATCCGTCCTGCAAAGGCGTTCAAGCCGTCGGCGTCCAACACCAGGGGCAGCGAACAGTCCAAGGCGATGGCGCGCAGCGTGGCCGCGACCTCTTCGCCCGACCCCAAGCCGGGCCCCAACGCCAGCACCGACTTGCCGGCGCTCAACTCGGCGACCCGGGAGCGAGCCGCCGGGCTCACCAATCCGCCGTCGCCCTCGGGCAAGGCCACCACCATCGCCTCCGGGGCGGTGGTATCGACGGCGGTGGTCAGCCTCTCCACCGTCGCCACGGTGACCAGACCGGCGCCGCAGCGCCCCGCCGCGTTGGCGGCCAGGGCCGCCGCCCCGCCACCGCCGGGCCCTCCGGCGACGATCAAAACGTGGCCGTGGTCTCCCTTGTGCGACCGCGGGCGGCGTGGCGACGGCAGCCATCCCTCGACCTCCCCCGCGGTCAACAGACTCAGCCGCTCGCCGGCCACAGACTCCACCAGCTCCGGCGGCACACCGAGATCGGCGACCACCAACTCACCGACCGCTTCGCAGGCGGGCGGAAAGATCTGCGCCACCTTCGGCGCACCGAAGGTCACCGTGCGCTCGGCCCGCAGACAGGGACCGGGGATCTGCTCCTCCCCCGCCGCCAGGCCGCTGGGCAGGTCGACGGCCAAACAGGGCACCGCCAATCGGTTGACGGCGGTCACCAGATCGGCGAAGAAGCCGCTCAGCGGACGGCTCAAGCCGGTGCCGAACAGCGCATCCACCACCAGATCGCTGTCGCGGATGGCCTCGATCAAAGAGCTCAGATCGCCGTCCTCGCGCGACACCTCCCACAGCGGCAACCCCATCCGGCGGCAGATCTCCAGCTGGGTCGCCGCATCGCCGGAAAGCTCCCCGCCGGGGCGGCGCACCAGGAAGAGATGCGGACTGTAGCCCCGCACCGCGAGGTGGCGCCCCACGGCCAAGCCGTCCCCCCCGTTGTTTCCAGCCGCGCAGAGAATGGCCACCGAGCGCACCTGCGGATAGCACTCGCCGATGCAATCGACCACGCCGAGCGCCGCATTCTCCATCAGGACCATCGACGGCACTCCCAGCCCCTCGATGGCGGCACGATCGACCTGGCGCATCTGCTCGCCGTCGAGAATCCTCATCGCACCGGCTCCGCAACGGTCACCGGAACCGGCCGCAACAGCCCCCACCCGTCGAGTAACGCGGCCGTTCGCGGGCTTGAGACGCGGTCCGCGCGCAGAGCCTCCGCCAGCGGTCGTAGGTCGGCGGGAGTATCCACATCGCGACCCGGCGGCAACAGATGAGCCTCGACGCCCAACTCGGCGCAACGCTCCAGAGTGGTCGCCAAGACCCCGCTCGTGCTCCACGGCACCTCGGCGAAGAGGCGCGGTGACAGGGCATGGCGCTGAACGCCAATCAGATAGTAGCCACCATCCACCGCCGGGCCGAGCACCACTTCAGAGCTTTCCAATGCCCGAAACGCCTCCTCCACCCGTTGCAGTGAAAGGGTCGGATGATCGCTCCCCACCGCCGCCACCCGCGAGAAGCTCTCCGCTGCCGAAGCCAGGGCCGAGTAGAGACGCTCGCCCAGCGTGGCACCTTGCTGAACCAGATGGGTCAGCCCGGACAGCGGTAGCTCCACGAGCGGCGGCTCAGCCAGCGGCGGCTCGCTCTCCCCCTCCTCCAAAGCCCAGGCGAGACGCAGCTCGAACGACGCAGGGCGCAGCCTCTCCACCACATCGCCGACAAAGGCAGCATGCAGCTGTGCCGTCTGCTCGGCCGTCAAATCGCCGATCAGCCGAGTCTTCACCCGGCCAGGCCGGGCCGGCTTGGTGAAGAGGATCAAACAGGAGCTGGCCATTGGACCATTCTAGATGCTAATCCAGCGAGTAAGATGGCAGAGGGTCGTCAAATCCTATCGCCGCCCACCCCGAGGAGAAACACGCATGCAACAGTGGGAATACAAGATCATCAACGTCCGTAGCGAGAACTACCGACTCGATCCAAATTCCGCCACCAGGCTCAACGCACTGGGCAATGAGGGCTGGGAACTCGTCTCCATCACCTCCGTCAACTTCAAGACCGGCGCCACCGACAACATCGCCATGGTCTTCAAGCGGCCGGTTTCCAGCTAGCCCTTTTCTTTTCTCTTCTTGCCCCGCTTCTTGCGTTTGCGGCCTGCGGCCTTTGACAGCTGACGCACCGCCAGCAAGAGTCCGGCGACGCCGAGAATCGCCACGAAGCCGTCGCGCACCGCTTGCGCCGTCTCGACTTCGCGATCCACCGCTGTACCGATCTCGCCAAGCCGGTTTTGCAGACGGCGGCGGCTCTCGGCCAGCCGCCTCTCAGCGGTTGATTCGCCGGCATGCCCCTGTTGCAGCCCGGAGCCGGCTTTGACTGTGCTCATCCCGCATCTCTCCCCGCGTCATCGGCCACACCGACAGGTCCCGGCCGTAACGACACCTCACTACGCCACCAAGCCAGGTGCTCCCGCGTGCGACGCGTCACCGTGTCGACCGGATTCTCGATCCGCTTCATCTTGCTCCATCCGATCGCTCCCAGCAGAGCGGCGACCAAGAGAAAGAAGGCAAAGACGATCAACCCAGCCCCCCAGTCGGGCAGCCACTGAGCCAAGACGCGGACCATCACATAGCCGAGGATCGCCGGTAACCAGATCAAGATCGAAACCGCGACACCGAAAAACGCCAGAGCCCTGCCGGCAATGCGGCCGCTGACGCCAAGATCGCTGCGCGCCGCCGCGACCTCGGCGTCCAACACCTCGAGCAGATCGCCGAGTAGCTCCCGCGACAGGTAGATCCACTCGCCACCGCGACCGCCGCCGGCCGGAGCGCTCACGACCCGCCCACCTGCACGGCTCGAGTGATCAGAGAGAACTCGGCGCCCACCTGATCGCGCACCCCAATCGCCACGCGATGGACTCCTTGGCGCATCAAGAGATCCAACTTGTAGAGGTACTTCTGGCCGCGAGCCGCCTCGATCTGCGCTTCCGGGATCGAGATCGGTAGCTCGGCGTTCTGCACCTCCGAAGTCCCCCCGTCCTCATCCTGAACCGCAATGAAGACACTCAACCGCGCTTCGTAGGTGCCGCTGCCGCCCGGCACCAGGGCGATCTTGCCCAGCGGGATACTGACCGCAAGCGGCATCGTGTAGTTGCCCCTTTTCGCCGGCGTTCCACGCCCGAACTGGAGATCTACACCGATCGGATTGTCGTCGATCTTGTGGATCAGGCCCGAAAGGACACTGTCGCTAGCTCGGACTGCGGGGGGCTTGTCGCGGTATCCCTCACGATGGCGGACGCGCAGCCCCTTTCTCCCCTTGACCTTGATCTCGATTCGGTAGTACCGGCCATCGCCATAGTGCGACGGGGTGTACCCGAGCGAGTAGTAGGTGCGGAAGTCCTGAGCCACCTTTTCCAAGGCGGGGGTCACACGGTTGGTGTTGATAATTGCTTTGCCGCCGGTTTTCTCGGCCAAATACTGCAACGAACTCTGGATGTTCGAGGTGTGGATCTGATCGACATGGATGCCGTTGCTCGGCGTCCTCTCGGAGACATCCGCGCCATAGACCCGCAAACCGCCGGCATCGATGGTGTAGAAGCTGACGCGGTTCGCGTTCGCCGCCGCCGCCAGCGCCTGGAACTTCCGCGAGGCATCAAAATCGTAGATCTGGGTCAGGCCGACGGTGGTCTTGAACTTCTCCTGGACGGCATAGAAGAGATCCTCGCCGGCCCGCATCGGCAACCCCTCGGAGACATAGATGATCATCTTGCGCCCGGGCACGCCCGCCAGGCCATCGACATAGTCACGCAATGCAGAGATGGTGAACGAGATGTCGTTGAAGATCGACCCCGCGTAGATGCGGGCGAAGGAGAGCGCCTCCTGCTCGGTCGTCGAGTCTTCGATCTGCTCCAGCGCATCGCGGCGCTCGGAAACCCGGTGAACGGCATGACCGCTGACCGTTTCTAGTTCCTGTAGCGCGCGAGAGATGACCGCGGGGTTGCTAGTGAATGGCTGCCGCAAATGGAGGGAACGGTCATAGGTGACCAGGGCCACCCGATCTCCCTTGTGCACATGTTTGCGCAGGAAGGCGCGCAGTTCCCTCATCACCCGGTTGCGCTGGAACGGCCGGATATTGAAGTTGTCGATGTAGACCACCAAGTTCAGCTGCTGCTTCTCGGGCAGCGGCGGCGGTGGTGGCTCCTCTTGCGGCGCCGCTTCGGGAGCTTCCTCCTCGACCGCGGCCGCGACCGGTGGCGCCGGCTCACTGCGAGCGACGCTGCCCTCGACCACCGGATAGAAGTTGGTGATCACCATCGGGTGGCGGTTCTCCAACACCTCGAAGTCCTCTTTGGTGAGGCCGGTGACCGGGTTGCCCTTCTTGTCGGTGACGAAGACGTCCAGGTCCACCACGCTGACGTTCAGGGTGTCGATGAAGAGGCTCGGCTGCTCCTCTGCGACCTCTTCCGCACCCTGGGCAGCCATGGAGGCCGCGATGGTCAGTACGGCGCAACAAACGAGGTGAAACGAAACGGTTCTGAGACTAGTTTTCATCATGAAGTTCCTCAGCCCGAGTATACGGCAGACCGCAACGCAACGAGGGCCGCTCGCCCCACGGCGAAGCGGCCCTTGGCCCACCGGTCGGTTGGCTGGCTTAGGGCACAACCTCCAGCCGGTTCGATGCGACCCGGCCCGACACCGGGTCGAAGAGGGCCACCACCACGTCGTGCTTGCCGCGGCGCATCTTGAAGGCGGTGTCATAGCGAATGAATCCATCCGGTGAAGGGTCCTTCTCAGCTTCCAGGCGAAGCTGCAAGACCGGAATCTCGGATTGATTCCCCCTCTCGTCCATCGCCGCGATGCGTAGTTCCAGCGCCGCTACCGAGCCGTCGGCTTGCGCCAGTAGGGTGATCATCTCGACCGGGATGGCCACGGTCAGCGGGACTTCCACGAAGCGACGGCCGAGCCGCCGCAACGAGCCCAATTTCACCGGCAAGACACCGCTGCTGAGACCGCTACCAAAAAGCAGCGAGCCCTCGACCATGGCGTTGGCTTCCTGATTGCGGGAAAGATCCAGGAAGTCTCTGCGCGCACGCACCTTGAGGTGCGGGTCTCGCACTTCGATCTCGATCTTGTGCTTGCGGTCATCGCGTTGCCGATCGGCGTTGAAGCCCAACCAATAGTAGGAGCGAGTATCCCGAGCCACCGCTTCGAGGGCCCGTTTGCGTGTCGAGTTGAGCAAAGTCCGGCCGCCGGTGCGACGGGCCAGGATTCCGATCCCAGCTTGCAGTTCGTGTTCGACGGAGAGAGCCGGAACAGAAGATTGAGCAACCAGACTGGCGGTCACTCCGGCGTTGGGAAAGCCTGGAGCAGTTGCGGCGTTGTTGTTCAATCGGGCATTCCTCGTTGCTTGGCCCTCACCGCTCGCCACCGAAGCCACTGAAGTGGGCAAGCCACCCGACTGCACGTCGGGTCCAGAATACTGAAGCCCGGGAACATCGACCGGATAGAGCGTGTAACCGAAGAGGTTGGCCATGTCCGCCAGCGGTTTGAAGATCTCGTCGCCACGAGGGAGGTAGTTCTCCAGTACCGGCCGGTTACCGTTGGCGGAGGCAATCTGCGTCGAATCGAAGGGCCAGCCGCCTGACAGAATCATCATCACCTTGCGCCCCTGCGGCGCGGCGAAACTGCGCAACGATGCGGCCGCTGCCGAAACCAACCGCACAACCTGGCCGGAGGACAACTCCGCGTACTGCCGCTCTTCCGCACCCAGCCGGAGGCCTACATTCGGCAGCACGGAGTCGAAGCCACCGAGACCCTGCGATGAGCGCAGACGGGCAAGCTCAACCCGGCGCTGCAAGCCGTCAGCGGGGCGCCCGCGGGCCTGGCGAAAGGCTCGTTCGAGTTGCGTCGTCGAGCCGGTCCAACTGGTGAGCATATCGAGCCGGCGACCGTCGAACGCCACGACGGCCATCCGATCTTCCGGCCGCAAATTGCCCAGATCCCTGGCGATGGCCTCCAGCACGAAATCTCTATCGCGCTTGATGGGGAAGAAGTCATCAATGAAGACGAGATAGTTGGTTCCCACCGGCTTACCCACCTCGACTCCCGGAGTGGCGAGGATATCTCCAGTGGTCGCGGCTTGTCTCGCCAAACCACCCTCGATCTCGCTGAAGAACTCGATCGACCTCTCTTGGCCATCCACCTTCAAAACAAAGTCGTCCGGGGCCAGGCCAACCACGCGATTTCCCTGTCGATCGGTCACCACGACTTCGAGGTTGACGAGGCGTACATCGATGACCTCACCAAAGATATCCGATGGTGCGTCTTCAGCGAGAGCCTCGCCAATCGTAAAGACGGTCAGCACGAGTACGGCCAGTGCGACGGCTATCACCAAGCCGCGGTCGAATGGGCTGAGTGTTCGATTCCTTCTCATGATCTCTCCTCGGTGGTCGGTTCCTTCCCCAGCAGCGAAGTAATAGCAAGGGCCATGCCGAGCTGAAACCAAGCTCAAATGCGCGCAAACGCAACAAGGGAGGACACTGGATCCTCCCTTGTGGACAACTCGACGGTGTGCCGGAGTCTTAGGGCTCGATCTCTATCCGGTTGGTCACCAGCCGACCCGTTGCGGGATCGAAGATCGCCAGCACCACTTCGTGCTTGGAACGACGCAGCTTGAGCGAGGTCTCGTAGCGAACAAAACGGCCCTGCGCGGGCTCCTGGTCGCTCTCCAGTCGTAGCGGAATCACCAGCATCTCCGCCTGGTTTCCTTCCTCGTCCATCACCGCGATGCGCAACTCCAACTCTGAAACCCACTGTTTCCCCTGTGGCAAGACGGTCATCGACGAAACCGGGATCGCCAGAGTCAAAGGAACTTCGACAAACCGTCTCCCGGACCGTTTGACTTCACCGACCTTCACCGGCATCGCGCCCTCTCCCGGAGAACTACCGAAGAGCAGAGTGCTCTCCACCATCGCGTTAGCCTCGGCCCGCCGAGAGAAATCGAGGAAGCCCTTGCGCGACCGCACCTTGAGGCCATCTCGGCGAACCTCGATCTTGAGCTTGTGTGCTGCATCGTCGCGTTGACGATCCGCAGTGAAGCCCAGCCAGTAATAAGAGCGGGTGTCCGCCGCCACGGTTTCCAGCGGCCGAATGCGCTTGCTGTTGAGCAGTGCTTTGCCACCCGTTCGCCGGGCGAGCATCCCCAGGGCGGCCTGCACCTCCTGCTCGGCCGCCAGCCCTGCTCCCGCCGGCACCCCCGGCGATCTGGCGCTCACCGAAGGACCCGTCCCTTCCAGCCCCGGCACGTCCACCGGATACAGCGTGTACCCGAGGAGGTTGGCGGTATCGGCCAACGGGTGGTACAGCTGATCGCCGCGCACGAACTCGTTGTCGAGAACCGGCACATGGGGATCCTCGCCAGCCAACTGGGTCGGATCGAACGGCCAGCCGCCGGCGAGGAGCAGCATCACCTTGCGCCCCGGCGGCATGGCGAAGCTGCGCAGGGTGGCTGAAGCGGCCGAGATCTCACGCTGGATCTGCGAAGAGAGCATCTCCACATACTGCCGAGCCTCCGGTATCAGCCGCTCGCCGACATTCTCGTAGAAGCGCTCGTTGGCTCCAAAACCCTGTGTGGAGCGGAAACTCTGCAGTTCCTGGCGCCGATTCAGCCCATACGCCGGGCGGCCTCGCGCCTCGCGGAAGGCGTCCGTCAGCTGCCCGGAAGAGTTGGTCCAACTGGTCAGCATCTTCAGCCTCTTGCCATCGAAGGCGACGACGGCCATCCGATCCTCGGGGCGGAGTTGGCCGAACTCCCCTTCCAGCGATTCCAGAACGCGGTTGCGATCACGGCGCAACGGAAAGAAATCGTCGACGAAGACCAGGTAGCTGGTACCGGCCGGCCGGCCCGGGGTGAGACTCGGAACCGAACGGGCCGATGCAGCCTCTTGGCTCCCCTCCGCCTTGGGCCGCTCACCGGCGACCAAGCCCAGTGCGACCTCGGAGAAGTAATCGATCGGCACCTCTTCCCCATCCACCAGAAGTCGAAAATCCTCGGAGGAGAGGCCGGCGACGCGATTGCCGGCGCGATCGGTAACCACCACTTCCAGGTTGACCACCCGAACGTCGATCACTTCGCCGAAGATGCCGGGCTGCTCTGCTTGGGCGCTGAGCGGACTGGAAGTGTAGACAGAGAAGGCGAGCGCCATCACGGTCAGAGCAGTGATGAAGTGACGATGGAGAGTGGCTGGTTTCATGGCAGCTCCTGCGGGCAGGGTTGGGTGGAATCCCCGTTCTTGATGAGTTCCGAAGTCAGCTGGGGAGGGATGGAGAGGCTGCATCCCTCCGTGCAGAGTAGCAAACGCCGTGCCTACCCACCTCTACGAGCTACGCAGAGGAAGCAGTTTGTTTTTCTCTTCGGGCCAGGTGGTCGACGATCTGGCCGCCGTGGTGGCGGGAGTTCTCGATGAAGATCTTTCCCGTATCGGTCCCCGCTTGGATCGTACCCGCGACGTAGAGCCCGGCGACGTTGGTCTCGCAGGTAGCGGGGTCGAAGGCCGGCCGCAGGCTCACTTCATCGATGGCAACGCCCGCGTCGCGCAGTAGCTCGACGTAGGGAAGGTAGCCGATTTGCAGGTAGACCGCGTCGGTCTCTATCTCGCTGCTGCCTCCGGGACCTTCGAGCACGACGCGCGATCGGCGTCCGTCCCCCGCGGGCAGGAATGCGCCGACTCGGGTCTCGAAGCGGGCGGTGATCGAGCCCTCGGCGATGCGGTTTTCGATATCGGGCCGCAGCCAATACTTGATCGTCTTCTTCAGCTGCGCCCAACGGTGGACCAGGGTCACTCGGGCGCCGTTGCGCCACAGATCCAACGCCACCTTGACCGCGGAATTGCCCCCGCCGACGACCACCACATCTTGATCGAAGTGGGCGTAGGGTTCGAGGTATTGGGTGCGCACCCAGGGCAATTCTTCGCCCTCGACGCCCAGCTTCTTGGGCCACCAGAAGAAGCCGGTCGCGACCGCTACGGCGCGGGTGTGCAACCTACGGCCACCGCCGTCGCGGCGGGTGACGACCGAAAAGCCTCCTCCTTCCCGGGGCTCGATGGCGGTCACCTCCTCGTATAGCGCCAAAGGCACCTCGAAGCGGCGGACCACCTCGCGGTAGTAGACCAACGCTTGGCGGCGGTTCGGTTTCACCTCCTGAATGGTGAAGGGTACGCCGAGGATCTCCATGAGTTCGCGGGTGGTGAAAAATTCGAGATCGGTCGGGTAGGCCTGGAGGGAAGCGGTCAGCGGCCCTTTGTCGATCACCAGCACGTCGAGCCCGGCGCGGCGCGCTTCAGCGCCGACGGCGATACCGGTCGGGCCGGCGCCCACCACCACGATGTCCAGCTCCGTTTGCTCTTGCGTCATGGTTCGAAGATTCCGTGCAGGGTGAGGCCGGTCATCCGCCCGGCCTCGGGCGGGAGGTCAGCCTGGATCCCCGCTCCGCCGCCGGAATCGGAGCCGGCGATGGTCAGCAGAAGTGAAGGCACGACGGTGGCCATTGGCCTCTCAGCCGGTCGCCGGTCGCCGGCGGCGGTGCAGCCACAGCAGTGCCAGCACCGCTACCACTCCAAAGCTCACCAACTGGGCCAGCGTCAGCGAGCCGAAGAATCGGTCATCCTTGGCACGCAAAAACTCGACCAGGAAACGTTCCACCGCCAACAGCCCCAACACCACCGTCGCCACCGTGCCCGCTGGCGGTTGGCCTTTCAGCATGAGGGAACCGCTTGGAGTCTGGCGATACCTCGGTCTGGCGGCGGATAGCGACCGATGTTTGAGCAGGCGAGCGCCCAGAAACCAGATCAACAGGGCCGCCGAGGTCTCGTAGAGCTGCGTCGGGTGGACCCGCATCAGGGTCTCGTTGGAAATGTGGTTGGCGACCTCGACACCGAAGTAGCGCAGATTGCCAGCGGTCGAAGGCGGCAGCCCGTGTTTGAAGGCGACGGCCCAGGGCAGATGCGAA
This sequence comes from Acidobacteriota bacterium, assembly GCA_024277255.1. GTDB lineage: Bacteria > Acidobacteriota > Thermoanaerobaculia > Multivoradales > SZUA-115 > SZUA-115. The sequence goes on along the minus strand of JAJRVQ010000143.1, from coordinate 9,464 downwards.
GGAATGCCGTAATCGTCGCCGACCAGAAAACAGCCGATCCTGCCGACGGCATAGCCCAAGGCCAGTCCGACCGTGGCGGCATCGACGGTGGGCCAGACGGGCAACCGTCGCTTGCGCACGGTCCACACCACCGCCAGGGTGGCGAGAATGAAGCCGCCGTACCAAACCAGCCCTGAGCGCGAGTAGAGCAAATGCCAGTCACGGTAGAGCACGGCATAGTAGATCTTGCCACCGAGGATGCCACCGACCCCGGCGGCGAAGAGGATGGCGCTGGCGTCTTCCTCATCACCAATACCGAGGCTCTTCAAACCCCGCCGCATCTGCCAGTAGGCGCTGAAAAAGGCTAGCACCAGCATCAAACCGAAGGGACTGACGGCGAAGGAGCCGATGTGGAAAAGTTCGCGGATCATGGTGGAGTTTCTTGGCCAGGGGGAAGGTCTGACCCCGGCGTCGGCGTATCGTAGCACCGAGAGGCCCGATCCGATCGGACCAGCGTCAGCCGCCGAAACCCAAAGAAAAAACCGCGACCGAATCGAAGATCCAGTCGCGGCCTCCCAAGCTCTGAGCTGTCGGACCTACGGTGTCCGGTTCTCCAGAGCGGTCAGCCGCTCTTCGAGCTTACGGATCATCTCGTCCTTGGCTTGCAGCTGCTCGCTCAAAGCCTTGATGGCGGCCAGCGCGACGCCGTCGGCGTCCACCATCGAGATGTGACGATCGTCGATACCCAGACCAAAGGCGGCGTAGAAATCCTGCGCCATCGGTCCGACGTGCTGGATGCCTGTATCGGCCTTGTAGTTCCAGCGGGTGATCTCGATCGCGGACAGCTTGTCGAGAACTTCCTGACCGCTGATCGGTGAGAAATTCTCTTTCTGATTGCGGTCAGAGGAGCCGTTCACCGTTCCGGCCGTTACCAGGTTGCCGGCGTTGTCGAGGGTCATCCGATCCGTAGTGGCATTACCCAGCTCCCAACTCACCGAGTAGCCCGCTCCCGCATTGCGCTTGAAACGAACGAGTTCGCCGGTCCCACCGGTCTCGACGATGTCCAGGCCGTTGTCACCAGCAAGGAAGCGGATCGTCGCGCCATCCGCCGAACTGTCCTTCAGGTCGAAGCGAACTCGAGCGTTGTTCTCCAGCGTCATCATGCCGGCGGCGGCGCCGCCCGACCTGAGGGCGTGAATCGCCGCCGAGGGCGAAGCCGTGCCGAGACCGATGTCACCGTTGGTATTCACGTACAGCGAGTTGGAGGGAGCGCTCGGCCTGATCTTGAAAGGGAGCCGCGAGCCGTTGGTCGAATCGCGGACGAAGAAGTTGGTCTCGTTGCCGGCTATGTCCCAAGTCTGCGGCGTAAAGCCGGAAGAACCGTTCTGCTCGAGACGCAGGGTCGGGCTGTCGCCGTCGACCACGTGCAGTTCGACCACCGGGGTCGAGGTGCCGAGACCCACCCGGCCGCTGTCGTCGACGTAGAGCGAGTTCGAAGGGGCTCTGGCCTCGACGGTGAACGGGGTGCGGCCGCCGTCGATGTCATCGATCGAGAACTTGTTGGCGCCGCCGTTGGAGGAATCGTTGGCGGTCAGCTGCCAGTCATTGGTCGGGAAGGATGCGGAAGAGGAGGTGTCTTGGAACTTGATACGCAAGTTGTTTTCCTTCAGCCGAATGGTGTCGAAGCCGAAGCTCTCGCCGTTGACGCAGTCTTGACCGATACAAGCGCTGCCGTCGACGATCAGGTCGTCGAGAATCAGCTGGTCCTTGAGGCCCATCGACGGCGAGTCACCTTGGCGACTCACTTCTCCGGTGTCGCCCTTGAGGGCTACCGCGCCCGCGCCTTTACCCTCTGGAATCTCAGAGATGGCATCGCTGACCACGGAGCCACGGTCGAGAGTGAAGTAGCCGAAGGCCACCCGCTCCTCGCGGGGCAGCACGCCCTGGTCGCGCAGACCGGCCGCGACGCTGTCGTCCCCTTGCGCGCGCGCCTCGGCGAGCGCCTGGCGCACCGACGCCGACAGCACCGGTACAACCCGCAGTTCCCAAGTGTAGGCACCGTCCGCAAGAGCGTTACCGCCTCGATCGAAGAGGCTCATCAACGGCTCCTCGCCGGCGGCGAAGCGCTGCTGAAAAACGAAGTCCTTGGGACCGGTGACGGTCAGCGTCACTCCGTCGTGCTGGACCTTGGTGGCGAAACTCACTGCGTTGCCACCGGCGATCATATCGGCGACCTCTCCGGCGATGGCCGGTGTGGCTGCCAAGAGCAGAGCCATCAGCAGCAGAACTCCCGGCTTAAAGAATACTGTTTTCATCTTCCCAACCTCCTGTGTTTTGTAGCCCGCCACGGTGATCAAAGTGTTCCGCGGAACGGGCAGGTTCGAATTCAGTTCGGTCTGTCTTTAGAAGTAGAGCTACCGTTCTCCGCGACTGGATAGCGGCAGGATTCCTCGGTTTCATAGATCTTGAGAGCGGCCTGCAACCTCTCGGCCGCGGCGGAGTCGACCCCTTGGCTCTGGCTAGCTTCGAGTGCCTTGCGCTGCCACTCGGCCGCCTGTTGGCAACGGTTCAACTCGGCCAAGGCCATCGCTACGGTCTCCGCATGGCCGACGCTGGGTCGGCCCCGGAAGGCCAGCTGAGCCAGGCGGAGAGCTTCTTCGCCGTTGCGCACCACCGGATCCGGGCTGGCGGCCAGCAGACGAGCCAAGGCGTGGGTCAGCTGGCCGCTGTCCGTCATCAGCTCGAGGGCGGCGCGAAGTTTTTCCACCGCCTCGCCGTAGCGCTGCTGGGCGACCAGCGCCCGCACCTCACCCAGCCGAGCCTCTTCGTCCGCCGGAGCCAGCCGCACCACTTCACCATAGGCCTGCAAAGCCTTGTCGTGACGGCCACCGCGAGCCAATACCGCCGCCAGTTCGCGCAGCGCAACGGCGTCTTCCGGATCCAGGCGAACGGCGCTCGCCAAGTGGTTCGAGGCCTCCACCAGCTCGCCACGATGGGCCAGCAGCATGCCTAGATTGAAATGAGCCGTGCTGTTGTTCGCATCGATTCGCAACGCTTCGCGGAACTGCTCGGCAGCGGCCGCGCTCTCGCCGAGTTGCGAGAAGGCGGATCCTAGATTGACCCGGGCGCGCGAGCTGTCGGGTGCCGCGTCGACCGCCTGACGGAATTCCTCAAGGGCGATATCGGCCTTGCCCGCCTTGAAAGCCAGGCGACCGCGCAGCAGATGGGCCACCTCGCCGGTGGTCAGCTCCGGCAGCTCCTCCACCCATGGGTCTCGCGGAGCCAGACCGACCGGACCGCGCAGCCCCAAGTGCTGGCGCGCCAAGTCCATCTTACCCGCGCCGCGGTAGGCCAGGCCCAGCGGATAATGCAGCCGATTGGCTTGCGGAGCCGCCGCCAGAGCCGTCTCAAAGAGCAGGATCGCCTCCTCATAGCGCTTGGCGGAGAGTGCCACCTGGCCCATCCCCGCCATCGCCGCCGCCGAGGTGGGGTCGGCGTCGAGCGCCATCGACAAGACCTCGGAGGCCTCCTCTGGCCGGTTGAGTTCGAGCAACGTTTCGCCGAGTCGCACCAGTGCCGCGACGTTGCGCGGGGTCAACGCCAACTCCTTGGTGTAGGCGGCCACGGCCTCCTCCAGGTGTCCTTCCTGCTGCTCCAATACGGCCAGCAGATGGTGCCACTGCGGATCTTCGGGCGCCAACCGGCTGGCGTTGCGGTAGCAGGCGGCCGCGGTGCTGGCGATCTTGTAAGCGTGAAACAGCCGGCAGCCGGACCCCAACGCCGCGCCGCGCTCCGCGGTCGGTAGATTCAAGTTCGCTAACGCTGCTTGCATCAGAATTCGAGTTTCCAGGAGTTGGCCTGCGACGGCAGGCTCCAACGTGTCTAGATCCGGGAACGGGATCGCTTCGAGAGGTTCCGATACCTCGACGCCGCTGTCCTCAACACCACTGTCTTGCAGTGACGGCGCGGACCGATCCGTTTCACCATTCACCATCCCCGCGGCGCAAAGAGCCGACCACGGCAGGCAAAGAAAGAGCAGCGAGAGGCTGATGAGTCGGCGGGACCTCACTGCGCGACCGCCGCTGTGGAGACCGCTTGTGGCGCGCGGATGATCCAGTGGCGGCGGGCCGGCCCGCCTTCGAGACGCAGCCGCGCACCGTGCGGTGAGATCAGCTCCAGTGCGGCGAGGCGCTGTGCGGGAGTCGCATCCAAGCCGAAGAAGGCCCGCGCATCGCGCGCCGAACAGTAACTGCCATCGGTGTGCAGCCGCCGATGGAGGTCCGGTGCCTCCCGGCGGCGGAGAACCGCCCGGCTTCCCAGCAGGTTACGCCCGCTGGCGCCGTCCAAGAAACGCACGCTCAACCAACCGGCTCCGTCCGCGGCTCGGTTGCGCAGCAGGCGGACCGGACCGCTGTTGTTGAACACCAACAGGTCGAGATCACCATCGTTGTCGGCATCGCCAAAGGCGGCTCCGCGGCTCACCTCGGCCCGTGCGAAGGCCTCCCCAGCGAACTCGGTGGTCTCCTCGAAACGGCGACCGCCCCGATTTCGAAAGAGCTGATTCGACTGATCGAGCGGATACGGATCCCCCGCCTGGGCGAGATCTTCGAGAATTCGCACCGCGCCGTTGAGCACCAGCAAGTCGAGCCAGCCGTCATTGTCGTAGTCGAACCACGAGGTACCAAAGGCGGTCGACGGCAGGCTCGATGCCGCCAGACCGAGTTCGATCGACCGATCTTCAAAAACGCCGTCGCCCAGGTTGGCGAACAGCGTGTTGCTCTCGCCCATCAGGTGAGTCATGAAGAGATCGTCGTCGCCGTCGCCGTCGAAATCGCCCGCGTCGACCCCCATGCTCGCCTCCGGCTCGCCGGCCCGGTTGACCGCCACTCCGGCAAACAAGGCGTCGTCGACGAAGGTGCCGTCTCCCTGGTTGAGCCACAAAAAGTTCGCCTCACCGTCGTTGGCCACGTACAGATCGATCCGGCCATCGCCATTGAAGTCGCTACTCACCACCCCCAGCCCCGCTCCGGCGGGGCGGCCCACACCCGAGCGCACCGAGACATCCTCGAACGTTCCATCGCCCCGGTTGTGCAGCAACCGGTCGTGCAGCGAGGGAAAGCCGGAGGGGCCGCAGTAGTCGCGCCGACTGCTCTCGGCATAGCAGCGCGGATTGCGGCTGAGGGAGAAATCGACGTAGTTGGCCACGTACAGATCCAGCCAGCCGTCGCCGTCATAGTCGACAAAAGCGGCGCTGGTGCTCCACCGCGGATCGTCGGTACCGGAGGCGGCGGTGACCTCGGCGAAGGTCCCATCGCCCAGGTTGCGCCACAGCTGGTTCGAGCCGTAGTTCGTCACGTAGATATCCACCCAACCATCGTTGTCGAAATCGCCGGTGGCGACCCCCATGCCATAGCCTCGCGCCACAATCGCCGAACGTCGCGTGACGTCGGTGAACCGCCAGGCGGTGCCATCCGCCGGCGAATCGTTGCGCAGCAGACGATCGCTGGGCGTACCTGTGCCGCGAAAGGGAAAGGTGGCCTGCTCGATGGTCTTGCCATCACCCAGTAGAGCCCCCTGAACCAGGTAAAGATCGAGGTCGCCGTCGCCGTCGTAATCGAGGAAGGCGCCGCCTTGGCCCGTCATTTCCGGGAAGTAAAACTCACCGGTCATACCGTTGAAGTGGACAAAATCCACTCCGGATTGAGGCGAAACCTCCTCGAAGAGAGGGCTCGAAGCAGAGCCGGCCAGCGGGCTCGCCGAGGCCAGAAACTGAGCGGTCCAAAGGGTCAACGCACCGCCAAGCGCGGCCCACCTCACGGCTCGCCGTCCAGGTTGACGCTCGGCGGGGGCACTCACTGCGATCTTTCCATCCTTCCCTTGAACTCCTCCTAAACCAGCGTCTGGCAATGCAGATTCATCGCCACACTCGCCTCCTTCGCCACCCGGCGGAACCGTCGTGTTGCAGCGACTCTGCAACAATTCTACAACGACGCCGCACCGACTCCGCTGCAACGCGCCGGTGTCCGGGATGCACCGAGAATACAGATTGCTGGCTCTGTCCAAGGCCAATCTACCAGTTTTTCCGCGTCTCGGAAGCTACCTAAGATCACCAACAAGGAGGACAGACCCCATATTTTCAACTCTGTATCTCACCGGCCCTTGACCTCCCGCTCATCTTCGTCGAGAGTGGAAGGATGCTGGCCCGGCTCCTCTTGCTCTTCATCACCGTTCCGCTGATCGAGTTCTATCTGCTGGTACAACTCGGCGATCGCATCGGCCTGGCGGCGACGGTGGCTCTGGTGGTGACGACGGGAATTCTCGGAGCCTCCTTGGCGCGGCAGCAAGGGCTGGCGACCTGGAAGCGCTTCCAGCAAGAGTCGGCGGCCGGTCGGCCGCCGGGTCGCACCCTGCTCGATGGCCTGCTGATCTTGATCGCCGGCGCGGTCCTGCTGACTCCCGGGCTGCTCACCGATCTCACCGGCTTCGCCCTTCTGGTTCCGCCGATCCGCTCCCGTCTCGCCCGGCGGCTGGAGGGTTGGTTGGCCCGAAGAATCACCCGCGGTGCCGGTGTGCCCCCCGGCAGTCACCCGGGAGTTGGAAGCCCGCCCAGAGTCGGCTCCGCCGCCGGCGACGGTGGCCCGGTGATCGAGGTGGAGGCCCAAGTCGTCCGCGACATCTCCGACAGTGCGGCGAAGAGGGAGTCGCGGAAAGAGTCGGCGTGAAACGGGTAAAGTCCTCACCATGACCTCGACTTTTCATCCGATCGACCCGGCGGCGCTGGAACGGTTGCACGCCATCTTGGGCGAAGAAGGCTTGCGCACCGACGAGCCGGCGCGCCAGCGCTACGGGCGCGACGAGACGGAGGATCTGCACTTCCCGCCCCAAGCGGTCGCCCTTCCCGCGACACCGGATCAGGTGGCGGCTGTGATGCGGCTGGCCAGCGAATTGCGTCTAGCGGTGACTCCCCGCGGCGCCGGCACCGGTCTTTCGGGCGGCGCACTTCCCGTTGCCGGAGGAATCTGTCTGTCGGTCGAACGGCTCGACAAGATCCGTTGGATCGATCGCCGGGATCTCTCCTGCGAAGCTGAGGCCGGAGTGATCACCGGCCACTTGCAGCGCCAGGTCGAGGAGCAGGGACTGTTCTATCCGCCCGATCCCGCCAGCGGCGACACCTGCCTGCTGGCCGGCAACCTGGCCGAAGACTCGGCCGGACCGCACTCCTGCAAGTACGGCACTACCCGGCGCTACGTGCTGTCGCTCGAAGCGGTGCTGCCCAGCGGCGAGTTGATCCGCACCGGCGCTCGCACCCGCAAGGACGCCACCGGCTACAACCTGACCCAACTCCTGGTCGGCTCCGAGGGCACCCTGGCGATCATCACCGCCGCCACCCTGCGCCTGCTGCCCAAACCGGCCACCACCCTCGTCCTTGTCATCCCCTTCCCCGCCCTCGACGCCGCCGCCGCCGCGGTCGAAGAGATCTTCCTCGCCGGATTCGACCCGGCCACCTGCGAGTTGATGGAAGCGGAAGCACTCCGCGCCGTGGGCGAGGTGATGGTCTTACCGCCGGGACTGGTGGACCAAGAGGCCATGCTGCTGGTGGAGCTCGACGGCGAGGTGGCCGACGAGCTGCTCGAACGGGCCGCCGCCATCGCCGACCTGGTCGAGTCACTGGGCGCCGGCGAGCCGCTGGTGGCCCAAGACGCCGCCGAGCAGCGGCGCTTGTGGGAGGTGCGCAGCAAGATCGGCGAAGCGGTCAAACACCGCAGCGTTTACAAGGAGGCCGATACCGTGGTGCCGCGCAAGGCGTTGGCCGACCTCGTCCGCGCCGCTCGCCGGGCGGCCGCCGACCACGGTCTCACCGCCATCTGCTACGGCCACGCCGGAGACGGCAACCTGCACGTCAACCTCCTGCGCGGCGAACTACCGCTCGAAGAATGGGCGAGCCGCCGCGACGCCGCCGAAGAACAGCTCTTCCGCGCCGTGATCGACCTCGGCGGCACTCTCTCCGGCGAACACGGTATCGGCTGGTCGCAAAAACAGCTCCTGCCGCTGGCCATCGATCCACCGACCCTCGCTCTCATGCGACAGGTCAAGAAGGCCTTCGACCCCCTCGGCATCCTCAATCCGGGCAAGATTTTCCCGGATTCATAGCCTCCCGGAGCAGCGTCAGACCAGGCTATTCGGGTCAACCACCATCTCACCCAGCAACTCCAAGGAGGAGGCATCAGACATGTCCGAGGCAAAAAAAAGAGCGTTCAAATCGAGCGGCGGCACTGGGATGGCCATCGGCATTGCGATCGGTGTGGCCCTGGGAGTGGCCTTGGACAACATCGCAATCGGTCTCGCCGTCGGCGTCGCCATCGGTGCCGCCTTGGGTGGCGCTCAGCGTCGTGGCAAGCCGCCCGAGGATCCGGCTGACCAGGATAGATCGAGCGACTAGCGATGGGCCACCCTGCCAGGACCTTCCAACCACCAACCGAAGAGGTGGCCCATCGCCAGCGATCATTTCGGTGGTCGTGGCGGCGGCCCCAGCCTCACCTTGCTCACCGCAACCGCGTCCGCACCAACACCTTTCAGACTCTTGTCGCACCTCACCTCGATCGCCATCAGAATCTCAAGTAAAGGCTGTGACTTGAGCCGTAAGCTGAGCGCCTCGAGCGGAAGGTCGCACGCCAGTTCACCGGTCACCTTCCAGCCAGCCAGGTCACACTCCAGAGGATAGGACTTGCCACCTTGGGGATCGAGCACCTCCACACGCACCTTTGCATCGCCGTTTGCTGTCCAGTAGCCCACCACCAATTCGTTGGCCAGTGCGGGACTGGGAACCTCGAAAATAAAAGACAGGGCCAACGAGCACTCTGCATTTCTGTAAGGAACGGCCCACAGGATCAGGCCGGCTCCAGGAACGAACAGATCCTCGACACTGCCCGACATACTGGTACCAGGAAAGAGCCGCAGGGAGTGCAACTGCGGAAAGCAATCCTCCGGAACCACGGTTCCGGGCGGGTAATTCGGACCGATATAGTCGCAGACTTTGAGGAGCTGACCGACCTCCGGGACGCCGTATACAGGGTTGCCGGCCCACGCCGGAGCCACCGCCGCGATCGCACCCAGGGTCAGGAAAAGAATCGCCACCAGGGGGAAACATCGCCGATCCATGTCAATACCTCCTAGAAAAACCATCAGAGAGGGGCCGGAGCTGGAGCCCCGAGACCCAGACTCCGAACCCAGACGACCCGTCCGCTGAGCGCGGCGAGCGGGGGAGCACCCCTTGCCACGCCAGCGGGCCGAGCGAATCGAACTAGCTCAACAGCCACCTTTCCAGCAGGTCCAGCTGTACCACTGGTCACTGCTGTCCCACTAACTTTCATGCAATCCCGAGGTGGAGCTGAAGAGGAATATCCGTTGCGACGGGATCAGGCGGTCTGAGGAGCTGTTCGAGCGGCCTTCGTTCGAACAAGTTGAGCTGGAGGAGGCGAAGAATC
>JAJRVQ010000142.1 GCA_024277255.1 Acidobacteriota bacterium | reverse complement strand
TTCCCGCCGCCCTTGCCCTTCGCCAGGCTGGAGCCAGGCCAGATGGCGTCGAAGAGTTCCACCACCACCAGCAAGACAAGTCAATCCGCCGGATTCTGTGGCGCAGCACGCGCAGACACGGAGAAACTGTGCAGTCCTGACTCGGCAAGAGCGCCTCTTGGATTGAAGGAGGAGTCGCAGGTCGCGCGAATCCAAGATTCTCCGATAATCGCATGGCACCTAAGTGGCTGCCTCGTGTTCCTAACAATGTTGGGGTGGCACCTCTGATCCGCAGCACCTCTGATCCGCCGTTCTGACTCGGCAAGAGCGCTTCTTGGATTGAAGGAGGGGTCGCAGGTCGCGCGAATCCAAGATTCTCCGATAGTCGCATGGCACCTAAGTGGCTGCCTCGTGTCCCTAACAATGTTGGGGTGGCACCTCTGATCCCAACCACTTAGCCGAGGGAGCACTAGGCTGTAAGTCGCGCGAATCCCAAGATTCTCCGATAATCGCATGGCACCTAGATGCAGCGCCACGGGCTCGCCCTCCGAGGGCGAGCCCGGCCGCCAGGCCGGACTCCTCGGGGTGAAGTCCTCAAGAACCACGCTTCTTGAGGACGAGGGGGCTCGGAGAGAGCCCCCTCGAAACAACAAGCGAGTGGCCTGCCCGCGCGGGCAAGACCGTCCCGTCTACCAGACGATCCTCACCCCCAACTGAGCCTGCCGGGGATCACCCAGGCCACTCGTCACGGTCCCATCGAAGTTGAAGATCAGGTTGGTGACCTGCGGGGTGCGGAAGTTGGGTTCGTTGGTCAGGTTGAAGACATCGAGGATGCCTTCGAGTTCCACGTTGCCAAGCTTGAACGCCCGCGAGATGCGCAGGTCGATGGAGGAGAACTTGTTGTCCTTGCGGCCCAGGTTGCGCTGAGTGATGGTGCCGTCGGGGTTGATCCGATCCTGCGGCGTCGCCGCGTCGGCACCGCTTGCGGTGATCGACTTGGGTTGCGGCGAGCGGTAGGAGAAGCGCGCGTTCACCTGGAAGTCGTAGGGCGCTTGCCAGAGCACCCAGGCGTTGAAACGGTCCCTCTGATCGCGGTCCGAGAGGCCGAACTCAGCGTCGAGATCGGTGACTCGCGCGTAACGGAAGCTGAAAGGATCGCGTTCGTTGTCGTCGTCCGACTCGTCCTTGGAGTAGGTGTAGTAACCCTCGAACTGGACCTTCGGGTAGCGCCCCTTGAGGCCTAGGGTCGCCGCCCGGTAGCGACTCTTGGCGGTCGACTCGACCACCGTCAAGGTGTTGATGCCATTGGCGCCGCCCGGTGCCAGGCCACTGCCCCAGGGCGATCCGAGGAGCGGATCGTTGCGGTTGACGAAGCGGGTGATGTGGTCGGTCTTGGCGTAGTTGAGCTTGACCAGCCCGGAGAGACGAGAGTTGAGTTCGCGCTCGTAGGAGAGTGCGAAGGCGTTCGTCTTGGGGTTCTCGAAGTTCTTGTCGAAGACGAAGACATCGGGGAGGAAGGGATCGCCAACCGAGCTTTGCGGGATCAACTCGGTGTAGGGCGGCGGCGGACCCAGAATCGGCGTCAACGCGCTGTTGCGGAAGAGGGTCTGCCCGCGGCTACCGTTGGTCGACCGGCTCGACGCCAGGTTCAAACCCGGGATGCGCGCGGCATAAATGCCGGCGCTCGCCCGCACCACCGAGCGACCGTCGTTACCCGGAGACCAGGCGATGCCCAGCCGCGGCTGCCACATCTCCTCGTCGGAGGGAATGGTGCCATCGGACGGGAACTCCTGGCCGGCCACCGTGGTACCGATGAAGTCGGCGTAGAAAACCTCGCTCGGCGGGGTGATCGGATCGGGTTGGATCTGGGCCTCCCAGCGCAGGCCGTAGGTAATGGTGAGGTTGGACCTCGGTTGCCAGGTGTCCTGGAAGAAGATCGCCGGCTCTTCCTGGGTGATGGTCTGGGTACCGGCCTGCTCGGCAGTCAAGCCGCCGACCCCCGCCTGCTGCAAGTAGAGCAGCACCGGGCCAGTCACACTGGCGCCGGCCGGGCAGCTTCCGCTCTGCGAAGAGCTACCGTCCGAGCATTCGACGTAGTTCGGATTGTTCACGTAGTTGAGGAAGCCGTCGGTCGAGCTGAAAATAAAGCGGCCGTTGGCGAAGCCGACGAAGACTTGCGACGCCTCGGTGCGGTTGTACTCAATCCCCGCCTTGAAGCTGTGGTCGCCGCGCAGCCAGGAGATGTTGTCGTTGAACTGCAAACGGGTGTCGTGGTACTCGACCGGAATGAAGAAGGGCATGCCGAAGCGGTAGCTACGACCGAAGTCGAAGGCGGTATCCGGCAACGGCCGGTCGGTGCCGGCAATGTTCGGGCCATCGTAGGGGCGCGGCCGATCCTCGCGCGCCCACTGGAAGCGCCCCTCGTTGAGGAAATTCGCCGACAGGGTGGAGATCAACGAGCCGGTACCGGCGCTGGAGGAGTCCTCCTCGACGGCATTGGCGCTGGCGCCCCAGGAGTCGACGTCGAAGGTGCCGTTCTCCTGCTTGGAGTCGGTGTAGGAGTAGCGCACCGTCGCCAGGTGCTTGTTGTTCGAGGTGTGGTAGTCGAGCTTGCCGAGAAAGACCGTGGCGTCATCGGTACGGGTGATGGGAGCATTCTCGTTGGGGCTGCCCAACGCGGCCAGGGCATCGACCACCCGCTGCTCGATGCGGTTCGGATCCTTCTGCTTGGTGTTGTCGCCCGACTGCGTGTCGAAGGCGGTGAAGAAGAAGAGGCGATCCTGGTGGATCGGGCCACCGAGAGTGAAGCCGATCTGTTGCTGATTGGAGTCGAAAGCCGGCTCTTTGGTGCCATCCTGGCGCTCGGCCTCGGTGGACAACGAGTCGTCCTTGTAGAAGAAGTGGGCGGTACCCGCGTAGTTGTTGGTTCCCGACTTGGTCACCACGTTGACGAAGCCCGAGGAGGAGCGACCGAACTCCGCCGGTGCGCCGTCGGCTACCACCACGAACTCCTGGACGGCGTCGATGTTGAAGGTGAAGGCCGGCCGCTGACCGCCGCGCTGCTCGCCGAAGAAGGGATTGTTGAAGTCGGCGCCATCGACCGAGATGTTGTTTTGAATCCCCTTCTGGCCGTTGATCGTCAGTTCGTCACCATCCGGCCCTTGCACAATCGAGACACCGGGCGTGAGCTTGGTGAATTCCAGAAAGTTGCGTCCGTTATTGGGAATGGAGTCAAGAGTGTCGCGGTCGATCTTGACGGTGCTCTGCGGGTCGGTGGTATCGACCAGCGGCGCCTCGGCGGTGACCAGAATCTCTTGCTCGACCGTGCCAACGTGCAAGATCAACTCCAATTTGATCGTCGCACCAATGGTCAGTTTGATGCCATTGCGCACCAGGGTGTTGAACCCTTCGAGGCTGGCCCGTACCTCGTAGGGACCCAAGGGCAGGAGCATCCCGCGGAATCGGCCGCTGCCGTCGGTAATGTGTACTTGCTGGAAGTTCGTGGCCTCATTGGTCAGGGTCACCGTGACCCCTGGCAAGCGACCGCCCGATTCGTCACTCACAATACCTTCGAGCACGCCAGTGGTGGCCTGAGATTGTGCGAAGACCGCTCCTGAACCGGCGACTACGATCCACAGCGCGGCGAGCAAACACGGTGCTACGAACTTACGCTGCGTCGCGAACAAGGCACGGAACTTTCTGCTCATGGGAAAACCTCCTAGACCTCCCGCTATCTCCTTCGGGAGCCCAACTATGAGTGGCTAGATCCGGGACAACCAGTTGATACGGTCGATCCTACCGCATCGCAAGACGGCGCCAGGAACAACTCGGGGTCGCGAGCCGTACCAAGGCTCAGCGGTATCACTTTGCACTCTGTCAGGGCCGTTGGTATCCTGGCAGCCGTCTTTTATTGCCTACATGTACCCGTACTGCCGGCGTCCTGTCTCGCCACCGCAGAGGGAAAGGAGCCCGCGATGCTGAAGCGTTTGGGTAACTTGGTCCGAGGCTTTCTGAGCCTCTTCGTATCGGGACTCGAAAAAGCCAATCCGAAGGCGCTGATCGAAGCTGAAAAGGAGAACCTGCGCCAGCAGATCGGCCGGTTCAACGAGAACCTGGCCAACCACGCCGGCTTCGTCGAGCGGCTGATGCGCCAGGTGAAGAAGCTGGAAGCTCAGGAGCGCGAGTTGGCGGCCAAGGCGGCGGCCAACCTCAAGGTGGGCAACCGCGGCGCGGCCGGTCAATATGCCCTGCAACTCAAGACGGTCAAGGAGCAACTGGAAGAAAACCGCGGCCAGCTCGAAGCGGCCGACTCGACCTTCAAGAAGCTGGTCAAGTCACGCGATGTCTCGGTGCGCGAGGCCAAGGCCAAGATCGAGTCGCTGAAACGGATGCTGACCGAGACCGAGATGCTCGAAGCTCAGGCCGAATTGCAGGAGATGGCCAGCGGCATGATCTCGGAGATCGGCGGCTCCGGCGACACCCTCGGCCGAGTGGAGGAATACCTCTCCGAGCGGCGCGACAAGGCGGCTGGCCGGGCACGGGTCGCCTCCACCACCATCGATACCTCCGAAGTCGAACTCAAAGAGGCGGAACAGGCGGCGCTGGCCGATCAAGCTCTCTCCGAGTTCGCTGCCGCCTACGGCCTCGACATGCCCGAGACAGAGCCGCTGCAAGTGGATTCCGATCCGGCGGCAGCGAGCGAAGAAAGGCCGATCAAAGAGATGGGGCCCGAGATCTCGGAAGGCTGAGACGAATAGCGAAGAACAGCGGCGGCTACAGCGTAGGACCGAACAAGAGTCGCCGCACGGCGGCCTTACACGTCGAACATAGCGAACGCGACTCGTGAAGGAGAATAAAGATGGGCAATGACAGCGTCGGCCCGACCAAGATCGGCAAGCTCGCGATCTTCATCTTCATCCTTGCCCTGCTGGCGGGGGCTGCGTACTACTTCCGCGATCTGCTGGCCCCATCGGGCGCCAAGAGCGGCACTATTGACTTCGGCAAGTTCAAGGACGAAGTGGAAGCCGCGGATACCGGCGGCGTTACCACGGTCAGCGAATACACCTACGTCCCGACGGAGAAGCTGCCGCCGGTGAAAGGGGTGAGCAACTACCATTGGAACGACGACGATCCGGTGGTGCAGTTTCCAATCAATGTCTGGATTGGCTGGCTGCCCATCGTCGCCGCCAACCACGGCTTCGCTCCCAACGAGGAGAGCATCTTCTTCAAGGAGTTCGGCTTCAAGGTGAACTTGAAGCTGATCGACGATCCGGTGGTGGCGCGCGACGCCTTCGCCTCGGGCGAGAGCCACGTGCTATGGGGCACCCTCGACATGATGGTGCTCTTCGCTCCCGAGCTGATGAAGGACTCGCGCACCGCGCCACGGATTTTCCAGCAGATCGACTGGTCCAACGGCGGCGACGGCATTGTGGTGCGCGGCAACATCAAGTCCGCCCGCGATCTACGCGGCAAGACGATCGTCTACGCGCAGAACAGCCCTTCGCAGTATTTCATCAATAATCTACTGATCAATGCCGGCGTGCAACCCAGCGAGGTCAACCACAAGTACACGGCGACCGCCTTCGAGGCGGCGGCGGCCTTCGTCGCCGACAAGAGTATCGACGCGATGGTTTCCTGGGCGCCGGACATCTACAACGTCCCCGATCGCGTCAAGGGCACCAAGATCCTCACCACCACCGCCGACGCCAACAAACTGATCGCCGATGTCTGGGCCGCCCGTGCCGACTTCGCCAAGGACCACCCGAAGGTGATCGAGGGGCTGGTTTCGGGCGTTTTCTCCGCCATGGAGCAGCTGCACAACGACACCTTCAAGGCGCAGGCGATGCAGTGGATGGCCGAAGGCTACGGCATGCCGGTGGACGAGGTGCAAGGGATGGCGGCCGACGCCCACTCAACCAATTTCGCCGAGAATAAGGCCTTCTTCCTCAACCGCAACGAACCGGCCAACTTCGAGCGCACGTGGAAGAACATCACCTTCGTCTACCGCGAACTTGGTCTGATCGGAACTCCCGTGCGCTTCGACGAAGTGATGGATTTCTCGGCCCTCAAGGCGATCGACAAGGCGGGGACCTTCGCCGATCAGAAGGACGAGTACCGCACCAGCTTCGCACCGACCAGCTACAGCCGGGTCAACGCCGAATCGCCGATCCTGACGCAGACCATCCGCATCAACTTCTTCCCCAACTCCTCCAACCTCTACGAGCCGCAGCACGACGAGACCAACCGGCCGGTGGCCAACACGCTCTACGATCCGACGGTCACCGCGACGCTCGAAAAGGTCGGGCGGTTGGCCGGGCAGTACGAGCGGGCGGTGATCGCCGTGGTCGGCCACACCGACTCCTCGATGAAGGGGCGCGGCGTGCAGTTTGAATCGGTGCGCGAACTCTCACTCGATCGCGCCGAGGCGGTGCGCAAGGCGCTGATCGACAAGTACGGCTTCGATCCCAACAAGTTCGTGGTCGAAGGCAAGGGCTGGAACGAGCCGGCCGACGCCTCCGACCCCGACAACCATGCCTTGAACCGCCGGGTGGAAGTCTCGGTCTACCCACCCGAGGCTCAGTGAGCCACAAGGCGGTCGGGCGGTGAGTGACGAGACGACCAGGCAAGCGACCGCGGATGCGGTCGGCGAACAACTCAGCGACGAAGAAGCGCGGCCGGCCGACGCTGGCGAGGTCAGCGGCCTCGGCGGCGGCTGGCTGCGCACCCGTGAGCCGGTTGCCGGCTGGCTGCGTTGGGTGCTGGGCAGCGTGCCCATCCTCTTGCTTCTCGGGCTGTGGTGGCTGCTCACCGCCGGCGCCATGGCGGAATCGCGCTTCATCTCCCCGACCATCCTGCCCAGCCCCATGGAGGTGGTTCGCTCGTTCCCGTCGCTGTGGTTCGAGCGGGCGCTGACCCGCAACCTGTCGGTCTCCTTCCTGCGCGTGGTCGGCGGCTTCATCGTCGGCGGAGCCGTGGCCTTTCCGCTCGGTCTCCTGATGGGCTCATTCACCAAGATCAAGGCGGCCTTCAACCCGCTGTCGACCTTCTCCGCCTACCTGCCGATCCCGGCTCTGGTGCCACTCACGCTGAGCTTCTTCGGCACCGGCGAGAAACAGAAGGTCGCCTTCCTGGCGCTGGCCTTCGCCATCTATCTGACGCCGCTGATCGTCGAGGCCGTCGACTCGGTCGACGACGTCTACTTGAAGACCGCCTACACCCTGGGCGCCAGCAAGCTACAGACGGTCATCAAGGTACTTCTCGGCGTTTCGTGGGCCGACATCTACCAGTCCCTGCGCATGGGCTTCGGCATCGGCTGGAGCTACATCATCCTCGCCGAGATGGTTGATATCGGGCGCGGTCTGGGCGGCATCATCATCACTTCACAGCGGCGCGGGCCCCGCGAGCACATCTACCTGGTGCTGCTGGTGATCGTCGCCGTCGCCTTCATCACCGACCGCATCTGGGCCCTCGTCGGCAAGCGGCTTTTCCCCTATCGCGAGGTTTACCGGTGAACGGTGCCGGTGCGGCGGGAAACGGAGCCGCAACGGATGACGGGGGCCCGGCACCCGTAGTCGAGTTTCGGCAAGTCGAAAAGACCTTCAACCCGGGCACCAAGAAGGCCTACACGGCGATTCGCGACGTCGATTTCGTCATCGAGGACCGGCCCGACTACGGGGAGTTCATCGCCATCATCGGCCCTTCCGGCTCCGGCAAGTCGACCGTCTTGAACCTGATTCAAGGGTTCTCGGATGTCTACCCGCCGACCCACGGCGAGGTACTGGTGCGCGGCCGAATGGTCACCGGGCCGGGCCGCGACCGTGGGATGATCTTCCAGAAGTACAGCTCCTTCCCGCACCGCACCGTGTTGCGCAACGTCACCTTCGGCCTCGAGATCCATCGCCGGCAACTCGACCTGTCGCGCTCCGAGATGGACGACCGGGCGATGGAGCTGATTCGCCGGGTCGGACTCGACGGCCACGAAAACAAATACCCACACCAGCTCTCGGGCGGCCAGCAGCAGCGGGTGGCCATCGCACGCACGCTGGTGCTCAGACCCGGAATCGTCCTCATGGACGAGCCCTTCTCGGCCCTCGACGAACCGACTCGCCATGAGATGCAGCGGCTGATCCATGAACTCTGGCACGAGATCCACGCCACCGTTTTCATCGTCACCCACTCGATCTCCGAGGCGGTCTACCTCAGTGACCGGGTTTGGATCATGACTCCCGCGCCCGGCCGTATCGGCGCCGTTTTCGACGACATCATTCCTCCGAGCCGAGGCAGTGACCCACTGACCACCCAAGAGTCGCCGCTGTTCAAGCAGGCGGTCGGTGAGGTGGTGCGCGCTTTCACCGCCCTCGAAGCCACCGGTACCAAGGCGGGCGGCAGCTGATGGCCAAACCCGCCTTCAGTTTCGGCACCTACGTGCGCAACGCCTTCAACCGCAAGGTTCCCTTGCCCGGACTGGGCGCGATGCCGCTCAACCTGATGGCCCTCGGCGTGGTGGCCGTTTTCGGGCTGGCCAACCCCGGCTTCTGGCTCCTCGGTGCCGCCGCCGAACTCGCCTACCTGACACTGATGGCCGGCAATCCGCGCTTTCAGCGGCTGGTCGACGCCGAAAGCCGGGTCGGCAATCAGCGCGGCTGGTACGAGAAGGTGGAACGTGCCGTCGCCAGCCTGGGGACCAAAGCCGCCAACGCTATACCCGACTGCTCGCTCAGTGCCGCCGCATCCTCGGCATCAGTACCAGCTATGACGAGGTCAGTCTGGACACCCTGCGCGACATGCGCGGCCGTAGTCTCAACCAGATGTTGTGGATATTCCTGCGCCTTCTGCGCTCGCGCGAAGTCATCGCCGACAACATCGAGAATCTCGACCGTCGCGAACTCCTGGCGACGATCGCCAAACTGGAAGGCCAGCTGGATGAGGCCGGAAGCAAGAGTAGCGCCCTGGCTCGTTCGCTCAGCGGCACGCTCGAAATCAACCGCAAGCGGATGGAGAATCTCGATCGGGCCGAGGAGAGCCTCCTGGTGATCGACGCCGAGCTGCAACGCATCGAACAGCAGGTCCAGCTGCTGCGCGAAGAAGCGGCGGTGAGCGGCAACCCGGATCTGCTGTCGTCGAGGCTGGACGCCGTCACCTCGACGATGGACGAGACCAGCCGCTGGATGGACGCCAACTCAGACCTATTCAGCACTCTCGGTCCGGTCGAAGAGGGCGGCGGCATGGAGCTTCCGCCCGCGCCGCAACGGACGTCGGAGGAATAGATGCCGACGCTGCCGCCGTCACTTCCACCCTCACTTCCGAAGTGGGCCCAGCGCATGCGCCGCGCCTATCGATCCGGATCGGCCTCGCAGTTCATCCTCTACGGCAACGTCACCGATCTGGTCTCGGCACCACCCAAGGAGTCTGACGACAAGGCGGAGCGCCGCTACCTGTCGCTACGCCGTTTTCTCACCGGCATCATGTTCGAACCCTTCGATGTGGTGCTGCACTACGACCGCGGACGCGGCATCCGAGCCAAGAAGGGAAGCGACCATTTCCAAGGCTTCCTCAAGGCCTTCGACACCTTCCGTGGCACCTCGTGGTCAAAACCGACGGCCGGAGACGGCGACAAGAGCGGTCCGCTGGCGCTGGCCAACATGTTGCCGCGCGACGCCGGGCGCGCCCTGGAGCTAATCGACCGCTTCCTGCGCGCCAGCCAACAGCGCACCGAGGCCAGCGAAAGCAGCTCGGGCCGAGTACCGGCGCCGCTCAAGGTCGCGGTGGTCGTCGACTACGCCCATTTCATCGTGCCGCGCGGCGAGCCGATCCATCAGACGAGCGAGCGGGCGCAGACCCTGATCCGCCTGCTCGACTGGGCCAGCGACCCGGCGATCACCGAGGGCGCCGTCGCCACCGTCCTGATCACCGAAAACCTCACCGACCTCAACCGGCTGATCGTCGAGAGCCCCTACTCGACCAAGATCAAGATCGACCTGCCGCGGGCGGACTCGCTCGGGCGCTACGTCCACCATCTCACCGGCGACGATGAGCGTTTCGACCGGGTTTCCGAGGTCAGCCGAGAGCTGCTCGCCGCCAAGTTGGTCGGCCTCTCCAGGGTCAACGTGCGCACCTTGCTGCTCGAAGCGCTGGGCAGCGACGAGCCGCTCACCCTCGCCACCCTCACCGAGGTCAAGAAGCGGCTGATCGAAAAGGAAGCCGCCGGCCGGATCGAGTTCATCGAGCCCAACCGCACGCTGGACAACGTCGCCGGCCACCATGAGGCCAAAGCTTGGCTGCGCCAGGACGCCGCGCTGCTCAAGAAGGGCCGGCTGCGAGCGATCCCCATGGGTTACCTTCTCTGCGGCCGCATCGGCACCGGCAAGACCTTCCTGGTCCACTGCTGGGCCGGCGAGGTCGGAATTCCGGTGGTCGAGATCACGAACTTCCGCGAGCGTTGGGTGGGAGCCTCGGAGGGCAACCTCGAACGGATTTTCACCATCCTGCACGCGCTGGGCCAGGTGGTCGTCTTCATCGACGAAGCCGACCAGGCGACCGGCAAGCGCGATGCCGGCAGTGGCGACTCCGGCCTTTCCGGCCGTATCTACGGCATGCTGGCCAAGGAGATGAGCGACACCGCCAACCGCGGCAAGATCCTCTGGGTGCTCGCCACCAGCCGCCCCGACCTCCTGGAGGTTGACCTCAAGCGGCAGGGCCGGCTCGACGTCCACATCCCCCTCTTTCCGCCCGGCGACGCCGAAAGCCGACACGAGCTGTTCGCGGCCATGGCGCGCAAGGTTGGCTTGGGGGTCGATCCCGAACATCTCCCAACCCTGCCCGACAACGACCAGATCGGCGGCAACGAGATGGAGGGCATCCTGGTGCGCGCGCTACGATTGTACGAGACGCAGGCAGCGCGGCAGGCTGATCAGGGCAGCGAGGCGGCGAGCGCGGGGGTAGACGAGGCGGCCTCCGGCGAGGCCGAGCGTTCCTTGCCCGAGATCATCGCCGAGGTTATCGCCGATGTGCGCCCCTCCGCCCACGTCGAACGGCTGACTCTGATGGACCTGGTGGCGGTCAAAGAGTGCACCGACAGCCGCTTCTTGCCCGAGCGCTACCGAGAGCTGAGCCTCTCCGACATCAACCGGCGGATCGAGCAGCTGCGGCTGGTCGTCGGCGAGTAGCGCCACTCAAGCCACCTATCGCCTATCCATCGAGACTCCTTGAACCCTCCGGAGCAGCAAAGCCAGCCCGGCACACTGTCTCGAATCGGTCGCAACGCCGCCTGGCTGTTGGTCGGCGAGGCGGTCGCCAAGCTGGCGCTGCTGGCCATCGCCTTCCTCGTCGCCCGCAACCTCGGTGCGGCGGCGATGGGCAGCTTCACCCTCGGCTACGCCGCAACGCTCCTCCTGGTGGTACTCACCGCCGTCGGCCAGGTGGAGGTGCTGATGCGCGCCGTGGCCACCACACCGAGCCAAGCCGGGGCGCTGCTGCGCCGTTCCGAAAGACTTCAAGCTCGTGGCACCGGGATCGCCCTGCCGTTGGCCATCATCGCCCTGCTCCTGCTCCCCGATCCCACTTTGCGGTGGACACTCGCCGGCTTCCTCCCCTACGCCCTCTTGCGCACCCGTTTGTTTACCCGCGGCGGTCTGTTCAAAGGGCTCGACCGGGCGCATGTCGACGTCCAGGCTCGCGCCATCGAGATGGTCACCGCGTTGCTACTGATCCTCGGCGTCACCGCCCTCGGTTCGCCCGTCTGGTGGTGCGGCCCCGCCCTGGCCGCCGGAGCCGCCCTCGCCCTGCTCTGGCTGCGGCCCAAAGTGGCGGCACTCGGCACCGAGCCGCCCGCACCCGCCAGCCTGCTGAGAAACGGCCTGTTCACCGACAGCCTGCCCTTTCTCGGCATCTCGCTGGCCACCCAACTGCTCCTGCGCGCCGACACCTTTCTGCTCGAAGCCTTCGCAGTCGCAAGATCCGAGATCGGCGTCTACGGCATCGCCGGCACCCTGGTCTGGGGTGCTCTCACCCTGCCCCAGCTTCTCGCCCTGGCCGCCTACCCCACCCTCTCGCGCTCCGCCGCCGCCGGCAGTTCACCGCGCAGAGCCGCCCTCCTGGTGACCGCCATCGGCCTCACCGCCGGCGGAGCCGTCACTCTCCTACTCCAGCTCCTCGCCCAACCGATCACCCACCTCGCCTTCACCGATCCGCCCGCCAACGCCCGTCAGATCCTCGCCACCCTCGCCTGGGCCCTGCCCGCCGCCAGTGTCAGCCTGCTTCTCGGCATCGTCCTCGCCTCCTGGCACCGCCAGCGGGCAGCCCTAGTCTGCCAAGGGCTCGCCCTGCTGACAGCCCTCGGCCTCAACCTCCTGTGGATTCCCCGCCTGGGCGCACTCGGGGCGGCCAGAGCGGCGATCGCAGCGCAACTGGTACTGGCCGCCGGGCAGTTTCTGGTCGCCATGGGGGCCTTGAGAGCCTCGAAGGACTGAACCGCTGGAACCACAAAGGCACAACCTCGCCAACACAACCCGGGCACTTGACAAAAATGACAATCGATATTACAGTCAGATTTGTCAGGAATCTCCAATGACTACAACACGGGCCTCGGCACTCAGCAGCACCAAGATCGAACAGCCGATCACGGCGTACACCAAAGGGGAGTTCCTGCAAGACTTCGAGCGCAGGGCCGCCAGGTTGGACCTTGAAGACCTGCTCGACATCGCCGCCCGAGTCGCCTCGAAGCACCCGAGCCTGCGTGGCCGCATGCCCTACCTGCGCTCCTTCCTCTTCTGGGAGACCAAGAGGACTAGCCTGCTGAAAGAACTCCATGGCAAGTTCGCCCGCATCGTCGAAGCGGCACAGCACAGCCGAGCCATGCAGAGTCAGCTGGCCACCGAGGCCGGGTACGCGATCTTGGACCAGGAGTTCTTCGTCTCCAAACAGGCGGCCCTGGCGCTCGGCGCCAAGGGCAGCAACCGGGAGAAGATCAACGCGCTGCGCAAAGCCTCCGTACTACTGGGAATCCCCCGCGGCAACAAGTATCTCTACCCCACCTTCCAGTTCGACCCTGAAAAACGAGCGATCCCCGAGGAAGTCCGCCAGGTCAACCAGCTCCTGGACTCGGCCAACGATCCGTGGGGCGTGGCCTCGTGGTGGCTCTCGTCCAACGGCCGGCTGGGCGCCACACCACTCGAAGCGGTCAATACCGGAAGGGCCGATGAAGTGGTGGCAGCGGCCCGCTCTTTGACCGAGCCCATGGGCTAAGCGCCGGTGGCACCGCTTCCACCGATCCCTTCCACTCCCGGCAAGCCTCGAAAGTACCTGCTCAACGCGGGCACGCGGCTCGCCCGCGTGCACTCCGTGAAGTACTCGGCCGCGACGTTCAATCCAACGTTGGCGGACGTTCGTTGGGGCGGCGGACGATTCGATGCCACGCGGGAGGATCCCTACAGCTATCTCTACGCGGGCAGCAGCGACGCTTGCGCGATCTCGGAGGCGCTGCTGAGAGACTACGAGCTGGATCCCTCGGGCGGTCGACTCCTACCGAGGGTGTTGATCGAGGACAAACTCATCAGCTGGATACGCCCCACCCTCGACCTCACCTTGGTGAAGATTCAACAGGCTCAGGACTTCGGCGCCCTGCAACTCAGCCCAAGCTGGCTCACCCAAAGCCCATCCAGTGACTACCCCCACACCCGCCGCTGGTGCCACGCGATTCGCCGCTGGGCTCCCTGGGCGCAAGGGTTGACTTGGATCTCAAGGCTCAGCCCACCCGAGCACGCGACCGTCTTCTTTGGCGATCGGATACCCGCCACTAGTTCAAATCCCCCCTTCGAGGAGATGGTCACCGCCGTCCCCTTTCCTCCCGGGACCAACCGGCTAGACATCGGCGCGGCGCACAATCACCTGCTGGCAATCCTCGGCGATTTGCATCTCTCGCTCAGCCCATAGTCGTCGCGAAGCGCGGTCATCTAGAGGTCCACCCGGCGAGGCTGAATGAGGTGGGAGGAGTTATCGCGCACGCACGTACCATTTATGGTACGCTGGGTCATGGATCAGGAGATGAAGCGTCTACCTGCATTCTTCTACCGCTCGAAGAGCGGGAAGGAGCCGGTTCGGGAATGGTTGAAGAGCTTGCCGCCGGCCGATCGCCGAATTGTCGGTGAAGACATCAAGGACGTTGAGTTCGCCTGGCCCATTGGAATGCCATTGGTGAGACCTCTCGGCAGCGGGCTTTGGGAGGTTCGATCACATCTCACGGGCGGTCGCATAGCCCGGGTACTGTTTTGCGTCGAGGCAGAGCGCATGATCCTTCTCCATGGTTTTGAGAAGAAAACCCAGAAGACGCCCAAGCAGGCTCTCGAAGTGGCTCGGCGGCGCAGGAAAGGAAAAGACTGATGCAGGAAGAACACATTGGATCTAGCCTCGATGACTGGCTCCGGGAAGAGGGTCTCTACGAGGCCACTACGACCACGGCAATCAAGCGCGTCCTCGCGCGTCAGCTCGTAGCGGCAATGAAGACGGAGGCCGTCACCAAAACCGAAATGGCCCGACGCATGAACACAAGCCGGGCAGCACTCGATCGGCTCTTGGACCCTGAGAACGAATCCGTGACACTGAACACGCTGTCAAAAGCGGCTACAGCTGTCGGCCGTAAGCTTCGGTTCGAACTTGTCTAGGGGGCTGCGGTTACGGCAGCGCCACGCCTTAGCCCTTTCCCTTCGTCTTCCCGGTCGCTACCGTGCGCGCTTTCGAGCCAGCCTTCGCCGTCGCTCTTCTCTTGGCTTTCAGCTTCGGATTCGACTTCACTTGGACATTCTCTTCCGCCATCTTTTCGGCCGGAGTTCCCGCCGGTTTACCCATCGAATCCGGGTGGAAGAAGCGATAGAACGGGCTGCCGTAGTGCTGGTAGGCGCCCCAGGTTCTGAGGCCGCTCTTGACACTCGCCACTCTGCGCCGAGCATCGCGCATGGCGCGGTGCATGGGTAGTGGATCGCGGGCTTTGTACAGGCCGGCCTCTTCGTCGACGCATTGCAGCCCGAGCAGGCCCGAGTAGAGTTCACGGGCGAAGATGCGGGCGAAAAGGTCGTCCACCGGCCAGGCGGTGCAGACGAAGTTCGAGACACCGCGGGCAAAGAAGGCCTCGGCGAAACTCGGCGCCAGGCTGGCGGAGCGGTTCTCCGAACGGTCAGGGGTGATTCCGGACTCGCAAGCGTTGGAGAAGACGAAGCGCGGAATGCGGTCGACGCGGTCCAGCTCGTTGGCCGTCAGTCGCGTTCCACCGCTAAACACCCAACCGGACTTTGCCGGATCTTTCTCGTCATAGATGCAGTGGCCGGCGAAATGGACCACGTCGTAGCGGCGAAGCATCAGGTGACGCAGAACGTTGGTGCGGGTGGCGCTGCGCGGCCCGAAGAGGCGGGTCACCTCCACATGGTTGTCGCTGGTGCCCGCGTAGACCTCGTTGAACGCCTCGAAGAGATCGACCACCTCGACCCCCTCCTCCTCGGCTCCCGGCAGATGATCGTCCTCCGCCGGATCGGCCACCACCAGCACTCGCAAGCGGCGCCGCGCCAACGGCGGAGGCTCCGGAGGCGGGGCGAAAGCGGTGCGTAGCTGGCGGGTCAGCCCGCGCGAAATGCCCAGGAAGGTGCCGCCTTTGGCCGCACCGTCGGAGTCGCCCTGGTCACTGCCCTGGTCGATGTCGACCGCCGGCGGCTGCGCCACCATTTCCCAGTGGATGCGGGCGGTGGTCGCATCGAGCATCAATACAAGTGGAGCGGAGGTCTGGAGGGCGAGGCGCAGGTCCCGCGGGATCAACAACCGTTCGAGGAACCGTCCGTGCTCGCGCTGGCTGACCTCGGCACTGGCCGCCACCAACTCGCGGTTGGCGTCCTCGACCAGCTTCGGGTCCAGCGGCACCACCCGTTCCGGGATCGAGGCATCGGCGGTCAAGGCTCCGAAACGATAGGTCTCTCCCTCCAGATTGACCGTGATTCGGGTCGGAGCCGGGTCGGGTGGCTGACTCTTGCTCTTCATCCCGGCGCCGTCACCGAACCGTCGCTTGCGCTCTGCCAAATCCCGCATCCGGCGCTCGTACTGGCGATCGGCAGCGATCTTCTCAAGACTGCGTAGCTCACCGTCACTCCACGGCTCGTAGCGCACCTCCAACCGCGATGAGAACACCTCCTTCGCCTTCTCGATCGCTTGGTGGATCCCTCTGATTCGATCTTCGTACCACTCGACGAAGGTCACCCGCTCCAGCGCCGTGCCACCGCCGGTGTGCAATGCCTGGTGGATCCCTTCGAACCAGGCCTCGACCGCAACTTCCACTTCCAGATTGCCGTGTCCGCCCCCGATTAACACCGTGGCCAGGTGGCGTTTGCCGAGTCGGCCCAAGGCCCAACACAACTCGCGCACCATGACGGTCAACTCCGGCGCCCCGAAGCGGCCGGGTAGCCCCATCCCCATGGCCACAATCACCCGCTTACGGCTGCCGGAACGGGGATCGGGGATGATGAAGGGCTCTCCCAGCTCTCCGCGGATGGTCCCACGCAAGGAAAGCTGAGTGATCAGCAAGTCATCGCTAGCGGAATTGCTCGGCGCATCGCTGATCGCCCTGTCGAGCGCCATCTCCGCGCCCTGCGGCAGGATACCGATGTAGTGGCCCACCGAAACGGCGTCGGCGCGACGCGCCTTCGCGGCGCCCTGCGGTGGTTGCGCCTCGTCCGGAGCGCAGATGTCGCCACAGCGCAGGCTGATCCGGATCACCCTCTTGCGCCGTGGCGTCACCACGCGGGATAGTTCACCTCCGGCGTTGCTGGTTTCGACAAACCCACGCAAGAGGAGGTCTTCGACCCGCCGCTCTTCGTCGCTGATCGGACGGCTTTCCAGCTCCTCGAGTGGACCACGGCTGCTCGTGCGGCGCAAGAAGGCCTCGATCTGCTCATTCTCCGCCTGCTCCTGTGCCGCCACCAGCTGGCTCATCGAGCGAGTCAGACCACCGCGCACCCGATGTGGTTCTCGCGCCAAGCTATCGCAACTTCCCACGGTCAATAGATCGTTCAGGGCACCCAGAATCGACGAGTTCGAGGGCAACGACCCGTGCCCTTCGACCACGTAGTAGGTATCGACGCCCGGCAGCAACCCCAAGTTGTGCGGCACGCGGCCGTCGCCGGCCATGGTCGATACGTATCCCTTCCGGTCGGCAATGCGAGCGAAGTTCTTGATATTCGACAGCGTCGGCTGCAGATCGCCGGCGACATAGATCATCCGCTCCGGGTCCACCACCCCCGCCAACAGCTGATGATGTTGTCGCGCGTTGTCGAGGTGTGACTGCAAGACGGTGAAGCCTTGGTAGGTCTGCGCCGTATACAGCGGATCCATCGACGGCATCACCAGCGGTGAGGGCAACATCTGGTAGCTGCCGGGAAAACTGTTGACGATCTCCAGCACCTCGCTTCGGTTGTGCGGCGCGTCGATCATGGCGATCTGCCGCACCTTCTTTTCGAGACCGGTGATGATCTGCGGCACGGCGAATGAACCGTGGTTCGGCGTGCCGAGCATGATCAAACGACCGCCGCTAGTCCCCCCGCTCTTTCCCGCCATCGCCTTCCAGCGCCGGGGAAAGCGCTGGATGAAGGTGCGGGCCACCAGGCCACCCATCGAATGGGCGACGATATGCGCCGGATCGTCTTCGCCGAGAAAACTCTCGATCTCGGCGTGAAGCTTGGCGGCAGCGATATTCAAATCCTTGCGCCAGTCGAACCAAAAGGGCCAGACACGCCAACGCCGAGACAGCGAGAGGATCAGCTCTCCATAGTGCTTCTTCATCATGCCCGTGGCTCGCGCTTCCCAGTCGGGATCAAACGGCGCCAGCCCGTCGTCCGCCAGTCTCAGCCGGGACAATTGACCGCGCATGATTCGCCACAGGTTGACCCACACCGGACACTCTTCGCCTTCGCTGTCGAAGGCGGTCAGTTCGGCTCCCATGATGCCGTGAATCACGATCACGGTTCCTCGACCCGCCGCGCCCCGTAGCGAGCGCTTGCGCAACGCCAAGCTGTGCAAGCGCTCGTAGCGTTGCTCACCGAAGTAGGCGCGCAGCGCCCGCTCCTCCTGCGCCGTCGGCCGTCTCAGGTAATCGCCGAAACTTTCCGCATCGGAGGCTTCGATCCGGGCGATGAACTGGCGTTCGTCAAACATCGGTGGCTCCTCTATCAAACCAGGCGTCTCGGCTGCCCGATGGTTACCTGCAAACTGTGAGCATTAGCGGTTGCGGAAAGAGTATCACCCGAATTCGGCCTTGATTGAGTGCCGCGAGCGATTGCCGCTCTTGAGTGCCGGGTGAGCAACTGTTATCTTCTGCCGACTTCCGAGCCGCCCTTCACGGCTCTCCCCAACCCCGACAATTCATACTTTATCCAGCTGCTTTGGCCGCCAGCGACCTACCGGCCAGCCCCTGCACGGCAGCTTTGACGCAACACTCGCTGTACTGAGAGATCCGCACTATGGAAACCACGTCCCGGCCAAGCCCCTCCCCTTCGACCCTCACCGCTCAGCGCAAGGATGTGCGCAACCTGGCGATCATCGCGCACGTCGATCACGGCAAAACCACGCTGGTCGACGGGATGCTGTGGCAAAGCGGCATCTTCCGCGACAACGAGACGGTGAGCGAGCGCGTGCTCGACTCCAACGATCTCGAACGCGAGCGCGGAATCACCATCATGGCCAAGAACACGGCGATCCAGTTTGGCGATGTGCGGATCAATATCGTCGATACGCCCGGACACGCCGACTTCGGCGGTGAGGTCGAGCGCACCTTGAAAATGGTCGACGGCGTCATGCTGCTGGTCGACGCCAGCGAGGGGCCGTTGCCGCAAACCCGCTTCGTGCTGCGCAAGGCGCTCGAAGCCGGCCTGCCGCCGATCCTGGTGATCAACAAGATCGATCGCGCCGACGCCAGACCGGCCGAGGTGCTCGACGAAGTCTACGATCTGTTCATCGACCTCGACGCCAGCGAAGAGCAACTCAGTTTTGCCGTCTACTACGCCAACGCCAAGGCGGGCACCTGCCGCACCTCACCCGAAGGCGAGGAGCACACCCTGGCGCCACTGCTGCAAGAGATCGTCGATAGCGTGCCGCCACCCGCCTACGACCCTGAAAGCCCGTTGCAGTTTCTGATCACCAACCTCGACTACGACGACTACGTCGGCCGCCTCGCGGTGGGCCGCGTATTCAATGGCCACCTCACCAAGGGCCAGCAGGTGGCTCTCTGCCGCAGTGAGGGGGAGCCGATCATCGCCAAGCTCTCCAGTCTCTACGGCTACGAAGGGCTCAAGCGCATCGAAGTGACCGAGGCGGGGCCGGGAGACATTATCGCCCTGGCGGGCATCGAAGAGGTTTCGATCGGCGACACGGTCACCATCCCCGAGGATCCGCGGCCGCTACCGGCCATTCGGGTCGACGAGCCGACCCTGGCGATGATCTTCTACGTCAACAACTCACCGGTGTCAGGCCGCGAGGGCAAGCACGTCACCTCGCGCAAGCTGCGCGATCGGCTGCTCAAAGAGTCGCTGCACAACGTGGCAATCCGTGTCGAGGAGACCGACGTCGCCAACGCCTTCCGCGTCTCCGGCCGTGGTGAATTGCAGATGGCGATCTTGATCGAGATGATGCGGCGCGAGGGTTACGAGATCGGAGTCGGCAAGCCGGAGGTCTTGACCCGCACCGTCGACGGCAAGTTGCACGAGCCGATGGAGCTGCTGGTGGTCGACACCGCCGAGCAGTTCACCGGCGCCGTAACTCAGCTGCTCGGGCCGCGCAAGGGGCGGATGACCAAGATGCTCCAGGGCGGTAGCGGTCGGGTGCGCATCGAGTTCCGCGTGCCGTCGCGAGGCCTGATCGGCTTCCGCACCGAGTTCCTGGCCGAAACGCGCGGCACCGGCATCATGAACCATCTGTTCGATGGCTACGACGTCTGGCAGGGCGACATCATCCACCGCGTCACCGGTGCGCTGGTCGCCGATCGGGTGGGCAAGGCAACCGCCTACGCGATCGAGAACCTCCAGCCCCGCGGCACGCTGTTCATCTCACCGACCGCCGAGGTCTACGAAGGAATGATCGTCGGCGAACACAACCGGCCTGGCGATCTGGATGTCAACATCACCAAGGAGAAAAAGCTCACCAACATGCGCGCGGCGAGCGCCGACGAGCTGATCCATCTGGCGCCACCGCGCCGGCTCAGCCTCGAACAGGCGATCGAGTTCATTCGCGAAGATGAGCTGGTCGAGGTGACGCCGGCCGCCTTTCGGTTGCGCAAGAAGATCCTGCAAGCGAACCAACGAAAGGGCTAGCCGGTCGAACCTACGGTTTGACGATCTCCACCAGTTCGATATCGAAGACGAGCATCCCTTCCGGCCCTTTCGGGTTGCCCTTGTAGGCGAGCTTGGCAGGGATCCAGAAGCGGCGGCTTTCGCCCTCGACCATCAGCTGCAACCCTTCGGTCCATCCCTTGATCACCCGGTCCAGGGGAAAGGTGGACGGTTCGCCTCGGGTGTAGGAGGAATCGAACATCTCGCCGTCGATCGTCCAGCCGGTGTAGTGGACCTTCACCGTGCTGGTGGCTTTGGGATGAGTCGAACCGGTACCCGCCCGCAGCACCTTCCACGCCAGCTTCTTCTTGCCCACCTCGGCGTCCGCCGGCACCGCCGCGACATCCTCGGGGACATCGGGCACGCGCAGGATCTTCAACAACTCGACATCGAAGACCAGCATCCCCTTCGGCCTGCCCTCCTTGCCGGCGTAGGCCAGCGCCTCGGGGATCCACATACGCCTCGTCTCGCCAACCACCATCAGCTGCAACCCTTCTTCCCAACCGTCGATCACCTTGTCGACAGGAAGACGTTGGGGCTTGCCGCGAACCACCGACGAGTCGAACATCTTGCCGTCGGTCGTCCAGCCGGTGTAGTGAACGATCACCCTGTCGGTGGGCAGCGGAGAGTCCGTTCCCTCTCCCGCCGCCAGCACCAAGGTGGCCAGGCCGGAAGAGGTCACGTCAGCCGAAGCCGGCGGAGCGGCGACATCCGCCGGAGCGGGAATCGAGTCCGCGGCGTGGGTGGCCAAGGCGATCAGCAGCAAGGAAACAGCCACCGGCAGGGCGACAAAAAGGGAGCGTGGCGTGAACTGGAGGTTTTTCATGCGGCCAAAGTTACCGCGTTCACCTGGAGCCGGCAAGAACCCTCGTTTGACATTCGGCTACACTTGTAGCAGTATCGACTACAAGTGTAGCCGGGGAATCGAGAACCGAAAAACGGCGTGAGGGTTCGATGCGACTGAGCGAAGCGGAGTGGAAGGTGATGGATGTGGTGTGGGAGCAGAGCCCGGTCAGCGCGCGCCGGGTCTGCGAAGCGCTCGAAGCGGAAACCGGGTGGGCTTACTCGACGGTCAAGACGCTACTCACCCGACTGGCCGGCAAGGGCGCGGTGACTTTCACCAAGCGCGCCAACACCCGCTGGTTCGAACCCGTTCTGAGCCGCGAGCGGGCGCGGCGCTCGGCGCTCAAGTCCCTGCTCGACCGTGCCTTCGACGGTACTTTAGGCTCGCTGGTCCACCACCTGGCGCACGAGGAGCAACTCTCGCCCGAGGATCGCGAGAGGTTGGAGGCCATCGCCCGCGAGTACGTCGACGAGACAACCACCACCCCGGATAACCCGTCCCGAGAGGAGAACTAGATGGCCCGTAAACTCACCGCCGCCACCGCCCTGCTCCTGATGGCCCTGTTGCTGGCC
The DNA here is from genome assembly GCA_024277255.1 of Acidobacteriota bacterium. Taxonomy (GTDB): domain Bacteria; phylum Acidobacteriota; class Thermoanaerobaculia; order Multivoradales; family SZUA-115; genus SZUA-115. The sequence goes on along the minus strand of JAJRVQ010000142.1, from coordinate 28,955 downwards.
TCGCTGCCAACCCCACTGCCCGCCGCCGAAGGGCCGGCCCAAGGTGAAGAAAAGGTCGACATGGTCGCGATGATGGCCAAGGCCAAAGCCTTCACCCAACCGGGCGAGAAGCACAAGCTGCTCGAACGCTTCCTCGGTGTTTGGGACACCGAGTTCAAGATCACCGTGCCGGGCATGAACGCACCACCGGAGAAAGGTGTCGCCACCTTCAGCTGGCTGATGCCGGGCCGCTGGCTACAGAGTCGGGGAGAAGGATCGTTCATGGGCAATCCGGTCAAGAGTTTCTACATCCTCGGCTACGACAACTTCAAGCAGAGCTACGTCAGCATGAACGTCGGTACCATCGACACCGCCATGCTCACCGCCGAAGGCGACCTCGACCCCAGCGGCAAGGCATTGGTCAGCTACGGCACCCTCGACGAGTATCTGACCGGCGAGCACGACAAGATGGTCAAGACCATCTGGCGGTTCATCTCGCCCGACGAGATGCTCTTCGAGATCTACGACCTGCCCATCGGCGAGCACAACAACCAGGTCATCGAGATGCGCTACAAGCGGCGGCCGGAGGCACCGGCTGGAGGCGGCCAATGAGTGGCATCGAGATCCGGGAAACGGTCGACGCTCCGGTCGAGAAGGTCTTCGCCCAGGCGACCGACTTCGCCAACGCGGCGGATTTCATCCAGGGGATCCACCAGATCGAGATGCTGAGCGACGGACCGGTAGGGCCAGGTACCCGGTTCAAGGAAACCCGCACCATGTTCGGCCGCGAGGCGACCGAGGAGATGGAGGTCGGCCTGTGGGAGCCACCCCACCGCTACCTCCTCGAAGCGGGCAGCCACGGCTGTCAATACGAGAGCCTCTTCGAGTTCGAATCGGTCGGCTCGGCCACCGAGGTGACGATGAAGTTCACCGCCCTACCGCTGACCTTCTTCGCCAAGGTCATGGTCTTTCTGACCAAACCGATGCTCAAGTCCATAGCCAAGATCTGCGCTAAGGATCTCGCCGATCTGAAGAAGGCGGTGGAAGGGGCGGATCGCTAAACGACGATGATCGCTGTCACGTCATCGACCGTACCCTCGGTCAGTCCGGTCGTGCGTCCGCATTTGTAGACCCCGTCGTTCAACGCCGCCTGGTCGGTGCCCGCGATCGAGGTCACCGTGACAGTCACCTTTCCCGAGATCCCATGTAGCTTCGACGGGGCGTCGAAGCCGCCGAAGCGTTTGCGATACTCCGCTTCCGCGCGGAGCCGTAGCCGGTCGGTCGAGGCTTCAAAGGTGCACGGGGTAGGATCCGAGGATCACTCGTTCAACCGTCACTGAATCTGAAGGAGACCGCTGCGTGGCCACTCCCCGCTTGGCTATCTTTCGCCCTGTTCTTGCAGCCGCCCTCGCCGCCTTGCTCCTCCATGCCGCGCCCGCTGAGGCGAAGCGCAAGAAGAGGGGGACAACGCCGGCAGCGCCAGTAGAGGCAACAGCGGAGGCGCAACCCCGGTTCGATCCTTCCCTGTTCCAGGGCCTTGCCTGGCGCAATATCGGCCCCTACCGTGGTGGCCGGGTGACCACGGTCACCGGCGTCACCAGCCAGCCGACGACCTTCTATGCCGGCGCTACCGGCGGCGGCGTGTGGAAGAGCGAGGACGCCGGCAATAGCTGGAAGAACATCTCGGACGGTCACTTCAAGACCGGGTCGGTGGGCTCGGTGGCGGTAGCGCCCTCCGATCCGAACGTGCTCTACGTCGGCATGGGCGAAGCGCCGGTGCGCGGTGTGGCCACTTCGCACGGCGACGGGGTCTACCGTTCGACCGACGCCGGCAAGAGCTGGACTCACTTGGGGCTGGAGTTGACCCGGCAGATCTCCGCCGTGCGCATCCACCCGAGCGATCCCGACACCGTCTGGGTGGCGGCGCAGGGCAGCCCGTGGAAACCGACGGCCGAACGCGGCATCTATCGCACCACCGACGGCGGCGCGAGCTGGGAGCAGGTGTTGTTCGTCAGCGAGGAAGCCGGTGCCAGCGACCTGTCGCTCGACCCGACCAACCCGCGCATCCTCTTCGCCGCCTTCTGGGACCACCGGCGCCAGCCCTGGCAGGTGCGCAGCGGCGGCCCCGGCAGCGGCCTCTGGCGCTCCAAGGACGGTGGGGATCACTGGGAGGAGTTGACGAAAGGGTTGCCCGCGGAGATGGGCAAGATCGGCGTCGCCGTCTCGCCGGCAAGACCGCAGCGAGTCTGGGCGATGGTCGAAGCCGAGGAAGGCGGCCTTTTCCGCTCCGACGACGGCGGCGACCACTGGAAGCTGGTCAACTCCGACCGCCTGCTGCGCGCCCGCGCCTGGTACTACAGCCATGTCATCGCCGACCCGACCGACGCCGAGACGGTCTACGTGCTCAACTCACCCGTGCTGCGTTCGATCGACGGCGGCAAGACTTTCGAGCGGCTGCGCACCCCGCACGGCGACAACCACGCCCTGTGGATCTCCCCCAAAGACGGCGCCCGAATGATCAACGGCAACGACGGTGGCGCCAACGTCTCGTTCAACGGCGGTGCTACTTGGAGCGACCAGGCTGGCCAGCCGACGGCGCAGTTTTACCGCGTCATCACCGACAACCAGTTCCCCTACAGGGTCTACGGTGGCCAGCAGGACAACTCGACCGTCTCCATCGCCAGCCGCACCTTCAGCGGCGGCATCGGGCGGCAGGACTGGTACTCGGTGGGCGGCTGCGAGAGCGCTCACATCGCCTTCGACCCCGACGACCCGCGCTACATTTACGCCGGTTGCTACCAAGGCAACATCAGCGAGTGGGACGCCAAGACACGCTCGCAGCGCAACGTCATGGCCTACCAGCACCTCGGCCTCGGCACCGACCCGATCTCTCGGCGCTACCGCTTCAACTGGAACGCGCCGATCGTCGCTTCGCCGCACGATCCGAGTGTCCTCTTCCACGCCGCCAACGTGGTGCTCAAGAGCACCGACCGAGGCAACAGCTGGAGCGAGATCAGCCCTGATCTGACCCGCGACCAGGAAGAGCTGCAAGGTGCCGGGGGTGCTCCGATCACCAACGAGGCGGCCGGGGGCGAGATCTACAACACGCTCATGGCGCTTACCGTCTCGCCGCACGAGCCGGGAACACTCTGGGCCGGCAGCGATGACGGCTTGGTTCACCTGACGAGAAACGGCGGCGAGAGCTGGCGAGAAGTCACCCCGCCCGGGATGGGTGAGTGGATCGTCAACTCGATCGAGGTCTCACCCCACGACCCGGCGACCGCCTACCTGGCGGTGACCGGCTACAAGCTGGGCGACTACACGCCCCACATCTACATCACTCGCGACTACGGCGCCAGCTGGCAGGACCGCGTAAAAGGGATCGGCGAAGAGGCCTTCGTGCGCGTGGTGCGCGAAGACCCCGTGCGCCCCGGCCTGCTCTACGCCGGTACCGAAACCGGCGTCTACGTCTCCTTCGACGGCGCGGACCAATGGCACACGCTGCAACTGAAACTGCCGGTAGTGCCGATTACCGATCTCACCATCCGCCGGGGTGACCTCATCGCCGCCACCCAAGGCCGTGCCTTCTGGATTCTCGACAATCTGACACCGTTGCGCCAACTCAGCGATGAGGCCGCCGCCGCGCCCTTGCAGCTGCTGCAACCGCTGCCCGCCTACCAGGTCGCCTTCGGCGGCGACCGACCGCAGCGCTTCTTCGGCAAGAACCCGCAGCGCGGCATGATCCTCGACTACTTCCTGGCCGAAGCGATGGGCGAAGACAATGAAGACGAGGACGAGGTCCCCGGCGAGGAAACCGCTGGGACCGCACCCGAGGCAGAGGAGAACACGGACGAGAGCACCGACGAGAACACCGAGCTGGACGAGCCCGTCCTGAAGCTCGAGATCCTCGACGCTGGCGGCGCCGTGGTCCGCACGCTCTACAGCAAGAACCCGGACGAAGGGGACAAAGACACTCTTCTCCCCACCAAGAAGGGGCATAACCGTTTCGCTTGGGACTTCGCCGGCGAAGCCCCGACGCCCGCCAAAGGCAACCTCCCGTTCAGCCAGGCGGGTGGCTACCGGCTGCCGACCGGGCCATACCAGGCCCGTTTGAGTCTGGGCGAGGTCGGCAACACCGTCAACTTGACGGTGCTTCCGGACCCGCGACTGGAGGTGGACCCCGCCGCCGAGGCTGAACAGCAAGCTCTGCTGGCGCGGCTATGGTCTACCGTCGACCGCATGTACCAGCTCCTGGAGCGCTCCGAAGAGGCCCGCGGCCAGCTCGACAGCCTGCTGGGTCGATTGAAGAAACGGGAGGACAGCGAGGAGTTGGTCGAGTCAGGCCAGGAGCTCGCCGACAAGTTGACCGAGTGGGAAGAAAAGATCATCCAGCGCAAGTCGAAGACCTTCCAGGACGTGATCAACTTCCCCAACCGATTCAACGCTCACCTGATCGCCTTGATGGACAGTGTGGACGGCGACGGCGCGCCGGTTACCCAAGGGGTGCGTGACCGTGACGAAGACCTCAGGGCGCAATGGCAGGAGCTGGAGAGCGAGGTCGTAGAACTCCTCGGCCCTCAGCTCACCGCCTTCAATGAGGCGGTCCACCAAGCCGCTGTACCGGCGATCCTGCTCGAAACAGAAGAGGATGCCGGCAACGACGATCCTGGAGACGAGGATTAGCCGACGCCGAGCAACTCGACTTCGAAGATCAGCGTCGCGTTGGGTGGGGATCCGCCTATACAAAGCGGCTTCTCACCTGCCGTGCGTAGCCACCCGGCGGACGAAGTCAGACTCGGTCAGGATGCCGATGAGCCGGCGGCCGTCGGTGACCGGCAGGCAACCGAATTTGTACTCGAGCATGATCTCGGCCGCGCTGCGCAAGTTCATCTCAGGTCCCACTGTCTCGACCGGAAAGATCATCACCTCGCACACCTTGGTTCGCTCCAGCACGGCGCGCTCCATGAAGTTGGTAACTCCCATTTGCTCGATGAAGTGGCCGCGGAGCAGATCGCGATGAGAAACCAAGCCCAGCAGCGTGCCGTCTTCCTCATCTACGACCGGCATGTGGCGTGCATCCTTCTCCATCATGCGGTCGGTCAGAGCCGCCAAGCTCTCGTCCGGAAAGGCGGTCGCAACCTTTTCCGTCATAGCGTCTCTGACTGTAGCCATCAGCGCAGCTTTCTCTAGGCTCAGTCGCCCGAGCCAAAATAGCGGACGAAGTCGGACTCGGTCAGGATGCCGACCAGTCGATCGTCCTCGACCACCGGCAGGCAACCGATCTTAGCGTCATACAGAGTGTCCGCGGCAAGGCGAATATCCGCGTCAGGGCCGATGGTCACCAGTTTTTCAGCCATCAGGTCACTCACTTTGAGGTTCTTGCGTAGGACGTTTTGAACCCACGGAGCGACATCCACCTGCTCGACCAAGGCATGACGAAGTAGGTCCCGATGGGTCACCAGACCCATCAAACGGCCCTCGTCATCGACCACCGGCAGGTGCCTGACCCGCGCCTCGAGCATCAAGTCACGCAGCAACGCCAAAGTGTCGTCGGGGCGAATGACGACCGGGTCGTCACTCATTAAGTCTTGGACAGTTACAGTGATCATCTCGACTACAGATTGGCACGATCACGGGGTGATCGCACCACCCGAATAGTGAGGCGCGCCACTGTCTTCCGGGGTGGACAGTCTGGCAGAGTGTTGACGCTCGACTAAAGTAAGGGCGCGAGCAGGCCGGCGGCATTTTCCAGTAGCCGCCGGTGCGTCGGCCGGGCGCACCACTCTTGCGGATCGATGCGCCGCGACGCCGCGACGTAGCCGTGCTGTAGCTCGCGCAGGCTGCCGGTGAAGTCGGGACAGGTGACCACCAGGCTGATCTCGTAGTTCAGCTCGAAACTACGACGGTCGAGATTGGCGGTGGCGACCGCGCTCGCCACCCCGTCGAAGGTCGCCGTCTTGGCGTGCAGCAGGCCGTGCGGGTACTCGTAGATCTCGACCCCGGCGTCGAGCAACGCTTCGTAGTAGGAGCGGCTGGCGGCGGCGACCAGCCGCGAGTCGTTGCGCTGCGGCACCACCAGCACCACGTGCACGCCGGAACGCGCGGTGGTGGCCAGCGCCGTGGCGGTCGCCTCATCCGGAACGAAGTAGGGCGTCGTCAGGATGAGTTCCTCATCGACCTCCAGGAAGCCGAGCAGGCTCGCCTCGGTCATCGCCCGGGCGGAGCCGGTAGCCGGCCCGCTGGCCAACATCTGCACCGGCACGCCACCATCGAGCGGACCCGGCACAGGGGTCAACAACGCTTCCACGCTCCCTCTGGCGTCGGCCAGCCAGTCTTCGACGAAGAGGCGCTGCAGATCGAAGACGGCGGGCCCTTCGATGCGTACCATCACGTCGACCCACGGCGCGTAGCGAGCCTTGGGAGCGAAGGAGGCATTGGCCACATTCTGGCTGCCGGTCCAACCCACGGTGCCGTCGATCACCACGATCTTGCGATGGTTGCGAAAGTCGAAGCGACCGAAGAGGGCGCGCAGCGCCGTCACCGGCAAAGCCTCAGCCACCTCCACCCCGCCCTGCTCCAACCGCCGGCGCAGCGGCGAGGCCAGGAACGGGCGTGAGCCGACCGCATCGACCAGCAGCCGGCAGGCAACACCGCGCTCCACTGCGCGGATCAGCGCTTCGGCCACCGCGCGGCCCGACTCGTCGTCAAGATAGATGTAGAACAGCAGATGGCAGCTGGAGCGAGCAGCGTCGAGATCTGCGACCAGCGCCACCATCGCCGCCGTCGGGTCGGTGGTCACCACCGATTCGCCGAACAGGCGCAGGCGATTGCCATCCGTTGAGCTGTAGCCACCGAGCGCCTGGATCAGCCGGTCCATCTTGCCCAGTGCCGTGCTCGCGAACTCGATCTGAGGCCGGGGACCGCGGGAGGTGAGCAGGGTGGCAATGCGCTCGCGGGTCGCACGCCGGCGCTTCACGCGCCCCTCCATCGGCACCCGCCCCAACCGCAGATAGAGGAGTGGACCGGCCACCGGAAGCAAGAAGACCACCAGCAACCAGGCCAGCCGTACCGCCGGCGCCGTGCGCCCGCGCGCAACGATGGCCCCGAGCACCACCACTTGAAACGCCACTTCGGCGATCAGCAGCAGCAGTGAGCCGGTGATCGTCAGGTTGAAGAACCAGTCCACCGGCACAGAGTAACCTGTGCCGGTGGTGCGGCGTCACCGATCAATAGAAGTAGATCACCGACCAGTAGGCGGAGCCGCCGCCACCTCCGCCATAGCCTCCGAGCGCGCAGGCGTGTGGATTGACCATGCAACTACCCGAAAGAAGGTCATTGAGCGACTCCAAGGCGAAGAGTTCGGCCTCGATGCGCTCGAGTTCCACCTGCACTTCCTCGGCCGTGCCCGAGATCGAGACCTGGACACAGTTGTTGCCGCTGCCACAGACCATACCGCTGCCGCTGACCGGTGTGTCACCAGTGACTCCGGGCCCGTTCGGGTCGATGGGCACGGGCTCAACCCTCGTCTCCGCCGGTGCATCGGCGACAACCTCGATCGATCCCTCGAAGCGCATACACCCGTCACACTCACCGTTTCCGGAGCTGCTCTGACTACCGTCCTTCTTGCGCGGCGGAGGAGAGGTCGGGATCGAATAGGTCTTGCTGTGCTCCTCCCGGAGCTGGAAAGCAATGGCATCGGTCAAACTGATGGCGTAGGGATCCTGGTTGAAGAAGCCGATACCCACTGACCACAGAGCTTCCTCAGCGAGGCTGGCAAGGAATATTGCACCCCCAACTTTAGCCACTGCGAGCCTGGTCGTCGGCTCTGGAACAAATCTGGACGCCGCGCCGATACCAGCAGCGAGTAACCGGATCGTCTGCCGAGCTTCAGCCCTTGTCCATAACCGACCATCGGGGTCGACCAGGGCAAGCGGATTGCCCATCACATAGGCGTACCGGTTGAAACTCTGCGGGCTTGCCGCGATACCGAGCCTCGCATCGACGCTGTGGAATCGGCCCAGGGAACTCGCGTAGTGGCGAGCGTGCATGTAGTCGAGCCCGGTTTCGAAGTCGCGCTCGTGGCCGGTGAACTTGATCGGATCGTCACCGGGTGCCGTCACTTCGGCTCCGTAGGGCAAGAAGAGGTGATCGCTGAGAGTCGTTCCCGCGGCGTCGGTCAGCAGGCGGGGACTGCCGAGGTGGTCGAGGTGATAGTGACGCCCGATGCCGCTGCCGCTCTCGGAGGCGAGCAACTGGCGGCCGGCATAGATGTAGTCGCGTTTTCGCGACCAGTTCCCGGAGCTGTCTGCACCGACGAGCGAAAACTGAGTGAGCACCCGGTTGCCCGGATCGCGCACGGTAAAGGTCATTTCACGTGTAGCGACCGAGCCAGTCCAGTCGATCGCCGCAACGCGCTCCCCGTCGGTGTCATAGAGATAGGTCCAGCGCGCGCCGACCGCCTCGATCTGGTTGGTCTCACCGAAGGTCTGAACGACGCCCCCCCACGAGGTGACGTTGCCGGCACCATCGTACGACGCGGCGGTCAAGCGATTGGTCGAGGAGTCGATCCCGATGGTCACCGTCTGGGTTCCGGTCGTCGGGTGGGTGGTCGCGTACGACGTCATGTTGCCGAAGACATCGTAGGTGAACGTTTGCGAGTAGTCGCCGACCGCGGCTCCCGTCAGACGGCTAACACCGTCGTAGGAGAACCCGTCGCCGCCGAGCGCCGAAATGTTACCCGCCCCATCGTAGAGGTAGAGCCCCGAATTCCAGTCGCTCGACGCTCCCGAGGTGTAGAGCCGCTGGACCCTGAGCGGCCGGTTGGGATCGGGCTCCCGGTGATCGGTGACGCCGTTCGAGTGAGCGACGGCGGTCACCGTTCCGGCGGAGCCGTACGCAAGGCTGGGGGCCCAGCCTTCGACTTCGACGAGAGAACCTTGGTCGAAGACCGAAGTCACCTCCCTCGCCGGTCCGGTGGTGGCTGAGCAAGAGGCGTGGATACAGCGCGGATACTTGATCCAGTCAAGGTTGCCGAGGTCGTCGTGATCGAAATTCCGGTCGAAGTTGAAGGCGCTTTCGCCGGGGAACTTGACCTTGGTTCGCTGCCACGACAGTGCCCCGTTGATCCCGTAGTAACTGCGGATCTGGTGAACGGTAACGTCCTCCTCGCCGGAGGCAGCGGTCCACGGGAGTTCCACCCAGTTGTGGCGCACCATCTTCCATATCCTGCCCACGCCGTAGCCACCCGCCCCGTCATATTTGATCGAGTGTACAAATCGGTCTCCCGCATTGACGTCCCGGGTGATCGTCCGCCTCCCCAGTGCATCGTACTGATAGGAAAGCTGGTTCGGTCCATCGACGACTCGGTGGACATTGCCGTGCGAATCAAAGTCGAAATAGGAGACCGATCCGTTGCCGGCAACCCCCTTCTCGGGATGGGTATCCGAGAGTCGGAACCCTCGGTTGTCATAGGAAAAGGAGCGAATCTGAAGGGGATTTGCTCCCGAAAGCGATCTGGTCATCCGGCGATCGACGTCATAGAGGTAGGTCGTCGAGGTCATGCCCGCTATGCCGCCACTGCCCGAGGGTTCCATGAGCTTTCTTAGACGGCCGTAGCGGTCCATCTCGCGGGTGGTCGACACGTAGCTCTCCCCGGAGGTCCCGGCGACCTTCCGGCGGGTCGACGCCAGTCGGTTTCCCGTGTAGTCGACGAGCACGTCATGGGTAGAGCCCTCCGGCGGGCGGATCGTCGCCGCTCGACCGAAGGGATCGTAGTCGAGGTACTGAGTACGCTTGAGAAGGTTCCCCCAGGTCGAGACCGATGTCGTCCATCCGCGGGCGTTGAACAAGGTCTCTTGCTCGACCCAGACCCCTCCCGGAATCTTGCGACGCTGCTTCCACGGGCGGCCGAAATCGTCAAAGATTCGCTGCGCCTCGGTGAGGACCGTCGAGCCGGGTTTCACACCGCCGGCGGCCATCACTTGGCGAATGGTGACGCTGGCCGGAGCGGAGGCCGACGCATTCTGGTACGAGAAGGTCGTTCTGGCACCTTCGGCCGCCACCGCCGAGATGGTTCGCCCCGAGACGTCGTAGCTGAACGTCGTCACCAACCCGTTCGGATCGCGGCTTACCAGTACCCGTCCGGTGCTCGGATCGAGGTCGACATCATAAGTCAGGAACAGCACCGGGTTGCCCTGGCCGTCGTAGGGTTGCCTCGTCTTGCGCACCCCATACTGGTACGTATCGTGGGTCCAGTACTCCGGCTCCGCAGGTGTCGTGCCGCAAAGTTCGAGGCCGGGGCCCGTGGTCAGGGTCTGCAGATCGCCGCCATAGTCCTTGACGTCGGTGACCTTGCCGAGACTATCGCGGGTGAAGACGGTCAGCAGATCGTGCGCACCGCGCGAGCTGCCCGAGGCGAGCGTCCGTGTACAGGTCAAAGCTCCGGTCGAAGGAACGAAACCGTACTCGGTCTTCGATACCGTTTCACCCAGCGCGTCGAGTTCCGTGTTCTGAACATAGCTGAAGAGGCCGAGGATCCACGGCGCTGACGGATCGATCGGCACGAAGCTGCCGGGATAGGTTCCACCACCCTGGTTGTACTGCTGAACCGTCGTCCGCTGCTCGTTGTTCGACGAGCCGCTCCAAAAGGTACCTCGCTTCACCGTTTGTCGAAAATGGCCCAGGCCGTCGAAGTCGGAATGGACCACCTCGCTGTAACGGTCGCCGTCGTCATGGAAGATGGTCCGGCTCTCCTTGGCTATCCGGTTGCGGTCCAACCATTTGGACTGCGGGCCGCTGCCCGGCAACTGGTCCCTGCGATACTTGATGTAGGTCGAGCGCAGCTTGGTGCCGGAACATGAACCACCCGCGGTGCTGGAAGTCCAGACCTCACTCGAAAGGTACTTGCCGTCGAGTTCGTTCTCGTAGGAGAAGGGCAGACCGCGCTCCCACCCCTTACCTTGCGACGGAGTCAGCCAGTAGCGCGCATTGAAATAGTGTTTCGTGCAGTCGCCGGTCGGATAGACCACCTGGGTGTGCATCTCGGGATCCTCGCCGCCCGCCGGCCAATAGCCAGCGCTCTTATAGCGCCACTCGCCGTGCAACGTCCCGTCAGCCCAACGCATTCGCCGATACTGGACACCGGCCGAGGTATTGAAGACGGAATTGTTATCTCCAGGCGGAAACTCATACTCCTGAAAGTTCCACTCCAGCTTGCCGAGGGTCGGCTGGATCAAACCGGTGAGCACTCCTGGGTTGTCGTCCATCCCGCCGCTGCAATGGTTGTAGTAGAAGCGGCCGGAAGCATCCTTCATGGCGTACGAGCTGCCGTCTGGTAGATCGATCCGCACCAGGTGCGGCAGGCGAATCCGGTTGCCGGTGGACGGGTCGTCGTCCTTGCAGGAGCGATCGACTTGGATGTTGTCGTAGGTGAAATCGTAGATCGCCCGCTGACCGCCGACCGACTCGATGTCGACGCGGGTAACCACCCGGTTGATCCACGAGTATTGATCGGTCAACTCGACACGCTGAGTGCGGCCCCAGCGATCGGTCATCGTCCAGTTCAAGAAGTCGGCGTCGTAGGTGACGGTGAAGTCCGGGTCGCTGTCGCTGGCATGGGTGCTCCAGACCTTGGTCAAGCGGTGGGTCGAACCGCCACCGCAGGTCGGCGACATGAAGCTTCGCGTCGTGCCGTTGGGCGTTTCGATCAGGATCTTGCAGCCACTGATCTTGCGCAGCCGAAGATAGCTGCCGTCGCGACTGTAGAGAGTGTTCGCGTCCCCATCGTCTTCATCCCGATGCAGCTGATCGTAGAAAACATGGCGGCCGCCATCCGGCCCGATGTACAACCACCTCCCGGAAGGGTTGTACCAATGGCTCGGGCTGTAGACCTCGCCCCATCCCAAATGCCAGCCGAGACCGGCGCTGCGCTCGCGATCCGGTAGGGCCTGGGTGTAAAACTGCAAGGTGCCCGGATCGAACACCTGCTCGTAAGTCCACACGTTCGAGCTGTAGGTCAGGGCGAATGGCCCGATCGGTATGGTCAAGGCCAGGCTACCCGAGAAGAGGTCGACATGGTCGACAGCACCGGACTGGTAGGCCTTCTCGGGGTCGAAACCGACCGGGTGGTTGGGGTGCATGGACCAGGCGGGCGCTGGCGCCAGAAGCCCGCCCAAGAGGGCGCAGAGCAAAGCACAGTGAAGGCCCGCGGAGAGGCCGGTGAAGCGATAAGTGCGCATGATCAAGCTCCTTAGCGGCTGTCGGCGAGGCCAGCGGTGCGTACCGTCTGGACTTCGAGGGTGTGAAAGTCGATGGCGATGGTCAGATCACCGGCCGCCAGAGCGCTCGGCGCTTCCTGCGCCAGCTGCGGCGACGGTGCGCGTAGAAGGGCGGGAGAAAGGCTCGTCGTGCCGTCGGAGACTCCATCGGCATCCAAGCCACCGCCGTCGACCACCCGTCCGTACCAGGCTCCGGCGCCCGGTCTCGTCACCAGTACCACCAGAGACTCGCTGGAACTTTTCAATCCACGTCCACCGGGCTTGAGAGCGGAGTCCCGTCCGTCGGACTCGTATGGCGAAAGGATCAGCGCCTCACCGTCCGCCAGGTCGACCAGCGCCCAGGCGGAAGCACGCCCGGAACCGGACTCGAGATCGAACGAGATCCGGCCGGAACCGTCCGTGGTGCCGTACTCGACCACGGGAATCGTCCGCCCTATCCACTCGAGGTTTTGCTTGATGACGCCGATGAGCACCACCTCGGCCTCGGCGCGAAGGCCGAACGCTTCGATGCGGTTGCGGCTGAGTTCGAATGCGGGTTCGGTCGCGGCCACCGCGGCCGAAGCAGCGAATACAAGGATGGCAAGGCAATTTCTGAACCTCATGGATACCTCCTGAGTGTTGTCCACGGCTAGGCGCACCTCGGACCTGCGTGACTCATCGCCGAAAACGGCGGCCCAACTGTGACTGGAAAGGACCGGCGACGCTCGGCCCTAGCAAAGCCGCACGCGCCAAGTTCCGCGAAAGCACGTCGGGGAGCCTCTGCTTCCCTATCAACCCCTTAAGCGAGAACGGCGAAGGATCTTGTCAACCGAGCCTCGCCGGCTTCCGCTACACTTGACCATCCACCATGACTTCGCCTCCTCGCCAGCCACCTACCCTGGACCGACCCGGGCACCGCTGCGCTGGCCACTTGCCGCGACCGCGAACGATGCGTCGATCTCTCGTCGCCACCCTGGCTCTCGCCGCTTTGGCGGCAACACCAACCCTGGCCCAACCGCCCTCCCAGGCCACGCTCCCCAAGGCTCGCGAGGAGGTGGTTTGTAGCCACGTCCGCGTGCAAACCGGCTCGGTCACCATTCAGGCTGACGACGTGGCGGTGGTGCACTTGCTGGAGGAAATCGCGCGCCAGAGCGACTTGAAGGTGACGGTCTACGGGGCGCTCGACGCCCGCGTCACCATCGATGTCGAGCTGGCGCCCATGCGAGAGGCGCTGGAACGGCTGCTGCGAGGTCAGAGCTTCGCCCTGCGCTACCGGGAGCCAACCGACGCCACGACCGCCGACGGCAGCGAAGGATCCTCCAATCAGCTCTGGGTCTTCCCCAAGGAAGGCGGCCAAGCCACCGTTCTCACCGCCAACTCGGGCGACGAAGCACCGCTCCCCGCCAAGACCGTGCCGACCACGCTCGAAGCGATCGCCCGACTCCTCGACCAAGTCGAAGAGAGCGGCGAACTCGAGGGCACCTTGGATGCACTGGCCGCCGCCGCACTGAGCGCCGAGGAGCAATCGGTGCGGGCGAAAGCGGTCTACGCGCTGGGCGAACTGGAGAATCCCGACGCCCTGCCCGTACTCGAGCAGGCGCTGAGCGATCCACAAGAACGGGTGCGCGAGGCGGCCATCGAGGCGCTGAGCAACGTCGGCAGCACGGACGCGGCATGGGCTCTGGCCACGGCGCTCGACGATCCGAGCCCCAGCTTGCGCCAGGAGGCGATCTACGCTCTGGCGGAAGCGGATGAACACGTAGCCCGCACTCTGCTGGAGCGCGCGCTGGCCGACGAGCAACCTTCCGTCCGCGAGGCGGCAGAAGAGGCGTTGGAGGAATTGGCGGAAGTGGACGAGGAGGACGAAGAGGACGACACGGGGGAACCGGAGGAGTAGGCGGCTGAAGGAGCCGTCGGCGGGGAGCTACTGCCTGTCGACAAGAATCCTCTGATCGACCTCATCGACCGTCACCGGCTGAGTCACCCCGTCGGGCCAGGTGACGACCAGCGAATCGACCTTCTCGGCCGCTCCCAGCCCGAAAGTGACCGGCAGTTCCGCCTGAGAGAGGTAGCTCTTGGTCGGCATCACCTGCCGCCGCTGGACCACGCCGCCGGCCTCCAACTCGATCCAGCTGCCGATGGCGTCGCGGTTGGGCGCCTCACCCGCCAGCTGCACGCGCAACCAGTGGTGGCCCTCCTGTTGATCGTTGCGCAGGATCAAGGCGGGAGCCCCCGTTTGCGTCACCACCAGGTCGAGATCGCCGTCGCCGTCGAGGTCACCATAGGCGGCGCCGCGTCCGACGATCGGTTGGTAGAGATCGCCCACGCTCTGCGGCGCCACCAGGACAAAACCCAGGGTGTGCTCCGCGCCGGCGTTCCAGAACAGCTGTGAGGGCTGGCGATAGTGCTGCGAGGGATCGACCGAATTGATCTCGTTTTCGATATGGCCGTTGGTTTCGAACAGATCGAGGCGGCCGTCGAGGTCGTAGTCGAAGAAGAAGAGACCGAAGCTGAGGCTGCGCCGGCTCGGCGCGCCGATGCCTTCGGTGATCGCCTCGTCGACGTAGAAACTGGGATCGTCCTGGCTGACGTAGATCGAGGTCATCTCGTTGGCGAAGTTGCCGATCAAAAAACCGAGGTTCGAGTCATTGCGGTACAACCCTGAGTCGACCCCCATCGCTCCGCTGGCTCCACCGTCGCGGTCGTAGGCCAGGCCGAAGAACTCGCCCACCTCCTCGAAGCTTCCATCGCCGAGGTTGTGAAAGAAGAAGTTCTGCACCGTGTCGTTGGAGACCAACAGATCGATGTGACCGTCGCCGTCCACATCGACCGGCGCCAGACCGAGCGCCTTGGCCATCGGCTCACCCGTAGCGGGGTTGTTCACCTGGACTCCCGCCGCCGCGGAAACATCGGTGAAACGGCCCTCTCCCTCGTTCCTGAATAACCGCGGATAGCTGCCCCGGTAGCTCTGCGGCGGACCATAGGCCCTGCCCACTCCGGTCAAACGAAAATCCTGCTCGAAGTCGATCTCCTTGGACCAGACCACATAGTTGGCGACGAAGAGGTCGAGATCGCCGTCCCCGTCGTAGTCGAAGAAGGAGGCGCTGGTGCTCCAGTCCTGCGCGCCACCGGCGACCCCGGCCGGCGCCGTGCCATCGACGAAACGACCTTGACGATAGAACAGCAGCCGATTCTCACCCACCGCGCAGAAGTAGAGGTCCCGCCAGCCATCGCCGTCGACGTCGGCCACGGCGACGCCGGTGCCGTAGAGGCTCACCTGGTCGAGGCCGACTTCAGCGGTGACGTCGGTAAAACGGCCCCTGCCATCGTTGGCGTAGAGGACCGGTGTTGGCGCCGGCAGCAATGGCGGCCGGTGGTCCCAGCCCTTGCCGTTGACGAAAAGTAGGTCCTGATCCCCGTCGTTGTCGAAATCGAAGATGGCCACACCGCTACCCATGGTTTCCGGCAACAGCCGATCGCCGTAGCCGCCGTTGGCGTGGACGAAGGTGACCCCCGACTTTGCGGTGATGTCGGTGAAAAAGACGGCGGGAGGTTCTCCGAGCCGCTCCACCCGCTGCGGCGCCGTCGCCTCGATTTGTTGCTCGGGCGGCTGCTCCGCGGGGCGGCGCGCCCACGCCAGAGCTGCGGCCACCACCGCCCCGACCGCCAGCAGACCGAGTAGGGAGATGCGAAACGCCTTACCGATGACCGCATCGTCCTGAACGTCGACATTCTCCCTTTCTAGGAGACCTTCCTCTGCGGGCCTTTGCCCTGGATCGCTCATCCTCCCCCTCCGGTCGGCGCGGTGGTAGCGCGGCGTGGCTCGTGGGATTGTTCCGCGAGCGGTTTCAGCTCCAGCGCGGCGGCGCGGCGCAACTCGCCGGGGCCATCGAGTTCGAAAGCGCCCGGGCGGTGCAGATCGTAGAGGACGATCGCTTCCGCGGCGTGGTCCGCAGCGGGATCAGCGGCACGCGCCGCCGCCACCGCTCGATCGCGCGCGTTGTCGTCCGGCTTGTAAGCCTGATACAGCTCGAAGTGATAGCGCCCCAGCTCGCCATCCCCCAACTGGCGCCCCAGCAAGCTCAGATTGTAGTGGGCGGTGACGTTTCCCGGATCGAGTTCCAGCGTACGCTCGAACCAACCGCGCGCCTCGCGCAGCAGCTCTCGGCGCCGCTCGTTGCGCGCCGCACCGCGCTCGCGCTTGGCCCGCTCGAAGAGGGTCTGGCCCAGCTCGTTGAGCAGCCGGTAGTCCTGAGAGAAATCGAATTCGCCGGCACGGGTGACCGCGTCGTCGGCCTCGACGATGCTCTTGAAGCTGGCGATCGCCGGATCGAGAAATCCGTTCTGTTTGTTGACCAGGCCACTGAACCAAGCGACCGACCAGCTCGGCGCCGGTGGCTCGAAACTAGCCGCCCGCTCCAGCGCCTCGATGGCTTGGGCCCGGACCGTGCCCTGCGCCAGGTAGACGCGAGCCAGGTTGAGCGGCCCATCGGGGCGACCCAGCCGTTCGACCTCGATGAAGGCCTCCTCGGCCTGGCGCAGCTCACCCTTGCTCTTGCCGCCCTTGCGCAGCAGGCCGATGCCGTAGTCGTTCCACCGCTCCCACGGTTCCACCGCCAGGGGAGGGTTGAGCACGCCGACCTTGGACGGCAGAACCGGAAAGCTCACCCGATCGGAGGCGAGGGTCATGATCGGCAGGTCGTTGGTGAACTCCTCACCATAGACCCGGCGCAGGTAGGTGGTGTCGAACTTGCGGTACTGGAGGCGCGCTTCGACCGTCACCGGGCCGTGCAGATCGGCCGGCAGGTCGAGAACATAGTGCACCGAGTCGGCGGCGCCCGGCGGAATCTGGTGATCGTAGAGGGCGATGAAGATATCCTCGGCGTTGCGCTGGGCGATCCGCCGGCCGTCGCGGTCGAGGAGGTAGGCGTTGACGAAGTGCGACCAGGGATCGACCCGATTGTCAGCGTCCAGCCCGCCGCTCCTGCCGATCACCTCACCGTTGTCGAGCACGCGAATGTCGAGCCAGACCTGGTTGGAGTCGGCGGTTCCCTGGGTGAATGGGTGGCCCATCTTCACCGTGCGGATGACCGTTTCCAGCAAGTAGCGACGACCGGCCACCAGGGCCGGAACCTCAGGTCGCAACGGCGCCGTCAGTGCACCGTTGATCGTGCCTCCCTCCTTGATGCCGAAGATGTCGAGGCGCATCACCCCCTCGTTGAAGGCGCGGTGGGCCTCGTTGACCTCGGCCGGCATCCCCAGCAGATGGGGCAAACCGGTGTTGGCGCTGGGGAACTGGTGATCATGGATCTTGAGTTCGCCCGAGTCGTCGAGCTGACGGGCCGAGAACTGCTGAGCGGGCGAGGCGACCGCCGGCATGTGGCAGCCGGAACAATCGTGTTCCGCCTTTTCCGGGTAATAGAAGCTCGCCACGCCGTGACCGGAAACGCCGCTCAGGTGGTAGCTATCGAAGTGGTTCTGGCCGCGCAACCACTTGTAGCCGTTGAGTTCCTTCGGCAGATGAACCTTATGGCAGCTGCCGCAAAACTCGGGGGTCTTGTGCAGCGGTTTGAGGAAGGTCAACTTGTGAAACTCCGGCTTGGCCTTGATCAATTGCTGGTTGATCCAGGCCAGCGCCGCGTTGTCGCTGCCGGCGAACGGGTAGTGCACCGGCTCCTCGATGGTGTAGTCGGCGTTGCCGCGCAGGCTGTTGATGTGGGTGATGGCGTGGCAGGAGGTACAGGTGATCCCCGCTTGCCCCGAGGGATCGTTCACCGGATCGAAGTCGGGATCGTCGAACTTGCCGGCGAAGAAAACCACCGGATCGTGACAACCGGCGCAGAAACGCGAAGCCTGCACATCGCCGTCGCGCTCCAGCGCTTTGCGCCGCGTCTCCAGCACCGAGAAGCTGTAGGGCGGGTTGTTGAACGAGCTGAAGCGGTGGGCACTGACCGACCAGCCGGCATGGCTATCCTGATGGCACTTCAGACAATATTGATCGTTGGCCAACACCGCCTCGGGAATGAAGTCGCCGCTCGCCGTGCGCGCCAAGGAGGGGAAGAAATACTGCTCGCCCGACGAGGGTCCCGCCACCTCCCACCGCCGCGGGTCCTGCGCCTGCCAGACCAGCATCACGGCGCCGAAAACGGCCGCTACCGCCGCCCAGCGCAGGCCGATTCTCCAGCGGATTCGCCGTCCCGCCAGCCGGTGGAGTACAAACAGCCAGGCGGCGACCCACGGAGCCACCACGTGAGCCCAGTAGGCGATGGAGCGCACCTGGGGATCCTTGACCACGATCACCCCCTCGATCCGGGTCAAGACAATGCCGCTGGCCAGCAGCAGGAGAGCCGTCAAAAAGAGGCCGTAGCCGACCCACACCGCTCGCCGGTTGGGCCGGTTGTAGGTGTTTCTCACGTGAGCTACGCCGAAGGCGATCACCGGCACCACGATCAGCGCCCCCAGAATCAGGTGGACGATGAACATGTTGAGGTAGAACCAGTTCTGGTAGGTCTCGCCCGTCGCCCACTCGAGCAGCGACACCCCTACCAGGTAGGTCGAGTTGATCGCCAGCAAAGCGAACAGCCCCAGCAGAAGGAAGAGCACCTTGTGCAAGCGCGGACCGATGGCCTTGCGGTAGATGGGGCGATTCCGCGGCTTACCCCTACTTTTCGTCGCTGGCAGGCCTCTCACCAGCGGCAGCCTAGCATGGGAGCCGTCACCGCTCGAGGCTCGGATTCACCTCGCCGTAACGGCGTTCGACGATCGCTTCCACACCTTCTTCAATCGCCACGATGCGGTCCACCGGCAGATCGGTGAAGCTCTGTTTCCGCCCGGAGCGCGGCCACCACACGGTGAGTTTCTCGACCCGCTCCCGGTCGCCGAGACCGAAATGAAGACGCAGGGAACTCTGCGACGCATGGCCGTCACCGAGGACGACCTGGCGCATTTGTCTCAGCCCCGCGACTTGGACTGTGACCCGCGCACCCACGGCGTCGCGGTTGCTGCCTTGCGGGAGCTTCGCCGCCGCCCCGGTCAACTCGACGGCCAGCCAATGGCCTTGCCTACCCACCTCGTTGCGCAGCAGAGCATGGTGGTCGCCCGCGGCGGCAACGGCGATATCGAGGGCTCCACGGTTGAAGAAATCGGCCACCGCGACACCGCGGCTGTTGCGCGCCAGGTCGGTGCCGGCGGCACGGCCGATCGGGTGAAAGGTGCCGTCGCCCATGTTGCGCAGGTGATGATTGCGTACACCACCCTGCCACGGCCGCCTCTGCGGCAGAGCAGCGAGTGGTTCCGAGTCGGTCAAGGCCGGGCCGATCGCCACACCGCGCGCTTGTTCCCCGGGATGGTTGACCAGTTGGCGCAGGAAAGCCGGCTCCGGCTCCGAGCCCTGCTGGCGATCGATCCAGCCGGTGGCGGCGTAGAGGTCTTGCCAGCCATCGTTGTCGAAGTCGGCAAAGACACAGCCCCAGGAACGGCCGAAGGGGTCGGCGCGGGCCACCACTGAGACGTTGTCGAACCGGCGCGGAATCTCTCGCGCCTGCGTTGCGACCTGACTCGCCTCATCACCAGCCGCATGGGCGGAATTGCGCAGCAGGACGTTGCCGGCCATCCGTTCCTGGAAGAGGGCGAGGAGATCTCCTCCGCCCTGGCGGCGAATCTCCCGCCGTAACGGCCAGTAGGTGGACCAAGCGCCTTGGCGCAGCGCGTTGAGCCAGAAAAGACGATAAATCGGCCTGGCCGCGTACCAGTTCGCCCGGCCACGCCGGCCGGCGACATGGAGGTCGAGATCGCCGTCGTTGTCATAGTCGGCCATCGTCGCGCCTGTCCCCAGGCCGTAGGCCAAGATACCTGTCGCCACCGTGGCGTCGGCGAAGCTGCCGTCGCCGCGATTGCGGTAGAGGGTCGAACGGCCGAAGTCGTTGGCGACGAAGAGGTCGGGGTCACCGTCGTTGTCGTAGTCGCCGAAGACGGTCCCCAGGCTCAGCCCCCTCAGCGCCACACCGGCCTCCTCGCTCACCTCGGTGAAACGACCGTCGCCGTCGTTGCGATAGAGACGATTGGGCTCGCCGTTGCGCGCATCCAGCGGCGACGGGATCTCCCGCCGGGGATCGAGATAGCGGCCGACGTACAGATCGAGGTCGCCATCCAAGTCATAGTCCGCCCACGATGCCGTCGTGGTGCAGCACTCACCCCCGAAACCCGAGACGGCGGTGACATCGTCGAAGGTGCCGTCCCCTCGATTGTGCAACAGCTGATTGGGCGCGAAGAGACGGCCGACGAAGAGATCCTTGTGACCGTCGTTGTCATAGTCGGCGAAGAGGCCGACACTCGCCCCGCCCAGCGCCCCCAGGCCGGCGGCTTGCGTCACCTCCTCGAAGGTGCCATCGCGGCGGTTGTGCAGCAGCCGCGAGCGAACTCCATCGGGGATGAAGAGGTCGTGGAAGCCGTCGTTGTCGTAGTCCGCGGCGGCGATCCCGGAGGCGGCGAAGCGCGGGAAGGTGAAGCGCGAAGGCGCCTCCTCGGCGGGCGGCTGCGCTGGCCGGCCGACGAAATCGATACCGGCCTGCGCGCCGATCTCCTCGAACTGCGCGCGCGCCGCGAGAGTGCGCGCCCCCTCGATGGTGGACGAGCGCCGCAGCCCCAGCTCGCCCTGGGCCGAGTATTCGAAAGCGAAGCGAAACCGTGCCCGATCGACGACCGACCGGCTCGCGCCGCGGGGAGTGCCGATCAACTCGAAGGCCACGATCCCCATCATCTCCACCTCGCGCCACCGATCGAGCCGTTCGAGACTCAGCCGCACCTCCTCGATCCGGTCGAAGCCATCGAGGTAGTCGCGCCACTCGGCCAGGGCCACCTCCGGCCTCGCCATTCCCGGGGGCACCTGCCGGATGCGAACGATCTGCACTCCATCGGGCAAGGCCCACTGCCGGTCGCGGCTGAGGTCGGCGAGACCGAGACGTTTGCCGCGAAAGGGCTCGTCGTAGATGCGCTCCAGGACCGGCAAGTCCCGCGCCGCCAACGCCGCCGCCATGCGTTCGAGCAACGCCGAGACCGCTCGCCCTCGGCTGTCGAACTCGCGCCCCGCTCGCTGGACCGTGCGAGAGGTCCAGCCAGCCGCCGCGATCAGCAGTGCCATGGCTAGCAAAGACCACAGAACGCGGAGCAGCCAGAGACCTCTTCCTCTCTTGGATCCTGCCATCGACCGATTGTAGCCGCTGGGCCGTGGCTCAACCGGGGCCGGCGAAGAATCGACCGGCTTGCCGAAGCCGACCCTCAGCAAGCATTGGCGAGGTGACCACTCTTCACGCCACTCTCGCTTCAGCCCCTTTGAGGCCTAGTGCCAATTTCGATTCCCAGCTCTTTGGCCGCGCGCTGGAGGAATCTCTCCGTTTGTTTGCCGCCGCGCTCGTACTGGACCGCTGCCTCGGGGTCCTCGATCGCCGACCAGCTTTGCATCACCGCTTCGGGGGTCCAGCGCTCGGGGGGCAGGTAGACGCCTTGGGTCTCTTCGATCCTCACCTGGGCGAAAGTGCCGGCGCCGGCGGCGAGGATGGTGCGATTGGGGGCCTCTTCGGCGACCAGCGCCAGCAGGCCAGCGGTGACCGCCTCCGGCTTGAGCAGTTCGAGCATCGCGGGCGGCATGAGCTCTTCGGTCATCCGCGTGGCGGCGGCCGGGGCCAGCGCGTTGACCCGGATGCCGTACTTGTACCCTTCCATCCCCAGGGTGCTCATCAACCCGGCCAGCCCCATCTTGGCGGCGCCGTAGTTGGACTGGCCGAAATTGCCGTAGAGGCCGCTCGACGAGGTGGTCATCACGATGCGACCGTAGCCCTGGTCGAGCATCGGGGTCCACACCGCCTTGGTGCAGTAGACGCCGCCGAGCAGGTGAACATCGAGCACGGCGTGAAAATCGGCGAGCGCCATCTTGTAGAAGGTCTTGTCGCGCAGAATGCCGGCGTTGTTGACCAGAATGTCCACCCTGCCCCAGCGTTCGAGGGCCGACGCTACCATCGCCTCGACCTGCTCCCGGTTCGAGACATCGGCGCCGTTGGCCATCGCCTCGCCGCCGGCCGACTCGATCTCGGCCACCACCGCCTCGGCGGCGGCGCTCGATCCACCGGTGCCGTCGCGCGCTCCGCCGAAGTCGTTGACCACCACCTTGGCCCCGCGCGCCGCCAAGCCCAGCGCGTGGCTGCGCCCCAGCCCACCACCGGCGCCGGTGACGATGGCGACTCTGTCGTCGAATCGAATGCTCATGCCGTCCCCTCCATCTCGACCATTTTCACCTCACCGCGGAACCTGCCAAGAGTAACCCAGGAGCGGAAAGAGGGGTGGAGGGGTGGCAAATGGGGGGTGGCAGATCGAGGGCTTAGCGGCGAGCCGTCTCCTTTCCCAAGCGGGTCGGCGCCCGCCTCCATGGCGGCGAAGCCCGCCCAGAGAGATGTGCCGCCACCTTAGAGAGCAGACCGACAGGGAAGAGCATGCGCCCTGCATGAAACTCGTGCTTTTCATGCTACACCACCGAAAAGGAGCGACGACTCTGCGGAACCCCAGATCCATCTTGTTCCCTATATCGACTATAAATCCTACGACTCAGCACGGAACACTGCCAAAATAAGACCAATACCGGCAATAGAACTTGCAAAATAAGAATCAAGCATGCCTGGCACGTAGAAACATGTAAAACACTTGACATCGAGCTATCGTTCGATGCATTCTCTTTCCAGGAGGACAGATCGCAACCACGAAAATGCAAGCGCCGCTGAACTGCACCCTCCCGTGAACCAGCCCAGTGCGCCGCACCAACCTGCAACACCAATGTTGCGCAACGGGTGGACGGCTCACACCTTGCACGCAAACCTCACAGACTCTGGAGAACCTATGAAGAGATTCCTCGCCACCCTCGCCCTCCTCGCCGTCACCTCGACGCTAACCCTGCCCGCCGCGGCTGAATCGCCGAAGAACCAGGAAGTCGACCCCGACACCCTGCGTATCGTGTGGGGTGATGAAGCACATCGGGACCCAAGCTTCATCCCGCAAGCCCTGATCGGTGACCTCGACCTCACCAGCCCGGAGACGGTCGATCTCTCGCATCTGCCGATGACGGACTCTCAGAAGTACAGCTTCAAGTTCTTCCTCTTCGCCGAGCCGGACGGCCCCGACGGCTGTTTTCTCCCCCACATCGCGGGGCGCGTCGCGGTCAAAGGTTGGAAGCCCCTCGGCCTTAGTGAACTGCTGGCGAGAAAGCCGCTGGCCACCACCGGTGTGGTACGCAAGATCGTCCCAGGCTGGTTGACCGGTATCGCAATGGCAGGAAATCTGGTCTTCGTCGAGGTCGACGAACCCTTGCGAGACACCGACCAGGTCACCACTGCCGGCCAGCCTCTCCTCTTCATCCAAACGTCGGGGGCCGAGCTGGTGATCAGCGGCAAGAGGATCTGTTCACCCAAGAATAGTGATTATCAAGTCAGGGTAGGAAGCCAGGTCCTGCTCTTCGGAGTGGCCGATGGCCGCAACGTGGGCGGGATCATCGGTCGGGTCTTTGAGATCCGCGACTCCGTCGTTTACCCCACCCCCCAGATCGAGCTGCGCAAGGAGGCCGGGCCGATCCCCCTCTGGGAGCTGCGCCGGCAGATGGAGAAGTTCGCGGAGCTAGAGCGATGAGCCGGCGCAGCGATCTGGCACGAGGGCTCGCACGAGTCCTCGGCGTTAGCTGTGCCTGGTTCTGCCTGGCGACAACGGCGCATGGACAGACCTGCGCCAACGACAACGGCGGCACCATCCGCAGCATCGGGCAGAGCAACCAACATCTGATCCTGAGTCCGGAGCTCGCCTCGGAGCTGCGTGCGAAGATCCCTGGCGCAGTTAGTGAATGGAACAGTGCCTGCGGCAGCACGTCGGGAGTTCCAACCATTACCTCTTCGGTGGGAAGCGGCCGCACCGGCAACCAAACCGTCCACAACAGCCTGCTGATTCTTTGGCAGAGAGGCACCTTGCGCGAGAACGAAAATGTTATCGCGATTTATACAAATAGAGACCACAGCATCACGCTTGCCGAGCAGGTCATACCCATGGGCAGTAAGCAACCCGTCAATACCGAGTGGCTCAACGACGCCGGGGAGCTGTCTAACGATGGGTGGACCATCCTGGTCCACGAGTTCGGCCACTCGATGGGGTTGGATCACGACACGTGCACCGCCTCACCGGGGACCTTCAGCGTGTACAACCCAAGTGGCTCCGGGAAGCCACACCCTCGTGGCGCGCGCCTACGACGCGTGCGGCAACAACCGTTACAGCACCACGGTCGCGGTCCACGTCGTGGCACAGCTGAGCCCACCCAACATCGTGGTGGGTGACGGCGCCGCCGGCCCGCCGGTGGCGGCGGGCTCTTCCATCTCCTTGGGCACGACCGGTCCGGGGGTGCCGACCTCTCGACGCTTCCGCATCGAGAACACAGGTACGGCCGACCTGGTGCTCACCAACCCTACAACTCTGGTCAGCGGCAGCTGTTTTCACCAGATCGAAACACCGGCAAGCTCGGTGCCCCCCGGTGGGACGAGCTACTTCCGCCTTCGTCTGTTGTGTTCAACCCCCCAGGTTTACACCGGCCAGGTGACCATAGGAAGCAACGATCCCGACCAGGCCAGCTACACCTTCCAGGTCACCGGGACGGTGGGAACGCCCGCTGTGCCGGATATCGCGGTGTTCCAAGAGATCAACAGCGCCGCGATCACCGCGGGGGTCCCTTTCGATCTCGGCCAGACCACCGTTGGCACTGCCAAGGGGGTGCGTTTCCGCATCGAGAACCAAGGCACCTCGGAGCTGGTCTTCACCAATCCCACCGCTCTGGTTTCGGGAGTCTGCTTCGGGCTCAGCGAAGTCCCGGCAGCGGTCGTGCCAGCCGGAGGAGCCACCCACTTCCGGGTGCGTCTCTTCTGCTACAACGCGGGCAGCTACCTGGGCAGTGTGACCATCGGCAGCAACGATCCCGACGAGGATCCCTTCGCCTTCCCGGTCACCGGAACCGTCACCCCATGAGGATCAAACTTACTCGGTTCTGACCCTCCCATACACCCATCCCGGGCGAGGCCAACACTGGCCTCGCCCTCACTCTCCCTCCCCAACTACCACCACAGTGGGGATTGGCACTGCCGTGGTGGAGCTTGAGCCCGCCGGCACCTCTCTTGCGCGGTGTGTGAATCGGCTCGCGGAGGAAAAGCGCCCGTACCTGTCTGAGCGGCGCAGCCGCGAGTTGTGCGGGCGCCCGCAGCGGGCCGACACGTAGGGCTCTACCGCCACCACGCGGGCGACCGCGCAACCACGGCAGTGCCAATCCCCACAGCCCCCCTACTTGCGCTTGCCCGATTCAATCCTCCGCCGAGCCTCGGCGACCAGCCCGGCGGCCAGCTGCCGCTCGTTGGCCTCGGCAACCAGCAGCAGGGCTGCCAGCGCCTCACGCTCGATCCCCTGCACCCGCAACACCGGCACCACCTCCGCCGCCAACGGCGCAATCTCCCCCCAGCGCCCTTCGGCGGCGTAGAGAGCGGCAAGATCGAGGGTGACTAGAGCCACGTCGGAGGCGATGCCTTCTGTAAGGAATGCCCGGCGGACGCAGAGAAGCGTCTGCCGCGCCACCTCCGGAGGCTCAAGGCCGGCCTCGATCAACCCTTTGCACCAGCGGAGACGAATCTCATCAAGAGAACTTCCATAGAGGCGGCACAACCGTCGAGCCTCTGGCAGAGCCGTGGCCGCTTCGTCATGTCGTCCCAAAATGCACAGCAGATGAAGGTGGATGCTCGCCGCACCGAAGCGGATCTCAGGTTCCCTTTCCGCATCCAGCAGCACCAAGGCCCGCTGCACGGCCACCAACGCCTTGCCCGGCGCGCCCAGCTTCAGCTCCACCTTGGCCGTCTGGAGCAGCACCCGCCCGAATTCGTGCCACGCGGCAAGCCCGGCGTAGAGGCGTGCCGCTTCGTCAAGGCAGTTCTGGGCCTCCTGAAATCGACTTCGATCCATGGCCAGCGAAGCAGAGAAGGAGAGCAGTTCGGCCCGCACCGGTTTGCCGACCACCCCCCGCGCCGCCCACTCGCCGGCCCGCGCCAGCGCCCGCGCCGCCGCCGGCAGTTCACCAAGGATGCGCAACACATTGCCTTGAACGCCCCAGGCGCGAGCCAGCAGGGGCGACTGATCGAACTCCGGCAGGAAGCTCTCGTCCTCTTCGCTGAGGTGACGGGCCAGCCGCGTCGCCAGCTGCGCATCGGCCAGCGCCTCGCGCGGCGCCTCGCTCCACCGCTGCCGGCAGCGGGCCAATAACCCCTCCACCACCCGGGGTCGCAGACAGGCGGGGTCCTTCTCGGCCGCCAGCCGCTCGCCGGCGGGAAGATGATCGAGCCAGGCCAGAATCGGCCGGCACTCGACCTCTTCGCGCCGCTCGACCAAATCCAAGGCCGGGCTGTCGAGCCCTTCCAACTCCTCCATCGAGTTGAACTCGAAGTAGGACAACACCTCTCGGCGGCAGCGCCGGCATTGGGCCACCGCCTGCGTCAAGTTGAAGAAGAGGGGCGACCTGGCATCGCCATCGGCCAGTGCGTCGTCGTTGAGCAGCAGGCTGACAAAGCGGAGCGGGGAGATGTGGTGGTGCTTCATGGTACCTTCAAGAAGAGTGGGTTCGACCGGCGCATCTTACCAATTGCGCGTACGATCGCAAGTCGCCGCCCGTTTTCTACGGCGCAGCCACCCCGCAAAGTCCGGAACCGGTGACGACAGTGCCGCTACCGGTTCCGGTCAGCCTGTTCAGGGACTGCCGTTTGGGTCAGCCGTTGCACCACCCTCCGTAGCCTGGCCGTTCGGGTCGTAGATCGATCCGCCTTCGGTGGCATGGCCGTGCGGGTCAGCCACGGGTCCGCCCTTCTCTCCCCCATTCAGGAGCACTGTCTGCCCCCAACCACCGGGCAGTAGACCCCACAACCAGTGGAGCAACCCGGCCGACACTCTCGCCGTTGGAAGATTCACCGGCAGGGCCGCAGCTGGTAGTACCAAAGAAGCCGACAAGAAGAAGACAACCACCGTCCTCACCACAAAGCGCTGCATCGCGCACTCCTTTCCCAAGCAGGTCGGCGACCGCCTCCATGGCGGCGAAGCCCGCCCAGAGAGATGTGGCGCCACCTTAGAGGGCCGACAAGAGAAAGCCCAACAGCGCGCTACAAGGGCTCGTAATTCTCATGCATTCACGGCCGCTAGCTGGCCATCCACCTAGAGGCCACTCACCGAATTTCCTCTGCTTTCTGTCGATGAACTACATATTCTGCCCACCAAAGACCTAAGAATTGCCACCAATCGACCGGATAAGCCCCAGTCACACCCACCCATGCCTCCAGTAGAGATGACACGTAAAACACTTGACATCGGTCCATCGTTCGATGCATTCTTCTTCCCTGAGAACGAAACGTAACCACGCAAATGCAGGAACCAAGGAGCCTCAGCCCCACCCCACAACCGGCCCAAAGCGGTGCCGCCGCCGCGGCGCCCGGACGCCAGTCGACCTGGGAATGTGGACGGATCACGCCTTGCATGCGAACCTCTTAGACAAGGAGCCCCCATGAAGAGATCCCTAGCCAGCCTCGCCCTTCTCGCCGCCGCGGCGGCGCTGACCCTTCCCGCCAGCGCGGGGCCAGACAAACACCACGATGTCGACCCCGACACCCTGCGCATCCTTTGGAACGACGAAGAACACCAATGGCCCGACTTCATTCCCCAAGTGCTAATCGGCGACCTCGACCTCACCAGCCCGGAGACGGTCGATCTGTCACATCTGCCAATGACGGAGTCTCAGAAGTATAGGTTCAAATTCTTCCTCTTCGCCGAGCCGCGCGACTCCGAGGACTGCTTCAAGCTGCCTATCATCGAACCGATCGTACGCAAGGAAGATCTCAAGCTCAGCACTCTTGAACTACTGGCGAAGGAAAGGCTCGTGACCACCGGCGTGGTGCGCAAGATCATCCCAGGCTGGGAGATCGGCTTCGCAATGCCAGCAAAGATGATTTTCGTTGAGGTCGTCGAGGTCTTTCGAGATGCAAGCCAGGTGGCCATTCCCGGTGAGCTGCTCGTATTCGTTCAAATATCGGGAGGCGAGCTGGTGATCAGTGGCAAACAGCTTTGCTCGGAGAAGACCGGCGACTTTGAAGCAACAGTCGGAGACGAAGTCCTGCTCTTAGGATCGCGCAACAGTAGTGATGCGGATTACATAGGAGGCCAAGTCTTCAGGATCCACGACTCCGTCATCTACCCCAACCCCGACTACGGCTTCAGTCATCTCAAAGAGGCCGATCCGATTCCATTCTGGAAGTTGCAGGAAGAGATCCAGAAGCTCGCGGAGCTAGAGCGATGAGCCGGCGCAGCGATCTGGCGCGAGGGCTCGCAGGAGCCCTCGGCGTGAGCTGTGTTTGGACCTCCCTGGCAACGGCCGCACACGGGCAAACCTGCGCCAACGCTTTTGGTGGCACCAACCTGGTTGTGGGGCAAAGGCAGCAACAACTAATCCTCAATCCCGAAATTCCTGACGGGCTTCAAACTAAGATCCTAGTGTCCTGTGCGGAAAATTCATTAACCATTCTGAGCAATCTGACTGAGTTTGGCCCGATCCACGGCCTCGATGATCGTCGTGGCTGCTTTCTTCCACACGAAGGGCTTGGCCGACTCTTGGTTGTGGACTCGAATGTA
>JAJRVQ010000141.1 GCA_024277255.1 Acidobacteriota bacterium | reverse complement strand
TGATTCCGATTCAATCCGACCACCCATTCCGATCCACTTGAACAAGTGGCCGCTTTCGATCGGAATGGATGGCCGCTTTGCGTCGGAATCACTGGCCGGATTGAATCGGAATCGGTGGTCGGATTCTGTCGGTGCAGGCAGTCCGTCCAAGAAGGTCAGAAGACTTGGACGGTTTTCCGCACCGCTTGCAGTAGATCCCACGCGGGCCAGTCCAAACGAGTTCCGAGTGGCAATGGGGACAACGGAAACCCTTCTCGTACCTGCCCTTGCACGACGTGCAGCACCTTTGGTACCGAGTGCCCTTGGCAGTCTTGCTGAGCCGTGCAAGGCAGATAGGGCACCTACCTGTCTTCTTGCGCTCCGCTCGTTCCCCGGACTCGGAGGAGCGATGTAGAGCTATCTCGGGAAGCTCTACCGCTTGGCGTCGTAGCAGCCGTTTCGCCTGGGCCTTGAGGTAGGTGCCGGGATGTTTCAGGCAGTCGAAGTCACTGGCCTTCGCCTGCTTTTCCTTGTTCCTAATGCGTCCCATGATTCTCTGTCACCTGTTGAGATGCCTCTCGCCTTCTAGCCTCACCCCAACTTCTTCCGCCACACCAAAGGGGACAATCAGCTCGTCAGTCAGCACGCACAGGAGCCCCCCAGTTGGCCAGCCGTGGTCAGTCTTGTCGAGGAGAATCAGCGGCGATGCATTGACGATCCATCGCCTACGCATGCCCGATCTCTTCGATCAGCTCCTCGTAGGTAACCTGGCAGGCTGGAACTTTCCGCCGGAACAATTCTTCGAGAAACTCCCCGCGGTTGAGGTCCGCGATCTCCGCGGCTTTGCCCTGGGAGATCGCTCCCTGGGCGTACCACTGTACGGAGGCCGCGACTCTCATCTCCCGTGTGAACTCCTTCGGCGAAAGGCGCAACGCCGAGAAGGTACCCGGGGAAACCTCAAAGCTAATCGTGACCGCTTCTTGCGACCTTCGGGACTCCCGCTGGTTTCCGGTTTCCGTCTCGATGCGCTCAGCGGCCATAGGGATGCTCCATTGAGAGCCCAGGAACTGCCCGGTAGTGCTTGGCGTTGAACGTCAGAAGGGTGGCGGAATGGCCGACCGCGCATGCCGCGATCAAGGAATCCAAGAGCCCAAGGCCGTGGGATAGGTGGAGTTGGCGAAAGTCGGCGAGGGCCTGATCGCAGTGAGCCTGTGCCGGCCACACCACGGGAAGCAGTTCCACCAGCTTCATCGCCTTCTGGACTCGCTCCTTGTTGCCGGCGTCCTGAATGAGCTCCATGACCACGAAGCCCGGGACAGACGGCAACTCGCTCAAGCCACCGAACCAGTCGACAGCGGGAGGATGGCCGCGCAGGACATCGATCAGGACATCGGTATCGAGGACTTGCATCCGCTGATTAACCCGCGTGGCGCCTCTCGGCGTGGTGGCGAATCCTGCGAGCGTGGGCCTGACTGTCTTCGATGTCGGGCCGTGAACCGATCACGCCCTCGCGACGCCAGAACGCGACCAACTCGGCCCCACTGGCTGGCCGCTGGCCGGTCTTCGGAATGTCGCCAAGGAGGCGTAGCGCGTACTGGTCGACTGGCAACCCGAGGCGCACGGCTTCAGCGGTGAGCCGGTGCTCTAGGTCTTTCGGAAGGTCTAGGGTAAGGGTCATCTAGGTGTCTCCTTCCTGGTCAGACGATCCTGACGACCTTGGCCAATTCGCGGCCAAGGCCCAGTATCTCGTCCACTTTACCAGCCCATCGGACCAGGGCTTGGCGCTTCTCGGCGTCATAGCTGTGCCGGTCATAAACGGCCGTGATTCCGCTCTCCACATGGTTCAGGATCTTCGAGACGACCAGCCGCGAGATCCCCATCGAGGTCATGAAGCTGGCAGCCGTGCGGCGGAGGTCGTGCGGGACGAACTCGATTCGAGTCTCCTTGACCAACCGCGCCGCAGCCTTCTGAACGGCAGTGATGTGCGCAGCCGGCTTGCGGGGACTGGCGAAGACCCAATCCGAGTCGCCGGTCAGCGGCCGGAACTCTTCCAGAAGGCGATGGGTCTGCGGAGCCAGCGGCACCCGATGCGTCAAGCCATTCTTCGAGACCTCGGCCGGGATGGTCCACCAGTCACCGTTGAGGTGTTCCCACCGCATCGCCAACACCTCGATCCCACGCTGAGCGGTCAGTAAGCGCATCTTGAAAGTAGCGGCCATGACTGGGTCAAACCCGTCCAGCGCCCGCCAGAGCTTGCGGATCTCATCCTCGCTCAAGACTCGATCCCGTTGTTTCGCCCTCGCCGGCATTGGCACTCCGTGACACGGGTTGTGGTCCACCAGGTCGCGACCGAGGCCGAAGTTGTAGATTTTCGAGATCAGTGCTCGGACACGGTTCGCCATGATCGGGGCTCCGCGTTCAACGATCCCATCCAGCAGCTCGCCCACGTCCCGGCGATGGATCTTCTTGGCCTTCTTGCGCCGCCAGACTGGCAGCAGGTCGACCTTCAGCACCCGTTCGTCTTCCTGCCAGCGCTTCTTGTGTCTCTTGGCGTGCAGCTCCAAGTATTCGGCCGCAAGCTCGCCGAAAGTGACCGCCTCCCGGTCGGCTCGCTTTTCTGCTTGCGGATCTTCGCCACGGGCGACCCGGCCCAGGATGTCCTTCGCCTGGCTGCGTGCGTCCGCCAGACTCAACGAAGGGTAGGTGCCGATCGTCAACCGCTTGCGACCCGAGCCGAGATCGTAGCGAACGAAGAACGCCTTGCGGCCCGTGTGATGCACTCGCACTCCGAAACCGGTCAGGGTGTCGTCCATGAAATCGGTGAGCCACTTCCCCGCTTGCAGCGTCTCGATCCCGCGATGCGTGAGCTTGATCTTGGGCATCCTGGGCCTCCCTAGCCTGGGTCTGGACCTGCCAGACCCGAGGGTCAAATTAGGGTCCCATTAGGGTCACACAAGCTGCATTTGGGTCAAGCTTGGGTCACGCGCGACCGTAACTTGATGAAACACGGTGAGACTGGTTGGCACAGGTACAACCTGTTTGTTCTCAATCGCTTACAAGAATCTCCGAGACCTCCTGAGACGTTCTGAAACAGGCTGAATCACAAGGGCTTAGTAATTCGTAATCAGCTGTCACGTCCACGGTGTCCACAGGCGTTCCGCGCCAGTTTGGACGATCAAATCGCCGAAGATCACCGATCCCGGTTCCAGATTTCACCCGTCAGCCGCTATTTCTCCTCCTCCTTCCTAGAAATTCCACCCTTTCCAGGCCCATCGCGCCCTCAGGGCGCAGTTCCCCTGTGGACGGTCGACTTGGCCTCCTTCTCTCGCCTCACTCTCGCCAATAGAACCCCGCCAGCGCACCGCCCCACTCTGAGAAGTACCGCGCCTTCCCCCTCCGGTTGAGTTCCGCACCCGCCCACGCTTCGGCCGGGGTTCGCCCATCGAGGTATTGGTGAAAACGCAGCCGGTTGTACCAGGCGCGGAAGAGATCGAGATCGGCTGGGTCAACGCTCTGCTGTCCACACGCTTCGCGCCGCTGCCGTACCGCTCGTTTGAAAGTCCCAAAGAATCTCTCGATTCTCCCGTTTTGCCAAGGTGCGAACGGCGCCGTGCGCTGGTGACGGATACCGAGCAAGGCCAGGCAGAACCGGAAGAGCCGAGAGGTGAAGCAAGGTTCGTTGTCGGTGCGTATGATCTTGGGCCGGCCGCACTGTTCAACGACCTTCAAGAGAGCGCGGATCAGCTCGACGCTGGTCTTCGTCTTGAGTTGCTCCAGATCGAGACACTTTCGGCTACCGTGGTCGATCACTCCGAGGATCGGAGTTGCCAGGTCGCCTTGGCAGTAAGTGAGATCGATCCCCCAGGTGTCGTTGATCGCCACTCGCCTCGGCTGACGGTGCTTCAGCTCCTTGCGCCG
>JAJRVQ010000140.1 GCA_024277255.1 Acidobacteriota bacterium | reverse complement strand
GTTCTTGTCCACGCCGTAGAGGCAGTGCACGGCCACCAGCCGCCGGCACAGGGCCTCGGCCTTTCTCTGCGACAGGCCGCTCTCCTCGCCTTCGGCCACGCGGCTCGGCAGGTAGGCCACCAACTCGTCGTCAGGATCGGGCAGATCCTCGACCCGCTTGCGCAGCTCGGCCGCACGAGCGAGAAGCCGCTCGCGCTCCTCCTCGTCCTTGATCTTGCCGGCCTTCTCCTCGGTCTGCACCGCCAGCTCGTCGCACAGGCGGCAGGCCTCGTAGAGCGCCTCGCCGAGATAGCGGCAGGCCTCCACCAGGAAGTGGCCGCTGCCCATGGCCGGGTCGAGCACCTTCAGCTCGAGAATGCGGTCGGGCCGCGGCTCGTCCCGGGGGCTGCGCTCGTCGAGCTGGGGGCCGAGGGTCTCCTGCACCAGGAAGCGCACGAAGGGGTGCGGTGTGTAGTAGCTCCCGCTCGCCTTGCGGCCCAGACCCACGCGCAGGAAGAAGCGGCCCAGCGGGATCTCTTCCACCCACTCCACCCGCGTCTTTCCGCGCTCTCCCATTCCCCGTTCCCCATTCCCCATCCCCTCCCGGTAGCGCAGCCCCTGCGCTACCGGGACCACCACCTCGAGCTTGGCCCGGCGCAGGCGGCACATGGGCTCGGCCGCGATGCCGGGCTCCAGCTCGAGCAGGGCCTCATAGACCCGGCCCAGATCCTCCACGTCGAGGGAGCCGTAGTGCACCCGCTCGCGCTCGGCCTTGGCTCTCCCCTTGTTGGCGGTCGGTGTCCACAGCAGCGCGTCCAGCAGGCTGGCCACGGCCCGCTCGCCCCAGGCGAGCCCGTCGAGCCGCGGCGTCGTGCCCTCGCCGAAGAGCATGCCACCCAGGGCGCTCACCTGCAGCTCGCTGGAGCTGAGGCCACGGGCGAACATGCGGAACAGCGTGCGCAGCCCAGCCTCGAGCATGCCGCCCGTGTCCGCGCCCTCGTCGAGCACGCGCCGTACGTGCGGAGCCAGGGCCACGTTGGGCGAGTAGGTGTTGCGCCAGAGGCTCGTGGCCGCGAAGCTGAAGGCCCGCGCCGGGTCGGCCGACGACTCGAGCTTGAAGACGAAGAGCAACCGGTAGATGAGCTTGAGCCCCTCGCTCCAGAGCTGGCGAGCGACGGCGTCGGTGTCGGTCCAACCTACGCGCACCTCGGCGTTGGCCGGGTTGTCCAGCACCTCCTGGATGAACCGCTCCACCGCGCGGCGGGCCTGGAGGCGCAGCTTCTTGGTGACTGTGGTCTGAGCCAGGCGAGCTTGCTCGGTCAGCTCGGGAACAGCACGGGCGCCCGCGGGGGATGCGACGGCGAGGAGTAGGCGATAGGAGCCGGGGACTCTTCTCGCGGCGCGCCAGCCATCGGAGCGATCGAGGCGAATGGCGATGTGGCTGTCCGGCCGGGCCGGGTCGCAGATCAGAAGCCGCAGCTCCTCGCCGTCGGTGAGCAGACCCACGCGCTCGCCTTTGGCGAGCAGCACCCGCTGCGCCACCCGGCTCGGGCTGAAGCGATAGGCCCGACCGCGGCGGTTGGGCGCATCGAGGTCGATGCCGAGTGACACCGACCACGCGCGCAGTTCGGCGCCAGCGTCGACCTTCATGAGCCAGCCGCCGTCCTCGTCCCCCTCCCGAGTGGGCACGCTTGGCGAGCGGGTGAAGCTGGCGTAACCGAGGCGTTCGGTCAGCGGTTCGAGCACGTGGCTCGCTACCCGGCGGTCGCCACCCTGCTCTCCGAGCATGCGCAGCCTGCGGCGGTAGATCTCCCACGACGCCTGGAGAGCCTTGCCTTCGCTGCCCGTGGCCTTGGGCAGCAGCCCCCGCTTCTTGAGTTGGCCTTCGAGCTGGAGCTTGACGAAGGGCTCGGGCAGGGCGGGCCCGAAGAAGGTGCAGTCGCGGAGATCGAGCGCCATCTCACCCGCCTCCTTTCCCGGGAACGAGCATCAGCAGCCCGAGCAGCGTTGGCTCGTGGACTCTGATCTCGGCCCGACGGTCGAGGTCCGAAGAGCGCTGTCGGTACAGGCGCAGCACACCGTCCGCCTCGCGCCGCTGTGCGGGCTTGTTGGCGCCGTCCGTGGCGAAGGCAGCGAGGCGCTCGATGGGATCGGACAGCGTCCTCCAGCGAGGCAGGTCATCCATGCCGTCATCGAAGAGGGTGGCCTGGACGGAGGTGACTGGGCCGCACAGTGCCTCGGTGCGCTCGCGCAGCCAGCCATCGAGCGCTCGCCGTTCGCTGTCTACCTCGTCTCGGTGGCGGTTCACGAAGGGCTCGGCCAGGGAGGCAAACGCATCGCCCGCCTCGCGCTGGGCGTCATCTTGCCTGTCCAGGGCCCAGCCATCGAAGGTTCGCTCCCACAGGCCTTTGGTGGCGAGCTGCCGGCCGCGATCGGCCATCGCAAGCCAGCGGGCCGGCTCCGTGAGCACCTCGATAGTCTCTCGCCGGTCTACCTGCACGGCCACGAGCCGCTCGTACTCGCGGCCGTTGCCGCTCTCCACCTGGCAGAGGAAGGTGAGGAGCATGGCGGGCGCCTCGCCGTCCCAGGCCACGGCGCTGACCCGCCGCTCCAGGTAGGCGCCGGCTTCCCCGAAGCGGATGCTGCGCACCCGATCCAGGGCTCGGCGCACGATTGGGTGGGCCCGCCCCAGGTAGCCGACCGGCCGGCCGGCCTCATCCCGGGTCTGGTCCTTGTCCGTGGTGACAAGCAGCCGCCGGGCGTCGGGATCGAACCCGGGCAGGCCGTCGAGCCCAAAGGTCCAGGAGGGCGGGACATCCAGCTCTACCGTGCCGTTCCCATGCCGCGAGACGGCTTGGCCGGAGGGCGACTCGTCCTCGATGGCCGCGCACACGAAGTCGAGCAGCTCCACGCCCCCGAGCTGGCCGCCCACCTCTCGGGCCCGCCTGGCCTCTTCCACCAGATGGGCCTCGGCGTTGAGCCCCTGCTCGGCCAGCCAGACGTTGGTCTTAGCCGCCTTCTCGAAGCCGGTCATGGCCCGCTCCACTTCCGCCAGGAGTTCCCGATAGGCTGCGCTGTCCGTGTCGTCGGGCTCCTCCTCCACCATCTGGATCTCACGAGCCGGACGCTTGAAAAGGCTCTGCTCCTCCGCGGCCAGGCCCTCCAGCAGCCGCACCGTGCTGGCTTCTTGGGTCGTGATTCCGCCCAGGGTGTTCGGCACGAAGGTCAGCCGGGAGCGCTGGCGCTCGTACTTCGCCACCAGGCGCATGAGCAACCGCTCCTCGAACGTGCCGGCCAGGTAGAGGTAGCTCACCCGCGGTGTGTGCCGCTGGCCATAGCGGTCGATGCGACCGTTGCGCTGCTCGAGGCGGTTGGGGTTGTAGGGCAGCTCCACGTGAACCAGGTGATGGCAGCGCTCGTGCAGGTTGAGGCCCTCGGCCGTGGCGTCAGTGCTGACGAGGATCAGGTCGTCGTCGCAGCCGAAGCGCTCGGTGACCTCCTCCCGCTCCTTCTTGTGCTCCGGCCGGCCGCTTGTCGCGATGATCTCGCCCGAGAGCCGTCCCTGGCCCGCGGCTCCGCGTAGGTAGTGGACCACCTCGTCCTGGCTGTCGGTGTACTCGGTGTACACGAGGATGTTGGCCCGAGGCTCGGCGGCCCGAATGGTCTGGATCTCCTGGAGGACGGCGGTGAGCTTCGGGTCCTCCGACGAGGCCCCCCTGGCCAGCTCCAGGAGCTCCGCCAGCGCCTCCCGGGTGGTGTCGACGCGTCGGATCCGATCCCGTTCCCTGCGCTGCTTGCGCTGGAGGGTGTCGATGCTCTCGGTGAGCTCGTCCGGGGCTGTGCCCAGCAGCTCGGCGGCCATCTCCTCGGCCTCGAGCTCGGCCTGGTCCTGCTCTTCCTCGAAGGAGAGCGCTCCGTATCGCTCCAGCCTCCGCCGGTAGTCCCGCAGGGTGCGCAGGCGCTGCTTGCGGCTCTCCTTCTGCTCCCGGCCCTTCTCCACCATCTCGGTGTAGCGGGACAGGATCTTCTCGATGGTGTTGCCGCAGGCGACCGCCGTCGAGACCGAGCGTTTCAGGAGTGAGACGAAGGCGAGGACGTCTCCGTACCGCCGCTGGCGGACCGCCTTGCGAAGCCTCGGCGCGACCAGGCCGAGGAGCGCGCGCTGGAAGCGGGCGAAGTGCGGATGGCTCTGCTCGTCGAAGAGCACCGGGCGGGGTTCGACCTCCCGGATCTTGAAGAGATCCTCCCCGGTCTCCGGATCCTTGACATGCTGCTTGAGACGGCGAACTACGTGCCCCCGGTACTGCTCGCCCCGAAGGCTACCGCGCCCATCGACGAGGCTCGGGTCGAGCAGCTCGACGAGCGAGGCGAAGTGGGGGTCGTAGCCATCGTGGGGGGTCGCCGTCAGCAGGAGCAGGCCGTCGGCCTGCCGCGCCAGCAGCTCGGCCAGGCGACGGCGCCGGGAGTCCTCCCAGTCACCCGCTCGGCCCATGCGCACGCAGTGGTGTGCCTCGTCGATCACCACGAGATCCCAGGAGGTCCGCTCGAGGTCCTGCAGGATCTTCTCCTGCTTGGCGAAGTCGACTGAGGTGAGACAGAACGAGACGTGGTCGAAGGGGTTGGCGCCGAGCACCAGCCCTCGCCGCGCCTCGCGGAGCTCCCCGGCGTCCTTGATGGTGGTGAAACGCAGCCCGAAGCGGGTGCGCATCTCCCGGTGCCACTGGTTGAGCAGGGGGCCAGCTGGCGAGACGATGAGGATGCGGTGCGCGCGACGCCGCGCAATGAGCTCGGCCATCACGAGTCCCGCCTGCACCGTCTTGCCGAGGCCAACACCGTCGGCGAGCAGGAGGCGAGGGCGGCTCATGCGAATGGCTCGCATGACCGGCACGAGCTGGTAGGGCGCGATGTCCAGGCGCCCCGGCTGCACCGCCAGAAGGGCCGTCGGGCCGAGGGCCTGCTCGAGCAGGAAGGCCTGATGGTAGAGCAGCCACTGGCGGAGCCGGCCAGCGCGCTTCGGGTCGAGTTCGGTGGAGACCGGCGTGATCCCCTCCAGGGGGTGGAGCAGGTCGAGCTCGGTGCCGCGCAGGTCTCCCTGGATGCAGCGCAGGCGAAAGCGCTTCTGTGCGCCGGCGGGCTCGACCTGGACGATCTCCCAGGCGAGGCCGCGAGCTCCTACCTGTGTACCGGGCAGCAGCGCCGTCATTTCCCCGTCTTCCGTCTACAACTAGAATCGTTACGAAAGCGCCAGCAAAGTCCGGTCTTCAGAACTGGGATTCTTCCCTCCTAGCCTGCATATAAGACGCCAAACTTGCCGCTCGCGGATGGCTGGCAAGTTCGACACAAGTCAGGACGACCGTTTCACCCGGGTCCATCGAGGTTCCTCAGCGGTCCCGAGGTGTGCGGCGTTCAGAGCATCAGTAGTGCAATTTTGCTGATTAGTACCGGAAAGT
This sequence comes from Acidobacteriota bacterium, assembly GCA_024277255.1. Lineage (GTDB taxonomy): Bacteria > Acidobacteriota > Thermoanaerobaculia > Multivoradales > SZUA-115 > SZUA-115. The sequence continues at coordinate 24,167 of JAJRVQ010000140.1, read as the reverse complement.
GTCAAATAACCCAAGCCAGGAGTCGTGGCTCAGTTTGACGGTGGGTAGCGGGCGGAGGGCTCCCACGGCCGTCCGCAGCCCGGCTTTGCGGGCGAGGACGGCTGTGGCCCTAGACGACCAATTCGGCGACCGTGTTGGGTCCCGCCGTCAAACTGAGCCACGACCAAGCCAGGCTGTGCCGGGACAAGAGTCCTCGTCATCCGTGGGTTGGTCGCTGTGTCGGGTAGCGATACCGGCGAGCAGAAGCCGCTAGCGATCCGCGCCCCGATAAGCCATCTTCATGTAGCGGTCGCCGGCGGCGAGTTCCTCGACCATCTGGGCGAGCCGTCGTAGCTGGGTCTCGGGCTTTTTGGCGCGGCTGATCCAGCCGAGGTAGTCGTTGCGCTGGTAGGGAGGGCGAGCCTCGAAGGCGGCCATGAGCTTGTTGTCGACGAGCGCTTGGCGCACGAAATCCGGCATCGGATTGAGTTCGCGCTTCAGCCGGGAGGGTGTTGGGTCGGTGATAATTTGTGCCCTCCTGATCGCTGAGCGGATGCGGCGATATGCAAGCGGTGGTAGGTGTTGTAGATGTTGTGATCTGGATGGATGGTGGAGGCGGTGGGAATCGAACCCACGTCCGAGAAACGCTCCCCGGAAGCTTCTACATGCGTATCCTCTTTTCCTTGTCTCGCCGCCATGCCTCGGAAAGAGGCACCCTGGCATGTTGGCCAGCCTCGTTAAATATTAGGGACTGGCACGAGGCCAACAAGTCCCCTTGATTCGCTAAAGGGTTACAACCCACCGCGGGTCACGAATCGAACCATGCGATGGGCCGTCGCAGCCTAAATTAAGCCGCGAGAGCCAAGTTATCGTTGGCAGTTGTAAGGTTCCGGTTTTACGAGCCCGGAGCTCGGCACGCAACTTCCGCTTCGCCTGTTCCCCGTCGAAGCCGGTACGCCCCCATGTTTTGAAAGAACCCTTGGCCGCCGGCTGCTAATCCGGTGGTGGCCACACACAGCCTACAACACCTACAACCGTTGTGCCGAGGCGGGTATTTCAACCTTCGTCATCGGTTTCGACGCGCTGGGCGATTTCTTCGAGAAACTCGCGGGGGCCACTGTTGCTGAGTTTGGCGATGACGAGGAACCAGGCCGCGATACCGAGAACGATCGAGAACGGGACCAGCGAGGCGAGAGCCGGGACGAAGGGCCAGAGAAGGACGATCAGGCAGCCGAAGGCGGCGCTGAGAAGGATCATGACGGGCACCGTCTGGATGCCGTAGCTCTCTTCTTCCACGACGAAGCGCAGTCGCACGCCCGAGGGCATGCCGCCGGAGCGTGCGGGCTCGACGCTCAGGCGGCCGGTGATCTCCCCCCTGCGCAAGCCGGCGAGGGCCGGGATGGTCAGGCGGGCGCCGCTGTCGCCGAGGTCGACCTGACCCTCACTCCCATCGTTCGAGGGTGTCTCCTTCTGTGCCGTGTCCGACGGTGCGGTCTCCCACTCTGCGCCCCAATCGGCGGCGACTGCCTTGGCCACGGTAAGGGCGGTGGCGGCGTCCGAGCCGACCTCGATGTGATGATCGCCCGGCGGGTGGAGTGAGCTGCTCATGCCGCCACGTCGAGGTTGAGCCGAGAGAAGTGATCCTCGACCGCCAGAGAGAACTCGGCCGCTTCGCGCAGCGTCTGGATGCGGCGGCGCAACAGTACGCCTTGGGGGATCCCATAGCTGTACCAGCGGGTGAATAGGCGGAGCTTGTGCAAGGCGGTGCCCGCCTCTTCGTGGTCGACGACGGTTCGGAAGTGATCGAGAATCAGCCTACGGCGCTCGTCGAGGGTCGGTTCGGGCGACCTCTCTCGATTCACTGCGCCATGACCATCGAGGGTTTGCAGCCGGGCCGCGATCTGGCGGAAGATCCACGGGTTGCGGGTGGCGCCGCGGCCGATCATCACGGCGTCGCAGCCGGTTGTCGCCAGCATATTCAACGCGTCTTGCGGCTGGTTGACATCGCCATTGCCGATCACCGGAATCGAGATCTCCTCCTTGAGCCGAGCGATCTGCGACCAGTCGGCCTGGCCGCCGTACATCTGTCGGGCGGTGCGCCCGTGCAGGGTGACGGCGTCGATGCCGTTGGCTTCGCACAGCCGGCCGAGTTCGAGGAAGTTGCGCCGCCGCTCATCGAGGCCGAGGCGGAACTTGACCGTCAAGGGAATCGAGATCGCCCGCCGCACCCGCGAGAGAATCTCTTCGGTCAGCTTCAGGTTCCCCATCAGGGCGGCGCCGCGGCAGCCCTTGAGTACCTTGTTGGCGGGGCAGCCGAGGTTGATGTCGCACAGGTCGGCACCGCTGGCCTCGACCATGCGCGCCGCCTCGGCCATGGTCGCCGGGTCGGAGCCGTAGATCTGAATCGCCAGCGGCCGTTCCTCCGGCGCGAAGACCATGAGCTGTTTGGCCAGCCGTTCACCGGCGACGATGCCTTGGGCGGAGACGAACTCCATCGATACCACCCCGACCCCGCCGATGCGACGCACGATGAGCCGGAAGTGGCGGTCGGTGAGCCCGGCCATCGGAGCGAGAAAGAGGGGCGGGTCCACCGCCAGGGTGCCGATCTTCAGCATGCGGTGGATTCTAGCCCCTTGGCCCTTTGGCACCAGCGGTCAAGCGACCGACGGCGAGCGTCAGAGCGGCGGTCAACGCTGCCCACCAACAGCCGCCGAGGAGCAGGCTCGACGCGATCAGTTTCCAGCCGGTGAGCTGGACCCAAAGGAGCGACCACGGCAGGTCGACCCAGACCAGCCAGGTTCCCCGCAGCCCAGGGTCCCAGCGGATCCAGATCCACATGACGGCCAGGCCGTGGAGAACGAAGCCGGCGATCAGCGCGCGGCGGGTTTTTGTTTGCATCGTCGCTCCAGCATACTCGGCTCGGCGGTAATTTGGGTGAGGCGGCGAGGCTGGCAGCCGGAGGCGGAGAAACCAGCGCACAAGCGCTATGATCCCGCCCGTGGCCTGGTACCAAGATTGGTTCGGGGATGAATACCTCGAACTCTATGCGCATCATGACGAAGGCGAGGCCGAGCGTCATGTGGACTTTGTTGAGCAGGCGCTGCCGGGGCCATCCCCGCGAGCGGTGCTCGATCTCGCTTGCGGCACCGGTCGCCACACCGCGGCGCTGAGAAGCCGCGGCTACCGTACGGTGGGAATCGATCTTTCCTTGAGCCTGCTGCGCCTGCGCGGTGAGCTGCCGCTGACCCGTGGCGACATGCGGGCGCTGCCCTACGCCACCTGCAGTTTCGACTGGGTGCTCAACTTCTTCACCTCCTTTGGCTATTTTGAGGCCGAGCGGGAGAACTTCCGCGTCCTCGAAGAGGTGACGCGAGTGCTGGCACCGGGTGGTCGGTTCATCATCGATTTGATGAATCCCGTGCGCACCGTGCGCGACTTGAAGGGACGAGAATCGTCGCGGGTCGGCGACCGGCAAGTGGAGATCGAGCGTTGGTACGACACGGCCACACGGCGGGTCAACAAGAAGATCTGCCTGACCCAGACCGGCGGCAGGAGGCGAACCTATCTGGAGAGTGTTCGCGCCTATAGCCGTGACGAAGTGACCATCGGGATGCGCTGGGCCGGCCTGGAAGTCATCGCCAACTACGGCAATTTTTCGCTCGACGGGTACGACGATGAGAGCGAAAGGCTGATTCTCGTCGCTCGCAAGCCATCTTGAGCGCCATCCGACGCAGACCAGGAAGAACTCCGTGATGACACCAGTGACCCAACCCTCCAACCCTCTGACCCTCGACCTGTTGGCCGCCGGCCGCTTGCCGCCGCTTGCCGCCGCCTTTCTGGCGGGACGAGATGCGGACTTGCTGGCACCTCTGGCGTTGCAGCCCCACGACCAACTTCCGCCGCCGCCCGAGGGACCGGTTGCGGACCGTGGTGAGTTGGCTCGCGCGCTTGCCGCCACCAACACCGCCTACGGACATCCCGCCGCCGGCGAGTTGGCCCGTCGCCTCGCCGACCCGGCGACGCAGGTAGTGGTGACCGGTCAGCAACCGGGCCTCTTCGGAGGGCCGCTCTACAGCCTGTCCAAGGCGGTGGCCGCGGCGCGCTGGGCGGCCGAGTTGGAGGCCGCGGGGCGACCGGCGGTCGCCCTCTTCTGGGTGGCCAGCGAGGACCACGACTATACGGAGGTGGCGCGGTCCGTCGTCGCCGGTCCGTCGGGAGCTGCCTCCTTCGATCTCGGCGAGGATCCCGAGCCACTGGTGCCGGTCGGCGTACGCAGTCTGGGAGCCGGCGTAGCTACGGCACTCGAAGAGATCCTCTCTTTGCAGGGCGATTCGACGCCGCGCGGCGAGAGATGGCGAGCTTGGTGGGGCGAAGTCGGGCAGTGGTATCGCCCCGACGCTCGCTTCGGCGAGGCGTTCAGCCGGCTGATGGTGCGCATGCTGGGGCGGCGATGTCCGCTGATGCTCGATGCTCTGCTACCTCAACTCAAGGCGGCCGAGCGCCCATGGTTGCGGCGCGCCCTCGACCGGCGGGTGGAAGTGAGCGAAGCCCTTGCCGCGGCCGCTGAACGGATTCAGCGCCGTGGCTACAAGGTGCAGGTGCGGCCGCAGCGGGAGGTCTCACCCCTCTTTGTTCTCGATCGAGGTCAACGCCGGCGGATCGAATGGACGGCGCAGGGTAAAGGCGACTGGCGGCTGCGCGGCTCCGATCGAACCGGTTCGATCGCCGAACTACTAGAGATGCTGGATGACAACCCGATCCTCATCAGTCCGGGAGCGTTGGCCCGTCCGGCGATCCAAGATGCGGTTCTGGGTTCTAGTTTGCAGGTTCTGGGGCCGGGTGAGATCTCCTACATGGCACAGGCGGCGGCGCTCTATCCGGTGCTCGAAGTGGCACCACCGCGCTCAGCGCTGCGTCCTCAGGTGCTGGTGCTCAGCGAAAAGGAACTGGGCTGGTTGGACGAGCTTGGCCTCTCTCTCGAAGAGTTGACCGGAGATCGCAAGCAGCTCGAACGCCGCCTCGCCGCAGAGGCCGGCAGTGATCCCACCGCGGCGCTGCGCCAGCGTTTGTTGGCGCAGTTCGAAGAGTTGACACCGCGGGTGCTGGCGGTCGACGGGGCCCTCGAAAAGCCTTGGAACAAGACCCGAGATAGCGTTCAACGATCGTTGGAGAACTTCGCGACCCGTCTAGCCGCCGCGGCCGCGCGCAGCGACGAGGTGCGCGCAAGGCGCCTTGAACGGTTGCGCCAGGCGGTACTGCCTTTGGGCAAACCCCAGGAGAGAACGCTGTGCTCAGCCTCCCTTTTTGGCCGCTTTGGCGATCGGTTCGGCGAGAAATTTTTTGAGCAACTGGATCTCAATCCAGGGACTTTGCACCTGCTGACCCTTTAGACTAGGGTCCGCGTTTGGAAGCTGACTAGAATTTACGATGACGAGAAGGAGGACTCTATGCCAGGAAAGAAGGATCTCGTGGAGGCAGTAGCGAATTCGGCAGACGCGATGAGCAAGGCTGCCGTGGCGGACATCGTGGATGCCACGCTGGAAGGGATTGCGGGAATGTTGGTGGACGGAGAGAAATTGAGCCTGCCGGGCTTCGGCACCTTCTCCGTGTCGCAGCGCAAGGCTCGCGACGGGCGCAACCCTGCCACGGGAGCGACGATTCATATCCCGGCTAAGAAGGTCGTGAAGTTCAAGCCGGCGAAGGCTCTCGCTGACGCTGTCAACCACTGATGAGGGGCTGGCGACACCGGGAACTCTGTGGTCGCAAGCCGGCGCGGGACAGGGCTCGGTGTCGCGGTTAGACGTACTGGCCATCGGTCCGCACCCCGACGATGTTGAACTGGGTTGCGGCGGCACGGTGGCGCTGCTGGCGGCGCAGGGAAAGCGGGTCGGCATACTTCATCTGACCTCGGGTGAAGCCGGAACTCGCGGGACGGCCCGCGAGCGCCGGCAAGAGGCGGAAAATGCGGCGGCGGCGCTCGGTGCCGCTGCGCTGTCCTTTCTGGACTGTGGCGATGGTTCGTTGCGCACCGGCGAGGCGGAGGAAGATGCGGTGATCGCACTTCTGCGCCAGTGGTGCCCGCGCCTCGTTCTGAGCCCGGCGCCGTCAGATCGACACCCGGACCACGGGCGAGCCCATCGCCTGGTCGAAGCGGCCTGCTTCTACTCCGGCTTGGCGAGTCGTGGTGCCGCTGACGGACCGCCTCCGCACCGCCCGGCGGCGGTCTTCTCCTACATGCAGCACGATCCGTTTTCGCCGCGATTCATCGTCGATGTCAGCTCGGCTTGGGGAGCGAAGATGGCGGCGCTCGACAGCTACGCATCGCAGCTTCACCGTCCTCGGGAAGGCGGACCCGAAGAAAGAGAGCCCAAGGAACAAGAAGAGGGCGCCTCGATCGACGGACCGCTCACCAAGGTCTCGACGCCTGAGTTTCGGCTCGCCATCGAGGGCCGGGCGCGCCACTTCGGCAACCTGATCGGGGCGGCCTTCGGTGAACCGTTTTGGAGCCGACTGCCTCCCGCGGTCAGCGATCCACTGGCCTTGATACCCGGAGGAGTTCTGTGAGAATTGGCATCAGTTGCTACCCGACTTTCGGAGGTTCGGGAGTCGTCGCCACCGAACTGGCGATGGCGCTGGCCACGGGCGGTGACGAGGTACACGTCATCAGCTATGCCCTGCCATCGCGCTTGTCGATGCTGTGCGGCAACCTGGACAATCCGGACTTCTCGCCGGGCCCGCAGCTCTACTCCAACCTGCATTTTCATCAAGTAGGTGTCACCCACTACCCACTCTTCGAGTACCCGCCCTACTCGCTGGCGCTGGCCACGACCATGGTGGAGGTGGCTCGCCACCAGCAGCTCGACGTGATGCACGTTCACTACGCCGTTCCCAACGCGGTCTCGGCGGTCTTGGCGCGCCAGATCATGGCACCGGAACCGCTACCGGTGGTCACCACCCTCCACGGGACGGATATCACGCTGGTGGGAAACGATCCGAACTATCTGGAGACGACCCGCTTCGGCATCATCGAGAGCGACGCCGTCACCACGGTCTCCAATTGGCTGCTCGACATGACCCGCAACACCTTCGGAGTGGACAAGCCGATCGAAGTGGTTCCCAACTTCATCGACCCGTCGCGCTACGAGCGCTTCGCGAGTCGGCCTCGTCGCTGGGGGGCGCCGGACGAGCGGATCCTGGTTCACATCTCCAACTTCCGTCCGGTCAAGCGGGTGCTCGACGTTGTGGAGACCTTCGACCGGATCCACCGGCGGCTGCCGAGCCGCCTGTTGTTGGTCGGCGACGGGCCGGATCGTGCCAAGGTGGAGCAGCGTTGCCGTGAACTCGGTCTCTGTGACGCGGTCACCTTCATCGGCAACTTGCCGCTGGTAGAAGAGGTCTTGGTGGGCGCTGATCTGTTCTTTCTTCCGTCCGACGCGGAGTCGTTCGGTCTTACCGCGCTCGAAGCGCAGGCCTGTCAGGTACCGGTGATCGGGGCCGCCGCCGGTGGGTTGCCGGAGGTGGTCACCGACGGCGAGACGGGTTTCCTCCTGCCGGTCGGCGATGTCGACGCCATGGCGCAGGCCGCGCTCGGTCTGCTCACCGACCGCGAACGTCATCAAGAGTTCGGGCGTAGGGCTCGGCGACGGGCGGTCGAACGCTTCAGCCAGGATGTGGTGGTCGAGCAGTATCGAGAGATCTACCGCGGGGTGGTCGGCTGAAGCTCTTGGATGAAGGATCTTTGGATCAAGGGTGCATAGATGGATATCGCATCGCGGCCGGCTCGGCGCAGGCTGAAGTGCGCGACCGGGGTTCCCGCTTTCTGGCCATCGTCAGCGCCGTCGAGACAGAGACGGCGGCGCAGGCAGAGTTGACCTCGGCGCGGGCCGAGTTTCCGCGCGCAACACACCATTGCTGGGCTTGGCGGCTGGGGGCCGAGGCGGCGGAGCGCAGCAGTGACGACGGTGAGCCCGCCGGCACTGCCGGGATGCCGATCCTGCAAGTTTTGCGGGGCTCGGAAATCTCGGACGTGGTGGTAGTGGTGGTGCGTTGGTTCGGCGGCACCAAGCTCGGCAAGGGAGGGCTCGCCCGTGCCTACGCCGCCGCGACCCGCGAGGCGCTGGCCGCCCTTCCGATCGCTGAGAAGGTGCCATCGGTGAGGCTGATTATCGAAATACCCTACCAGCGAATCGGTGCCGTAAAACGGTTGATTCACCCGCCGGCGGTAGAGTTGGTCGAAGAAGACTATGGTGCCAATGCGCTCTGGGAGGTTCAAGTTCACCGTCGCCAGCGCGCCTCCTTGGAAGCCTCACTGGCCGATCTCGGCCTCATCGCCCGCACCGCCGGCCGCGAGGTGGGGGAATGAAGTGCCAAGGGGGTGTAGACTTTCAGCCACCGAGCAATGGCATTTGGGCAGCGCGCCCGCCGTGGGCGAGCACGTTCGGGAACCGTGTATGTTAAGGAGAGGACTATGAGCGATCAAGATTTCCCCAATCAGCCCCCCGCAGGATTGCCACCGGTTCCTCCGGCGCCAGCGGGTGAAACACCGCCGCCACCACCGCCGCCGACAGGCGGTGGCTATGGAGTGAGTTCCGGAGACTCCTTGCCGTGGGAGGATCGGCAAAACCTCGGCTTCGTCCAGGCTTTGGTGGACAGCGTCAAGTTGTTTGTCACCGCACCCCAGGAGGCTTTTCGCCGGATGCGCGAGAACGGCGACTATATGAGTCCGCTCCTCTGGGTGGTGATCATCGGCGTTGTCGTAGGTCTCTTCAGCTTCCTTTCCAGCCTCGCCTTCAGCGGCGGAAACCCCTTCGCAGGATTGCCGGACGACTTGCAGGAACAGCTGGGTCCGTTGACGGCGATGGCTTCAGGAGGAGTGGGGATCGGCGCCATCATCATGACCCCGATCATGGCGATTATCGGTATGTTCATCTGGGCGGGAATCCTCCACCTCTGTTTGCTGGCGGTCGGTGCGCTCGGCGGTTCACAAGCGGGTTTCGAAGGTACATTCCGGGCGGCGTCTTACTCCTACATCGGCGCCTTGCCGAGCATCGTGCCGATCGTCGGTGGCTTGGTAGCGCTGGTGTGGACCGTCTTCTTGCTGGTGGTCGGCATTTCGACCGTGCATCGCACCACCCAGGGCAAAGCGGTGATCGCAATCCTGATTCCGCTGGCCTTGTGCTGCGTCTGCGCCATCGCGGGCGGAGCGGCGATGGTGGCCGGAATTGCCGGTATGGCGGCGAACGCTCAGTAGTGAGATGAAGAGTGGCCGGCAGCTAGGGCTGCTGTGGGGTGCCGTGTCGGTGACGCTGGTGGCAGTGTCGCCGCTCGCCTCCCGCCTCGCGTCGTTGCTGCCGGCCTGCCGCTTCAAGGCGCTGTTGGGGATTCCTTGCCCGACCTGCGGTAGCACGCGCGCCGCCTTGGATCTGGCCAGCTTCGACCTGGTCGGGGCTCTGGTGCGCTACCCGCTGGCGACGGTCGGTTGGACCCTGTTGATCGGCGGCGGTCTCGTCGCCGGCATCGCCGCTTTGCTCGGCTACGGGGTTCCCGAGCTACCCAACCGGCTGTCGCTGGCGGTGAAACTCGGCCTGCTGGCGCTCTTCCTGGCCAACTGGGCCTACCTGATCGCAACTGGCGTGTGAGCCGCCGGTGAGTGAAGAGCCGGTGGATGAAGAACAGGTAGCTGAAAAACCGAGGCGCCGCTGGCCGTGGATCGTGGCTGCGGTGGTGTTCCTGCTTCTGGCGGAGGCGACCTGGGTGCCGGCCCGACAACAGCCCACCGCGCGGTTGCTGCTGGCGGCCATCGATCTCTACCAGGCCGTCTTGTCGCCCCGCTTTCATGCCGCCGGTGTGCGTTGCCGTTTCGAGCCGAGTTGTTCGCACTATGGCGAGGCGGTGATCGGCCGTTTCGGCACCCTTCGCGGCGTCGGCTTGACCGCAAGGAGGCTGCTGCGTTGCGGTCCCTGGACCCCGGCCGGAACACTCGATCCGCCACCGGGTGCGCAAGCGCCCCCCGACTCGGGTAACATCACCGGCACCCGTCGCTGAGAGGCCGGTCTCACCGCGATCCGCTTCCCTCTTGTCTTGTCGCCAGCGGTGAACTCGGCGGTACTTTCAGAGGTGCCCTCAGCGACTCCTCGTTCCTCCGGGAGGGCCTTAGCGTGCGCAAAGTTGGAATCTTCGGTTGGGGCATCATTGCGCCCAAATCACCGAACGTGGAGCGCTTCGCCGCGAACTTGGCTTCGTCGCGGAGTTGGCTGGCACCGTTTCACGGCTTCGGGCCGGCCCCCTTCTTGGTGGGCGCGCCGGAGTTCAGTTTTGAGGATTACAAGCCGTGGGTGGATGAGCGATTCAAACCCAGTCGCTTTCCCCAACTGGTCGAAAAGATGGACCCATCGACCCATTTCGCCATCGGCGCTTTCATCCAGTCGCTCGAACAGAACCCGGGGATCGAGGCCGAACTCAGCGCTCTCGGCTCCCAGGCGCACGTCTACGTCGGAACGGGTCTGGGCAGCATGACGACGATCCACGACTCCAGCCTGGCGCTCTACCGCGCTCAACGCGCCTGGAATCGATTCTGGGCCCAGCCGCAACGCAACGCGGCGCGGGCCGCCTACAGCGCCGACCCCGAGGCGGCACGCGCGGCGACGGCCGACATCCCGCCCGATCCGGCGCGGGTTGCCGAGACTGAGCGCGATAGGGCCGAAGAGCGTTGGTGGGCCTACTGGATGGCCCGCTCGGAAGGGCTGCAAGAATTCTTGCGGGAGTTCCGGGCGATCGAGTCTCAGGTGGTCGAAGGCGAGGTCGAAGCGGGCAAGATCTCGTTGATGAAACAGCGCCGCCGCCTCCATGCTCGGTTGCAGGAAGATTGGGGAGCCCCCGATCCGCCGTGGAAGTCGATCCCGGCCCAGCTGCTGTGGAACATCCCTAACACTCCGGCGTCGCAAATCTCCATGCTTGGGCAGATCACCGGCATGGCGATCGCACCGGTCGCAGCCTGCTCGACCTTCGCCGTCACCCTGAAGATGGCGATGGATGTCATCGACCGGGGCGAGGCCAAAGCGGTGGTCATCGGCGCTGCCGACGGTCCGCCTCATCCGCTGACCGTGGGCGCCTTCTACACCGCCCGCGTGCTGGCCGGCGACGGCGAGGTCTCCAAGCCGCTCTCCGGCTTGCGGGGGACCCACGTTTCGGGAGGAGCGGCGATCTGGATCGTCGGCGACTGGGAGCACATGACCGCTCGCGGATTCCGCCCGCTCGGCATGGAGCCGGTGGGAGTCGGGGTGAGTTCGGATGCCGACCACATCATCACTCCATCCAAAGAGGGGCCGACCCAGGCAATCATGTCGGCGCTCGAAAGCGCCAAGGTGCGGGCGGCTGACATCACCACTTGGGATCTCCATGCCACGGCGACGCCGGGCGACTACCTGGAGGTCGAGAATATGCGCGACATTCTACCGGCGGAGGTCCTGGTGACCGCGCGCAAGGGTACCTTCGGCCACGGGATGAGTGCCGCGGGGGGCTGGGAACTGATGGCGCAGTATCTCGGTTACGAGCGCGGCAAGCTCTTCCCTACGCCGTTGCGCCGCGATGAACTGAACCCGGAGATCGGGCGAGTGCACCAGCAGTTCGTCTTCGACGACACCTGCCCGGTTGCCGACGGCATCGCGGGCAAGCTCTCCATGGGGATTGGTGGGATCAACGCTTGCGTCGTTTCTCGGCCGCTGTAAAGACGGCCGGAAGCGGTCGCACCGGCGGGCCCAGGGTGCTATCCTCGGGACCTCTCGACAGAGGTTTGTCGGGCTTGAAAGGCAAGACTCTCTTGACAAGTTCGACCCTCCGCCGGTGAAGAAGGCAGCTCCGCGCCCGCGGTGAATCGGCGGTGAGCGTTTCCGTCCAGGAAAGGACCTCGTAGTTCTTGTTGGCAATCCTTGATCTGAAAGTGCTCGTAGGAGTGGAAGAGTAAGGCATGGCCGTTTCCGTAATCGCAGCACCCTCGCAGATCGATGCCTCGACCTCCCGGAGGCAACGGCTCCTGGGTTGGGTGCGCGGCGATGAGGTGGGCCCGATGCTCATCGTGGTCGGCAGCCTGCACGGCAACGAGCCCTCGGGAGTGGGTGGCATCGAGCAGCTGTTGACCGGTTTGGACGGAGACACCGAGGCGATCCGGGGAGACCTTGTCGCCATCGCGGGCAATCTGCTGGCCTTGGAGCAGGGCTGCCGCTACCAGGTTCGCGATCTCAACCGCTGCTGGACCGACGAGCGCATCACCAACATGCGCCAGCGTGCTCAGCGCGAGGGGTTGGTGGCGGAGGATCGCGAGGAGGTCGAACTTCTGGAGATGATCGATGAGGCGATCGCCGCCGCACGCGGGCCGATCTTCATGCTGGATCTTCACTCGACTTCGAGTGGCGGTTCGCCTTTTGGAATCATCAGCGACACGCTCAAGAGCCGCGACTTCGCCTGCCATCTTCCTGTGCCGATGGTCTTGGGTCTCGAAGAGGAGCTGCAAGGAACGATGCTCTCCTATTTCGGCGATCGCGGATTGATCACTCTCGGTTTTGAAAGCGGTCAGCATGACGATCCCATATCGGTCGACCGGGCCGAGGCCGCGGTGTGGATTTGCCTCGATTCCGCCGGCCTGCTGACCACCGGCCGCGGGCCGATCTACCAGCGATCCCAGCAGCGGCTGGCGGAGTCCGCGCGAGGCCTGCCGCGCTTCCTAGAGCTGCGCCATCGTCACGAGGTTGGGGAGGGCGATGGTTTCCGCATGGAGCCCGACTTCGTCAATTTTCAACGTGTCCACACCGGTCAGCTGCTGGCGCGTGACCGCGGCGGAGAGATCCGCAGTCCGGTTAATGGCCGCATCTTGATGCCGCTCTATCAGGCACAGGGTGATGATGGTTTCTTCATCGTCCGAGAGTTCAGCTCATTCTGGCTGCGACTTTCGCGAGTGCTACGCCGGGCCCGCTTCGACCGCATCGTGCACTGGATGCCGGGGGTCCAGCGACATCCCCGTGAGCCGCACACCTACCGGGTCAATCGCCATGTGGCCCGCTGGTTCGCCCTGGAGATCTTTCACCTCCTGGGCTTCCGCCGGCACGGGGTGGATGGGGACAAGTTGAAAGTCTCGCGCCGGCCGTTCGACTGAGAGTTGACATCGTCGCTCGCCCTACCGTCACTATGGAAGCACCCCAACTCATCGAAGCCCGCCGTTTGCCGGAGAGTCACCGGTTGCGGTTGACGTGGAGCGACGACCACGTCGCGGAGTACCCGTATGACTACCTGCGCGGCTACTGCCCGTGCGCGGTCTGTCAGGGCCACTCGGTGGTGGAGATCAAGTTTCATCCGCCTTCGGCGCCAGTGACCATCGAGACTCTGGAGCCGGTGGGTAACTACGGTTTGTCGATCGTCTTCTCAGATGGCCATGGCACCGGGATCTACCGCTTCGATTTCTTGCGTCAGATCGACCCTGGAGAGACTGAAGCATAGGGCTCGATGTAGGTCAGAAGGGAGTGAGGTCCTGCGGCCGGTTGACGTTGTGGAAGATCAGCTGAGGGTCGCCGAAGGGGCGGATCTCGTCGCTGCTGAGCCTGTGGGTGGTGAAGCCCTCCTCATTGGCTAGCCGATGGAGGGCGAGCTTGCCGGCGCTGACCCGGCGGTGTAGCACGGCCAGCACCGCGGGACGATAGAGGGCCACCAGGGGTTCGAGTTGCTCGTCGAGGCAAGGCAGGACCCAGTCTTCGCCGTGGGTGGCCAGTTCGCTCAGCAGAGCGACCGGAACATTCGGTAGGTCGCAGGCGAGTACCAGCAGCGGCCGGCCCGGATGGCGCGCGGCGGCGCCGAGGATACCCGCCGCGGGACCGGCGCCCGGGCCGTCGGCCACCGAGGTGCGTTCGGGCAGGTAGCGGCGTTGGGCGTCGGCGATCACCACCTCGCCGCAAACGGCGTCCAACCGGCTCAAGGCATGGTCGAGAAGCGAGCGGCCGTCGACCTCGATCAACGCCTTGTCCCGCCCCATCCGCCGCGAGCCCCCGCCGGCCAGTGCGACCCCGACCAACCCCGTTCGGTCGCCTGTGGGGCGCCCGGGGTGCGTGGTACGATCCCGGCGCATCAGCGGTCCCGCCCCGGACCTTCATCCGTTGTTTTCAGGAGATTTTCCATGACATTGAGCGTACCGCTTCTCATCTTCGCCATGGTGGCCGGCGCCGCCGGCGAAGAGGTGGCGAGCAACCCGCAGGTCGTCTTTCACACCACCAAGGGCGACATCGTAATCGAACTGTGGCCCGAACAGGCTCCGAAAACGGTCGAGAACTTTCTGGCCTATGCCAACTCCGGCCATTTTGAAGGCACGATCTTCCACCGTGTCATCCCCGGTTTCGTCATCCAAGGCGGCGGCTTCACCGCGGACATGAAACAGAAATCCACCCAACCGCCGATTCAAAACGAAGCCGACAACGGCCTCAAGAACGAACGCGGCACCCTGTCGATGGCGAGAACCAACAACCCGCACAGCGCGACCTCCCAGTTCTTCATCAACCTGACCGACAATCGCTCTCTGGACCATCCGGGCAGTAGTGGCTGGGGCTATGCCGTCTTCGGAAAAGTCGCCGAAGGCATGGACGTCGTAGACGCCATCGCCGCTGTGCCGACGGGCTATGTCGGCGGCCACGGTGATGTGCCGAAAGAGCCGATTGTGGTGGAGAAGGTCACAATACGGTAGGGGCGGCCCCCACCCTCCCACCCTGTTGTTTATAGGGGTCTCTCTCCGAGACCCCTTCAGACGAAAAAACGTGGTTTTTCGTCTTCAACCCCAAGGAGTCCGGCCTAGCCGGTCGGGTTCGCCTGGAGGGCTCACGCGCCGCGCTGAGGTGCGGAGTAACTCCTCATCGGGGGGGCCAGGGCAAGAACCACGTTTCTTGACCCGGCGTGGGCTGCGCGACACACTGCTGTCCCACTCACAAGTACCGTCTAGCTCTGTAGGGGCGCGATTCATCGCGCCCATGCCCCCCAAACCAAGTAGGGCGGGCGGAGACGAGGAGCCTACTTCTTGGTCTTGACCCGCACTAGCTCCAGCACGTTCCACAGGAGGTCCAGTTGCTGCTGGCCGAAGGGTAGGGTCAGGTCGCGCCAGACATCTCTGGTGGCGGTGAGGAGCTGGTAGAAGTCGAAGGTTTCGCCGCTGGCGTAGATTCTGCGCATGGCGACGAAGAGGTCGCCGACATCCCACAGGGCGGGACGTTTGCCGCGCAGTCCTTGCCAGCCGGTTCTTAGGGCTTCGATTCTCTGTTGGGCTAGCTCTTGATCCTTGTAGCGGACCCTGAGGCGGCCGACTTCGGGTAGGGCTTCGAATTCTTCGTCCGGCGGCGCCTGTAGGTTGGTGATGACTTGCCAGTGTTGGGGCAGGAGTTCGTCCTTGCGGATCTGCATCACCAGCGCATCGAAGGTCTTCAGCGTGCGCTTTTCGAACAGGGCTCCGAGGATTGGGGCTTCTTCGCCGGCGATCCAGCGGGGTACGTCCTCGGGCTTGGGGAGGGGGCGCAAGGGCGCTTTTTTGCGCACCGGCTTGGCCGCGGGTGCGGAAGCCTCCGGTTGGGCGGTGGTGGGCGTTTGTGGTTCGCTCATCGGGTTCGCCTTTCCGGTGTCGTGCAGGCCGGGCCTGTCGGGGTCAACGCTCGTCGCTGGAGCAGAGGAGACTAACTAGAAAACATGGTGCCGAAGGCCGGACTCGAACCGGCACGGGTTGCCCCACACGGCCCTCAACCGTGCGCGTCTACCAATTCCGCCACTTCGGCGCGGGAATGATTCTAAATGACTTTCGGGATCTTGAGTCGCCCCAACGAGTTCACTTGGTTTCAACGCGTCGCTTACGGACTGTTGCCGCTGTCTTCCGCGGCAGGCTCGGACCCACCGTCAGCGGTGTTCTCGGTTGGAGCCGCGTCGCCTGTCGGCGGAGTGGTCTCCTCGCCAGCGGAGTCCGCGGCCATGGTGTCGCCGGCGGTGTTCTCGGTGGCCGTGTCCGCGGCTTCGTCCACAGCGTCATCCGCCGCGTTCGCCGCTGCCGCGGTGGCACCGACGACAGAAGTCTCTTCGAGGCCGCGCGTCTGGATGATGGCGATCGACATCGTTGTGGCGATGAAGATGATGAACCCACCCACGGTCAGCTTGTGCAGCAGCGTAGTCGCACTGCGCGCGCCGAACGCCGCCTGAGTGCTGCCGCCACCGAAAACCGCCAGGTCAGCGCCCTTGCCTTGCTGCAGGAGCACCACAAGGATGAGGAAGAGACTGACCAGCACGTGGACCAGGTAGATTGAGAAAAGCAGGAATTGCATCTTGGAGTCCTCCGCAAGGAGCCGTTCAAGCCGCGGGTGCGGCCTGACGGATAATAGCCAGGAATTTGTCTGGGTCAAGGCTGGCGCCGCCAATTAGGAAGCCATCGATGTCCGGTTGGACGATCAAACCGGCGGCATTCTCGGGTTTCACCGAGCCTCCGTAGAGGATCGGTACCCAGGTTGCCTGCTCCGGACCGACGAGATCGGAGAGTCGTTGACGCAGAAAGGCGTGGACCTCTTGGGCCAACTCAGGAGTGGCGCTCAGACCGCTGCCGATCGCCCATACAGGCTCATAGGCGAGCGCAAACTCGCCGAAATCCTGGGAAAAAACCGCTGCTAGCTGGCGATCCAACACTTCGAAGGTCTGGCCGGCTTCGCGCTGCGCGGCGGTTTCTCCGACGCAGATCATCGGCGTGAGACCGTGCTGCAAGGCCGCTTCAGCCTTGCGGGCTACCAACTCGTCGCTCTCGCAATGGTCGGCTCTTCGCTCGCTGTGGCCGCACAAGACCCAGGAACAACCGGCGTCGATCAATTGTGGGCCGGAGACGTCTCCGGTGTGCGCTCCCGACGCGGCGGGGTGGATATCTTGCCCACCCACGGAGACCCGGGGGTCGTCGAGCGCCGTTGCGACGTCGGCCAGAAGAGGGAACGAAGGGTAGAGAATAACGCTCGCCGCCGGCTTCTCTTCAAGGTTGGCGAGCAGATGCCGGCAGAACTCCTGCGCCTCACGCCGCAGCTTGTGCATCTTCCAGTTTCCGGCGATCACCGTTTGTCGCGTCGAGTTCATCTTTGCCTCCCCATCGATAGACCACTCATCCACCGGCTCCCGCAGCCCCATTCAGGGCCGGCTCGTCCATGGCCGGCTCTTCCAACGCAACCACGCCGGGAAGAGCCTTTCCGGCGAGCAGTTCGAGAGAAGCGCCGCCTCCGGTCGATACGTGGCCGACCTGATCGGTCACCCCGGCGGCCTTGGCGGCGGCCACCGTTTCGCCGCCACCGAGGACGGTAAAGCCGGGGCAGGAGGCGAGTGCGTGGGCGATGGCCTCGGTGCCGGCGGCGAACCGAGGTTGCTCGAAGACCCCCTGCGGTCCGTTCCAGAACAAAGTGGCGAGAGTGGCGATGCGCTGGGCGAATACCTTTCGGGTTCGCGGCCCGATGTCGAGCGCCATGGTACCGGCGGGCACGGCGTTGGGGGTGACGATCTCTCCGGGTTGAGCGGAATCGAAGTCAGTGCTGACCACTAGATCCTCTGGCAGCAGGATCTCCACGCCGAGTTCGTCGCCGCGGCGGAGAATCTCAGCGGCGGTTTCGATGCGGTCTTCCTCGACCAGCGAGGCGGCGAGGTCGTGGCCCTGTGCGGCGAGGAAGGTGTTGGCCATGCCGCCGCCCACCATCAACACATCGAGGCGGGGCAGGAGATTCTTCAGCGTGTCGATCTTGCCGCTGATCTTGGAGCCCCCGAGCAGCGCACCGAAGGGCCGTTGTGGTTCGCCGAGCAGCCGACTCAAGACCTCGACCTCCTCGACCAGAAGCCGGCCCGCGGCCTTGCGAGCAAAGCGCGCCGGCACTCCCACCACCGAGGCGTGGGCTCGGTGGGCGGTGGCGAAGGCTTCGCCCACGTACCCGTCGGCGAGCTTGGCCAATCCATCGACGAAGATCGGATCATTGGCCTTCTCGCCAGGGTGGAAGCGCAGGTTCTCGAGTAGGCAGAGGCCGCCCGGTTCGAGGGCGGCGACCTGGGCCTCGGCTTGCGGGCCGATGCAATTCGGCGCGAAGAGCAGCGGTCGGCCCAACAGCTCGGCCAAGCGGTGGGCCACCGGGCGCAAGGAGAGCTCCGGGACGGTTTGACCCTTCGGCCTGCCGCGGTGCGAGGCGACGACGAGTTTTGCGCCGGCGTCGAGAAGGACTCGCAGCGTTGGCAGCGCCGCGGTAATCCGGGTGTCATCCACTACCTTGCTGCCGGCGATCACCACGTTGAAATCGACGCGCACGAAGAGGCGCTGCCCGGCCAGATTGGCCAGGTCCAACGTTTCAAGGGTCAGGAGTCGATGCACTGAATTGAACCTCTCTTCTGGGACTAACACTGCCTGGAGCAAACGCTGCTTGGGGCTAGCTCTGCTCGCCCATCCAGGCGATCAGCTCCGCCAGCCGATGGGCGTAACCCCACTCGTTGTCGTACCAGGCGACGACGCGCAGCAGCTTGTCGTCTTGCTGGCGCAGCAGAGGCAGGTCGACAATGGCCGAGTGGGAATCGCCGATGAAATCGGAGGAAACCAGCTCTTCGTCGGTAGTCGCTAGGATACCGCTCAAGGGCGGTTGCGCGGAAGCCCTGAGGAAGGCGTCGCGCACTTCGTCGAGCGGCGCTTTGCGGCTGGTGTGCACGCAGAGGTCGATCAGCGAGCCGTCCGAAATCGGCACGCGGTAAGCGACGGCACCGATCTTCCCGGCCAGATGGGGGATCACCTCACCGATCGCCTCTTGGGCGTCGCTGGTGGTGGGAATGATGTTGAGCGCCGCCGCCCGGGCGCGCCGCGGGTCGGTGTGCGCCATATCGACCAGCCGCTGGCTGTTGGTGTAGCAATGGACCGTCGACATCAAGGCCTGGTCGACACCGAAGGCCTCGTCGAGCACCCGGACTACCGCCGCCAGGCAGTTGGTGGTGCACGAGGCGTTGCTCACCACCTGGTGGCGGAGCGGATCGAACTCGCGATGGTTGATCCCGACGCAGAAGGTGGCGTCCACCTGATCGGCGGTCGAGGAGACCACCACCTGTTCGACGCCTTCGCCAAGGTGGCCGGCGGCAGCCTGGCGGCTGCGAAACTGCCCCGTCGCCTCCACCACCAAGCGGGCACCGGTGGTCGACCAGGGCACCTCGGCGGGAGTGGAATGGGCCCACAGGGGCACCACTCGGCCATCGAAGATCAGCCGGTCCGGCTCGGCCGAAACCTCGCCGGGGAAGCGGCCGTGTAAAGTGTCGTTACGCAACAGCCGCGCCAGCACCTCCGGCGCCGCCGGGTCGTTGATCGCCACCAGCTCCAGATCGTCGCGAAGATGGGCGATGCGCACCAGGGCGCGCCCGATGCGGCCAAGGCCGTTGATGGCGAAAGGTTGCTTCATGATTCTTGGCGGCAGCCAGAGAGGACCGTCCGCGCGGGAAGGCGCGGAGCATAGCAATCGGCGAGCAGATCCACCAGCCGCCGGCGTGAAAGTTGGTGCTACCTCAAAGGGTTGCGTCGCGGCACGACTCTTGCTCGATAGGGATGAACGGCTGCATCTGTAGGCAGCACGCTGCCGCCAGTCAAAGGGGATTTGGTATGTCGCTTCGCATTCGGCTTTTCTTGCTGTTGAGCGCCTTGGTCGCGCTCTTGGTGGCGGCGCAGTCCTGGTGGGTGCGCTCGTTGACCCGGGAGTTGTCGGCCGAGGTGGGCGAGGTGGCGCTGTCGGTGGGTAGCTCGATGGCGACGGTGGTGGGCGGCGGCGACTATGTGCTCGCGGAACGGCAGGTGATCGAGGATCAAGCGGGGGCGCATCATGTCTCGATCATCCGCAGGGTCTATCTGAATTCGAAGGGTGGCGATGAACCGCTGGAGAGCGCGATCTCGGCCATCGAAAAAGATCTCGGCGAAAGAAGTGCCAGCGAAGAAAGGGTCGACGAAGAGAACGGCGGTGAACAGGCAGATCGTGTGGAGGCCTGGGTCAACACGACTGAACAGGAAACGACGGTCGTTGTCCTGCGCCAAGGAGAGGGTGACAAGGATGCCTCGCTGGTAGTCCAAGGGGCCGGACTCGATCTGGCGATTCCGATCCCGCACGGCGGCCTCGCTGAGCGCGTCGATCATTTCGCCCGCCGGTTGCAGCTCGGTTCGTTCGCCCTTCTGGGTATCGGCTTGCTGCTCGCCGGCGCCGTGGCCCACCGTGTTTCGGCACCGCTTCGTCAGCTCAGCGCGGCGGCGCGACGGGTGGGCGAGGGGGAGTTTGGGGTCCAGGCACCGGAGCCGGCCGACCCCGAGATCGGGCTCGCCGTACGCTCTTTCAACCTCATGTCGAGCGAACTCGAGCAGCTGGATCGGGCTTCCAAGTCGATGCAGGCCCGCCGCCATCTGGCCGAATTGGGCGAGGTCGGCCGAGGGCTGGCGCACAGCTTGCGCAACCCGCTCAACGCTCTGGGTTTGACCATCGACGAGCTGGCGGCGAGGGCCGGCCGCAGCGGTGATGACGGGCGAGAGCCGGAGGACGAGGCGATCGCACTCGCCAGCTCGGCCCGCCGACAAATCCGCCGCATCGACAACTCGATTCGCTCCTTCCTGCTGCTCGCCGCCGAAGGGGCGCGGGCCGATGCGATGACGGAACCGGTCGACCTGGCTCAGCTGGTCGACGATGTCGTCTTGGAAGCGATCCAAGACGGCCGGCGCAAGGTCCGGGTCATTGTCGAAAACAATGCTGAAGCGGGCGATGTTGAAGTGGGCACCAAGAGCGAGCCGCTGATCGTGCGGGCGGTGGCGGCGGAGTTGCGCGCCGTCGTCCAAGCGCTGATCATCAATGCCGTCGAGGCGAGCCCGCGGGGGTCCACGGTGCGGGTCCGTCTATCCAACGCGGTGGATGGCCACGGAAATGGAACGGCCCGCAAGAGGGTGGAAGTTTGCGACCAGGGGCCGGGACTGGCCCCGGAAGTGCGCGCCCGGCTGTTTCAACCCCATCTGACAACCAAGCCGGAGGGCTCTGGAATGGGGCTGTTTCTTTCCCACCGCATCGTCACCGAACGCTATGACGGTCGCCTTGAACTCAACGATGGAGCCGACGGCGGAACCTGCGCCCGGCTCGAAGTCGCCGACCGCCAGCCGGCCCTAGAGCTGCCGCCCCAGGAGCCGCCGCCGCAGAAATCGCCGCCTACCGGCGGCGTGGAGGAGCAGTAAGACCATGGCCGAGTCACGGATTCTGGTGGTCGAGGACGATGCCGATCAACGCCGCCTAGTCTCTTCTCTGCTCGCCAAAGAGGGCTACCTGACGGCGGAGGCGGCGACGGTCGAGGTGGCACTGGCCGAGCTGGAGCGCTCGCCGGTCGACCTGGTGCTTTCCGACTGGCAGCTCCCCGACCGGGACGGCATGGCATTGCTCACCGCGGTGCGCGGCGGCGACCATGCGGAGACTGGATTCATCATCATGACCGCGTACGGCACCATCTCACGGGCGGTCGCCGCGGTGCGCTCGGGAGCCGACGACTACCTGACCAAACCCTTCGAGTCTCAGGCCCTCTTGCTGGCGGTCGAACGGGCGCTCAAGGCACGGCAGCTGAAAGACGAGAACCGGCGGTTGGTGCAAGAGCTGGGTGAGCGCAACCGCTTGGTCGAGATGGTCGGTGCGGCACCGGCAATGCAGCGGCTCTTTCGCCAGGTCGAGAAGATCGCCGGCACCGATGCGACCGTCCTGCTGGTGGGCGAGAGCGGCACCGGCAAGGAGCTGGCGGCGCGCGCCCTGCACGCGCTCTCGCCGCGCGCGGGTGGCCCATTCATCGCGGTCAACTGTGCCGCGGTGCCGGAAGGGCTGATCGAGGCAGAGTTCTTCGGTGCCGAGAAGGGTGCCTACACCGGTGCCGATCGAACCCGGGTCGGCAACTTCCAGGCGGCCGACGGTGGGACACTCTTCCTCGATGAAGTGGGCGAGCTACCGCTGGCCGTCCAGCCCAAGCTGCTACGCGCCTTGCAGGACGGCAAGGTGACGCCGGTGGGCGGTAATCGTGAGATCACCACCGATTCGCGCATCGTCGCGGCGACCAACCGGGAACTCACCGCCGAGGTGGCCGAGGGCCGTTTTCGCGAGGATCTGTACTACCGCCTCAACGTCGTACCGTTGACCATGCCCCCGCTGCGCGATCGGCGGGAGGACATCCCGATGCTGGTCGATTCGTTTGTCGCCAGGTCAGCCCGGCGCCACGGGATCAAAGTTGAGCCGATGGCCGGCGCGATCCTCAAGCGTCTTCTCGACTACGCCTGGCCGGGCAACGTGCGGCAGTTGGCCAACGCCGTCGAACGGCTGGTTCTCCTCGCCGAGGAGGGGAGGATGAGCGTGGACGATCTGCCGGCCGAGCTGTTGGCACCCGCAACGGGCGACGGCGGTTTTCGCCTGCCGGCCGAGGGGATGCGCTGGGAGGACCACGAACGCGACTGCTTGCGCCAGGCGATGGAACTGGCCGGCGGCAACCGGGCCCGCGCGGCACGGCTGCTCGATCTGCCCTACAAGGCTTTCCTCTACCGCCTCGACAAGCACGCACTGGAGATTTGAGTTGTCCTGATTTCGGGATTTCTCTCCCCTTTTCAGGTGTTCAGCCGACGCTTGCGCAGGGGCGGTTGAGAGAGGTTCGGCGCTTCCGGCGGGATCCTCTTGGGTGAGAATTGGCAATCTCGAACCTGCTTTCGGGAACCTCTCCCGGGATGCGGAAGAAACGGCGGCCGCTCGATCTCTTGGGGAGCGCGCTGAGCCGGTGGCATGGCGGTTGCGATAGCGAAGGGAGACTTCTGAGAGGCTCGTCGAAGGCGAGCCAGAACCGAATCCAAGGAGAAAAAGCAATGAACCACAAGTTCTGGACCCTCGCAGTGGCCCTGCTTGCTGTCTTTAGCGTCAGCGCGCTGCCGATGAGCGCCGAAACCACGGAGACGACCATCGCCCATTTCGAAATCTCCAGCCCCGAAGCGGGCGACGCGGAGTTCGATATCGAGAACCCCGAAGTCGGCGACGTGGAGGTCTTCTGGACCGATAGCGGAGAGAAGATCGTCGTCAGCTATGACGACGA
The DNA here is from genome assembly GCA_024277255.1 of Acidobacteriota bacterium. Lineage (GTDB taxonomy): Bacteria > Acidobacteriota > Thermoanaerobaculia > Multivoradales > SZUA-115 > SZUA-115. The sequence continues at coordinate 1,073 of JAJRVQ010000140.1, read as the reverse complement.
GGGATTCCTGGTCGATATCAATGGCAAAGAGATCCGCGTACCGGCCCAGATGGGCGCGCTGCACACCATTCCCGACGGTGCCAGCGGCTTCATCTTTGAGAGTGATGATGAGCACCAGATTGTCCTCGATGGCTCGGCCGGCAACACGCAGGTGATGATCTGGAACTCGGACGAGGATGGCGAAGACGAGTCGAACCAGGAAATCCACATCATCAAGCGTCACGATGCCACCGTCGAGATTGAACAAGACGGAGGATCGAAAGTCATTCACATCCCTGGCGGCCACGACTTGAAAGTGATGCGCACCAAGGATGAGGAGGGCAACGTGCAGGTCAAGGTGTTGCGCAATGGTGAAGAGATCGACCTGGAAGAGCTGGCCGAGGGCGACGCGCAGGTGCAGGTGATGAAGATGGGCGAGAGCGACGATGGAATGCACGTCATCGAGATCCGAAAGGAGACGGAGGACGGAAGTGATGCCGATGGCGACGGCACACAGATCCAAGTTCAGATCCGCAAGACGATCAAAGAAAACTAGCCGCCTTTTTCCAACCGAGTGGATTGATCAGGGAGCCGGAGCGTTCGAGCCCGGCTCCCTTTTTTTCTAGCGATTCACCGTCGTCGTAGGATTGTCCTCATGACGGAAATGGCGCACCCCTTGATTCTCGGTATTGAGACCTCCTGCGACGACACCGCCTGTGCCGTGGTGGAGGGCTCGGGTCGCGTGCTCGCCTCGGTGGTGTCGAGCCAGCTGGCCGCTCACCGCCCCTACGGCGGCGTTGTGCCGGAGATCGCCTCACGGGAACATCTGGCCAACTGGCCCGCGGTCTATGCCGAGGCGTTGAACCGTGCCGGGGTGGTGCTCGAGGATGTAGACGCCATCGCGGCGACTCGCGGTCCCGGCCTAATGGGCTCCCTCCTGGTGGGCCTCTCGCTCGGCAAGGGGCTGGCCTATGGTCTCGGCAAGCCCTTCTACGCGATGCATCACCTGGAAGGCCATCTCTATTCGCCCTTCCTCGCCGCGCCGGGTGGCGAGAACCAAGAGCGAGCTTCGGCCGCCACGGTGGCGGAGAGGT
>JAJRVQ010000139.1 GCA_024277255.1 Acidobacteriota bacterium | reverse complement strand
CGTCCGTAGAGTCCCATTCGCTCTACAGTCTTGGGGCCCAATTGAACTCCCGCACTGAACAAACTGCGCTGAGATTTGCGTTGTCCGAGCATGTTCAATTATACGCCTGATTCACGCCACTTTCCGGCCGGACCTCTAGGAGTAAGGCGGGGAGGGGCTGGGTGTCAACCAGTGCAGGCGGTCTTGCTACTGTATTTTGTGGCCTAGATTTCGACGAGCGATCGTCGGTCATATTCGGCCTACTCCTAACCTGCCACGGTGTGCCAGAGAGTGGCACTGAGGAGAGGATCGCGAAGAGGTGGCCAACGCGGCGAGACACCGGCGATGCTTCCGGTTTCAGGGTGCATTCGCGCGGCGGGGAGGCGTCATCCCATCCCCATTCCCATCGCCATGATCGCTGCCTTGGTCGGCGAGTCGAAGAACTGCCATTGGATGGCGGTGAGGATCGCGTCTGGGATTTCCGCGATATCGCGCTTGTTGTCGCTCGGGATCAGGATGCGCTTGGCGCCCGCTTCGACCGCGAGCTGCATCCGTTCGGGGAGTGAGTTCACCTTGAGCAACAGGCCCTGGACACTCATCTGGCCGAGAACCACGGTGCGGTCAAGCACCGGCTTGCCGAGAATGGAGGACACGAGGGAAATGAAGAAAGCGACGGCGGTTTCGGCGCCGTCTTTCGCCTGGTTCAAGTTGATCGCTTGGATAGTGAAGTCGTAGCCCTTGAGGTCGTGATCGATGCCCAGGTTGCGAACGTTGGCCTTGAGGTAGGCGTCGGCCGTCTTGATCGCCTCTTTCATTTTGGTGGAGAGGCTACCTAGCGGGATGATGCGACCAGAACCGCGATTCATCTGCGTTTGCAGGAGGAAGAGCGCTAGCCGGTTGTCGCTGAGATCGGAACCGATGGTGTGTACGCTTCCCGGTGGCAGTGAGCCTTCGGCGATCAATGAACCGCCTCCCATCTCGGGAACGGGTACGAACGTTTCTTGCCCGTTGTCTTTGTCGGTGTAGGAGAAGCTCGTGTCCCAGTATTCGAGGCCCCCCATCTTCTTGAGCTGCTCCTTGACCCGTCGGCGCATTTCCATCGCGTAGGCGAGGTACTCCTCGGTTTCTCCATGGGTGACCTCGCCGTGCGGGTGCAGCAGTTTGATCAATCCAGAGACGATCTTGCGCACCGCTTTTTGGTCGCGCCCGCCGAGATGAGGGCCGAAGTTGAAATAGCGCTCGGCATAGTCGGCGTAGCTTTGCTTGCGCAGCTCTCGAAAGACTTCGGCGAGGTAGTCGGTGACGATGCCGAAGTGATCGGTATAGGTCGCGTCCGAGGTCTTCTGGAATTCCCAGCCTGGTATGTAGGCATGGATGCGGTCGAAGAAGGCCGTGTCCATCTCTTTGGGCATGGGGTAGAAGAGGTTCGAGGTGCGAGCGATCGTTTCGATGTCGCCGTCTATGTTACCCACGAAGACGATCGAACCCTCGGCATTGATGATGTCTCGACCTCGGCTGAAGGCGCCATCTTCCATGTAGCCCTTCATGATGTTCAAACCGCTCTTGTCGCTGAACCGAACGCCAGCCGCTTCGTCGAAGGCGACCACATCCCACAAGCAGACCAGCCCTCGTTGCCCCGAGGAGAGGTTGACGAACATCTGGGCAGTGGTGGTTTGCCCGCCGGATACGAGGTGGCAGTAGGGGCTGAGCTGTTGGTAGACGAAGCTCTTGCCGGTGCCGCGCGGGCCGAGTTCCACGGAGTTGAAGTTCTTTTCGACCAGCGGCACCAGCCGCAGCATGCAATGCAGCTTGCGCCGCTTAGTGTAGTAAGGATGGTCGGGTTCGTAGCCCATCGAGCGCATCATCAGGTCGAGCCACTGGTCGGTGGTGAAGCGGCGCCGGCCGGCGATGAAGTCGTCGAGCTTGCGCGAGGAGAGCTGGATCGGGCGGATGCTTTCGACGAAGAAAGGGCGGTTCTGGTTCTTGAAGATGTAGCTGTCGTCGTAGCGCAGGGTGATCTCAGCCCAGATGCCACCCATCAGCAGCCGGTCGTGGTGGCGGACTTCGCTCTCTTCGATGTTGATGTAGTCGAGGTCGAGGTTGGACAGCCGCGCCCAGTATTTGTCGTGAGTTTCGACCAGACGCACCGAGATCTTGTCGATGATCTCGAAGGTGGTGTGCTGTTTGATCGCCGACTTGACGATCTCGCGTTCGTCGGGCTTGACGTACTTGCTGGCGAGGGTCTCGCGCACGAATTCCAACCCTTCGCGGATGGTTTCTTCGTCGGTCGATGCGCAGTACTTCCCGAGCAGAAACTCGATAACGAAGGCAGGCACGCCAAAGGCGCTCCGCATGCGTCGCAGCAGATCCTTGCGCACCACGAGCCCCGGGTAGGACTGCGTGGCCAAGGTGTCGAGTTCGTCCAGAGCCAAGGGTTCGAACTGTGGTTCGTGGATTGTCATCAGTGCCTCACTATTTGTCTCACTATCTGTCTCGCTACAAGTCTCGCTACATATCCCGCCCGACAGTCAGTACTAGACCTCCAGACGGGAACTGTTGCGTCGTCTCTGCATCGCGGACTTCGAGATGGAGGAGTTCGCCAGCGGTAAAGGAAAGCGCGGTATGGAAAAAGAGAGTGACCTGTTGCTCGGGCTGTGGCTCAGGCTGGTGCTGACTGGGCCGCGCTTCGAGGTGTATCTCCCGGGGCCCTGAGGCGAGCACGGAAACCCGTTCTCCACTCGCTTCGGTGCGTAGCACGTCGAGGCTCAGTGTTCGACCGCCGGCTGAGAAGAGCGCCATCTGGCCATCCGCAGAGGAGTCGGGGAGCTTTGGCCGCAGGATGACCTTGACCGCCGTTCGCATCAGCTCAGCCGTGGGAACCACGACATCCACGCCAATCCTCTTCGCGGTGCTTTTGCGGCTAGTCGATACCAGGTGAGGAATCACCAGCTCTTGAAGCGCCACGCCGCCATGGGAGAAAGGCTTCGGGCTCTTGAAGAAGGCAAGGCCGGGCGGCACAGCGACGCGCAATGCCGGATCCCACACGAAGGGCAGAGTGGCGACCGGCAGGTCCGCCTCCGCCGGCACCAGTGCGAAGCGCTCCTTTTGAAGACGGCACCACGCCGGGTCACAGGCGACAGTTTCAGGGAGCTTCTTCTTGTCGAGGAGGATGAACCCATGATCGGTGACTACGTGGACCCGCGGGTAACCCCAGCGGTGCAGCTGGTGGATCAGGCGAACGATGCGTTCGATTTCGAGGTGAAGGTGGCGGATCAGAGCGTCGGCACTGCCGTGGCCGATCTTATCGACCTCGGTATGGCCGAAGACGACGAGCAAGTCTCCGAGCCCCTCGGGTACGCCCGGGCTCAGTTCGATCTCCGCGATCTCGCGGCAGTCGGCGCCAAAGTCCTTCAAGAAGGCGATGCGGGTGCCGCGCGCGGCCGCGTCTTTGCCGTTGACCTTGGGATGCAGGCTGTTGCCTTGGATCTCGCACGAGATCCGCGCGCCGGAGAGAGGCATCAAGGCCGTCATGCCCATCGGTGTGACGGTGGGGAGTGCCGCCCGTAACGGCGTGAGTGTCACCTCGTAGCTCTGAAGCTGTTGGGCGATGAGGCCGGCGCAGTCGTAGCGCAGGGCATCGACGATGACGACGGCACGCCGGCCTTGCGTTGTCCACAACCGTTCTTCGAGGTGCGGTGTGACGTACGGCAGAGTTGGGATGTCGGCGTCGGCGCCGCCGACGTAGCGCTCAAAGAAGCGGCTATTGAGCCTATTGGTGTAGGCGGCGTAGGTTCGGTCCGCTACCTGGATCATCGCCGGCTGGCTCTGCTTGTCCGCCTCGTGGCGCACTTGGAGGTGCATCGCATCCACTGCTGCCGCCTGCTCCACGAAGAGCCGCGCGAGGGCCGCGGTGGTGTCGACCGTCTCGGCGAGTCGCGTGGCTTGCTCGGCAGCCGTCACCAACGCCTGTAGTTGGTGCAGCAGTTGCCAGGATCCCGTGGGGCTGAGGCTGGCCTTGGCGACCTTTGATTCTTGGTCGATCAGTGCGCTGTGCTTTGCAAAGAAGGCGGCGGTGGTTGAGGATCTGGGCGCGGCCGCCTCGAAGCTCTGGGCGATTCTCCGCCAGCGCATCCGGCTCAGGTGGGGGAAGCCACGGCTGAAGCCGGGCTTGTCTTGGGCCCACTCGGCCAGGTCTACCTGGGTCTCGACGCGCGCGATCCAACCCTCCCAAGCACCGCGACTCTCGCTGTCGCGCAGCCAGCGGTGGAGCAGCTCGCGGTGGCGCGAGCGCACGCCCAGTGCCGGCAGCCTCTCGGCCAGCGGGAAGTCGGCCGGTTCGCCGTAGCCGAGATAGCACTCAGTCAAGGCCACCACCAGGACCAACGCTTCCACCCAGCGCTCGGGATCGTGGCTGGGGCCCTCGAAGTCGGGAGCGGCGAAGTCGTAGCGTTCCCGAACCATGGCGAGAAACTCGGCGGCAAGACCTTCTTTCTCCAGCGACCGCCAGACGGGCTCGGGTTCGAGCGCCAGATCGAGAATCATCTGGTCGACATCGCCGAGGAGGCGCGATTGGGCCAGCTCCGAGCTCAGCAGAGGGTTCCAAAACTCTGCCGGCCGGTCGGCGAACTTGGCGGCGTACTGGGCCAGCAGAGAATCGCGCCCGTCGTCGTAGAGCCGTCGCTGATCGCCGGGAGCGGAGGGGAGCTGGACGCCGACCTGTTTCATGAAGCTGAAAAGGGTCGGCCGCTTGCCGCCGAGGCGCCAGGTGATCCCCGCGTGGCGGTACTCGGCCAGCAGCTCGAGGGCGCCTTCGCCGTGCGCGCCGTCGTGCTCCAGGCGATCTTCGGGCAGTGGCAGGTAGATCACGAAGCGTTGTCGCTTCTGGCCCAGGCTTGGCTGGCCGTGGCTTGGCTGGCCGTGGACCTGGTTGACCTGGTGCTTGAGCCAGATCTGGCCGTGGTATTGACTGGCGTCGTACTCCAGAAGACGAAAGGGGGGCGGCTCCAGCCCTTCGAGGTGGTGGCGTAGCGCCGGCAGTAGCCGGGCGAACTCCTGGCGCTCGTCGAACCACAAGCAGACCTGGGCCCGCTTCTCGTGTTGGAAGCGCTGCTGGAGTTGGTCGGTCAGGGCCTGGAGGATCATCACACCACGTTCTTGAGGCGCAGCACCCCAGCCCTTTGCAACGGCTCGATGTTGACTTTCACCCCATCGTCAAGATCCGGCTCCCAGCCCTGGGGCCGATCCTCCGGCGACTTCCACGGGGTCAGGATGCGGTAGTCCAGCTCCTGGCCGTGCTCCAGATCCTGGTCTTGAGCTTCATCTTCGTCGCCTTCGCTACCGCCGTGGCGCCCTTCCTGCACCGCTTGTAGTTTGCGGTCGAGGGCCTGCGCCTCTTCGAGCCGCGCCTGCCACTCGGTACGATCCTCCGCTCGGTCCTCCTGGCTGGCCCGTGCCGCCTCGCGACGGAACGACTCGATGGCGTCGCGCAGGTAGCCGGCGCGCAGCTTGGCCATGCGGTCGGCGTCGAACTTGTGGTACTGGCACAGCGCGCCAAAGGCGAACGGGGTGTGGCCTTGGCGGCTGGCGATGTGCCAGAGGATGGGGCGCTTCTTGTAGAGCGAGACGTGGAAGGCGAAGAAGTGGTTATCGAGCCACTGGCCGAGGCTGGAGGCGCTCTTGTAGCCCTTGATCTTGCGCTTGAGCTCGTTGGTGATCTCGGTTTCGAGCTGGTTGATGTCCTGCTCCGGGAAGAGGCGCGCCAGCTCTTGGTGGAGACGGTCGAGGAGGCTCGTCTCGCCGGAGACCGCGGCGAAGGGCACGATGCCGTCCTCGTCCGCTTCGACGACCCGTTTAACCGCGTAGGAGAGCAGCCGCCAGACGTGCTCCATGCGCTTCTGCTCGGGGCTCTTGCGCTCCATTTGCGGCCAGAGGATCTCCGGCGGTCGCTCGCCGAGGGTCTCTTCGATGGTGGCTCGGGTGGCGGCGGGGATGTTGTAGAGCTTGTAGACGTCGTCGTTGAGCTGGGCGTAGAGATCTTGGATGTGGGCTTCTTCGGTGGCTTCGCGTTGGGCGAGGTGGTCTAACCGTTGGGGAACCGCCAAGGCGCCAAGGTCGCCAAGGAGGAGCCAGGGGCGGCGGAAGCGGGTGGAGACTTCGTTGCCTTCGTCCCAGCTTTGCTTCGCGTCATGGATTTGTTTGGCGAGGCTGCCGATTCGTTCGCGCTGCTGCGCCGTGGGCTGGGGGACGGGGAGACGCTTGATGACGCCCACTTCCCAGGAGCCGAAGGACATCAGACCCTTGAGCAGATACTCCGCGGGGGTGGAGTTGGCGAGTCCGAGTAGGAACCACGTGTCTTGCTCATGAGTGGGGAATATCACCGGCCCTTTGTCGGCGAAGATGCAGCCTTCAGGCAGTACGCGAAGATTGAAGCCTCGCTGAGTCCGCCGGGGCCAGGTGAGGCCGGGCTTGAAGTAGTACCGCTCATTTCGGATGTAGGCTCCCTTGAAAGCCCGAATAGCGGAGCCACTGTGCTCCCACCGAACAACTAGGTGAACATCCGAGTAGAACCTAGAGAAGCCACCTCCTTTTGCGAAGGGAACCCAGTCCGTCGCCTGGCCAGCATGTCCGGGGGCAACTTCCCAGGAATGGCGGACAAAACGCAGGTCAGCAGCCGTCGCTAGGCCCTGTTTGACGGCTCCGAACCCAGGATCTAGTGGGGGTGCTTGTCTGAAGATATGAGCTACCAAACCAATCCGCCGGTACGCCAGCGGTGAGCCCTCGATGGTGGCGAAATCCCGCCGTGCCACATCAAACCGAACCCTTCCGCTCCCCCCCTTGGCGCTCTTGGCGTCTTGGCGGTTTTCCAATTGCCCATCGCCGTCTCGCCGTTTCCACAAAGCCTCAACAAACCTCTCCTCCCGTCGCCCCACCTCCACCCGCTCCAAATCAAAGAAAACCGCCTTCTCCTCCTCCTGCACCACGTAATAAGCCCGCTCCGCCTGATCCCGCGTCGTCTCGATCCCTTCCCGCGCTTGCAGCGCCTGAAGGGTCGGCACCATCAACTCCCTGCGGAGATTCTCATCCGCCAAGATTGCTTGGATATCGACCCGCTTACGCTTCATGGCTCGCCTCCCAGTGGGCGTGGGCGCGCGCCGACCATTCCGCGATCAGCGCTTGCAGCGGGCCGTAGTCTTTGTGGACGCGGCCCGTCTCGCAGGCGTCAAAGTAGCGCGCTTCGTCGCTGCGCCGGTCGTAGAGGTTGAGGGGCAAGAGATCGTTCTGCATCAAGAGGAGGTTGCAGAGCACGAAGGCGGTACGGCCGTTGCCCTCGCGGAAGGGGTGGAGGGCCAGCAGTTCGCACATCACCTCGCTGGCGTAGGCGAAGACGGGATCGTTGTCTTCGGTGACCACCGGCGAGCGCGCGAGCACCTCGCGCTCGTAAACCTCCATCAGCGGCACCATGCCGCCCGGCGGCAAGGGCCAGCGGGTGGGGCCGTCGCCCTTGTGCAGATCGACCGTGCGCCAGCTGCCGGCGAAGGGGTAGATCTCGCCCAGCAACTCCTGGTGCAACCGCTGCACTAGCGGCAGGGTCAAGGCGGCCGGCTCGGGGCGCTCCAGGAGCGCGACCACCAGCTCCATGGCCCGCTGCACCCCTTGGTCCTCGCGCCGTTCGATCTGCTCGCGGTCGAGGCAACCGGCATAGTTCAGCAGTAGCCCCTCGGCGGTGGCGATCCAGTCCCAGTCTTGGTTGTAGTCCTGCCAAGGGTTGGTCACAATGCGCGGCGCGGTCCGCGATTCCACGGTTTTCGCCAGCTCGTCAGCGCGAGCTTTGGTGAGCTTGCGCTGGCTCTTGGGAACGATGTAGAAGTCTCCGGGATGCGCCGCCTGGTAGTAGTCTTTGGCCCGTTTGCCTCGCCCGGCGCGGAACCGGAAGCCGAAATCTCTCTCTTCCCAGCGCCAAACGACTTGTTCTCCAAGCGGCGTGCTCATTGCGCACTCCCTTTGATCACAATGGCGGCCGCCTCGACAGTGGCTTCGTCGAGAATGCCGTAGCCGAGGTCGAGCATCACCAGGAGCGGATTGCGCTTGAGCAGGATTTCGGTGCGCAGCTTCTCGAAGGACTTGAGGTTGACGAAGGTCGAAGAGACCAGCGCCCCCACATAGCCCTCGGCCTTGACCAGCTGGGTTGCCCGGCCGATGAAGGCGGCGTAGATGTCGTTCTTGGTCAGCGGGTAGGTCGCCTTGATGAACGCCTTCACCTTGGGGACGAAGGAGCCGTAGGGTGGATTCATCACTACCACATGGTAGGTGCGCGAGAGGGTTTGCAAGAGTTTCAGGCCACGGGCCGTGTCTTCGGCGAAGAGTTGTTCGGCCGGGTCTCCGGCAGTCTCGCCAGCGGCGGCTTCGAGGGCGCTGAGGAGCTCGGCTTGCAAAGCCTCGGCCTTCGCTTCGAGGGCGGCGCGTTGGCGGGCGAGTTGGCGGGCTCCCTGCCGCTCAAAGTGATCCTGGAAGTCGCCTAGCGGAAGCTGCTGACCCTCTCCGCGGCGAATGATCTGGTCGAGCCCCTCGGCTTTGGCTTGTGCCTCCACCCAGTCTGCGAGCACGGCGGATACAGCCTCGCGCACCTGGACGAGGCTGCCGAGTTCGCCGACCTGTTCGAGGTTCTCCCACAGGCTGGCGAAGAGGCGCTCTTGCAACTCGGGCGCGCCGAGCTGGTCTCCCAGCCGCTCCACGAGACCGCCCAGCCGCTCCTTGCCCAAGTCGACGGCGTTGGCCACCACCAGGTTGGCGCGCTGGATCTGTACTTCGCTGGGTGTCATTCCGAGGCCGAGCGCCGCCTCTTTGGCGGTCAGCAGAAGCGACAGGGAGGCGATCTGGATGGCGCGTGGGTCGATGTCGATGCCGAAGAGGTTGTTCTCCAGGATGGCGGCCGGTATCTGCCGTGGGTCGCTCACCGAGGGTTCCGCCGGCCAGCCTTCTTCCCCGGCGTGGTCGATCTCGTCGAGGTACATCTGTTGGAAAAGGGCGAAGGCGTACTGGCCAAAGTGCATGGTTCCGCAGGCGGGATCGAGCAGCGTGATGTTGCGCGCCAGCTCGTAGCGCTCCACCTCGCCGGTGTCGCCGAGCCGCTGGTAGCGGATGCGCACGCCGGTGCGCGGTACCAAATAGTCGACGACCGGTCGGGGGTCGGTGCGCTGTCCGGGCAGTGGCGGCGGTGCGGTGGGGGCCAGGGCGGAGTCGGGATGCATCTGAAGCCACAGCCGTCCCAGTGTGTTGTCCACCAGCGCTTTGACCACCCAAGAGGGCGTATAGAACTGGTTGATCACCGCCAGCTCGTAGGAAGAGCGCGGGGTGCCTTTGGTTTCCGCCCGCACCCGCTTCTTCTCTTCCCGGTTGAAGAACTGGTAAACCCAACCGAGAAAATCATGGGCCCGGTAGGCCGCTTCGGGGAGGCCGTCGTTGATCTTACCCACGACCTCGACCAGCGCGGCGTGGGTTGGCCAGACACAGGCGTACTCGTGGTCCGGGTCAAACAAGACGCGGATGTCGCGGGTGACATGGCGAAACGCCGAAGTCAGCGCATCGCGCAACAAGGCCTCCTCGGCGCTGTCGTCATACTTGTAGCGGCTGCCGCCGGCGGCGCGAAAGTCTCTCAGGTAGCGCGAGCGCGTTTGCCCCGGGATTGGGCTGAGCACCTCGGTGGCTTCGGCGGCCGCTTGCGGGCTGGCCGGAGGAGGCAAGAAGAGGAGCTTGCGCACCTCCATGGCCTTGAGCCCGATGAGGCGGTTGAGCAGGGTGTAGGTGAACTCCCGCAAGACGTTGGCGAAACCACGCTGGGCCGAATCCTCGGCCACGGTCTCGTGGGAGAGCAGCGCCGCGGCACGCAGCCGAATCGCCTGGTCAGCAGGCGACAACGTCAGCAGGTCGAGCGGCGTGTGGTTGCCACTAGGTTCCATGCCGAGTCGCTCGAGCTGGGCGGCAAAGTCTTGCTCCAGGAGCCGGCGAACCTCGCTCACCCAGAGCCGGACGGCCGACTTGTGTGAGTCAGAAAGCGCTGGGGCTTCGCTGGTCATTGCGGTACCACTTCGTCATGCCCCTTACGACACCACCACGGTGAAGCCGTCTCGAATGCGCGCCTTGAACTCCTCGGCCGCCTCTTGCAGAGTCTTCGTCGCGTGGTCGAAAGCCGCGTCAACATCCTCTTCGGTGACAAACCGTTGACCCGAGAGTTCATTCTTGGCCCGCCACTCGAAAATCTTCTCATCCGGCTTCGGTGGCGGGGCGGAGAGGCTGCGCAGGTTGGCCTCGACCTGGGCTTGAAATTCGGGTAGAGCGGCCCGTCCATAGTCGAGGGAAGTCCAGCTACGGCGACTGGCGGCCTCGATCAACTGCGCTACCGAGGCGATGGTGATCGGAGGATAGTGGAAGACGGTGCCGGGCGCGAAGATCGCGTCGACCACCGCATCGCGTGACTCGGGCGGTGCATCCTTGTAAGGCGCGCTGGCGTGAATCGAGGTCACGGTCTTTGCAATGGTTTCGGTGAGTTCGTCGTAGGCCTGGAGATATACTTGGCGATACGCTGAATAGGCCTGATCGGTCGCCTCCCGGTAGTCGGACCAACGCTCGACCACGGCCTTGTCAGCGATCAGCGTCGCCATGTCTCGGCAGGCTCGCGTAAGGGGGGCGGCGTTAGCGTGTTCGGAGGAGGGCGGGTGGTTCTCGATCAGCGCCGTGAGCTGACGAGAGAGGGAGAACTCTTGGTCTAGCTGCTTTTCCAAGAAGCCGCGCAGGGCGCCCAACCGGTTGTACACCTCGTTCCAAGTCGATTCGGCGGCGAGAAAAGCGAGCACTGCGGCGGTGGGATCCTTGGCTGTCATCGGCTCAACGAGTGCCGCCTCGCTGGTGAGTAAGACTTCGTGGATCGGCAGCCCTTGGCCCGAGCGGAATCTAGCATCGTCGATCCCCGCCGTGAGCACCTTGCCCAGCTCGACCACGGCGGCCGCGATCGCGTTGCCCGACTCGGGGGTATCCCTGACGCCCATGGCGATCAGAGCTTGCGCCGCCCGCTTGATCTGCTCGATGGTGAGGCTGGTCTCGGCAACCCGGAATGTGGTCTTCTTGAAGGTGTTGATCTTGGCAAAGATCTCCGTTGTCGCCTTGTAGTCGTAGAGCGAACTCGGCCCGGTGCTGGTCTGCCGTTCGAGGTAGACCACTCCGGCCCGCATGCAGGCCGCGATGACTAGCCTCGGAAGCTCATCGGGCCAGCCGAAGGGCGGGCGCTCGAAGCCCTGGAACCCTTTCCGGTCCTTGGCGTTGATCAACAGGCTGCCCGTCGGATCAATACCCTCGTCCTCCAGATCTTGGATCACCTCCAAGATCTGCGCCACTAGGTCCGATTCGCGTTGCAGGCTGCCCTGGGTGTCGAACAGGTTGAGTTCCGGGGCAATGGCGGCGAGGTTGGAGGTGGTGGGATTGAGCAGAGCCTTGAGCTCTTTGACGAAATCGAACTCTCGATCCGCCAGGCCGAAGCGGGGATAGATATTGGGAATGAGGCTTCGCAGCGCCTCGTGGATAGGCTCCTTGAAGTCGGCGGCACCTTCGAGATCGATCTTCTGTCCACCGCGGTAGAGGGTGCCGTCGAGGAAGGCGCGTTCGAGCTCCCGAATCAAGGCCCCGCGCAGCTCGTCGCGCTCCTTGCGCTTCTCCGAAAGAGCATCGCGGGTGTGAGAGGAAGAATCCTCCGTGAAGCGTCGGTCACCGGTGACCTTGACCAACGCTTCGTAGCGCTTGAAGCGAGCTTCGAGATTGCTGGGCGCGGCCGAAACCCACCACAGGGTGCGTCCCTTGGCCCCGCCAGCCTGATTGCGGCGGCGAATTTCCTGTAGCTCCTGCTTGCGACCGGCGGCTAGCGGGCTCACCAAGACCGCCTCAAGATCGGGCCCGGAATAAAGGGTCTCGCCATCGAGGAGGAGGCCGAAGCCGAATGGGACTTTGGTCTTGCCGAAAGGCACGGCAAAGTTCCCGAGCTTCTTGCGGGTGGCGACACTTTCCCTGGCCATCTGCTGGCAGGTGCGGCGAACGGCTGCGATACTGATGCTCTTGGTGGCCCCGGGGCGGACCATCTCCTGGATCGCTTGCTCGATCGTGCGCTCGCGCTCGTTGAGGAACTTCCACTCCCCGGTCGCTTCATCGCGCGCGACGTACCCGGCCTCTTGCAGCGCTTCGAGGGTGGTCTCTACTTGCGTGCGCAGCGGTGCGATCTCGGTGTCGAGCTGGCGCGCGAGCAACTTGGCCAGTGCCTCCGGGACGCGGGGGACCCAAGGGATTTGTTGCAGGAGCCACAGAACCTTCAGCACCTGGGCCGGCTCGATGGGAGTCTCGGGCACGCGCTCGCTGGACTGGCGAATGGCCTGGATGCCCGAGGCGCCGAGATACTCTTGCGATAGTAGGTCATTCTCGACCGCATCGAACAACTGGTCGAAACTCACAATGACGCCAATGGGCTCCTCGGCGAGATCCTGGAGTGTTCCCATGACCACCGAGATCATCGAGCGCACGCCCCCAGAGAGACGGAACCCGGAGAGAGCCTCGAAAACATCCTGAGCCAGCCGGATCAGATGGGGAAGGAATGGGTAACTGTCAATGAAGGCACGCTCATCGACCGTTCCGAGATGACGGCTGGCCTTGATATCCGCGAGCTGTGCAATGGCGCCCTCGTGACGCTGATATAGCGCACGCAGGGCCGGCTCCTCCGATGGATGTTTCTTAAGAATGCGCTCGGCAACGACCTTGTTGATCTCATCCGAAATGAGGTGCGGTTTCAGCTCGAAACGAGCATTCAAGCGGCCGATCAGGGCGGGCTGGAAGTTGGTGCGGTCGACAACCTTTTCAAGGTCCTGCTGACTGGTGACAATCAACCAGACCTTGCCCTTACCTTTGTTGGCGATCATCTCGGCGAGGCTATTGAGTTCGCCGATTCGTTCGTTGGAATCACCGATGAAAGTGCCCATCTCGTCGATCACGAACACCAGGTGCTGAACCTTGCCGCCGGTGGTGGGTTGCGCGTCGACCCAAGCAACAAGCTCATCCGCGATGCTCTCCGCGGTGATCTTCTGGTGACGAAACATGTCGCTGAGCGCGTTCTTGGCCGCCGCGCGATCGTTGTACTCGGCGGGGTCCACTTTGGGCAGAATCTCAGCCAATCGGCGGCGAACCGTCAGCAGGTCATCCCTACCCGCGGCGCTTCGCCAAGCGTCACCAAACTCTTGCTGATAGGCGCTCTCTAGCTGGTCGAGAAGGTCGCGCTGCCTCAGCCGCTGCTCGATGCGAGCGACAACGAAGTTCTCCGACAAACCGATATGACGGTAGAACTCGGAGATGAGAATCTCTCCCACCGAGTTGGGTTCGGTGAGCGATTGACGGCTCTTGATCTCGAAGGCGATGGTGCGACACTCGGTGTTGAGCTTCAGCTCCCCTAGGCGCAGCCGTACATCCTGGCCGCGCCGAGAATCGGAGAGGTGCTTGACTAGCACGTCGTTGCAGGACTCGCCGGAACCGTCCCCTAGCGGGTCGTTCTGCAACAGATAGCCGAGGACCTTGGCGAAGTGGGACTTGCCCGAGCCGAAGAAACCCGAGATCCAGATACCGACCACGTCGCGCGAAGTTCCGCCACGGCGCAGCGTCTCGCTGGTGTGGGTGAAGGTGTCGAAGATGTGTTTGAACTCGTCTTCGATCTTGTCGGTGACGACGAACTCGCGAACCTCGGTGGCGAGCGTCGACCGATCGAAGACCTTGACGACCCCTTCGACTTGCTGGCCAATGTCCCGTTTGATGATCTCCCGGATCGTCGTCATTGCGCTCTTCTCCCGCTCTGCTGCCGGGATTGGCCCCGGTTCTTGCTGTTGCCTTGTCATTGCCAGAATAGTTTGACCGCGAGATAGTTGCCGCCGTCAGGTTGGTTCAAGAAATGGAGCTTGCCGCCGCGCTCTTCACCGGGAAAGGCGAGAGCGATACGGCCGTGGAGATCGCGCAGACCTCTGAGCACCTCACCGTAGCGAACCAGAGGGTGTAGTGCGACGGTGGAAGAGACGAGAACCGTAGTTCCGGGAGCCTGGACGGTCAACTCCTCAAGCCTGCGCGCGAGTGCGGCCTCAGTGCGCTGCGAGAGCCCCTGCCGCATCCATCGGTAGTCGTCGAACTCATCTTCGTTAAGGTTCTCGATCTCCGCTTCATCCAATTCCTGGAGCAGAAAATCGGTCAAGTCTAGATGAACGAAAGGGATCGTCTCGGCCCGAAGGTGTGGGATGAACGAATCGACCAGGTACTCGCGGAAATCGAGTTCCTTCTTGGGGGGGTAGATCAGCAGAATAGAACTGTCGGTCTTGACTGCCTGATTTGGCTGAAACGGTGTCTTGATGAGATCGAACAGGGCGGCAAAGAGGCGCTGCATCAGGCAATCTCCTCGATGTCCAGCTCGATCACGTCGCCCTGCATGCGAAAGCGAAGATCGTCGACGCGGTTGAGTTCTCCGAGCGCCGCGATCACCTCGGGGCGATCGAGTGCCAGCAAGCGAAAGATCGGCGCATGGACCAACTCGAGTGGCCTCACGCCAACTAGCCGTAAGGCGCGCACCAGGAGCCGCACGGGAGCTCCGTACAGCGCCGGCCGAACCGTCGTCTTGTTGACGGCGCCTCGCGCCAGCCCGAAATCGCGAATGCTTGCCGCGTACTTTTGAGCCACGGCGGTTCGCGTCTGATCCGACCAGGCGCTCACCTCGGGCCGTTGCTTGGCCGCCTGATCGATAAATAGTCGGACATCCGCGACGGGAAGCGCCAACGGTGCGCGACGCAGACGCGGAAACAGCCATTCGGTGCCTAAGTCCGCAACCAACCGATCGTTGAGCGCCAGAAGAACATAGGCCGTGAGACCACGCTCTGCCTCTGAACCGCAACGATGCCACTCCCGAAGAAATGCCGCGAAGACAGGGTGATCGGCATCTAGAATGTACCGAGACTTCAGCTCTTGCCAGATCTTCTGCCGTGCAGCGACAGACCTGCGGGCGAGACAATTCTCAGTGACGACCAACGCACGGTAGGCGAGTGACGACACCGGGGCCCGCTGCGCGGCGAGCAGGAGATGCAAATCGGTATATAACGCCGAACGAGCGGAAAGGCGCGACGTGTACGGCGCGCGAGGGTTGAGCGCTGGAACCAGCCAGTGGCCGTTCTCAGGCCGGATGCGTGCTACGGCTCCCACGGCTACGGCCCTGCCTCCTGGGCGCCGCGGGAGTGCTTGCTAGAGGCTCCACCAGAAGTCACCCACTGATCGACCTCCGCGAGCTTGAACTTCCAGAGCCGACCCATGCGATGGGCAGGCATGCCCTTCTCGCTGATCCAGACGTAAATGGTGTCCCTGCTGACGCCGAGGTACTCGGCGATCTCTTCCACGGATCTCCAGCGATCATCCATCAAACGTACCCTGGTTACGGAGGTTCACTCCAGGTTTCTTCGGCATCTTTCCTCGGTGTTTTCGATCCTGATCCTAGCAGGTCAGAGAGACGAAGCAGAGAGGCATTCGTCCCGATTTAACCCGATTTGACAAGGCCAAGCAGGGTTTTACGGGCGCGATCACGCCAATTCGACCTCCAGGCCGAGGTCGATACTAGGGCGCTTTGTGCCCCGTGCCACTCGTAACTATCTCAGCAGCGAACCCCGCTACGCGGGCTGTGTGGGTGACCAGCACATCTGCGAGTGCCAGGACTGTTCGCGAAATGAGGACCTAGAGGTCCGGCCGGAAAGTGGCGTGAATCAGGCGTATAATTGAACATGCTCGGACAACGCAAATCTCAGCGCAGTTTGTTCAGTGCGGGAGTTCAATTGGGCCCCAAGACTGTAGAGCGAATGGGACTCTACG
>JAJRVQ010000138.1 GCA_024277255.1 Acidobacteriota bacterium | reverse complement strand
TACACTGCACAAGAAGAAAGGAGGCCTCGAACCACCGTCAAAGCGGACACCTTCAACTGAGGAAAGCACCCGCGTCGCTGCGCTCCGACCCGTGGCCGGATTCCATCGGATTGAGCGGTCGGATTCGTCGGAATAGGCACACCGCCCGCTTATGGGCCAACTTCATCGCCATGCGCTATCGCCTCGCACCCTTCGTCCGCCTGCGTCCACGGCCGGCCCAAGCTGCCTATGCCGCGGCCGCACGGGCGGCGATGCTCGGTGACCCGACTCCGACGGCCCGCCTCTTCAAGGCGCTGTTCTTCCATCACATGAAGGCGTGGTCGAAAGAGGCTCATTGAGGCGGAATTCCCTCCCTGTTCTCCAGAGCCATGCGGAGGAAGCAAATCTTTGGGGCTGAGAGGGTTGCGAATCTTGGTCTTCGGGGCTGGGGTCTTGGGCGAGGTGGGTTAGTTCTCTTCGAGAGAAGATGAACCTGGGTTCTCAAGCTTCAGATCGAGTGAAACGCGCATCACGACCGCCCCCGCATCCTCCGGCGTTGGATGATATCGGAGGTTGAACCAGTAGGTCCCCGAACCTCTAAATGGGATGGACTGTACTTGGATGACGATCCGCGTTCGGATGTGCTCCTCAAGGTCTCCCTCAATCTGCACGAATGGATCATGAGTTTCACCGTCAGGCGTCGTGACTGTGACGGAAACGTTGAACTTCTCCGGCTCGTCGCGGTGGCTGCGAACCCACGTCGAAACGAGCTGGTTATCCAGCGGCAGAGCTGGATTGTCTGCTTCCTGTACCTCTGGAATGGCCCAGACTCTCAACTCGTCGGCAATCTCAAGCAAGCTCATAACGTTTGACTGCCTGTCAATGCTCGCTCTACGACAGAAGATAGCCCAGCGGATCTCAGCCACGTGCCACCCCAACATCGCTCGCGAAATTGATTGGTGGACTCGCGGAAATTGCTGTGCCTGGAAATTGAATGACTGGAGCTAAGTATTCTCCATGGCTCCGGTTCCCAAGGGCCTCTTCGCGCCGATCGTCCAGTTCGCGTGCCTTTTCGATGGTCATCACTCGTATGACTTCTCGACCGTCAGCGACCAGGCGGATTTCCACCAGAGCCTTCAGTGCACGCGCGAGCTTCACTAGCGTGCGCAGGGTGAAATTCCCACCGTTTCCGTTGAGCAACTTGCTGATGTACGGCGGCGTTGCTTCAATCGCGGTTGCGAGAGCTGAGCGAGACATCCCTTGCTCTTCCATCAGCCGGTGTAGGTCATCTTCGAAGCCCATCCGGGACAGGGCCATCCAATACTCGGTGGACCGACTCTTTTCTGGGTTCATCTGGGTTTGTCTCCGGGTAGCAGTAGCTTGCCTGAGGATTCTGCCGCCAAGTAACGGGCGCGGTATTCAATCGCCCTATCGATTTCGCGCTTCGGGGTCTTCTGGCTCTGCTTGTAGAAGCGGTGAGTACAGATGATGAGCCGACGAACGCGGGGATCATAGAACCAGAGCACCCGGATGGCTCCGCGTCGAAACTCGAAGATGTCCTGTCCTAGAGGCTTGCACTTGTTCTTGTTCCGGGTGTCGGGGCCATGATCAGGAATATGCCGTTCAAGGATAGCCAGCATGGCCTGTGCGTCATGGTCGGCCCGGTCAGCCCTGAGCAGCTGGTCGCGCAAGGTACGCCCTTGCGCGTCGGCTACCGCCAGGACATCCCAGACAGCCTGTTCGGGCGGCCTCCCGATTCGTACTAGACGCATCTTAACTCCTGAGTTAAGTTCAGTCAAGGGGTGGTCTATGGGATAGCCCCACAGGTTGCAGCCTCGCATGCCCCCAACCGATGAACTCTCAGCCTAGCGACCGACTCGGGCAGCGTTCGTGGAGGACGATTCCATCCACTTGGTGAATTGATGCAACGGAACAGAGTAAAACTTCTTCTGTCGAGTTCCTTTCCACTTGACTGCTGCTGGCGTGACTCGGATAGCTCCTATAATGTTCTTACCTGGTCCTATAATTACTTCCTGTACATATTTTGGACGTATTTGGAATGAGTTTGTCAATTTTGGCATCAGGTTCCTCCTTTGGGCGGTTTCAATCCGAGAGTTTCTAGGATCTTATTCACTTTGGCGTCAAGTCTGAAAAGGGTCTGTTCTATCCGAGTTAACCGATCAGGAGCAGTTGTTGTCGTAACCTGTGTAGGAGTTGGTGCTACAACTACAGCTGTTTTCTCGTTAGATTCTGGGTTTGAAAGTCTAAAGTACTTGTTCCTCCTTCTGCCAGTCGGTACCTCTTCGATAATTCCATCTCGCTCAAGGCTCTTGATCCAATTGTGGACCGTGGCTACAGAATTCCGCTCCGAGGTGGCGATATGGAGGTGTTCCCTGATCTCTCTAGACTGGAAGTGCGGCTTATTTTCCCCTATTTGTCGAACGGCGGATAGCACGTTCTCTCTTGTGACTCGCATCTGAGCTCCTCTTATTGCCTGTTGTACCCGGCCAAGTCTGGCGGGATTGTATGGCAGGTAATAGTGCAAGTCAAGTACTAATCTGCCGGGCCGGCGACTGGTCGGCAGTGGGTGTGGCTGTGGTCTACTGCTTCATCAGTAGTGATCAACCTGGCTACTGTGATTTACGGCAACAGACCTGTGGAAGAAGGAGCCCCATGAACATCATCCCTGCACTCCTCGGCGAGCACGCCGTGATCTATGCCCTACTCGACAAGATCGAGCGCAAGAAGCAAGACTGGAGCCCGGACGAGACGAGGTTGGCGGTAGTGATGTTGGCCTCGGCCTTGGAGAGTCATGCGACGATCGAAGAAGATCTACTGTTCAAGGAGCTGGAACCGCACCTCGGTCTGGGCTCGGGGCCGCTGGGTGTCATGCTTGCCGATCACGAACAGATCGAAGCGATCCTCGCCCGTCTGGCGCTGGCTTCGCCTGAGGAGATCGAGCCGCTGGCGACTCGGCTCATCGAGATGACTCGCGAACATTTCGACAAGGAGGAGAGCGTGCTCTTCGGCCTGGCTAAGGAGCACCTGGCGGAGGAACTCCTGGAGAAACTCGGGACTCTGTGGGCTCAGAGTCGCAGTGTTGATATCCGCAGTGTGGATATCAACACTGCGAAAGGCGCTGGCTAGGCCGGCTCCTCCCAGCGAACCTCGTCGCCCACCCGAATCTCGGCATCTTCGAGTACGTCGGCGTAGATGCCGGAGGCTGAGTGCTCCGTCATCGCCGCGCGCAGCCCTTGGAAGGCCTCGTCCATGCGGCTACAGCCGTGGGTCTCACCTGCCACGCGCAGCCGGGCGCCGCCGATGCGCAGCACCCGATCTTGGGACTTTTCGAGCGACAGTCCGCGGACCATCAGATTGGCCCGTCGCCACACCGGCTCGATCTTGGCACCGAGTTCGGTACTCATCAGCTCGAACTTCTCCTCTTCGATGATGGTGATCTGCCGGGGGCGGTCTAGATTGGCGTCGCCCTCCATGCCGCGTTGAGTGATCAGCCGACCGGCCTGCGCCGGCTCCATCGGGGCGCGCCGGGCCGGCTTGATCCACAGTGCGGCGAGGACCCCTGATTCGTTGCTCATTGTTCGCTCCCTTTCATCGCTACACTCTCAGGCGATTCAAAAACACGATCCGGGATCGAATCCAAGACGGCGATCCCCGCCAGCGGCAATTCCCGGCCGGAGGCGGGATTCTTCCGGCCGGAGGCGAGCATGATCTCGCCGTAACGCTGCCAGCCTGTCCACATCCAATGGGTGGCTTCCTTGCCCTCCTCGTAGCTCTGCAGGAAGTAGGCCCAGCGGTCCATCAGGTGCGTTTTCGGGTTGATGTAGGCCCAGTACTGGTCTCCCGGGGTCAGACCGACGCCGGCGAAGCTCAGGTGGAGCTTGTCGTAGGTGATGCCATCGATCGTCTCTTGGCCGTCGTAGGTCAGGGTCACTCCGGGATCGCGCAGCTTGTAGGGCATGAGCAGCCAGTAGGTGTCGTTGATCCAAGCGGCACGCGCGGCCTCCAGCACCTGGGCTAGCTCCTCGCCCTCAAGCAGGGTGCCGTCGCGCCATGCCTTGCCCTGGTGGTTGACGACGTTATGCAGCACGACATGGTGGCGCCCTTCTCGGTCCTTGAACTCCAGACGATGGCGACCGGTGTGCTTGTCCCAGTGGTGGGTGCGGAAGCCGGCGAAGGTGAAGCGGATGAAGCGGGTGGCTTGCCAGGCCTCAGCGCCGCCGAGAGCCTCCATCACCTGGGCGGTGAGGGTTTCGGCCTTGGTGGAATCGGCGGTGGCTGTGCCGGCGAAGGTGGCGGTGAGCCCGCAGAGTCCGAGCAGCAAGATCCAGGGGCGAAGAAGGGACCGGGAGTCGCGCATCGGCATGCCTCGTAGTTGAGTCGATGAGATGGGGGGCAACGGCTGTCAAACCGAGTTGCATCGTAGTACAGACCTCCTCTCGATCACAGAGGCGCTCCGCCGGATCGACCCACCACCTGGAGACAGCTCCCCAAGTTTCTTGCACCGATTTGTGCCGGAGACGTCTGGCAGCCCTGCTGCTATTATCTGGCCATGAAGCGAAACTCACCCGAGCCGGCTATTCGTCTTGCCGGTATCTTACTGACAGCATTGGGGTTTGCCGCGATCGTTCTGCCGGCTGTGGCGAGTTGCTCGGCAGATCCGCCGCCGCCTCAAGATCCAGCACCATCACCAGCCGCCTCTTCGGCGACCGAGGAGCGATCCATGTCCGATGATACGGCAAGCGACGCTGATACTGCCTCCAACCACCATGCCGAGGGTGGCAAGCCGAACCGCCTGGCGCGCGAGAGTAGCCCTTACCTGTTGCTGCACCAGTACAACCCCGTCGACTGGTATCCATGGGGTGAGGAAGCTTTCGAGCGCGCTCGTAAGGAAGGCAAACCGATCTTCCTCTCGGTCGGTTACTCGACCTGCTACTGGTGCCACGTCATGGAGCGGCAGTCCTTCTCCAACCCGGAGATCGCCGAGCTGATGAATCGCAACTTCATCAACATCAAGGTCGATCGCGAGGAACGGCCCGATTTGGACGAGATCTACATGGCGGCGACCCAGATGCTGACCGGCAGCGGTGGGTGGCCCAACTCGGTCTTCCTGACCCCGGATCTCAAGCCGTTCTATGCCGGCACTTACTTCCCGCCCACCGATCAGGGAGGGCGCCCGGGATTCTCCACCCTGCTCATCGGTCTGAGCGACGCTTGGAAGAACCGGCGCAGCGAGGTCGAGAGCCAGGCTGAGGAGGTCAGCAAGGCGATTCGCGGCTATCTGGAGGAGCGTGGTCAGCCAGCCACGGCGGTGCCTTCGCCCGAGGCCGCCAAGAAATCACTGGACGGGTTGGCACGCCGTTTCGACAAGGAGTGGGCCGGCTTTGGCCAGGCGCCCAAGTTTCCGACTCCCTCCAACCTCTTTCTGCTGCGCGAGATGGCCGCCGACGACCCGCAAGCCGGCCGGATGCTCGCCGCCACCCTCGATCAGATGGCGCGCGGTGGAATCTATGACCAACTGGCGGGCGGCTTTCATCGCTACGCCACGGATCGCGAGTGGAAGGTGCCGCATTTCGAGAAGATGCTCTATGACAACGGCTTGCTGCTCGAACTCTACGCGGCCGAGTACGAGCGCACCCAGGACCCGGAGTTGGCCCGCATCACCCGCGAGACGGCCGAGTTTCTGATTCGCGAGATGACTTCGCCGGACGGGGCCTTCCTGAGTGCGATCGATGCCGAGACCGACGGCGAGGAAGGTGCCTACTACGTGTGGACGAGGGAGGAACTCGACGAGGTCCTGGGGACCGAAGACGCAACCTTCCTGGCACCGTTGTTGGGCTTTGAAGGCCGACCGTTCTTCGAGGGCGACCACTATGTGCTCCACCTGCCGCAACCGCTGCCCGAGCAGGCGAAGGGGCGTCGCATGTCGCTGGCCCAGCTTCTTGAGCAGATGCGACCGCTGCGCGATCGTCTGTTGAAGCGCCGCGACGGCAGAGACCGGCCGCTCACCGACGACAAGGTGCTGGCCGACTGGAACGGCATGGCGATCGCCGGCATGGCCAGGGCGGGCAAGGCTCTAGGCGATGACGACCTCACCGCACGCGCCGCACGGGCAGCGGATTTCGTCCTCACCCGGATGCGTGGCGAGGACGGTCTCTTGCTGCACAGCTGGCGTGCTGGCACAGCGAAGATCCCCGCCTATCTCGGCGACTACGCCTTCTTCGTGCGCGGTCTACTGGAGCTACACCGCGTCACCGGCGAGGCCAAGTGGCTGAGCGCGGCGGTGGAGCTGACCGGCCAGCAGATGGAGCGGTTGGGCGATCCGTCCGGCGGATTCTTCGTCGCTGGCAAGAACCCGAACCTGATGGCGCGCAGCAAAGACGTGACCGACGGCGCCACGCCGTCACCCAACGCCATCGCCGTGCTCAACCTGCTGGAACTCGATGAGCGCACCGAGCAGCCGCACTGGCGGCAGGCGGCACGCGGTTCCCTCCTAGCCTTCGCGCCGGTCGTCGAACAGATGCCCGAGGCGGCACGCATGCTCACCATCGCCGTGCGCCACTACGGCGCCGGCGCCGCGCCGTCCGCCGAGGACTCCGACCTGGCCTCGACCCCGGCGGCTGGGGTGCCCCCCGAGACCATGCAGGATCCCGCACAGCTGGTCGCCTCGACCTTGTCGCTGGCCGAAGAGGCCGCGGACGGTGAAGGGTACCGAGCCTTCACCCTGACTCTGGAGGTCGAGGAGGGGTGGCACATCAATGCCAACCCGGCGAGCGACGAGTTCTTGATCGCCACCGCCGTCGAGGGCAAAGATGCCGAGTTGCAACAGGTGAGCTACCCGACGGCGGAAAAGGTCCGCTTCGCCTTCGCCGATGAGGAGATCGCGGTCTACGAAGGCAAGGTGGAGATCCGCGGGCGGGTGCACCCGCTGAACGAGCGCGCGGCCCTGGTGCTGACTTTCCAGCCTTGCGACGACAGCCGTTGCTTGCGGCCGGTGGAGAGGGAGGTTCAGATCCCGTAGGGGCGCAATTCATTGCGCCCGTGCTGGCCGGGGGAACCCTACCGCTTAGGCCGACTCTCGGCTTTGTTTGGCTTCTATGTCACGGTAGTATCGTGGCTACGTGTCAACCAAGCGGATTCCTATCGAATTGGCGGGAGATCTGGATATCGACGAGCTGCCTTCCTTGGTGGGCTCCTTCGCTTCCGCATTCGAAGCCTCTCGCTGCCACGGGCGACTTAGGCTGGAGCTGGACCTGAGTCGCGTCCGCTTCATAACGGCTGCTGGTCTTGCGACTCTGACCGCGGCATTGTTGGCTCTTGGTAGGAGTGCGTCGTGGGTGGCCGGCGAGCTCATTCAGCCGGCCGATCCCAAGGTCGACACGTATTTGGCGCGGATGGACTTTTACGAGTTCATCAAGATCCCTAAAAAGTATGACTGGACGCGGCGACCATCCGTAGGGCGATTCCAGGAAGTGATTGAAGTGGACTCGGAAGCCAGGATTGACAAGATCGTACCGGGTCTTTCGAGCATTCTCCAGGAGCAGTGCAGTCTCAACGACGAAGACATGAGAGGCGTGGAATATGTGCTGTCCGAGGTCATCGGCAATGTCTTCCACCACGCTGAATCTTCCGTGAATGCCATCGTATGCGCGCAGCACTATCCGCGGAAGGAGAGGATCGAATTGGCCATCGTCGATTGTGGCAAGGGCTTTCGCGCAACGCTTGAAGAGAACCCACAGTGGGCTGGCACAATCCACACGGCGCAAGAGGCCGTGAAACGCGCCCTGCAATGCAAAGTCACTGGCAAGCCAGGAAACCACACAGGGGAAGGACTCTTCTTCACCCGGGAGTTGATCGCGGAGAATGGTGGGACTCTGTATGTCCACTCGAACGATGGATGGATCAGGTGCCGAGGCCGTTATGAACAGGGGTATACTGGCTTAGAATGGCCTGGCGCCATCGTTGCCGTATCGGTGAAAACGACAGGCTCGCTCAAGTGCAAGCCGATCTTTGATCGGTATGCTCCGCCGGAAAAGGACTTCGTACTACTGGAGGGTGACGATGAAATTCAGTTCTGAGTCAACCCACACGAATCGGGTGGTGACGCTGACCGATTGGTCTGGTTTTCTGGGGACCCGTCACCTTGGTGCTCGGATTCGCGAAAAGGCGGAGTCCATCTTGTCGGCAAGAGAAGCCACGCTGGTGCTGGATTGGTCTGGAGTGAACGTCGTGACTCAGTCGTTCGCGGATGAGCTGGTCGGGAAGCTTGCCTCGCATCTAGGACGTGAAGCTTTTCTGTCGCGTGTGTGTTTCTTGAACCTTGATCCCAGCGTTCGTTCGGTGGTTCGGTACGTTGCTGCGTCGCGGCTCGATGAGGACGAGACGACTCACTGAGGGGCTCCTCGTCGCCGCGGCGCTCCCCGGTCGTCCGCGTGGGCAGGATGGTTGCCCTACGAGTCGGCTCGCTACGGGCGCCCGCGTCCTCCAACCCCCCGCCCTTTATGATTTTGGGGGCTGTCGCGCAGCCCCCAGCTGGCCAAGAAGCGTGGTTCTTGGCCAGCTCCCCCAACGAGGCGTCGCTGACGCTCCGCAGACAGGTACGGGCGCTTCTCCTCCGCGAGCCGATCCGTGTCCGGCGTAGCCTCCTGCCCGCGGGCTCAGGGTCGCTTCAGCGGGAACTCGTCGCTGGGCGTTTCTTGACGCCCCGTGCCTGCTGGCTCTCGGCTCGGTCCTTCCCTGGCACCAGCAGCAAGATCGGGCGCAGGCCGAGCGAAACAGCAGCAAGATCGGCCGCAAGCCGAGCGAAATGCAGCAAGATCGGGCGAAGCCCGAGCGAGGCGTCAACTACGTCAAGGGAGGGTCCTTCCCGCCAAGTCAGCTCTGAGGGCGCGCTCAACGAGAAACACCAGTGATCTCAACGGGTTGCGCGCCCGAAGCGCAGGGGCGGGCAGGCTGCCCGCATCTCGTAGGGCCCGCCCCGGTGACTTGGCGGGAAGGACCCGACCGCCCCCGACCGCCCCGCTTGCACCCTCGCCCAGCTTGACGTAGGCTCCGCAGTGCATCACGAGCGGCCCGTTGTTTGGACGGGCTCGGCAACCTGGGGCGGACACCCAAGGTGCCATCTTGCCTGAGGGTTAGGGTGAGGATGCGGTCGATTCAAGCGGCAAACCAATGTCCTGATTCATCAAAACCCGCTCCCGTGATGTCGCGAGCGGGTTTTCTTGTATCTGGACAGTCCACGATGAGGATGAGACAAGCCATGGGTGACGCAACACGGTGGAAACAGCTTCCCGTGCCTTCGCGGCCGGCGGATCTTGATGCGCGCAGGGATGCCCTGGAAGCAGCATTGGCCGAGCGGATTCTGGTTTTGGATGGGGCGACCGGGACGGCGATGCAGGATGCGAACCTCACTGCCGAGGACTTTGGCGGGGACGATCTGGAAGGGTGCAATGAGTTGCTGTGCGCCACCCGGCCCGACGTGGTCGAAGGCGTTCACCATGCCTATCTGGCGGCTGGAGCCGATGTGGTGGAGACCAACAGTTTCGGCGCCACGCCGCTGGTGCTGGCCGAGTACGGTGTGGCCGATCGTGCCTTTGAACTCAACCGGCTCGCGGCCGAGATCGCTCGCCTTGCTTGCGCGCGCCATTCCACCAGCGAGCGGTTGCGCTTCGTCTGTGGTTCCATGGGGCCGACGACCAAGGCGATCTCGGTCACCGGTGGGATCACCTTTACCGACTTGATCGACCATTTCCGCGTCCAGGCTCTCGGCCTGATGGCCGGTGGCGCGGACTATCTTCTCCTCGAGACCTGCCAGGACAGTCGTAACATCAAGGCTGGCTTGCTGGCTTGCGAGGAGGCCTTCGAGCGGGCGGGCTGGCGGTTGCCGGTGGCGGTTTCGGCGACCATCGAGGCGACCGGCACCATGCTCGCCGGCCAGGATGCCGAGGCGCTGGCGGTCTCCTTTGCCCATGCCGAGTTGCTCTATCTGGGCCTCAACTGCGCCACCGGTCCCGATCTGATGCGCGACCATGTGCGCACCCTCGCGGAGTTGGTGCGCACCCGCGTCGCCTGTGTGCCCAATGCCGGTTTGCCCAACGAGGATGGCCTCTACACCGAAGGGCCGGAGGAAGTTGCCGCCGTTCTCAGCCGCTTCGCCGAGGCGGGTTGGCTCAACCTGGTGGGGGGCTGCTGCGGCACCACCGCAGCCCATGTGGCGGCCTTGGTGGACGGTGTGCGCGGGGTGAAGCCGCGCCGGCCGCTGTGCCATCGCCGAGCGATGGTCTCCGGCATCGAGGCAGTGGAGCTGAGCGACGACAACCGGCCTCTGTTCATCGGCGAGCGCACCAACGTCCTCGGCAGCCGCAAGTTCAAACGTTTGATCGCCGGCGGCGATTGGGAGGCTGCGGCCGAAGTCGGGCGGGCGCAGGTCAAGGCCGGAGCGCAGGTGATCGATGTCTGTTTGCAGGACCCGGATCAAGACGAGATCTCTCAGATCGAACTCTTCCTCGATCGACTGGTGCGGCTGGTCAAGGTGCCGTTGATGATCGACTCGACCGATGCCGAGGTGATGGAGCGTGCCCTGACCTGGTGCCAGGGTAAGGCGGTGCTCAACTCGATCAACCTGGAAGACGGCCTCAGCCGCTTCGAACAGGTGGCACCGCTGGCGCGCCGCTACGGCGCGGCCCTGGTGGTCGGCACGATCGACGAAGAAGGCATGGCGGTGACGGTCGAGCGCAAGTTGGAGGTTGCCCGCCGCAGTTTCGACCTGTTGACCGAGCGGTTTGGCATTCCAGCGGAGGATATCTGGTGGGATACGCTGGTCTTTCCCTGTGGCACCGGCGACGAGAACTACCTGGGCTCAGCGGCGTTGACCATCGAGGGTCTACGCCGCCTCAAGGAGGAGTTTCCGGAGTGCAGGACGGTGCTCGGCATCTCCAACGTCAGCTTCGGCCTGCCCAACGCCGGCCGCGAAGTGCTCAACTCGGTTTTCCTCCATCATGCCACCCGCGCCGGGCTCGACGCGGCGATCGTCAACACGCAGAGGCTGGCCCGCTACGCGGAGATTTCCCAGCAGGAGCGGGCGCTGGCCGAGCGACTGATCTACCTCGAGCCGGGCGATGTCAAGGCGGGTGAGGCGGCCGTGGCCGAGTTTACCGACCACTTCCGTGGGCGCAAGTCGGCGGTGGCGGTACCGCGCGAGACCTTGCCGTTGGCCGAGCGGCTGTCGCGGGCGGTGATCGAAGGCAGCAAGGTGGGGCTGAGCGAGGATATCGATGCTGCTCTGGCCGACCCGCAATGGCCTCAGCCGCTCGACGTGATCAACGGTCCGCTGATGGCGGGGATGGCCGAGGTGGGCCGGCTGTTCAACGACAATCAACTGATCGTCGCCGAGGTGCTCCAAAGTGCCGAGGTGATGAAGGCGGCGGTGGCCCAGCTGGAGCCCCACATGGACCGGGCGCAAAGCGCGGCCCGTGGCAAGGTGCTGCTGGCGACGGTCAAGGGCGATGTCCACGACATTGGCAAGAACCTGGTCGACATCATTCTCTCCAACAATGGGTTTACCGTCGTCAACCTGGGGATCAAGGTGCCCAGTGAGCAGCTGATCCAAGGGGTACGCGAGCACCAGCCGGACGTGATCGGTCTTTCCGGGCTATTGGTCAAGAGTGCGCAGCAGATGGTCTTGACCGCTGGCGATCTGGCTGCCGTGGGCATCGACACGCCGCTGCTGGTCGGTGGAGCGGCCCTCACCCGGCGCTTCACCCATCGCAAGATCGCTGGTGCCTACGGCGGTTTGTGCACCTACGCCAAGGATGCGATGAACGGGCTGGCACTGGTCGAACGCATCACTTCGAGCGCTGGCCGGCCGGCCCTGGTCGACGAGGTGGCGGCGCTGGTCGAGGCGGACACCGCAGTGGCCGAACCTCGTCGCGCCGAGGTGATCGAGGCGGGCACCCAGCCCAGCTCCAAGGTTCGCCGGCAGCTTGCCGTTCCCTCGCCCCCCGATCTGGAACGCCATGTCGAGGAGCTGGACCTCGCCGAGGTGTGGAGCTACCTCAACCCGCAGATGCTCTACGGCAAGCACCTGGGGCTTGGAGGTTCAATCCGCGCCCTGCGCGAGAGGCAGGACGCGAAGCTGGCCAAGTTGGAGGCGATGGTGGCGGCGCTGCAAGAGGAACTGCTGGCGGATGGTGCCGGTGCCATGCCGGTGCGCGCCGTCTGGCGTTTCTTCCCGGCTCGCGCTGCGGGGAATCGGTTGAGCTTGCTCGATTCCACGGGCAACGGCGCTACACCGGCGGCGATGTGGGAACTGCCGCGGCAAGCCAAGGAGGACGGCCTCTGCCTGGTCGACTATCTGCTCGACGACGATCACGTGGCCCTCTTCGTGACCACCGCCGGTGATGGCGTGCGCCAGCGGGTCGAGCAACTCAAGGAAGCCGGCGAGTACCTCAAGAGTCACACCCTGGCGGCGTTGGCCCTAGAGACGGCCGAGGCCGCCGCGGAGTTGCTCCACGCCCGCCTGCGCACGCTCTGGGGTTTTCCCGATCCCGCCGACCTCCCGCGCCAGCGTCTCTTCGGCGGCCACTATCACGGCAAACGGTTCAGCTTCGGCTACCCGGCGTGCCCGGATCTAGCCGGCCAACGCCAGCTCTTCGCCGTGCTTGAGCCCGGCGAGATCGGGGTAGAACTCACCGAGGGCGACATGATGGATCCGGAGGCGAGTGTCTCGGCGATGGTCTTTCACCATCCTGACGCGCGGTACTTTGGGGTTTGAATCTCAGGGGGTTTGAATCTCGGGGAGCCTGGATCTTGAGGCGTCTTGATTTTTCGGAGTCTGACTGCGGGGGTTGAAGCGGCTGAGAGAGACGCCGCAGGGGATTTTGGTGGGCCTCAGTGGGCGATGACGCGGAAGGGGTAGATGGCCAGCGGCTCGGTGTTGGAGGAACCGGCCTCGAAGAGCTGCACCTGGTGGAGACCGGGTTCGAGTTCGGCGGTGACAGGCAGGGTGACGTTGTAGAAGCTGTCGCTGGGCGCCGGTCCTTCCACCTGGTAGACCACGGTGCCGCCGGCGTCGACGATCTTCACCAGCTTGGCGCTTGCCGGATCATAGGCGGGACCATCGGCGTTGCGCGGTAGGGGGAACGACATGAAAATGTCCGTCCGTCCGACCACCACTCTAGCGACCTCCTCTTCGCCGCGGTAGACGCTGGTTGGTTCCAAGTCGACGGTCACTGATCCCGCCCGTGCCTGTTGAGAAACGCCGCCGCGATTGCCGCTGGTCAGCCATCCGGCAAGCGCGATCATGCAGACAAGGCTGGCGGCAAGGGCGACTGCCCGCCAACGCTGGACGGCGGAGTTGTCATTGGCGGCTGTTGCCGATGCCGGTGTCCAGCTGCCTTTCTCTTCCGACCGCTGCGACCACTCGAGCGCTCCCTTGCTCTGCATGACCAACTCGAAGAGTTCGGCGTCTTGCGACGAGTGCTCCAGGTGCCGGTCGACTGTCGCGGGGTCGATGTCGCCCGGCGTGGTGCCGAAAGCGTGCGCCACCAACGCTTTCGCCGGCAGGTGGGCATTGAAAACAGTGGCGGCGGCGCGGGTTTCCACCAGCGCCTGACGGCATTCTTCGGAGTTTGCGAGGTGCCGCTCGACCTCGCTATGTTCTTCACGGGCGAGGGTGCCATTCAGGTACCAGGGCAATAGCTCGATAGCTTTTTGTATATCCATTTCGTTCTCACCTCCGGCTACTGTAGGCGACGAAGCCGGTCCGGCGTTACTCTTGATTTTGTATCAATTCATCACGAGCGGCGACGGCCCGCCGCCGGCAGCGTAGGACGCGCACCCGCAAGGCGCCCTCGGAGACGCCGAGTGCCTCGCTCATCTCGCGATAGCTGAGGCCATTGAGGATCATTTGCCACAGGTTCTTGCACTCATCGGACATCTTGGCGAGGACCCGGATGAGCAGATCTTTGGTCTCGCCGCGCGCCGCTTCTTCCAGCGCCATCCGCCGTGGCTCGTCGCCCCATTGATCGACCTGTTCGATCTCCTCCCACTGCACACGAGACTGGGCGCGAATCTTGTCCACGCAGGCGTTGTTGGTCACCCGCCAGAGGTAGGTCTTGAGGCTGGACTCACCGCGGAACCGGTTGTCCTGGAGCAGCCGCATGGTCTCCAGGCGCACGTCCTGCAACAGATCCTCCCAGCGGTCCCCCAACCGGCGCCGGAACGGCCACGCCGCCTGCTGCACCCAGCCATCGATCGCGTTGATCGCCGTGTGCTCGCCGGCCAGGAAGCCGTCGATCAATTCCGCCTCGCCCGGTCGCACCTATACAGCCCTCCTCGGAACCCGGTCTTCAGTGGCCCTCGCCTCGCACCAGTCGCTGGCTCACTGCCCTTCGATGGATCAAGATCCCAGCCCCTGACCGAAGGTGGTTTGAAGACGTTGTGTGGATGGTGCCGGAGCAGGGGGGCGAAGTCAACCGTGGAAGCGCTGGTTTGATCCCGGAGAATAGGGAAGGTGCATCTGTCCATGGGCTAACTCCGCTGCTGCCACGGTATAGACTTCGAGTAATGAATCCCCGCTCGGATTGGCTTTTCTTCGCGCTCTGCTTGGTGTCCGTATCACTGTCGCTCGCCGGATGCAGCCAACCGGCCTTGGAACCCATGGGCTCGGTGAGCGAGGCGGAGATCGTCCGAGTTGAGCCGGATGAACTGGGGTCGACTCGGCTTCGGGTCGGTGAGACGGTAGAGGCGATTCTGCGGCAAGGGGAAGTTCACCGGTTTAGTTTGCCCGATGAAGGGGAACGAATCGTCCGTGCGACAGTCGATCAGCGCGGCATTGATCTGGTTTTTCGGCTGGTCGAGTCCCACGCTCAGGCGGGGGTCCAGATCGATAGCCGTAACGAGACCCAGGGTCTGGAGGCGCTGGAAGGCATTGCCCCGGATGTGGGGTCCACCTATTTGGAGGTCGAGTCACTGGTCCCGGACGCGCGGAGCGGCCGGTATCGGGTTTCGTTGGACGAACTGGTGCCAGTGACGGCTGCGAATCGAGCAGTCGTCGCGACGCGAGCCAAGGCTCTAAAGGAGTTCGAGAGCTGTAGCGAGTTGTTTGTCAGTGGGATCGAAGTCGGGGTGCTGGAAGCCAAAGGCCACTGTAAGGCATCGCTCGAGTTGGCCCAGCAGCTGGATGACGAGCATCTCAGCGGGTGGGCGAACATGATTATGGGCAGAATCCTGCGCCGCCTCGGCAGGAAGGAGCCGGTTCGTGGCTACCTAGATCAGGCTCTCGAGAACTGGAGTGGGGATCGATATGCGGCGGAGCGTGCTCTGGTGTTGTCCGAAAAGGCGGAGATAGCGCGAGGCGCCGGCGATTTGGACGCGGCCTCCGAGGCATTCACAGAATTGATCGCGTTTTGGCGTTCGCGGGAGGATCCGCTGCTCGAAGCGACGGCGGTCAATAACCTTGGTCGGACTCTCAGAGACGGGAATGAATTCGCTGCCGCCATCGAGATGTTCGAGCGGGCCAAGGTACTCCTGGAGGAGGCGGGTGACCCCGCAGCCGCTGCGGGCCCCTTGTACAACTGGGGCACCACCGAGTTCTACCGTGGCAACTACCCGTCGGCGATGGCTCTCTACGCGGAAACTCGAAGACGTCTCAAGGGCCATGAAAAGGAGAATGCCGATGCATTCATCGACCTCTTGATCGGAGAAGGGACGATTCTCCAGCGCACCGGCGAGACAGGGCGCATGCTCGAGAAGTTCGAGAGTGCTTGGCCGTTGATCGAGGAGTACGCTTCGCCGGGCAGAAAAGCCACCTTGCTCAAGAATCAGGCCTCGGCGTTCCACACGCTTGGCGACTATGAAGCGGCTCAAGATAGCTACCAGCAAGCGTTAGCTTTGGCTCGCCAGGATGGCAATCGGTGGCTGGAAGCCTTCACCCTCGCGAACTTCGCCGACCTCCGCATGGTCCAAGGTCTAGAAGACGATGCTACCGCCTCGTATGAGGAAGCGCTTTCGATCGGCCGGGAGCTTGGGGATAAGACGATTCTGATGCTGGCTCTTACCGGACGTGGAAAACTGCTGGCTTGGAGAGGAGATCCGGTACCTGCGATTCGAGATCTTGAAGAGGCGCTGCGAATGGCGCGAGATTCCGGGGCTGTGCTTCGCCAGGCCGATGTGCAGATTCACTTGGGAAAAGCTCACATGGAATTGTCGCAGTCCGCCAAGGGGCGCGGAATCCTCGAAGAGTCGATTGCGATCAACGCCGGCCGCGATCCCTTCTTGGAGGCTTCGGCTCGCTTCGAACTGGGGCTCCTCGAACGAAGCGAAGGGGATCTGGAAGCGGCTCTAGGGCAAATGGAGGTCGTACGCAAGATCGACGCGGATCTGCGTAACGGGGCAAACCTCTCGGAGACTCGAGATCTGACCTTGGCTTCTCGGCGGGATCATCTTGAAGCCCTGATCGAACTGCTCCTACAGCTCAACGAGGTCAGCCCGAACCAGGGCTACGCGCGGGAGGCTTTCGATGTCAGTGAACAAGCCCGGGCACGAGGGCTCACCGAACTCCTGACCGAGTCCCGAGTTCAAGTCCGTCATTCGCTATCAGCCGAGATGCTGGCACAGGAGAGGCGGGTGACCAGCGAGATCGCCGGGACACAGGCCCAGCTGGCCAGGGTTGAGGCTCCGGCTGAAAGGGCCGCCGGTGAGTTGGCAAGGCTGAATCTCCGGTTGGCCTCTCTGCGTGACAAACGCAGAAGGCTGGAAGCGCGGATTCGCCGGGAGTCACCGCGCTACGCGCAGATCACCTATCCGGAGCCACTGTCGCTGGCCCAGACACAGGAATTGCTGTCGCCGGGAACAGTTCTCTTGGAATATGTGATGGGCGAGAGCGGGTGCCAGCTCTTCGTGGTTTCTCGGGACCAGTTCCACGCGGCCTCGCTCTTGGTGTCTAGCCAAGCTGTCCGAGAGATGGTCGACAATCTGCGGGCGGGTCTCGCCGGTACCGGTCGTTTCCAGACGCGCAAATACAGAGCCGCCGCGCGGCAACTTTACGAAGAGCTGATCGCTCCTGTTGCCGAGATTCTGCAATCCTACGGTCGCCTTCTGATCGTCCCGGACCGAGAACTCTTCTACGTTCCGTTCGAGGTGCTCTTGACGGCCGACTCGGATCCAGGTCGCGATGCCCCGGGTATGCTGCCCTACTTGATAAAACAATTTGAAATTGCCTACGTGCCGTCAGCGTCGGTCCTGTCAGAACTCGAACGGCTACCTACCGCGAAGAACGATCGCTTGGTGATCTTCGCGGATCCCGACTACTCCGAATCGTTGCCGCGCCTTACAGCTTCCAAGCAAGAGGCACTAGAGATCTCGAGTCTGTTTCCGCGGGCCGATGTGACCGTCTTTCTAGGTGAAATGGCTTCGGAATCGAACCTCAAGCAGAGTGCGGAGTTGAGTTCCGCTCGATGGGTTCACCTGGCGATGCACGGGACCATTGAAGAGTCGGAAACGGCAGACACTCGGCTGGAGTTGAGTAACACCGCTAACGACGGGGCCGAAGATGGCGCGCTGCACTTGCGCGAGATATTTGAGCTGGATCTCTCAGCGGAGATGGTGGTTCTCTCAGCGTGTGAAACCGCACTAGGCCGTCAGGTGACGGGGGAAGGATTGATCGGATTGTCGCGAGGTTTCTTCTATGCCGGGGCGCGCAGTGTGGTGGTGAGCCAATGGCGGGTCGACGACGTACAGACCGCCAGCTTCATGGTGCGCTTCTATCGCTCGCTGACGGGGACCCGAGACGAGGTGAGCAATCCGATCGCGGCACTGAGACAAGCTAAGCTTGAAGCGTTGGAGACGATGGGTGTCCACGGTCACCCTCACTACTGGGCTCCTTTTGTGCTGGTCGGCAACCCGCTGCCCGGGGGGCTGTAACGAGGGTGCGATATGGACGCCTGTAGGATCTGAATCTCCCCATCGTGGGGGAGCCTCGCAAACGAACAGGGGGATGTGCCATGCCAGAGAATCCGCAAGATCACCAAGAATCGACCAGCCCGTCGAATGAAGGTCCGTGCGAACCGGAATCGACCCCTGCGGCTAACCCTGGATCGGTGGAGTCAAGCTGGACCACCAGTTCTACACAAGGGGGCAATGGCTCTTCGACCGGCAATACGGATCCTCCGGTCTCGCCGCCGATGAGAAACTGAGATCCAAGTGGGCTGAGGCTGTGAGAGTGTGGGGAAATATCTTGAAATCCAAGTTGATGAGAGGAGAGCCTGATGCCAGATCATGATGAGAATCCTCAAGACCCAACCGACGGAGGATTGGGAGGCCCAAAGACAGACCCCCCGGTGTCGCCGCCGACCGCACCTCCACCCAAAAATCAGACTCTGACGCAACTGCTGCTGGCCGCGGCGGGCGTCTCGACCTTGGCTGCTCTCTTGGCCTTCCTTCTGGGTTGTCTCGGCGACTCCGGCGTGATCGCCGTCGAATTCGGGATCCTTCTTGCCGTACTCGGCATTGTCCTCGACGCCGCGTCGGTGCAGACTCTTGGAGGGCTGGGAGGACCCAAGACAGATCCGCCGGTATCACCTCCCTCCCTGGCCTACGTGACGGCGGCGACGATCGCTACGGCATTGGGCTTGCTGGCGATTCTGATTGAATGCGTCATCGAGCGCGAGCACGGTGTGGGAACGCTGGTGGGCTTGCTCCTGCTCTTGCTGGCCGCGGTGGCGGATTTTACCGCCGCGTACAAGGCTTCTCCGGTGCGTTCCGCTGGCGGCTGAACTGCTCGTCAGAGTTGGGGTTGCACGCCTCAGCGATAGTGGGTAGCCTACCGACCGTTCGGAAGTTTCCGAGCGGTCGGTGGGCTGAACTTCGTCAGCGCTCGATCCGCTCAGCGCCATCGATCCGGTGGCTGGCCGAGCGAGGTGGAGCACGTGAGTAGACGACAGAATCTCATCGGCGGGACGTTGTTGCTGGTGGTGCTATTGCTGCCGCTTTCGTCATGGGGCAGCGAGGGCGACGAGCCCCAGCGGCCCGATACAAAGCGGGCCGAGCTAAAGCGTCTCGATCTACGGCGCGTCGTCCAGCTGACCCTGGCCGGCAACCCCGCCCTCAAGGCGATCGAAGAGCGCCGCTCGGAAGTCGAAGCGGCGATTCGCGAGGCGCGCGGCGAGGCTTTTCCCGAGCTGGCGCTGGTAGCCTTTTGGGGGCGGTCGCGCAATCCAGCCTTTCTCAATAGTCCGGATTTTGAGAGTTTTCTCGACGGCCTACCCGACGGTGTGACCTTCCGGCCCGGTACCCAGGAGCTATACCACCTGGCGGTTGAACTGCGCCAAGCGCTCTACACGGGTGGCAAGGTTTCGGCAGCGGTCGACGTGGCCGAGGCGGCGGCGTCGATCGCCGATGCGCAGATCCGCCTCGCCCGTCTCGACGCCGCTGCTGCTGCGGCTGAGGCCTTTTACAACTGGCTTTCGGCACGCAGCTCTCTGGCCACGCTGGAGATTCAGCAGGCGGTGCGCGAGGAGGCGCTGGCGGTGGTCGAGGCGCGTTTCGAGTTGGGGGACGCCACCCGGCTGGAGCAGCTGCGCGCCCGCGCCGCCCTGGCCGCAGTGAAGCCGACGGTGGCGCGGGTGGAGGGAGATGTCGAGGTGGCGAAACAGGAGCTGCGCGCCATTCTCGATCTGGCGCCGGGCACCCCGATCGAACCGCTGGCCCTCACCGCGGAACCGCAGGTCGTGACCGAGGAGGTGGACGACCTGCTGCGCCAGGCGCTGGAGCGGCGGCCGGAGTTGGCGGACCTCGACTTGCAGGATGAGGTGCTCGCGCTGCGCGACCGCATTGAAGGTGCCGAGGCTCGGCCGCAGGTCGATCTAACCGGCAGCTTCGGCCGGGAGGCGCGGCTGATCGAGGATCTCTCAGAGCAGCTCTTCGACGACTGGCGGCTTTCGGTCAACCTGCGCTGGGAGTTTTTCGATGGTGGCAAGCGCCGGGGCAGGCAGGCGCAGTTGGCCAGCCAGCGCCGCCAGGTCGAGTGGCAGCGTCGCGATTTAGTGCAGCGGGTGCGTCTGGAGATCGAGCGGAGCCTCTCCGCCTACCGCGCCGCTTGGGAGAGTTGGCAGGCTACCGAGATCGCGGCGCAGACGGCGCGCGAGGCCAGCCGGGTGGCGGCGGAGAGCTACAGCGAGGGGGTGGCATTGCAGGCCGACCTGCTCGACGCTCAGCAGCAGGAGGTGCTCGCCGAGTTGCAGCGGGTGCAGGCCTACTTCGAGGTTTGGAGCGAAGCGGCGCGACTCGATCGGGCTGTCGGCCGCCTGCCGGGTAGAGGTCGCTCGCCGCAAACGGAGGCGACCGAGGACGGGTCGACGGATGACGATACTGGGCCGCAGGCGACGGCTGCGGCGGAGGAAAGTCGATGAGACAGGGACGCACAGCCAGGGCGCTGGTCTGGGGCTCGGGGTTGTGGCTGGCGGTGGTGCTCCTCGGCGGCTGCGCCGGCGAAGAACCGGCACCGCCACCGGCGCAGGAACCGCAGCGGGAGCGCACCGTGGCGGTCGAGACGGCGAGCCCCGAGGTGGAGGATGTGGCCGATCGCACCAGCCTGCCGGCGGAGTTGCTGCCCAACCGGCGAGCGGTTCTTGCCGCGGAGGTCGGCGGGGTGGTGGAAGCTCTTCACTTCGAGACCGGCCAGCGGGTCGCCGCCGGTAAGCTCCTGCTGTCGATCGATACGCGCTCCCTGCAACAGGCGGTGGCCGAAGCCGAGGCGGTCGATCGCCAGCGGCGGCTGCAATACCAGCGGGCTGAAAATCTATTCGCCAAACGCTCGATCACAAAGCAACAACTGCTCGACGCGGTGACCAATCGCGATGTGGCGGCAGCTCGGCTCGCCTCGGCGAAGCTCCAGCTGTCCAAGTCCAAGGTGAAAGCACCGTGGGCCGGATTGATCGCCGAACGGCGGGTGGAGGTCGGTGACTTCGTCACCCCGGGCCAGCCGGTCGCCGATCTGGTCGACTTGTCCAGGATCAAGGTACGCGCCCCGGTGCCGGCCAACGATGTGCCCTTGCTCGAGGTGGGTTCACCGGTCGAGGTGCGAGTCGATGCTCTGCCCGGCGAGGTGCTGGTCGGTCGCATCGTGCGCTTGGCTCCCGAGGTCGATCCTCAGACTCGCACGCTGGAACTCGAAGCGGAACTCGACAACCGCCGGGGCCACATTCGCCCCGGTATGCCGGCACGGCTGGAATTGAGCCGGCGCACCCTCGTCGGCGCGATCTTGGTGCCGCTGTCGGCGGTGGTCGATCTGGGCGATGCGGACGGCCTCTTCGTGGTCAGCGACGGGCGGGCGCATAGCCGGCGAGTGGAGCTGGGACCGGTAGTCGGCGACCGCGTGGTGATCGCCTCCGGTCTGGCGGCCAGCGAAGAAGTAGTCACTCTCGGTGCGCGCAAGCTGGTCGAAGGCCAACGCATCACGCAATCCGCCGGCCACTAGAGACAGCATCATGAACCTGACCTCCGCCAGCCTCAGCCACCGCGCGACGGTGTTTTTTCTCCTCGCTGCCTTGATCGTCTCCGGCGTTGCCGCCTATCTCACTTTGCCGCGGGAGAGCACGCCGGATGTCGAATTGCCGCTGATCGTCTCTTTCGCCATCTATCCGGGGGCCTCGCCGGCCGATCTCGAATCTCAGGTAACCCGGCCGCTGGAGCGGGAGATCAGCGGCGTCGACGGTCTCAAGAAGTTGACTTCCGTCTCGGAAGAAGGGCTCTCGGTGGTCACCGCCGAGTTCGATTCCGGAATCGAGATCGACTCGGCTCTGCAGAAGGTGCGCGACCGGGTCGACCGGGCGAAGGTCGATTTCCCGGTGGAGGTGGAAGAGCCGCAGATTCAGGAGATCAACTTCTCGGATATTCCGATCATCCAGGTCCACCTGGCCGGCGAGATCGGTCCCTTGCAGCTCAAGCGGCTGGCCGAGGATCTGGAAGACCGCTTGGAGGCGATCTCCGGGGTTCTGCGAGTCACCCTGGTGGGCGGACTCGAGCGCGAAGTGCATGTCGAAGTCGACCCCGAGCGGCTACACCTCTACCAGTTGTCCTTGGACGATGTGATCGATGCGGTGCGCGACGAAAACGTGTCGATCCCCGGTGGCCAGCTCGACTTGGGCAATCTCGCCTACTCGGTGCGGGTGCCCGGCGAGGTCAGTGATCCGCGGGAGATCGAGGACTTCGTCATCGCCTCGCCCGGCGGCTCGCCGATCTTTGTGCGCGACGTGGCCAAGGTCCGTTTCGGCTTCGAGGAACGCACCTCGATCGCCCGCATCGATGGCCGCCAATCGGTCTCCCTTTCGGTGCAGAAGCGGGTCGGCGCCAACATCGTCGAGATTGCCGACAAGGTGCGGGCTATCGTCGAGGAAGAGTCGGCCGCATGGCCGGAGACGGTCGAAGCGCACCTCCTCGCCGACCAGAGTTCCGATATCCGCCGCATGGTCAGAGATCTCGAGAACAACATCCTCTCCGGCCTGGTGCTGGTGGTGCTGGTGTTGATGTTCGTGCTGGGGTTTAGAACCGCTCTTTTTGTCGGTCTGGCGATTCCCTTCTCCATGCTGCTCACCTTCGTGGTGCTCCAGATGGCGGGGGTGACGCTCAACGTGGTGGTGCTCTTCGCGCTGGTCCTGGCGGTCGGCATGCTGGTCGACAACGCGGTGGTGGTGATCGAAAACATCTACCGGCACATGTCCGAGGGCAAGACGCCGTCGGAGGCGGCGAGCGTTGGCACACAGCAAGTTCAAGGGGCGATCGCCATCTCCACCTTGACCACCGTGGGGGCTTTTGCACCGCTTCTCTTCTGGCCCGGCATCGTCGGCAGCTTCATGTACTTCCTGCCGCTGACCCTGTCGATCGCCTTGCTCGCTTCGCTGGCGGTCGCCTTCACCGTCAACCCGGTGATGTGCGCCAGCTTCCTGCGTCCACCACCGCGGGATGGGGAGCGGCGTAGCCGGTTCGGTGGTTGGCTCGATCGCCGCGGCCAGACGGTGATTCGTCACTACAAGGGGCTACTCGAGTGGGCGCTCGACCATCGGTTGGCGGTGATCGCGGCGACCCTACTGCTCTTTGTGATCGTCGCCGCCGTCTTCGCCAAGTTCAACCACGGTATCGAGTTCTTTCCCGAAACCGAGCCGCCGCAGATCTTCGTCAACGTGGAATCCGATCCCGGAACGCGTCTCGAGCGTACCGACGCGATCGTGCGGATCCTCGAAGAGCGGCTAGTGGAGCTACCCGATTTGGAGGTCGTTGCCGTCGGCGTCGGTGCCGGCAGCCAGGCCGACTTCGGCGGCAGTGGACAGGGTGGGGATGCGGCGCTGGGGCGGATCACTCTCGACCTGCTCGATCGGGAAGATCGTGAGCAGAACTCCTTCGAGACGATGGCCCAGGTGCGCGAACTGACCGGCGACCTGCCGGGCGTGACGCTGGATGTCGAACGGCCGCCGGAGGGGCCTCCGGTCGGTGATCCGCTGGCCATCGAACTCTCCGGCGACGACTTCGAGACTCTGGGCATGATCGCGGCGCGGGTGCGTGGCGCCATCGAAGATATTCCCGGTCTGGTCTCGCTCGACGACGATTTCGACGCCGCCAGTCCCGAGATCACCGTCCAGGTCGACCGCGTGCACGCGGCGCGGCTGGGTTTGACCACCGCCGGGATCGCGCGCACCGTGCGCACAGCGGTCAACGGCACCAAGGCTTCCGTCCACCGCTACGGCAAGGACGAGGCGGATGTGACGGTGCGTCTGGCCGAGCCCTTCCGCGCCTCGCCGGAGGACCTGCGGCGGCTGAACCTGGTCAATGAAGTCGGGGTGCAGATCCCGCTGGGAGAGGTGGCGACCGTCCAACGCTCCACCGCCTTGACCGCCATTCGCCACAAGGCGCAGAAGCGGGTGGTCACGGT
Source organism: Acidobacteriota bacterium (assembly GCA_024277255.1). Classification (GTDB taxonomy): domain Bacteria; phylum Acidobacteriota; class Thermoanaerobaculia; order Multivoradales; family SZUA-115; genus SZUA-115. Next base: position 58,180 of record JAJRVQ010000138.1, on the reverse strand, counting down.
CAGCGGCAAGGTCACCAGCCCGCAGCTGGCCGAGCCGGTGCGCCGCGAGGCACGCCTGCGGCTGGAAGCGATCGCCGACCTTCTGCCCGCCGGTTACCAGATCTCCTTTGCCGGTCAGAGCGAGGATGAGGAGGAGGCCAAGTCCTTCCTCTCGCGGGCCTTCATGTGGGCCTTGATCGTGGTGCTGGCGCTGATGGTCGGCAAGTTCAACTCGGTGGCCACACCGTTGATCATCTTGACCTCGGTGGTGATGTCGATGATCGGCGTCTTCTCCGGCCTGCTGATCACCGGCCTGCCGTTCGGCATCATCATGACCGGCCTCGGCGTGATTTCCCTGGCCGGCATCGTGGTCAACAATGCGATCGTCTTGCTCGACTACGGTGAACAACTGCGCGCGCGTGGGCTCGGTCGCCGCGAGACGGTAGTGACCACCGGTCTGCGCCGTGTGCGCCCCGTATTGCTCACCGCCATCACCACCATCCTGGGATTGATTCCGCTTTCGACCGGCGTCGAGTTCGACTTCCACCGGCTGGTCTTCACCACCGGTGGCGAGAGCAGTCAGTGGTGGCGCGGCATGGGTGTCGCCGTGATCTTCGGCCTCACCCTGGCCACCTTCCTGACCCTGGTCCTGGTACCGGTGCTCTACGACCTGCTTTTGCAATGGCGGGAGCGGGGTGGTGTGAACTCGGAACCCGACTCGGTGGACGACGCGCCGGAGGATCGCGCCGAGCTTGATGCTCCCACCCCCGAACTTGCGGAGATAACCGGCTAGTCGGAGCCGACCTTCTTTAGGTCGATCACCTTGAGCCACTTCCGGAAGTGTTGAAAGTTCCTCGGGTTGGCGGTGAGCAGAGCGTCAACACGGGCTACCGAAGCGGTTGCCACCAGGTTGGCGTCATGGATGATCTTGCCGCTACAACTCAGCTCACGGGACACCAGTGTGTTTCCAGCCCTTCCGACCCCGGGAGTAGACGGCTAGAGGAGGGTTGGTGGTTCGTGCCACCCGTGGTTGAAACGCCCGTCTGATAGACTTCTCGGACAATTCGAGTTTCTCCATTTTCGACAGGAGGAAAAGCGATGGCCGGTGACCACGGAGGCGGAGCCTCCATCACTCCGAACGCGATTGTCCAGAATGTCGTAGGGGATCCGAATCAACTGCCGAACGCGACTGTGGTGGTGGGGTTGGTGGGCGAGAGTCCCGTCGACGGCTGCATCCGGGTCTACACCAACACCGAGCTGAACTCGTTTGTCGAGATCGCTCGGGCGGACGTGCTGCATCAGCAGCCTTTTCCCGAGGAGACAGGGCTAGGAGGCTCCTATCTGTTCATTCGGCGCGATGCCGAGGTCACGGTAACCCGGACCCAGTCGCAGAAGATGGAAGCCGAGTTTCTCCGTGGACCGATCGCTTCCAGCTACAAAGCCGGCGCCTTGCCAGCCTTCCAGGCGAAGGCCACGCGGGCAGCGAAGCTGGCGGTGACCGACTGGTTCTGCTGGTCGGGCGAGCAGTGGCTGTGGTGCACCGGTGCTTGGTACAAGGACTGTACAGACAGCACCCAGCGCAAGACCAAGAAGCACGTGACCGAGCATGTGCGCTGCAAGAAGAGTTGCCGACTCACCTTCTAGAACCGCGCTGAATCCATCGCCATGGAATGACTACGGGGCCAAGGCAGCCGGGAATCCTGTCGGCGCGGGCGGTGGCCCGGTACCTGCTCGATCGCCGGCTCATTGACCGCCGGTCGATCGTCGAGGGTGACTTACGGGTGGTCGACGCCTCCCGGCGCAATCACAACTTCCAGATCGTGCGGGAGCGTGGACCGAGCTATCTGGTCAAGCAGGGCATCGGCGCTGACAAGCGGGAGTCGGTCGCACTCGAAGCCTCTGTGTATCGGCTGTTGCGGGAGAGCGACAGTGCGGCTCGGTTGCGCCGGTACCTGGCGCGGTTCATCGACCATGACGAGGGCTGGCAGCTGCTGGTACTGGAACTGATCGAGGACGGTGAGACGCTGAGCGACTATCACACACGCCGAGGCTACTTCTCCAAGACACTCGCCTCCCACTTGGGAACCTGCCTCGCATGGTTGCATGCTCTGGATACAAGCAAGGCCCGCCGTGCGATCCCCGTACTCGGTCATCAGCCGCCGTGGGCGCTCAGCCTCCACCGCCCGGAACTCGACATGCTTCACCGCATGAGCGGCGGTTGCCGAAAGCTGCTGCGCATCGTCCAGCAGTTCCCCCGCTTCGGTGAGGCGCTGGACAGGCTGCGGCGAGAGTGGCGTTGCGATCGCCTGATCCACGGCGACGTTCGCTGGGACAACTGTATCGTTCACCCACTGCCCGGCTCGTGCCGATACACCCAGTTCAAGCTCATCGACTGGGAGCTGGCGATGGTGGGAGACCCTGCCTGGGACGTCGGATCGGCGCTGGCCAACTTTCTCGTCTTCTGGCTGCACTCGATTCCCATCAGCGGAGAGGATCCGCCGGATCGATACCTCGATCTGGCCCGCTATCCGTTGTCTTCGATGCAGCCCGCGCTGCGAGCACTGTGGGTTGCGTACCGCCGGAATAGCGATTTTGCGGCGGCGGTCGGCGACCGTCTGCTGTTGCGGGCGACTCGCTACGCGGCGGTAGTCCTCCTCCAGGCCGCCTTCGAGCGCGTGCAGCATCTGCCCCAGCTACCCGGCACGGTCGTCGGGCAGCTCCAGCTCAGCTTGAACATGCTGGAGCGTCCGCTCGAAGCGGCGGCCCACCTGCTCGGGATCACACCGGCGACGGTGGCGATTCCGGACGCTTCATGAGCTATCGCCGGCAGCTGGAATCTGCAGTCCGTGCCACCCGCATCCTCTCGACCACGCGGTACTCCTGGTTCGGCCGGCGCAGCCCGGAGCTGAGCGCCAGAATGCGCGCGGGCTTGACGCCGGAGACGGCGCGGCGCTACCTTGCCCACACCCTCACTTGGGAGCTGTACGCCCACTTCTACTGTTCGGGGATCGCGGTTCCGGCCGGGACCGATCGGGTAACCAGCGGTGGCCGGTCCGCCGCCCACGCGGAGGCGCTCAGCTCGGTCAACCATGGAAAGGGATTCTGGGAACCCGGCTGGACGCTACGGGGCCGCGAAGGGGACCGATACCTTGTCGAACAAGAGGGGTTGTCCGTTCTGGTGAGCGATGCCGAGATCGAGCCGAAGGCCGGCGGCAGGAGAGTCGGAAGCGTTGTCGCCGTTGCCCACCCGAAGGAACTCCTGGTAGCTTCGCCCGGCTTCTACCTCGCTCTAGGGGACCGGCCCTTGACTGCCGACCCCGCTTTGCAGTTGCGCCTCTATTGGCACTTGAGTGCTCCCGGCGCGGTTGCTTTCGTTGAGCAATGCACGCGGTGGCTCAATCGGGCAGGCGTCGCTTTCCGACTCAAGGTGCTGAACGATCCCGAGAGCTTCGAGCGCTGCGACGCTGGCGTGCTCTATCTGCTGCGCGCGGACTACTCCGCCGTTGAAAAACTCCTGCGGGCCGTCCTTGGGGCGCTCGAAGGCTATCTTCACCGAGCCGTTCCCGCGCTCACCAAGCCCCTCGCGCCGGGTGTCGGGCTGGCCGAGAGTCCCGCGGCAGGCGAGAGCTTCGGCTTGCACCGGTGCCGCTGCGTCGCCGAGGGGTTGGTCGCAGCCTGGTCGCAGGGATTGGCCACTACCGAGGAGCGCTTGGAGCAGGTCGAGGCCACCCTCCTTGAGCACCGCATCCAGCCGGATCGCCCCTTTCTCGGCCCGGAGTCCGAGAGGGACTATCCGTTGCCGAAGATCACCGGCAAACTGCGGAAACCGGTCGCTCAGAAACCCTCCGCGATTGAGCGCACGCCAGAACGCTGGCTCGGCGCCAGCATCGACATCGGCCGAGCGCTCGCGCAGCGCGCTTTCTGGCATCGAGGGCAGTGTAACTGGCTCGGCAGCATGCCGAGCGCGCCCAGCGATCCGGACCCGGAGGAACCGGCGACCTCGGCGCTCGGGCCGGGTCTCTACGCCGGCACCGCTGGCATCGCCCTGTTCTTGGCTGAGCTGTCTAGGCACTCGAAAGACGATCTCCTCGTGCGAACGGCACGCGGCGCCGCGAGACAGGCGCTGACCCAAGCGAGGCGGATCGGGCCGCCGGCCGTCGGTTTCTACATCGGACGCCCAGGCATCGGTTGGTCGGTGGTACGAGTGGGGCGGCTGACCGGCGACGAGTCTCTGGTGCGCCGCGGGCTCCGGCTGGCGAGTGGCGGCTGGAAGGAGGCGCCGGCGACCGTCGAGGTCGATCTGCTTTCCGGGCTGGCTGGTGCGGTGGTGGCCTTGCTGGCGCTTCACCGCGAGGTTGGGAAAGCGAGGCTGGTGGTGAGAGCCAGCCGTCTCGCCGATCAGCTGGTGAACCGGGCCGAACTCTCCGGGGCGACCCTTTCCTGGCGCTCGCCGATGGCTGCGGACCGCCGGAACCTGACCGGCTTTTCCCACGGCACGGCCGGCATCGCCTTTGCCCTGTTCGAACTCCACGCCGAGACTGGGGAGGCCCGCTACCGTGAGGCGGCAATGGCGGCCTTCGAGTATGAGCGGCGCTGGTATAGCCACGACGAACGCAACTGGCCCGACTTTCGCTCCGTGCCGCGTCGAGCCCGGGTCGATCGAGATCATCTCTCGTTCCCTGCGACATGGTGCCACGGTGCTCCCGGTATCGCGATCTCCCGGCTGCGTGCCTTTCAACGGAGCGGCGATCCGATGTTACGGGACGAGGCCAATGTCGCGCTCGACACCACCCACGGGATGGTTCGGGGTTGGCTCGACTCCGCAACCGGCGATTACTCGTTGTGTCACGGTCTGGCCGGAAACGCCGAGATACTCCACTACGGTTATCGCGTCCTGGGAGCGGAGCGGAAACGAGATGTGGAGCTGGTCAGAGAGGTGGCGGCCCGTGGGCTCGCTCTCTACGGGGAACGGGAAGGGTCGTGGCCCTGCGGTACCGGCAGCGGCCATTCGCCCGGCCTGATGATCGGCACCGCTGGCATCGGCCTCTTCTACCTGCGTCTCCACGATCCGAGCATCCGTTCGATCTTGCTGCCCGCATCGTAGGCGAAGCGAAGCCCTCCGACAGCAGACTCAGCTCCGTTCGAAAGGCTACGGGTGAGGCTTGTCCGACTTGTAGAGTTCGAGGTTGCGCTGCTGGAGTTCGAGGTAGCGGGGCTTGGCGCCCTCTTTCTCGGCTTGCTCGACGACGCGGCTCTGCCAGCGCACGGCATCCTCGAAATTGCCCGCCGTGGCCAGGGCGGCGGCGATGGTCTCGGCGTAGGCGAGGGAGGGTTGTGCCTGGAAGAGCGGTAGCAAGAGCGACAGCGCCTTGGCCCCGTCGCGCAGGGCGAGGTCGGGGCTGATGGCGAGCGATCTGCCGTAGCTATAGGCGATGCGCGGATCTTTGGGCAGCCGCTCGAAACCCTGGCGGAGGATGGCGTGGGCCTGGCGATGACGGCCCGCGCGGGTCAGCGCTTTAGAGAGGGCGGTGTAACTCGCTGGATCGTCCGGCGCTGCCTCGGTCATCGCAACGAGTTGCTCGATGGCTTCGTCGTATTGAGCGGATCGCATCAGCGCATCGGCCAGGCCAAGCCGGGCGTTGGCGAAACGTGGGATCAGCTCGATCGCCTTGCGGTAGCTGGCCAGGGCCTCGGCGGACGGAGGCTCGTTCGGCTTGGCCGGATCGAGTAGTCGAGCGATTCTGAGGTGGGCCAACCCTTGGGAGCGGTGATCGGGATCGAGGCTGAGCAACTCGCGGTATTGGGCCAATGCGGCGTCGCGATCGCCGTTGACGGTCAGCGCTCGACCGAGAAGGAGGCGGGCGTTGGGGTTGGCCGGGGCGCTGTTGACGGCTCGACGGGCCTCCTCTACGGCAAGAGCCGACTTGCCCTCTTCGAGCAGGGTGCGAATCCGGTCGAGGGGGCTTTGACCCGCGGAGATCTGAGTACTGCCGGCCGGCGATCGCAGAGCCGTGACCTCGCTGAGTCGCGGGTCGGGGAAGGTCGGAGGCCTCTGTGTGCCGCGCGGGTTGTCGAGGTGCGCCAACTCGAAGCGAGCCGCCGGCGCCACAGCCTGGTTCTTGGCGCTGCGTTCGAGCTGCGCCTTGGCTCGGGCGATCAGCGAGGGGGCTGGGTCGCCTTTGGCGGAGCGAGCCAGGACGCGGCCCAAATGGAACCGGGCAACCGCATCGTCCGCGGTGACGGCCAGCACGTTCTCAAAGGCCGCTGCCGCTTCCGCCCAGCGCTCCTGGTTTTCGTAGAGCACGCCGCAAAGGTAGGACCACAGGGTGTTATCCGGCTCCAGCGTGCGTGCGTTCTCCAAGCTGGACTCGGCCAGAGCCTTGAGATCGTGGGCCATTGCCGCCTTGCCCATGGCACCGAAGGCCGCCGCGAGTTGAACGGTGTCCAGCGGGGCCGCCGCCGCGGCGGCTTGGAGTTGTCTGCGGGCCTGGACCAATTGGGCTCGGGCCAGTGGTGAGAGATCCTCCATCAGCGTCTCAGGCAGCGGTAGCAGCACGCTTTGCTCCGTTTGACGGCCTTGCGCCGTGGCCAGGCCGGCGGTGGCCATCAACAAGGAGACGACGATGAGGGTTGAACGGATTAGGAGCTGGATAGATCGCATGGGTCGTTCGCTATGCAAGTTGTTGTCCAGTCTGACTGGAGGTTTCCATCGGGCGCGCTGATGAGTTTGCTCTCAGGTCGCCAGCTCTTCGAGTTCTTGTTCAGCCGCTTCCCACTCGCTCATCAATTCGTCGATCTTGGCCTTCAGTTTCTTTTGTTCGGCCTCGAGTTTGTTCACCGCGGCGCGCGGGGTGCGATCGAAGTAGGTGGGGTCGCAGAACTGTTCGTTGATCTCGTGCACCCGCTCTTCGGCTTTCTCGACCTGCGTGGTGATCGAGTCGCGGCGTTGTGTGAGCTTGCGGCGACGCTGATCTCGCTGGCGGTCTCGTGTTTCTCGCGCTTCGCTGCTGCCCTTCTTTTCTTGCTTGGCGCGCCGTTTCTCGCGCCGTGCCTTCATCAGTACCGACTCGGCGTCGAGGTGGTCGTCGCCACACTTGGCGAGGTATTCGTCGTAGTCGCCGCGATGGTCCTGGATGCCGTTGGGGGTGATCTCGAAGATGCGATTGGCCAGCTTGGAGACGAACCAGCGATCGTGGGAGACGAAGATGAGCGTCCCCTCGAACTGAGCCAGGGCGTCGACCAAGGCGTCGATCGCCTCCAAGTCAAGGTGGTTGGTGGGCTCGTCGAGGATCAGGACGTTGGGTTTGGTGACCGCGAGCTTGGCGAAGACAAGTCGTGCCGCCTCGCCGCCCGAGAGGCTGCGCAGGGTCTTCTTCACGTCGTCGCCCGAGAAGAGGACCTGACCCAGCTGGCCGCGAACGAAGCCGATCGGTTCCGCGGGGCAGGATTCCCACAGCCAGGCCTCGACCGACTGTTTGCTCTCTTCGTCCAACTGCTCGCGGTGATCCTGCGCGAAGTAGCCGCGGTGGGTCTCGTAACCCCACTCGACGTCGCCTGAATCGGCCTCGATGGCCTCGACCAGGATCTTGAGCAGCGTCGATTTGCCGATGCCATTGGGACCGATCACCGCCATGCGGTCGCCTCGCTCGAGGGTGAAGCTGACCTTGTCGAGCACCTGGTTGTCGCCGTAGGCCTTGCTGATCGCGGTCGCTTCGACCACCGTCTTGCCGCTCGGGCGCCGCTGTTTGAACACGAAGCGCGGATAGCGGCGCGAACTCTGGGCCAGTGGCACCAGATCGCTCGCCATCTTGTCGATCAGCTTCTGCTTGCTCTGCGCCTGGCGGGCCTTGGTCGCTTTGGCGCGGAAGCGGTCGACGAAGGCCTGGTGGTCGGCCATCTTCTTCTCGCGGCGCTGGTTCTCCGCTTCCTTCCTCTCGCGCTCGGCGATCTTGGCCTGGCTGAACTTAGCGTAGTTGCCGGGATAGAGGACGATCGTTTCGTAGTCGACATCCAGGATGTGGGTGCAGACATTGTCGAGGAATCGATGGTCGTGGGAGATGACCACCGCCAGTCCGGAAAAGTCGGTGAGGAACTTCTCCAACCAGCGGATGGACAGGATGTCGAGGTGGTTGGTGGGCTCGTCGAGCAGCAGGGTGTCGGGATCGCTGGCCAGCACCTGGGCGAGCAGCACGCGGAGCTTGAAGCCTCCGGAAAGGGTGGACATGGTTCGCCGGTGGATCTCGGCGGGGATCCCCAGCCCCTCGAGAATCTCGGCGGCGCGCGATTCAAGAGCGTAGCCGTCGTAGCGCAGAACGATATCTTCGAGTTCGGCGTAGCGATCGGCGTCGAAGCTCTCGTCGGCCTTGGCCAGCAGCGCCTCTTTCTCCGCCATGGCGGACCACAGCTCGCCATGGCCCATCATTGCCACGTCGAGGATCGGTGTTTGCTCGAAGGCGAAGTGGTCCTGGGCCAGCATGCCGAGGCGCAGCCGTTTGGGGATGGCCAGAGAGCCCTCGCTGGCGCTCTCTTGGCCGGTCAGGATCTTGAGGAAGGTCGACTTGCCGGAGCCGTTGGCGCCCACCAATCCGTAGCGATTGCCCGGATTGAGCTGTAGGGAGACTCCGGAGAAGAGGACTTGCGGGCCGAATGACTTGCCCAGGTCGGAGAGTGAAATCACGGCCGGAGAGGATATCAAGATAGGGGATGGGCACGCTGAACCACGACCCGAAACCCTTGTAAGTTGCTCATTTAGCTGCAACCCGGCCAGCTTCTTGCTTACTGGTGTGCCCTATGGGGCCCAAACGGCGGAAAGGTGTCAGGCTACGGGTGCGAATGCCGGTGTTTCGGCGCCGGTTGTGGGTCGCGGTGGCGGTTCTGCTGGTGGCCATTGCGGGGCTTGGTTTCTGGTTGATCCGGCCGTTCTGGCATCTTGCCGGGCAGTTCGAGGCCCATCCAACCTTGCAGCCCTCGCGGCTCTACGGCCGTTCGGTGAAATTGGAACGGGGCGCCTACTTGCCGGCCAACCGGCTGGTGGCCCGTTTGGAAGAGGTCGGCTACGCCCGCGAGGAGGGTAGCGGCGACACTGAGCCGAGTTCACCCGGCCACTACCGCCGGGGAGGCGGCTCGATCTCGGTGGCCTTACGCCGTTTCCCCAGCCCGCTCGGTCCCCAAGGTGGGGTGGTCCTCAAGGTGACCTATCGCGGCAAGCGCATCAGCCGGCTGCACTCGGCAGGCCGAGAGGTCGAGACGGCTCTGCTGGAGCCTCCGCTCATCGCCTCCTACTATGGGCCCGATTTCAAGGAGCGCCGCCCGGTGACGCTGGAAGAGTTGCCCAATCACTTGACCCAGGTGGTTCTGGCGGCCGAGGACGACAGTTTCTTTCGCCATGCCGGGGTGTCGATCAAAGGTCTGGGACGGGCGATCTGGGTCAAGATGGTCAAGGGCGGCAGGTTGCAGGGCGGCAGCACCTTGACCCAGCAGCTGGTCAAGAACATCTACCTCACCCACGAGCGCTCCGTGGTGCGCAAGATGCGCGAGGGGGTGCTCGCCGTCTTCCTGGAGATGCGCTACTCGAAGGAGGAGATCCTTCAGGCCTACCTCAACGAGATCTACCTCGGAGCCAGCGGCGGGGTCAGTTTGATCGGCGTGGGCGCAGCCTCGCAGGCCATCTTCGGCAAGGAGGCGCGGGATCTCAGCCTCGCTGAGGCGGCGACCTTGGCCGGGATGATCAAGTCGCCGGCCAACTACTCACCGCTGGCCAGTCTCGATCGTGCCCTCGAGCAGCGCAACCGGGTGCTCGACCATCTGGCGGAGTTGCAGCGTCTGAAGCCCGAGGTGATCGCTGCAGCGCGGGCTCAGCCGCTGGAGATCTCTGCGCAGCGGCCAATTCGCCGCCGGGCCCCGTACTTCGCCGATGCCGCCGCCGCGGAAGCTCAGCGGAGGTACGGCCTCGATTCCCTGGCGGATGGCGGATATTCGCTCCTCTCGACCCTCTCCTGGCACGATCAGCAACGGGCGGAAGAGGCGGTTGCCTGGGGGCTCAAGGCGCTGGAAGAGGGTTGGGAGAAGGGCAGTAAGGTGGATGGTCCGTTGCAGGCTGCTCTGGTCTCGATCGACCCTCGTAGCGGCGATATCCGCTCCTGGGTGGGTGGCCGCGACTACGGCGCCAGCCAGTTCGACCGCGCGTCGTCGGCCCTGCGCCAGGCCGGTAGTTCGTTCAAACCGGTGGTCTACGCCACCGCCATCCAACAAGGGGTGGCGGCACCGTCGAGCTTGATCGAGGATGCGCCGCTGACCGTCATGCTGGCCGGGCAGCGCTGGAGTCCGGACAACGACGATGATGAATTCCGCGGTTGGGTGACGGTGCGCACCGCCATGGAGCGTAGCCTCAACGTACCGACGGCGCGGCTGGCGCTGATGGCAGGGTTGGAGAACATCGTCAGCGTGGCGCGTGGGCTGGGTGTGCGGACAAACCTCCAGCCCTATCCATCCTTGGCGCTGGGTGCCTTTGAAGTGACGCCGGTCGAGATGGCGACGGTTTACGCAACGCTGGCCGCCGCCGGCCGGCAGCCTCCGGTGCACGCGCTCAAGGCGGTCTTCGATGGTGAGGGCAAACCGGTGGCCGGCCAGGCGCTACCGCGGCCGGAGCCGGTGATCGATGCGGAGACGGCCTACCTGGTGACCTCGATCCTGCAAGGTGTGCTCGACCGGGGGACCGCTCGGGTGGTGCGCAGCTGGGGGTTGAGCGATGCTCTGGCGGGCAAGACCGGCACCTCCAACGATCGCCGCGACAGCTGGTTTGTCGGCTACTCCCCGGACCGCTCCACGGCAGTCTGGGTTGGCTACGACGACAACTCGCGTACCCGCCTCTCGGGCAGCCGGGCTGCATTACCGATCTGGTCGCGCTACGCCCTCAAAGTGCGCCCCGCCAACGGCTACCCGACCTTTGCCCAACCCTCGGGAATCACCACCGCTCTGATCGATCCGGAAACCGGCGAACTCGCCACCGGTCGCTGCCCGCAGGTACTGACCGAAGTCTTCCGCCGCGACCAAGTGCCGAGTTCGGTCTGCGCTTTGCACAACCCCTGGCAGAGGGCCTTCCGTGAGGGCCAGCGCGAGCTGGACAGCGAGGAACGGCGGCGAGCGCGCGGCTGGCTGAAGCGGCTTTTCAGCCGCCAGGAGAGCCGCCAAGAGCGGCAGCGGCGCAAGGCGCGTCGCCGGCCGCCTGGGCACAACGACGGTGAGCCGTGATCGGACCTTGGTCAAGGCTTGGCTGCACTGCGGGCTGCTAGTCGTCGGTGCTCGGTGAGCCCTCGTCCTTCCCGAGTTCCTTTTCGAAGAAAGCGGTGAGCAGGGCTCCCAGGCTGGCGCCGAGCAGCATGCCGAAACAGCCGGCGATCGCACTAGCGATCAGGCCGCCCAGCAGACCGCCGCCAACGGCTCCACGGGCAGCGGCTTGCAACCGTCCTTGACGGCGTAGAGTTAGGCGGGTGAGTCTGGCCATTTGCGTCCTTCTGGTCATGCCGTGAGACGGCCTTCAGCAGTGGGCTTGAGGTTGGTATCTTACACAGCCGGTTACCGGCACCTCGAATCCTATGCGCACAATACCTCTCTGGCTCAAACTCGGTTTCACCCTCTGGATGGTGGTCTGGGCGCCGACCATTTTCCTCGAGCGAGGAGGCGAGAACTTTCTCTGGTTCTGCGACGTGGCGAACTTCCTCCTGCTCGCCGGATTGTGGGCGGAAAGCTCGCTGGTCATCTCCTCGCAGGCGGTAGGCGTGTTGCTGATTCAGCTTTGCTGGGCCTTTGATTTCCTCGTCCGCTGCGTCGCCGGGTTTCATCCTCTGGGTGCCACGGCCTACATGTTCGATCCGACCCGGCCGCTCTATTTGCGGGGGTTGTCGCTCTTTCACCTGGCGGTGCCGGTGCTCCTCTTGTGGCTGATCGTCCGGGTCGGTTATCACCGCCGTGGTTGGCTGCTGCAGACCGGGATAGCATGGCTGGTGGTGCCGGTGACCTACCTTTTCACCGATCCGGAACGCAACATCAACTGGCTCTGGCGGCCGTTTGGGCTCGAGCAGGTTTGGGTCTCGCAGCGACTCTACTTTTGGATCTGCATGCTGGCCTATCCGGTAATCCTGTACCTGCCGGTCCATCTGTTGTTGATGGCCTGGGCGCGGCGCTCGAAACGGGTCAGTCTGCTGGCCTGAGAATCAGCCCTGGAGGCAACTATGAAACGCAAGCGAATCGGCTGGTGTCTGGCCCTGGCGGTGTGGGTGGGTTGCGGGGGTTCGGTGTCGGAGAATGCCAAGAATCCACCAGCCCCGGCGACCTTGGTGGGGAACTGGCGAGCCGTTCTCGCCTCACCGGGAGGTGAGCTGCCCTTCGAGTTGGTGATCCGCGAGGGCGAGCAGGGGCTTGCTGCGGTGGCGGTGACCGGGGCTGAGGAGGCGCCTTTCTCGTCGCTGCGCCGGCAGGGGGACGAGGTGGTCTTGGAGTTCGACTGGTATGACTCACGGATTGTCGCACACCTCGACGCCTCCGGCGATCGGTTGATCGGAAGCTGGAGCAAGACGGCGCCGGACGGGACCTCGCGGCTGCCGTTCGAGGCCAGCCGCGGTGGTGCTCAGCGTTTTCGGTCACCGGACGAGGCCGGCCTGGTAGCGGGGGATGAAGGTGGTGTGGCCTCCGTCTCCGGCGATTGGGAGATCTCTTTCGTCGACGAGTCCGGCAGCGAACCGGCGCGCGGCGAACTACGGCAGGAGGGCAGCCGGGTGACCGGCACCATCCTCACTCCGGTGGGTGACTACCGCTTCCTGGAGGGCAGCTACGAGCAGGGAGTGTTGCGACTGTCGACCTTCGATGGCGCCCACGCATTCCTGTTTCAGGCGCATGCACAGGCCGACGGCTCACTCGCCGGCGACTTCTGGTCACGCGACAGCTACCATGCCACATGGACAGCGCGACGGACCTCCGAGGGAACACAGGTGCTGCCCGACGCCTGGCAGCTGGTGGGTTTGACCAACGACCAAGGTCTTTTTCGGTTCAGTTTTCCGGATCTCGAAGGTCATCAGGTCGCCGGCAGCGATCCGGCATTCGAGGGGCGGGTCTTGCTGGTCAACATCTTCGGCTCGTGGTGCCCGAACTGTAACGACGAGGCGCCGCTGCTGGCCGAGTGGGATCGACGCTACCGCGATGCCGGCCTGTCGATCATCGGCCTCGCCTATGAATTCACCGGCGATCCGGCACGCGACGCCCGAGTGCTGGGCCGCTTCGCCGAGCGCTATGGCATCGAGTATCCGTTGCTTCTGGCGGGGGTCAGCGACAAGGCGGCCGCGGCGGAGACACTCCCTGATCTGACCTCGATCGTCGCCTATCCCACCAGCGTGTTCATCGGGCGGGACAGGCGCGTGCGCAAGATCTACACCGGTTTCTCAGGCCCGGGCACCGGCTCCCGCCATGACGAGCTGAAAGCCGCGATGACGGGGCTGATCGAGGAGCTTCTCGCCGAGACGGACACCGCCGAATGAAACGGTGATGGGGTCGGCGGGAAATTTTTTTCACTGAAAGGTGAAACGAATCGGTGGTTTTTGACGCCTTATAAGAGAAGAGTGCTCATCAGGCCGCAGGACTTCCTACTCCCTTGGGAACCTCAGCGGCGCCGAGCACTCGGCACCTCCGCCAAAGCAAGGCGACAGTCGGAAACCTGTCGTCTTGCTCTCTTTCGTCCTGCCCTCCGAGTCGCGACCCTCAGCGTGCGGAAGAGGGTTGAAGCTGTGTGTGGACGGCGAAGAGCCCACCTGGGCTGCCTGTCCACAAAATCACTGGTAAGCGCACCCTAGGGGAGATCGAGGCCGGGCCTCGCTACGGGAAAGTTTGACTTTGGCCTCCAACGGTGGGTGGATGACCGGAGTTCTTACGCGGGTTTGATCGCCCGCCGGGCCGAATTGGTTTAAAACGTGTTGGAACAGGACCTGCTGGAGGTGGGATATGGGAGATTCGCCCGCGATGAAGACCATCGGCGTGGTTGGCGCCGGAGTCATGGGACGCGGCTTGGCGCAGAACCTGGCTCAGACTGGCCACCAGGTCCTGTTGCAGGATATCTCGGCTGAGGCGCTGGAAGCGGCTAGCCAAGAGATCGCCAGAAATGTGCGCTTCAGCGGCATGCTGGGCAAGAAGACCGCGCTGGCGGGCTTTCCCAAGGTCAGCGCGGACGAAGCCCTGTCGCGGATCGAGTTCACCACCAGCCTCGACGGTTTCGGCGCCGCCGACTTCGTGGTCGAGAACGCGGTCGAGAAGACGGAGATCAAAGAGCCGATCTACCGGCGGCTGGATGAGATCTGCCGCCCCGGAGTTGTCTTCGCGGCCAACACCTCCTGTGTTTCCATCACTCGCATCGGCAGTTGGACCGGACGGCCCGAGTCGGTTCTCGGCATGCATTTCATGAATCCGGTGCCGCTCAAGGACACCTCGGAGGTGATCCGCGGCTACCACACCACGGACCAGACGATCGAGACCGGACTCGCCTTCCTGGCGCAGATGGGCAAAGAGGGGATCGTGGTCAACGATCTTCCCGGCTTTGTCTCCAACCGGGTCTTGATGCTGACCGTCAACGAGGCGATCTACCTGGTGCAAGACGGTGTCGCCAGCCCCGAAGATGTCGATCGGCTGTTCGTCAAGTGCTTCGGCCATGCGATGGGTCCGCTGGCGACCGCCGACCTGATCGGCCTCGACACGATCCTCTATTCGGTCGAGGTCCTCTACGAGAGCTACAACGATTCGAAGTACCGTCCCTGCCCGCTGCTCAAGAAGATGGTCGATGCGGGCTTGCTCGGTCGCAAGAGCGGCGAGGGCTTTTTCACCTACGGCGTCGCCTGAGGACTATGAAGAGATGGATGAGAAGAAGAGCAAGATCCGTGAATTTCTGACCCGGTTTTTTCGCAACCGTGAGGTGGGGGATGATGAAGACATCTTCGCCCTCGGTTTCGTCAACTCGCTGCTCGCCATGCAGTTGGTGAACTTTCTCGAGAAGGAGTTCGGGATCCAGGTCGCCGACGAGGATCTGGATCTGGACAACTTCCGTTCGATCACGGCGATGGCGACTCTGGTGGAGCGCAAGTCGTCTCAGCCGGCGGTGGCCGCGGAGGGGTAGCGGGTGGGAAACGAAGAGCGTCCGGTCATCAAGTGCCTAGCCTGGGACCTCGACAACACCCTGTGGGACGGTGTTCTCCTCGAGGATGAGGCGGTGACGGTACGTCCCGAAGCGCTGGAAGTCCTGCGCCAGCTGGATGGCCGCGGCATTCTGCACTCGATCGCCAGTCGCAACGAACACGATCACGCGATGGCCAAGCTCAAAGAGCTGGGACTGGATCACTTCTTCCTCTACCCGCAGATCAACTGGGGTTCCAAGGCTCACTCGGTGGGAGAGATCGCCCGCCTGATCAACATTGGCCTCGACGCCGTGGCCTTCATCGACGACCAGCCGTTCGAACGCGACGAAGTGGCCAATATCCACCCGCAGGTGATGACCATCGACGCCGCCGAGGTGAGTCGTATCCTGGAAATGCCGGAGATGATGCCGCGGTTCATCACCGACGACTCGAAGATCCGCCGCAAGATGTACCAGGCCGACGCCGAGCGCAACGTCGCCGAGCAAGATTTCGTCGGTCCCGCCGAGGAGTTCTTGGCTCAGCTCGAAATGTCCTTCTCCATCGCACCGGCGCAAGAGGACGATCTCAAGCGGGCCGAAGAACTGACCGTTCGTACCCACCAGCTGAATACGACCGGCTATACCTACTCCTACGACGAACTCAACGCCTTCCGCCAATCCGAACGGCACAAGCTCTTCATCGCCAGTCTGGACGACCGTTACGGCACTTACGGCAAGATCGGCCTGGTTCTGGTGGAGTGCGGTGAGAGCGAGTGGAACCTCAAGCTCCTGCTCATGTCCTGCCGGGTCATGTCGCGAGGGGTAGGAACCATCCTTGTCAACTACATCATGCAGCTGGCCAAGGAGGCCGGAGCGACACTGCGCGCCGAGTTCGTCCGCAACGACCGCAACCGGATGATGTTCGCGACCTATAAGTTCGCCGGTTTTCGCGAGATCGGTCGCCAAGGCGATGCCATGGTGCTGGAGAACGACCTCACCAACATCCAGCCGTTTCCCGATTACGTCGACATGCAGATCGGGTAACCCTAGCCGATCCTCCCGGCGGCACGTTCGGCGAAGTGAGTTGCATGGGTACGCGCATGGCAATACTCTTGTTGCGGTGCGTCAACCATGGCGCGTAGCCTTGCGCGGTTCTACCGTCTCATATTCAACGGGGCGCATGCCTCGCATTGGATGCGGCGATGACGATGGTGGGTCGGCGTCGCTTCGAGACGATGAAATTGGGGTCTTTGTGCAACGATTGAAGGCGCATCCGGGGGGGTAATGAACGAGAACCAGTCCGATCGGCTGCGGGCGGCGATCGGCCGGCTCAGTGGTGGCAAGGCTACAGAAGAGAACCACCGATTGCTCTTCGAGCACTACCGGCCGGTGGTGCGAAGATTTTTCACTCGGATGGGAATCTCTTCAGAAGATGGCGCCGATCTAACCCAAGATGTGTTCTTCCGTGTTTCTACAGGTCGAGGATCATTCAAGGACGAGGGTCACTTTCGCTCTTGGGTTCTCACCATCGCCCGCAACACGCTGAAGAACCACCAGCGTGACGGCCGGGCGCAGAAACGAGACGGCCTCGAAGAGTCACTCTCGGGCCAAAGCGAGGAAACTCTCCATGCGGCATCCCACCATCGTCGAAACAGCACCTTGGCCCTCGATGGCCTGTTGGCGCGGGAGGCGGTCGTGCAGCTGATGGAGGCGATCACCCAACTTCCGCCGAAGATGCGCCAATGTATGATCTTGCGAGTAGTCGAGGAGTATTCCTACCAGGGGATTGCGAGTCTGTTGAAAGTCTCGATCGAAACCGTCAAGGCGCAGCTGCACGAAGGGCGAAGAAGGCTACGGCAACAGCTGAGCAGGCGCCCGTTGAGCGCGGAGTGAGGCAGGGGATGGGGGCACGGTGACTAAGGACGACAACTTGATTGACGCAGCCTTACGCGCTTGGGCGCAGGCCGAATCGAGCGAGGAGCACCCGTCGCATTCTGCTCTCGCCGACTACGCCGTAGGCGATCTGAGCCCGGAGCAGAGCGAGGAAGTAGGCAGCCACCTGAGCCTGTGTGGTGACTGCGCGGCGATTGTCGCCGAGTTGCTGGATACGACAACGAGCGATCCGGCAGCGGAGTGGAAGGCCCTTCGAGCGAAATTGCAGGCCGCCGGAGAGTTGCCGGCGCAGCTCCATGGTACGGAGGATCCGAGTTCGAGCGGCGAGATTTCATCCGATTCCAGCAATTCTGCTCCGGTGATTCCCATCGCGAGAAGGCTGACGGCGAAGCCGGACTCAACCCGCCGCCGATGGCTCACCGCCGCCGCAGCGGCGGTCCTCGGACTGGCTCTGGGACTCTCGCTGGGCCTTTTCGGTCCATCGCCAACCCCATCCGAGCGCCCAACTTCAGACACGCAGGTCCACACCGTCGCCAGTGCGGTTCGCGGCATCCCGCCACGTCAGGAGACCATCGAGGTAAGCGCGAGTGCCGGCAAATTGCTGATCTTGCTTCCGACCTTCGCCAACCGGGCCAAGAGGTACCGGGTGGAAGCCAAAGACTCGACCGGCGCACTGCTCTGGGACCCTTGGGAAGCACAGCCGGACGCGCTGGGCAACGTACCCTTCGAACTGCGGCCGGCGATCCACGGGCTCGGCAAGTACCGCATTGAGCTCTATCCTCTAGAGTCGGCGGATCCATCGGAACTGGTCTTCGAGATAGAACTGACCCCCCAGGCTGCCGAGCCTTGATCCGCGGTAGGCGCTACTTTCCATCGTGGTGAGACTCAAGCCGGTCGGCAGCTCAGTGGCCTGCCTTGTGGTTTGGCTCGCGGCGAGCCCATGGCTTGCCGGCTGCCGGCCCGCCTCGAAACCACTGCAAGGGGAAGCGGAAGCGGCGGTGGCCGAGCCGGAGCCGAGGCAAGAAGAGGTCTGCCTTGGCGGCCAGGTGCACCGACTGACCAAGGGTGAGAAGGTCGAGCGGCAGCTCGGCCCATCCGAACGCCACTGCTACGAGATTGAACTGGAGGCGGGCGAATTCGTCGAGATCGAGGCGACCCAGGATGAGGGGCTCGATGTGGCGCTGACCGTGGAGTTGCAGGACGGAGTCACGCTTACCTTCGATTTCGATAACCAAGGGCCGGAGCCACTCCTCTGGATCGCTCCTCGAAACGAAGTCTTGCGCTTCCGTTTGGTGGGGTACGAGGAGGATGACGTGGGTCAGTACGGGCTCGCCGTAGTTCGCTTGGAAGCGGCGCGGGCTGAGGACGAAGAACGATTCGCGGCGGTTCGTGGCTTTGCCGAGGCGGACGGCTACCGAAGAGCCGCGGGAGATCGGAGCGGCTCGGAAGCCCTGGATCTGCGGGAGTTTGCGATCGAGGACTATGAACTGGCTGCGAAGGGCCTGCTAGATCTCGGTGAGATCGAACTAGCGATGGTCGCCCTGGAAAGGCTTTCTTGGGTCTATGACGAAATAGTCCGTCCCGAGGCAGAATTGAGGGTGCTACAGCGACTGGTCAAGGTTGCTGACCAGACGACTGATTTGACTCGGCAAGCATGGGCTCGCTCTCAGATTGCCAATCTGCTGACCGAAGCTGGTGATTTGCTGGATGCTGTGCGCTGGAACCTTGAGGCGCTCGAACGGTACGAGCGGGCTGGCAACCAAGTACAAGTCATGCAGGTTATGAGTAACATCGGCGGTGACTATCTAGGTCTCGGTGAGTTCGCGGAAGCCGAGCGGGCGCTGTTCGAGGTCGTGGAGTACTCGGAACTCCATGGAGATCCTGTCCGCGGGGCCTATGCCTTATGGAACTTGGCCACTCTTTACCTGAATGTGGGGCGTCCTCATGAGGCAACGGCCAAGTTCGCTCGAGTGGAGGAGTTGCTGCGCAACGAAGAGGTTTCACAAGCTTGGCCGGAGTGGGCACAACTCAAGGTCTTGTCAGCGATGGGAGGAGCTTATCTAGGGTCGGGTCAACTCGGTGCTGCTAGAGATATTTTGGAGCGTGCCAGGCGAGCTGCCGTTTCTTCGGGCGATGTGAAAGCCCTTGCTAGCGTCTTGATGACTCAAGCGGAGCTAGAATTAGTCGAAAGGCACTATCAGGATTCTGCGGTTCAGTACTCCGAAGCGATCGAGATATACCAGAAGACTAGGAATGTTAGGCAACAGATACGTGGATGGCTCGGCCTAACCGCCACGCACATTGGTCTGGGAAAGTTTGAAGATGCGGTTGCTTATGGTCTTGAAGCCCGGAAGAATTCGGCGAAAGTGGACTACCAACTTGGTGAGCAGGGCGCGTGGTACCAACTTTCCAGAGCCTGGCATTTGGGTGGCAACGATACTTCAGCCTGCCTGGCTGCCCTAAAGGCGATAGAACTACGAGAAGCAAGGAGTCTTAACTCCGATCGCATCGATTTGCGGACTTCGATTCTCTCGTTTAGTCCGGACTATCTCGGGCTGGCCATTGACTCTTGTTTGATTGCAGCAAGAGAGGAGGGACCGATCTCTGGAGTGAAGAAGATGCTCTTCGAATTGAGTGATCGGTCGAGAGCTCGACGTCTGTTCGACACCTTGACAGCGTCAGATCAGAGACGTATGGGCTGCAAGGGAGGAGCCGCGTTGCCGAACACCGAGATGACTCACTTGGCGGAAGCAATCGCTCAGAATCAACGGTTGAAGGCGGTGGGGGCCAGCGCTGATGAGAAGGGGCTGGCCAAGCGAGTCTTGGACGACGGATTGGAGGAATACCGCAGAGGAGATCGGCTCCGTATGGCGAGTGACTTCGGTCAACAAACAAGTGAAAATGGTCCTTTCTTGCGCCTGGAGGAAATTCAGGGTCAGGTGCTCGACGCGGAGACTCTACTCCTTCAGTTCGATCTAGGTGACCCCCGAAGCTACCTCTGGGCGGTGACCGATGACAGGTTCGAGGTCTTCACCCTTCCTGCGGCCGAGGAGTTGAAGGAACTCATTGCTGAGCTGCGGCAACTGTTGGCTCAAAGCTATCGAGTGGAAGTCCAAGGGGCGCTGGCCGACGCTCTTTTGAGGACCAGCAAGGCCCTCCTGGGGCCGGTGGCGTCGATGCTCGGCAGGCGAGAGCGTTTGGCGATCGTCGCCGATGGTCCGCTGCACGGCATCCCGATCGGGATGCTTCCCCATCCGGATTCGTTGGATGGTGGGGACTCTCTACTCGAAGAGCACCAGGTGGTCTATCCACTCTCGGCTTCTTCGATCAAATGGCTGCGTAGTCGCTCTCTCGATTGCGCTCCCCCACCGAAGCAGATCGCCGTCATTGCCGATCCGGTCTTCGGTCGCGGTGACCCCAGGACTGAGGAGTCTGAGTTGGACCTTGTGGTGGGTTCGGCTGCCGC
Source organism: Acidobacteriota bacterium (assembly GCA_024277255.1). Classification (GTDB taxonomy): domain Bacteria; phylum Acidobacteriota; class Thermoanaerobaculia; order Multivoradales; family SZUA-115; genus SZUA-115. Next base: position 37,694 of record JAJRVQ010000138.1, on the reverse strand, counting down.
AACCCCTCTCCGCGAAGGTTCGGCGGAGGAGTTACCTCGGCTGGCCAACTCCGGGCGCGAAGCGAGAGAGGTGCTGGCGGGGTTTCCGTCTGCGGATCGGCTCATCCTGTTGGGCTTCGAGGCGAACAAGCAGACCGTGTTGCGGTCGAATCTCGGTGACTATCGGGCACTCCTCTTTTCGACCCACGGCGCAAGCCACAGCCAACAGCCGGAGTTTTCGCGGCTGGAGTTGTCCCGGATCGACCGCGAGGGCGGCGTACAGAACGGGGCGCTCTATGCCTACGAGATCGGTACCCTCGACTTGCGGGCGGAGTTGGTGGTGCTCAGCTCCTGTGAGAGTGCTCTGGGGCCGGCCATCAGCGGCGAAGGGCCGGTGGGCTTGACCCACAGCTTTCTCTCGGCGGGTGCCGCGCGGACCCTGGTAAGTCTCTGGCAGGTGGACGACGAGGCCTCGGCGACCCTCGTTTCGACCTTCTTCCGCCTCTGGCACGGTGAGGGGCTGGGGCCGGCCGAGGCACTGCAACAAGCACAACTTACCCTGCGTGGTCGAGAGGGTGGAAACCGTCCCTTCTTCTGGGCCGGATTTGTCTTGAGAGGAGATTGGTAGAGCCCGCGTCTAAACAATTGGGCCAGAAGCGGGTTCTCTCTGGTAGGGATTCTCTGGAATCCGCCGTGGGAGCACCGTTTCCGATGTTTTTCTTGGCCCAAAAGGAGGATAGACACCGTGCACAGAAGCGAACCGACCGAACTCAGGCCCCTGACCAACGGGTATCATTCGACGGCCTCCACCGCTTGGCGTCTGGAAGAGGAGGAGCCGCAAGTTCCAACTCCAACACCGGTTGAGGACGACGGGCGGGAGGGACCCAAGGGAGCCAATCCTAGCCAGCCAGAGCAAGGCGACCAATCTGGATCCACAGGACCGGCAGCGCCCTCTACCAACTAACGATCGCGGGTTGCACTAGATCGGCGATTCCGGCGAAGGGCGGGAGGATGGGCTTGGTGGTACAGTTCCGCGGTTCTGTCCGCCAGTCCCTGCCCGTCGATGTTCAGTTGCACTGTAGAAGGGCCTGAAACTCAACCCCCCGTGGCGTACAGCTGGATCCAAAACGTCCTCTGGCGTTGGCCGGGGTCTTTCGCCGTGGCTGGGGACAGGTGGATGGCACAGCTTCCAGGGCTCTTGGAGTCTTGGCCGACGGTCACTTCGTGGCCGTGGTCGCCGCAGAGGACGGCCGCTAGCCGTTCTTCGTCGCCCAATGCCTCTTCGACTTCCAGGATGAGCTGTGGTTGGTTCAGATTCTGGGTAAATCGGTCGAAGCGGAACTCGATCGCCGAGAGGCCGGGATCGCCGGTGGTGGGGTTGGTCAGGCTCAGAGGGCGCAGCCGTTGGGTGGTCTTGGCCGGCAGGTTGCTGAGCGGCGGATAGCGGCGGCGAGCGGCCCGCCGGTTGTGCAAGCGCAGGGCGCCGCTACAACCCCGCGGTGGCTGGATGGTGAGGCCCTCCCAGGGGCGAAGCACCGACCCTGAGCCATCGATTCGTTGCCAGGCCATGGGTTGCTCGGTGATCAGCGGCTGCAAGCGGATGTCCCACAGCTGGTCGACGAAGTCGGGGCCGTCCACTTCGCGCCAGCCGGTTCGCCAGAGCAAGGACTCGAAGAGGCCGCCCGGCGCCCTCGCGGAGCGTCGGGCGGTGCCGGCTCGGCTTCGACCCTGGACTGCGTGCCGCAGAGCCCTCTGTTCGAGCGGGGCGAGATCGACCGGTGAGTCGCTCAGCAGGAGGAGCAGGAGGTCGCGCCGTTGGGTAATTCCACGGGCGTGGAGGTGGTCCGGCACATCGAGCTGAATGCCATCGAGCTTACGAATCCAGGAGGTGGCTCGCCGGGGGATCTTGCCCGAGCCGTGTCGAATGGCGGTGATGCCGAAATCTTCGTCGAGAGCCACCAGGGCGAAGTACAAATCGCGGTCGCTCTGGTTGACCAATTCGGCGGTGATGCGCGGCTCTTGCGGGCCATCGGTGGCGGACTCACCGTAGGGGAGCCAGAGTTCACCGGCGGGGTCGAGGAGGTCGAGTTGCGGCTCGGAACTGGCGCCGGTGGCCGGCCCTCGCCAGCGGTAGAAGCGCAGGTCGACCGCCTCGGCAAGTGGGCTACGTGGGTTCTTGAGGTGGGAGAGGCAGTCCCAGCGGGAGATTTGTTCGAGAGCCGCGCGTACGGCCGGACCGTTGCATCTTTGAGCCGGCATCCGCACGAGATCCACCGTGGAGGTGCCGCGGCGGATCCGGCAGCCTTTCGTGGAGTTGAGGACCCGCAGGGTGTTCACGGTGGCCTGCGGGATCAATCGAAGGTAGGCGGACTCGCACAGTTCGGCCTCGATCCCCGTGCTGTCGACATCGCGACTCTCGACGGTGACCGTGGTCGGGGGAAGAGGCAGCCAGCAGACCTCGGCTTCCGCCGCCTTCCATGCTCTGGGCAGCTTGCCTGCGAACAGGTCGATCGAAGACTCACCGCCGCCGGTCTTGCGGACCCGAACTCGCGCGATCTCCAGGCTGTCGTCCTTAGGGTCGAGGACCCGCAGTTCGGTGTTGACTTGAATCCCGTGGGCTCTGCCGGCGGCGAGCCACCAGCCGGCGCTTCCACGCCGTTGCAGCGAGTAGCGCTGCGGGCGGGGCGGCAGAAGGCCGCCCAGGAAGCGGTGACGCAGATTTCCCGCCGCTTGCGGCGTTTGGCTGAAGTAGATCTGGCGAACGGAGGCTCGCAGGTGGGCGAGGAGTTGTTGGTAGGAGGTCTCGGAGCCGAGGCGCTGCAGTAGCTCGATGAGGAAGTAAGAGAAGACCCCGCGCCGTTCGCCCTCCGGGGACTCGCATTCCCTGGCCACTTGGCTGTCTTCGCAGGCAGCGAGAAGGACGTGCGGTCCGTAGGGCAGGATGTTCCAGCCGGCGCCGGTTTCGAGGACGGCCGGCAGCTGCGGTTCGTCGGTGAACCAATAGCTGTCGCTGGGGCGCCGTCTCTCATTGGGAGGCACCTGCCTGATGGCTCCAAGGGGAGCGCCATCGCTATCAGCGCGAGTGTCGCCTCCACGGGTGGCCGAGCCGGAATGGCAGCTGTCGAGAATCACCAGGATGTGGGCGCCCTTCTTTTCAACCTCGGCGATGAGGACCGCCAGCTCCTTGTCTGCTAGGTGGTGGCCTTCGAAGCTGTCATAGGCCATCAGGGTTTCCGACCAGCCGTCGTCTTCGAGCGACTCGTACAGCTGCGGAGGCCGCTCCTGCGATCCGTGGCCGGCGAAGAAGAAGAGGGCCGTATCTCCCTTCTCGGCCTGCCCGAGGTGGCTGCGAAAGCGATCGATGATCCGTTCGCGGGTCGCTTCGCTTTCGGTGAGGATCTCGAGCTGCAGCCGGCTGGAGTCGCCGCCTGCGGAGTCGCCGGCTAACCGGGCTTGCAGATACTCCTGCATGTGGCGCACGTCGTTCAGGCAGCCGCGCAGTGGGCTCTGCGGATAGCTGTTGATCCCAACCAGAAGCGCGTAGATCGATCCTTTCACCGTTTCTCCCTTGAAAACTCAGCGGATGATGGACTTTCCTCCCCCGACACTCAGGTGAGCGCGAGCGGCGAATGGAGGAAAGTCCTCACCTATGAGACGGCTATGCGTGCCGTCCTTCCCAAGGAAACCCGATTCTTGGTGTTTAGGGTTACCCCGCTCAATGATAGAAGCGGTTTTTGTCAGTGCGTGGGGTCATTCTCCTACCGGCTCCTACCGGCAAACTGCGTCGGGAGAGGTTGTGGAGGTCTGCTCAGAAGGATGGCTGGACTCTAACTCCTTGCTTCGGCGGTTCAGCTCCGCTAGTCTGATCTCCTATGAACTCAGATCAAGGTGGCTGGCGTCCAGGGTCGAATGTCTCTCAATTCCCGCGGCTCAACCGCTTACCGAAGTTGCCGGCAGGTGGCGCTACGTTCGTCATCGTGGGCTTTCTGGTGCTTCTTCTAGCGGTGACAGGCCTCTATACGGTGGGTCCGGAAGAGCAGGGCGTAGTGCTGCGCTTCGGCAAGTTTGTGCGCCGTGCTGATCCCGGCTTGAACTTCAAACTGCCCTTTGGGCTCGAGTCCGTGATCAAAGTGCCGGTGCAACGCCAGCTCAAACAGGAGTTTGGTTTTCGCACCGAGAGCGCCGGCATTCGTAGCCGTATCACCACCCAGGGTCTGGGCGGTGAGTCCAACATGCTGACCGGCGATCTTAATGCCGCGGTGGTGGAGTGGGTGGTCCAGTATCGGGTCGTCGATCCGATGAAGTACCTCTTCCGCGTGCGCAATGTCGATGAGACTCTGCGCGACATGAGTGAAGCGGTGATGCGGGCCGTGGTCGGTGACCGCTCGGTCAACGAAGTGCTGACGGTGGGTCGCCAGGAAGTGGCCACGCTGGTGGAAGAAAAGCTCCAGCTGCTTGCCGATCAGTATGAGAACGGCATCCGCATCGATCAGGTCGTGCTCAAAGATGCGCAGCCTCCCGATGAGGTGAAAGACTCGTTCAACAAGGTCAACGAGGCGGAGCAAGAGCGTGACCGGCTGCGCAACCAGGCGCAGTCCGCCTACAACAAGGTCATTCCGGAACAACGCGGTCAGGCGTTGAAGCGGGTCAAGGAGGCGGAGGCCTATGCCGTGCGCCGAGTCGAAGTGGCCCGTGGTGAAGCGAACCGGTTCAACTCTGTCTACAATGAGTACCGCAAGGCTCCGGAAGTGACACGCCGGCGGATCTACCTGGAGACGATGGCCCGCGTTCTTCCCAAAGCCGGTCGCAAGGTCGTGGTGGACGATGACCTGCGCGGAATCTTGCCGCTATTGAACTTGGATTCTCCGCCGGCTTCGGCGAGGAAGAAGGACGGACAATGACACGCGTGATTGGGCTCGTTCTGGCGGCGATTCTGCTGATCGTCTTGGCTGGCGCCACCTACACGGTGCGCGAGACCGAGCAGGTGATCATCACTCGCTTCGGCAAACCGATCGGCGAACCGGTCAATTCTCCCGGTTTGCACTTCAAACTGCCTCTGGTCCACAGGGTCAACCGCTTTGAGAAGCGTTTCCTCGAGTGGGACGGTGAGGCGAAGCAGCTGAACACGCGCGAGAAGCAGCCGATCTGGGTGGACACTTACGCCCGTTGGCGGATCTCGGACCCCCTGCTGTTCTTCCAGCGCCTGCGCGATGAGCCGGGTGCCCACAGCCGGCTGGACGACATCCTCGACGGCGAGACGCGCAATGCGATCGCCAACCACAATTTGGCGGAACTGGTTCGCTCGACCAACCGCCTGCCGCAATCGGAAGATGCGGCCACCAGTGGCGAGTCGGCGGGCGACTCGCAGCCGGGAGAGACACAGCAGGATGGTCAACCGGATACCTGGGAAGAGATCTCGATCGGGCGGGAGAAGATCCGCCAAGAGGTCTTGGAGAAAGCGAGGGCTCGCACCACCGATCTGGGCATCGAGATCCTCGATGTGCAGTTCAAGCGGGTCAGCTATGTGGAAAGCGTGCAGCGCGAGGTCTATCAGCGCATGATCGCCGAGCGTGATCGAATCGCCTCGCGCTATCTCTCCGAGGGACGTGGTGAAGCAGCGCGGATCGAAGGTCAGCTGGAGTTGGACAAGAAGAGCATCGAGTCGCAGGCGATCCGGGAAAGCGAAGAGATTCGCGGTAGGGCTGACGCCGAGGCGTCAGAGATCTACGCCTCCGCCTACGACCAGTCCGCTGACTCGCGTAGTTTCTATGAGTTCCTGGAGACCATGGAGACCTTCGAGTCCACGATTGATCCTACGACGTCGCTGGTGCTCTCGACCGAGGGCGAGTTCTATCGTTACTTGAAGGATATCGGCCGCTGATCCGCCGCACCCATGGTGGATGTGAGGTTGGGCGCCGCAAGCTGCGACCGAGGAGCGCTCGCCGCTAAGCAGAGGAGAGAAGAGGGATGAATCTGATCAGCATCGTGGGTTTGCTGACTCTGCTTGGCGCCGCCTGGCTGCTGTCCGTACATCGCAGAGACATCAAGCTGCGTATCGTGATCTGGGGGCTTGGCCTACAGTTCCTTTTCGCCCTGATCATCCTGCGGGAAGACGCTTGGAGTTTCGTCGGAATGGGTGTCCTCGGCGCTCTGCTCGTGGTCTATCTGATGCAGCGGGACCAGGCCAGTCTCGGCGGCGGCTGGGGGGCTACGGTGTTGCTGGTGGTGGCCTGCGGCGCCGTCGGTTTTGTCTTCGCTCGCTACCTGCCCGGTGCCATCATGGGCTGTCTGGCGGTGCTGGTTGCTTGGCTTCTGATCAACGCCCGCTTCAGGATCGCACAGGCTTCACAGCGTTACGCCACCGCCTTGTTCATCGTTCTGGCGATTTCCGGGTTGATTTCGCGTGGGGTCCACGGGCAGATTCTCTTCCAGCAGCTGAGTGACAAGATTGCCGGTTTTCTCAACCTTTCCGACTACGGGGCTCGCTTCCTCTTCGGCAACTTGGCGGATTCATCCCTTTTCTTCCCCAACTCGGATACATGGCCCGGTTTTGGTTTTCTCTTCGCCTTCAAGGTACTGCCGACAATCGTCTTTTTCGGCGGCTTCATGGCGGTGCTCTACTACCTTGGTTTGATGCAGAAGGTGATCGAGGCGATGGCCCGCTTCATGCGCTGGACGATCGGCACCAGCGGTGCTGAGACTCTCTCGTGCAGCGCCAACATCTTCGTCGGCCAGACGGAAGCACCGCTGCTGATCAAGCCGTTTCTCGATGCGATGACGATTTCCGAGCTGACCACCGTCATGGTGGGCGGTTTCGCCACCATCGCGGGCGGCGTGCTCGCCGGTTACATCGCCATGGGAGTCCCGGCCGGCCACCTGATCGCTGCCAGCGTCATGTCGGCACCGGCGGCGCTGGTGATCGGCAAGATCATCTATCCGGAACGGGAGCACTCGCAGACCGCGGGCGACGTCAAGATGCCCGAGCTGGACACGGCGGGCAACGTGATCGAGGCGGCGACCAACGGCATTACCGACGGACTCAAGTTGGCGGTCAATGTCGGTGCCATGCTGCTGGGATTCATCGCTTTGATCGCGGTGCTGGACGTGCTGCTCAACTGGCTCGATCTCCAGATCGACGGCCGCATGCTGCATGGCGCCTATGTCGAGTACGGTGCCGGCGGTATGTCACCGGTCGTCGGTGAGTACGTGGGGTATTTCCCTGGCTCGTTACAGACCTTGTTCGGTACCCTTCTCAAGCCCCTGGCTTGGTTGATGGGGGTGCCCTGGGTCGATGCCGCCAAGGCGGGCAACCTGCTAGGCATCAAGCTCTCGCTCAACGAGTTTGTCGCCTTCGGCACTCTGGGTAACTACATTCATCAAGGGGCGATCAGCCAGCGGTCGATCATCATCTGCACCTACGCCCTTTGCGGCTTCGCCAATTTCTCGTCGATCGGAATTCAGATCGGCGGCATCTCGGCACTGGCACCGGGCCGCAAGTCCGAACTGGCTCGGGTTGGCCTGCGAGCGATGTTTGGTGGTGCGATTGCCTCTTGGCTGACGGCGACGATCGCCGGTATCCTCATCAGCTGACGCCTCATCGTTCGGAGCACTCGCTTGACCTTGATCGAAGACCAGCCGGTCGACTACCAGCAGCTGTTCAAGAAAGTCGAGGCGTTCGTCGAGGAAATCGACCGCCAAGAGGATATGGCCAAGACCATCTTCCAAGCGGCGGAGGGGATCGTCTCGACCTTTCGGGCGGAACTCGGCATTTATGGCGGGCGTCTCTATCGCAAGCTGGGGCAGTACTATGTGCTGCAAGCGACTTTTGGCGAGGCCAAACGGCTACCCGAAGGCACGCGCGTTGCCGCCGACTACGGCCCCATCGTTCAGCTACTCGAACAGCGCACCGTGTTCAGACGTGGTGATGATCCGGACGTCGATCCGATGATCGAGGGCGATCTTGGAGTTAAGAATTTTGCCGCCGTGGAGGTGGCCAACGGTGACTACATCCTCGCTTTCAACATCGTCGCCGACCGCCACAAGCAGGAGATCCTCTACTCCCTGGGTATCCTGCGCCACGCCATCAACCAGAAGGTGCGCCAGGAGAGGATGGAAGGGATCTTTGACGAAGCCAAGGCGATCCAGGCATCGATTTTGCCCAAACGAGCTCCGAATTACGGCCAGTTCGATATCTATGGGCGCAGCGAGTCAATGGAAAAGGTCGGGGGCGATTTTTATGACTTCATCCCGATCAGCGACAAGATCATAGGCACCGCGATCGCCGACGTCTCCGGTCACGGCCTACCGGCCGCTCTGCAGGTACGCGATATTTACATCGGTCTGCGCATGGGGATGGCGCGTGACTTCAAGATCGTGCGTACCATCGAACAGCTTAACGACATCATCCACCAGAGCACCCTCACCAGCCGCTTCGTGTCGATGTTCTACGGCGAATTGGAACTCAGCGGCCTGTTCATCTACGTCAACGCCGGCCACCCGCCACCCTTCGTGCTCCGCGCCGACGAGGAGATCCAACTCCTGGAGGAAGGCGGCTTGATCCTCGGTCCTCTCGCCCATGCGACCTATGGGCGTGGCTTCTGCACTCTGCGCCCGGGCGACCTGTTGGTGATGTATACCGACGGCATCACCGAGACGGTCGGTCCCGACGATGACGAGGAGTACGGCGTCAACCGTCTTCAAGAGCTGGTGCGCGCCCACCGCGACCGTCCGGCCAAGGAGATCGTCGACGAGATCTTCGCCGACCTCGACCGCTACTGCCACGCCTGTCCGCCCCAGGACGACAGAACGGCGGTGGTGTTCAAGTACCCTCCGCTTAGCTAACCCCGGCGTTCGACCACCTCGATCCGCTGGCGCAGCTTGATCAAACTGTCGGCGGGGTAGAGGCCGGCGCGGAGGTTGACGCCGGCGTAGAGATGGGTGCCGCTACCGACGATGGTGCCGGGGTTGAGCACGGCGTTGCAGCCGGTCAAGCACCGATCGCCGAGGATGGCGCCGAGCTTGCGGCGGTCGGTGGCGATGGGCTCTGCGCCGTCCACCGGAATGCGCACCTCACGGCCGTCGTGGCGGAAGTTGGAGAGGATCGTGCCGGCACCGAGGTTGGCCCCGGCACCGAGGATCGAGTCGCCGACGTAGTTGAGGTGTGGCGCTTTGGCTCCGTCGAGCAGGATGGAGCGTTTGATCTCGCTGCTGGCGCCGATCAGGCAACCGTCACCGATCCAACTTCCTCCCCGGATGTAGGCGCCGCCACGGATCAACACATCGCGGCCGATGCGCACCGGCCCTTCGATGATCGCTCCCGGCAGGATCCGCGTTCCCGGTCCGATGGCGATCCGGTCGCCGATCAGATGCACATCGGGCGGCATTGCGATCTCGATCGCCTGGCTAGGCAGCCGCGCCAGCACTTCCTCCAGCGGTGCTCCCAACAAATCCCAGGGTGCCGCAGTGTTGGCAGGAGCCGCGAATTCGGCGGGCAGCGATGCAAAGAGCCGAGGTAGCTCTGACACTAGTCGCTTTCCCTGTTTTTCTGGTCGTTCAACTTCCAGCTGTAGTCGAGCCACTTGACCTGCGGTGTTTTGCCGCTGTCGATCGCCTGCTTGAGTGCCGGAGCGTGGTCGGCGGCGAAGGCCAGGGCGGTACCGGAGACTTGCTCGAAGTCGCCGCCGTACCAGTCGTAGAGCTTGGTCAGCCAGACGGTGTTGCTCTCGGCGTCGAAGCGCAGCCAGCGGTCGTGGCTGTGGGTGTAGCGCATCTGTTCATCCAGCTGCTCATCGATACGGCTAGCGAGGAAAGGTTCGTCGGCCAGCGGTGGGCAACCGATGCTGGCGCAGTTGATAGCGAAATGAACCCGCGGCTCCTTGAACTTGGGACGAATCTGCTTGTGCTCGATGTCGGAGAGCGTCCACTGGTGGCCGGCGAAGTTCCAGGTGCGGCCATCCCATCGTTGATCCGAGGGGATATCTTTGATCGAGTCCAAGGGATAGTGGTCGAGAATCAGGCGCAGCGTGAAGGCGTTGTAGCCGTTGATCAGCAGAGCCAGCTTCTCGTCGCGGCCGAGTTCCTCGAAAGGAGCGGTGGCCAGCGCTTCGATGTAGCGGTCCAGCGAGGTCGTGTCGGCGGCTAACCCCGCGTAGTCGACCCATCCATCGACGTCGACGAAGCGGCTGAGCACGGCGGCTAGATCCGAGTGATCGAACTGCAGTCCGCCGGGCTTGTCTTGGTAGTTCTCGGCCAAGGTGGCGGGCGGTGGACCGCAGGCGAGGGCGAGAAGCAGCGGCAGGCCAATGGAGAGGAGGGCGATGGCGCTCCGGCTTTGACTCTTCATGGTGTGGGCTCCCAGTGAAATCAACGACGGTAGATGAGATACGGGGGTAAGGCGTCAGTCGATGCAATCCTCGCAATTCCGGCAGGTAGACTGACCATCCCGATCATAGACGGTTCCGCCTGTTGAAGGACCTCGATGTCTGCCTCTTCCCCTTTCAAAGTACTGCCGGCCGACTTCTATCGCCGGCCCGCGCCGGAGGTGGCGCGCGCGCTGTTGGGCCGCTACCTGGTGCGGCGGGTGGAGGGCCGGCGGTTGGTTGTGAGGCTAGTCGAGACAGAGGCCTACCTCGGTGCTCCCGATCGCGCCAGCCACGCCTGGAACGGCCGGCGCACGCCGCGGGTGGAGAGCCTCTACCTGACCGGTGGCCATGCCTACGTCTACTTCATCTACGGCATGCACTACTGCCTCAATGTCGTTACCGGCGAAGCGCAGGTCGGCTCGGCGGTTCTCTTGCGCGCCGGGGAAGCGGTGGAAGGTGGCGGGGAAATGGCCAGGAATCGCGGTCTCGCGCGCGTGCCACGTCCGGGTGATCTGGCTGGCGGTCCCGGCAAGTTGTGCAAAGCGCTGGCCATCGATCGGGCTCAAGATGGCCTCTCTCTGCTGGCGGGGGAGCTGACCCTCACCCAGGGCGATCCGGTCGCCGGCTATGCCGTCGCCAGCGGCCCGCGCATCGGAGTCGCCTACGCGAAAGAGGCCGCCACCTGGCCCCTACGCTTCGCCATCCAAGGCCATCCTCAGATGTCGCGGCCGAAACTGTAGGTGTTGCTAGGCCAGCCGGATGTAGCCGGCGGAGAGTAGGCGATAGAAGATGAGCAGGCCGTCCAGCTGTTGGATGGGGCTGATCTTGAGGATCGAGTCGAGATCGTACGTGCCGTTGATCCGCGTCAGGATGAAGCCCTGTTGTGGGGTGATGTCGAGCGCCGTGAGTTCCTGTAAGTTGACCTTGAGCTGCGGTGTCGAGGAGGTGACGATGCCGGCTTCCGCCAGAGCTTGGCGAATCTTGTCTTCACCGCGTTCGACCGCGGCCGCGACTTGCTTGTCGTCGGGTTCGAGGCTGCGGGCGGCGCGCAGGTGGCGCAGCGCCAACTCATAGCTTTTCTCGACGAGGTGCGCCGCGGCGGTGTGCAGGAGCGCCTCGACTCCGAAGTTGGACGGCGCATTTTTAGGCTCTTCTTTCCCCTGGTTGGCCCAGCGCGGAACGATGATCTTGAGCTTGCCTTCTCGCACCTGGTCGAAGAGGAGCTTGCAGACCCTGAATTCACTGGAGTGAGTCTGCAGGCAGATCTCCTCGACGGTCAGGTCGTCGTTGATCAGACTGAGAATCTGTAGGGCTCCCGGGTCGAACTCCGGCACGCTGAGTTCCCCCACGCTCACCGGGATGGCCTGCAAAGTGGGAATGTACTTGCGGACCTCCAGCCACTCGTCAGCCCGGCGGGCGCCCTCGAACACCAGCGCGGCGACATCCATGTCGATCGGGATCAGATCTTCGCGCAGCTTTTCTCCGTCGCGGAACCGAAACTCCGCTTCCTGCCAGGAGAAGATGTCGTAGATACTCTCTTCCGCTTTGAGTCGTAGGACGCGCTGCAAGTCGGGCTCGGACACGGCACCGATGGTGACCAGGATCTTGCCCAACAGATAGTTGTTGGACTCCTGCATCTCGATCGCCTTGGAGAGTTCCATCTCCGTGATTAGTCCGTGGCTGACCAAGAAATGGCCCAGGTACTCCTTGGGGTCGGTCGAAGAGGTGGACACCACGCGGCCGGCGCTGAAAAAGATCTTCTTCTCGATCTTGCCGCTGTTGAGGTCCAGGCAGCCGGTCTTCAAACCGTGGGAGAGCCATTGCAGCAGCTCGGAGAGCTGCATGGTGTTGAGGTTGCCGGCAATGCTCATTGTGATTGTCCGACTAAAGCGAGACCTGTGGCCGTGCTGGTCCTAGCACCCTTGGGATCGCTCGGCATCCGGAGGACTGACGATCAGCTGCGAGCTGGCGTGGTGCCAGTCTGGCCCTGGTAGTGGCTCGAGGAACCAGGTTCACCGTAGGCGACTTCGGGTTCGGATTCCATGGAGATGAAGATCAGCTGTGCGATTCGTCGCCCGGCTTCGAGCACGAAGGGAATCGGGCCGAGGTTCTGTAGCTCGAGAGTGATGTTGCCCTCGAATCCCGGGTCGCACCAGCCGGCCAGCGAGTGGTTGATCCACAGCCGGCCGAGGGTCGATTTGAGTTTCAGATCACAGGCGACCGAACGAGGGATGCGAACGTACTCGAGGGTGGAGGCCAGAACCACCTCGCCGGGGAAGAGTTTGACCTGCGGTGCCTGGAACTTCTCCGGATCTCTCGTCGGGCACAACCATTGGTCACTGACCCGCACATCGTAGCTGGCGGCGTTGACTTGCCCAGCGGAAAACGGCTCGGCTCCGCCTTCGACCCCCCACTTGCGGATCCAGGAATCAGGTTTTATCATGGCTAGAAACTCCGCTCGGCCGCTGGTCTCGGAACGGATACAAATACTCCCTACGGTGCGCCTTCTCGTCCTCGGCGAACCTAGCCTCAGGTGAAGAGAACCGGGGAGGAGAGCTTATCGCGATGAATCGTATCGACAAAGCGGATCATCTTGCGCGGTAGAGACATGAAGAGAGTCGCGGTGCGCGTGCCGCCGCCGAAGAAGCGAACGCCCTTGAGCAGCTGACCGTCGGTGACGCCGCTGCAGCTGAAGACGATCTCGTCGCCGGGTGCCAGTTCCTCGGTGGAGTAGATCTTGTCGAGGTCGGTGTAGCCGAGTTTGGCCAGACGCTGATGCTGCGCCTCGTTGGTAGCTACCAACCGCGCTTGAATTTCCCCGCCCAGGCAGCGCATGGCGGCGGCAGTGATCACGCCCTCGGGGGCACCGCCGGTGCCGAACACCGCGTGCACGCCGGTGCCGCGCACCGCCGCGGCCACACCCGCTGAGAGGTCGCCGTCACCGATCAGCAGAATGCGGGCTCCGGCGTTCCGGATGTCGGCGATCAACTGTTGGTGTCGGGGTCGTTCGAGCACGACGACGGTCAAGTCGCTGACCTCGCGCTCGAAGGCGGTGGCGATGTTGCGCAAATTCTCCGACACCGGCGCATCGATGTGCACCCGTCCCTTGGCGGTGGGGCCGACGACGATCTTCTGCATGTAGGTGTCGGGTGCGTGCAGCAGGCCGCCACGCTCGGCGGCGGCGAGTACGGCGACCGCGTCCGGCGCTCCGGTGGCGCAAAGATTGGTCCCTTCCAACGGATCGACGGCGATGTCGACCTGCGGCGCGTCAGGATCGCCCAGCGACTTACCGAGTTCCTCGCCGACGAAGAGCATCGGCGCGTCGTCGCGCTCGCCCTCACCGATGACTACCCGCCCTGCGATCTCGAGTTCGCCCAACTCCTTGCGCATCGCTTCGACGGCAACGCGGTCGGATTGGTGGCGGTCGCCGTAGCCCATGGTTTGGGCGGCGGCGATCGCTGCCTGCTCGGTGACTCGGATGGTCCCCTGCTCGACAAGGATTCGACCGAGGCTCATGGTCTTTCTCCCGCCATCGCCGACCGCGGCTTGGCCGGCCGCGGCTCCGGCTGGGCTGGCGGTTCAAAGGCCGGAATACCGGTGACATGGTTGCCGATGATCAAGCCGTGGATGTCGTGCGTGCCTTCGTAGGTGTAGACCGACTCGATGTTGAGCATGTGGCGAATGACCGGGTAGTCGTCGACGATGCCGTTGGCGCCGAGCACATCGCGGGCCAACTTGGCTGCCTCGCGGGCTACCCAGACGTTGTTGCGCTTGCCCATCGAGACGTGGAAATGCTTGAGCTTGCCCTGGTCCTTGAGTCGTCCCATTTGCAGGGTCATGAACTGGGCTTTGGTGATCTCGGAGATCATCCACACCAGCTTGTCCTGGACCAGTTGGTGAGAGGCGATCGGTTGGCCGCCGAACTGGATGCGCTCCTTGGAGTAGGCGAGCGCCGTGCGGTAGCACTCCATGGCGGAGCCGATGCCGCCCCAGGCGATGCCGTAGCGGGCCTGGTTGAGGCACATCAGAGCGTTTTTGAGTCCCGTGGTCTTGGGCAGGATGGCGTCGGCCGGGATGCGGCAGTCGAGGAAGCCGAGTTCCGAAGTGGTCGAGGCGCGCAGCGAGAACTTGCCCTTCTGATCGCGCGAAGTGTAGCCGGGCGTCCCCTTCTCGACCAGGAAGCCGCGCACGCCCTCGTCGGTGTGAGCCCAGACCACGGCGACATCCGCCAAGGTCCCATTGGTGATCCACTGCTTGGAGCCGTTGAGCACCCAACCATCGCCGTCGCGCTCGGCTCTGGTGAGCATGCCTCCGGGATTGGAGCCGAAGTCAGGCTCGGTCAGGCCAAAGCAGCCGATCGCCTCACCGCTGCCCAGCGGCGGGATCCAGCGGTCTTTTTGCTCCTGGGAGCCGAAGGCGTAGATCGGGTACATGACCAGAGAACTCTGCACGCTGACGAAGCTACGCAGGCCGGAATCGCCACGCTCCAACTCTTGCATGATCAAGCCGTAGGCGACGTTGTTGAGCCCCGGCAGGTTGTACTCGTCGATGGTGGCGCCGAAAAGATTGAGCCGTCCCATCTCCGGGACCAGTTCCAGAGGCGTGCGACCCTCGCGGTGGCAGTCTTCGATGATCGGCATCACTTTGTCATCGACGAAGGCGCGTACGGAGTCGCGAACCATGCGCTCTTCTTCCGACAGCAGCGAATCGAACTCCATGAAATCCACGCCGGTAAAGCGGTTCACGGAAGACTCCTTCCTGGGCAATGTGAGTGTCTGTTTGGGGTAGAAGGGGTCCGGTAGCCCCCGATCTTTTTGGGCTAGAAGTTTACCATGTGCGAGGCCGTGGATTGGGTGGGCGATGGCACGCTGTGGAGCTGTCCGCAAGGAGAGGCTGAAGGCCCTATCCGGTGATGCCGTATGGCGCGGCGAAGCAGAGTTCGACGATCGCCTGGTACCATCCGGCGACCGCCTGCTTCCCGACTCCTTATGGACATCATGATTACCCTTCGCATCGCCGGCACCATCGTGCTGGCTGCCCTGACCGCTTACTACTTCGACTACGCGACGCAACAGCGCCGGCTGGATCCGCCAGCCTTCGCCGAGTCTTGGCGAAGAGGCTTGGCGGCGGCGACCTTGGCGACCCTCTTCTGGGTGGGCATCTACTCGCCGCTGCTCGTCTTGGGCAGCGGCCAGACGATCGATCCCGAGCAGCTGAATGTCAGCGCGCTCTTCGTGATGCACTTTTTGATGGGGCTGGTGCTGCTGATCTGGTTCGTGCTCGGCTGGTCGCCGCCGATGGACTGGCGGTCGGTGGCCGCCCACTTGGGAATGCGCAGTCGCCGTCCGCTGGAGGATCTGGCCATTGGAATCGGTGGTGGTTTCGTCGGCTGGGCCGGCTCCTTGGCGCTGATGCTGTTGGTGGTGGCGGCCTACGGCTCGCTGGCCGGGCAAGAGGCGATCCCGCAGCAGCAGCCGGAGCTGATCCGCTGGTTGGTCGGCTTACCCGTCCTTGTGCGCCTCCTGGTCAGCATCTCTGCGGGGCTTGTCGAGGAGGCTTTCTTTCGCGGCTTTCTGCAGCCACGGGCCGGAATCGCCTTCTCGAGCTTCCTCTTCGTCATCGCCCACGCCGGCTACGACCAGCCCTTCATGCTCTTCGGACTGACCTTCCTGTCGCTCTTCCTGGCCTTTCTGGTCAAGTGGCGCCAGAGCATCTGGCCGGCGATCATCGCCCACATCCTGTTCGACGCCGTCCAGCTGCTGATCGTCATTCCCCTGGCGCTGAAGTACAGCCCGCTGTGAAAGACCGCAAGTCCCACGGCCTCCGAAATGAGGTCTGTTAGACTGCCGGCTCGGAGTCGTGTCTATGCAGGTTGAGGAGCTATTGTTCCATCTGGCGATAGGTAGCCGTTTTGAGAATATCGAGCTGGTCCAGGTCGTTTTAGACGATGCGCTGGCTCGTTTGGGTATGGAGGAGGACTCTCGCCATTGGGTGGATGTCGCGGTGCGCGAGGCGGTGGCCAATGCCATCAAGCACGGCAACCGGCAAGACCCGGAGAAACAGGTCGAGATCAACCTGATCGTCGACTCGGGTTGTTTGGTGGTGCGAGTCGAGGACCAGGGGGAGGGCTTTGACCCGGAAAGTCTCGACAATCCGTTGGAGGCGAGCAATCTGTTCAAGCCCAATGGCCGTGGAATCTTCTACATGAACAGGTTCATGGACAGAGTGGAATACTCTTTCCCGGAAAAAGGCGGTACGGTAGTCACCCTGCGCAAGCAGTTGGAAGCGTAACCAAGAGACGGTCGTGAGGCCGACGGGTAGAGCCCTGTCGGACTTACGGAAATTGATCGATCATCAGCGTCGGTACTCGTCGCAGGCCCGCGAGGGGAGTGCGAGCTGGCCGAAGCGAGTTGTGTGAAGTAGGAGGAACGGCGATGAGAATCACCGAACGCAAGGTCGGCGGAGTGACGGTTTTGGATCTCAAGGGCAAGATCACCATCGGTGTGGGCGATGTCGCCCTGCGCCAGTCGGTGGCCGAAGTCCTGGAGGCCGGGGGGCGGAACATCCTGCTGAACATGAACGGCGTCACCACCATGGATTCCTCGGGTATCGGCGAGTTGGTGAGCACCTACACGACGGTGACCAACCGCGGCGGCAAGCTCAAGCTGCTCAACCTGCCTTCCAAGGTCTCCGACATCCTGCAGATTACCCAACTGATCACCGTCTTCGAGGTCCACGAAAACGAAGATGAGGCGGTCGCCTCCTTCTGATTCACCAGGAGGAGACGGGGAGCTTTGAGCGACCTCGAATTCAACCTCACACCTGAGGGGCCGCCGCCCGGTGGCGGCCTTCCCGCATCGCTGGGCAGGTTGGCCCGGCAGGTGGACGGTCGGCTGGCGCAGCTCATCGCATCGCCGCAGGAGAGGCCGCGCCAGGTCCATCGCGCCACCCACTATGCCCTCACCAGCCCCGGTAAACGGCTGCGGCCGGTTTTGACCATGGTGGTGGGCGAGATGTTCGGTGCCCCGGCCGGCCCGGTGCTCGACCTCGGTTGCGCGGTGGAGATGGTGCACGCCTGTTCGCTGATCCTCGATGACCTGCCGGCGATGGACGATGCCCATCTACGCCGAGGCCGGCGCACGGTCCACCGGGAGTTTGGCGAGGATGTCGCATTGCTCGCCGCCTTCGCCCTGCTCAATCGCTCCTTCTCGCTGGTCGTCGAGACGGCGCAAGGGCTCAAGAGCCGGCGTTACGGCAGCGACGACCTGGTCCACCACCTGTCTGCCGCGATCGGCTCCGATGGGCTGATCGGCGGTCAGGCGCTCGATCTCGAGGGGCGTAGCGAAAGGCTGGATCTGGAGCGTTTGGAGTACATCCACAGCCACAAGACCGGAGCGCTGTTCATCGCGGCGGGAGAACTGGGTGCCATGGCCGGCGATGCCAAACGGCGCGACCTGGAAGTGGTGACTCGCTTCGCCAAGAACCTCGGCCTTGCCTTTCAGATCTGCGATGATCTGCTCGACGTGCTGGCCACGCCGCAGGAAACCGGCAAGGACAGCGGGCAGGACGAAGGCAAGCAGACCTTCGTCACCCTGCTGGGCGTGGAAGGGGCGCGAACGCTGGCCGCCGAGTTGCTCGGCTTCGCCGTCGACTCACTGGCGCCGCTCGGCCGCAAGGCCGAGGCGCTGCGCGACATCGCCGGCTTCGTTCGGTCGGTGGCTCGCCAGGCGGGGGCATAGCTTCGAGCCCGAGCGGCGCAGGCTAAGATCCAGGAATGAGCGAGCTGGAGCGAGTCCGCGGCGAACTGCGGCGACTGGGCTACCTGAGCCACGGGGTCGAGCGCTTCTTGCTCCAGGATGCCTTGCGCCCGCGCCGCCCCCTGCGCGCCTTGGCCATGTTGGCGGTGAAGGTCGGGGTGTTGGCCGGGGGTGGCCTGGCCACGGCGGCGGCCATTGGTCTGACGGCGATCAACGGCAATCTCGCCGTGACCCCTTTCGACTTGTTGCCTCTGTTCCTCCATTTGGTGGTGCCGGCGGTGGCGTTGTGCTCGGTGCTTTTCCTCATCCTCGGTGGCTTGCTGACCCTGGTGCTGAGGGTTTATCCGGTGCGCCACATCGAGACGCTGAGCTTTGCGGTCGCTTTGGTCGTCGGGCTGGTTTCGGTGGTCGCGGTGCTGCTGGCGGCGCGCCGGTCGGCTCTTGCCAGCGAGGTGACCGGCTGGCAGTTGGCGCTGCTCGGCGCCGCGACCCTCGTCGTGGCCTCGGGGCTGATCAAGATCGTCCATCATGGCTTGTTGAGCTTGGCGATCCGGTTGACCGATCATGCGCCGCGACAACGGATTTTCTCCCGGCGCGGGGTCGGAGCGGTGATCGTGCTGGGCCTCGTTTTGCTCATGCTGCCGGTGGTCATGGCGTCGCGCGCCGGACCTCCTCCCGAACCGCCGGCATTGCCGATCGCGCCGGGCGAGCGGGTCCTGCTGATCGGTATTGACGGCGTGGTGCCGTCGGAGATCGACTACCTGCTAGGGCCTGGGCGAGAGGAGCTTGCGGCACTTTCCGGCCTCCTGGCCGAGGGAGGGGTGCTGCTCTCCTATGAGCGCCAGGGCGAACCGCCGGCGACCTTGTGGACGACGATCGCCACCGGGCTCGATAGCGCGGTGCACGGGGTCAGCGCGCTGGACAGCTTCCGCCCCGCCGGTGTCACGATGCCGCTGTCGCGCCTCGGCATTTCGCGCCCCTACTGGCAGTCGGTCGCCGTCCCACTGGGGTTGGCCGAGTATCGCCCTTTGCTCTCCTATCGCCGCCGCGCTTTTGCCTTCTGGGAACTGGCGGCGCGAGGCGGTACGCCGGTGCTCGCCGTCAACTGGTGGTCGACCTTTCCGGCGATCGATCTGCCGGGTGAGGTGGTGGCGCACGGCGCGTATCAGTTGCTGAAAGAGGAAGCACAGGGTGCCGTGGCGCCGGCTTCACGGGTGGAGGAGATCGCTGCGCTGGCCGCCGGGGCGCGAGCCGCTTCGCTGGAGTTGGTGGAGCGGCTGCCGGTCGAGGCGCGCCAACCTCTCCTCGAACGTGCTCTGCACGCCGACGCGTTCTACCGGTCGGTTTTCCAGCAGGGGTTGGCTCGCAAGCCGCGAGCCGCGGCGCTCTACCTGCCGGGCCTCGATCTGGCCGCCGATGGATGGAGTTGGGGTGACGTCGCCTTCACCGATCTCCTGCGCACTGAACTGGTCGCGACCGACCAGCTGATCTCCAGGGCGGCCGGCGAGTTCGGCACTATCGCGGTGGTGTTCGATCCCGGTCGTCGGGAGCCTTCGGGCGAAGGCAGGGTGCTCCTTTGGCGGCGGCAAGGCTGCCCGCCGGTCTCCGTGGGGGCGGCGGCCACCCTCGACCTACGCTCCCTGGCCTCCGGCCTGTTGCGCGCCGCGGGGCTGCCGCAGAGTGCTGAACTCCTCGAGCCGCCTGCCGCCTGCCACTGGGGCGAGCCGCCTACACGGGTGGAGAGCTACGGCCGGCCGCGACCCCGGCGGCAACCGGTGGAACTCGGAGCGGAGTACCTTGAAGGGCTCCACGCGCTCGGTTACTTGTGAGCTGATCTGAACTCCGGCGTTGCCTTCGCGCAGTTGCCGGCGCTCACCGGGCCGGGTAGGGGGCTAGGTAGGCCCGAGACCCACAGCCTGTAGGACAAACGCGTTCGACGGTTGGCGAAGGTGACGACTTCGCGAGGTGGGCGCTGCTGACAGCGTTGGCCGGTTTGCGGGTTCTAGCCTGATGCGCACTTGACCGCAATTTGTAGATGCGTACGGCTGTGCCTCGGCGGGAAACAGTCGGAACACAGATCTCAGGAGGGATACTTTGATGTTCGGTTTTACTCACCGCTACTGTTTTGGGTCCTGTCTGCTTCTTGGAGTACTTTTCACCGCAACCGCGAGCGCTCAGACGATCACCGGCACGGTCTTTCGTGACTATGACGCCAGTGGTACGCGCGGTGGGCTGGAACCGGGGGTCGGCGGCATTTCGGTGACCGCCTATGACTCTTCCGGAGCCTCGGTGGGGAGTACCGCTTCGCTTCTGGATGGAACCTATTCTCTGGCGGTGAGCGTGGGAGCGGGAACGGCTTTGCGCATCGAGTTCACCAATGTTCCGGGATTCCTGCAATCCGGCGCCATCGGGGCGGGTTCGCGCAGCAGGGTCACCTTTCGTCAGAGTGGCGACTCGGGTGTCGACCTGGCGCTACAGAACCCGGCGCAGTATTGCAATCAGGATCCGCTCCTCGCCACGCCGTGCTGGGTGAGCGGAGATCAGATCGCAGGCGACGGCGCGGGGATCGACGCGCTGGTCACTTTGCCGTACAACGGCTACGGCCAGCCGGCATCCGCCGGCACGGACCGAAATCAACCGAGCAACCCGGTTCCTTTGGCAGTTGCTTCGCAGATCGGAACGACCTGGGGGCTGGCCTACCAGCGGGAGTCGGGGATCCTGCTCGCGGCGGCGGCGGTACGCCGTCACACCGGTTTCGCGGCGGCGGGGCCGGGTGCGATCTACAGTTTCGACACCGTGGCCGCCACCCCTCCGGCGCTGTTTTTGGATCTCAATGCGCTGCTGCCGGGTATGCCGGCCGGCGTCGATCCCCACACCAGTAGCGTGCCGCCACTCAATAACGTGGCCACACCGAGCAGCGATGCCGCCGCCTTCGACGCCATCGGCAAGAGTTCGTTTGGGGACATCGAGCTGTCGGAGGACGATCAGACACTGTGGGTGGTCAACCTCACCAACAAGACCTTGCTGGAGATGCCGATCGGCATTCCGGCTGCCGCTCCGACCGCTGCGGAGATCGTGGTGCACAACATCCCGGCTCCGGCCGCCGGTTGTACCAACGGCGAGTTTCGCCCTTGGGGACTCGGCGCTCACGATGGGTTGATCTACGTCGGTGGCGTCTGTACCGCCGAAAACGGGGGTACCGCGGCCGATCTCTTCGCCTACGTCTACACCCACGATCCGAGTGGCGCCGTGGGCAACTTCACCGAGATTTACTCACTCGCCTTGGCTTACACCAAGGGGCGGGCGGTAGATCTCGAAGGGCTGATCGGCCCCGGCGCTTTCACTCCCGGTGAGTGGCAGCCGTGGCGCAGCGTCTGGGATCCCTCCTTGCCCAGCCCGCCGGACGGTCCGGTGGGACCGACCCTCTATTCGGCTCCACAGCCGATCTTGGCCGACATCACACTCGATGTGGACGGCTCGCTGATTCTCGGCTTTCTCGATCGCTTCGGGATGCAGTCCGGGTATCGCAACTACGACACGGTCAACAATACGGCGGGCTCGCCGCTCTACTCCGGGGCGACCGGCGGCGACCTGGTTCGCGTGTGCAATGTGATCAGTGGAGGTACGCAAGCCTTCTTCTTGGAAGGGACCCCGCAGTGTCCGAGTAACCTCGCCAACGGCGAGGGGCCGGGCGGTGGAGAGTTCTACCCCGGTGAGCAGGCGCCGATCGGCTTCGGCTTTGATATCCATCCCGAGTCGAGCTGGGGTGCGGTAGCCCACCTTTTCGGTTCCGGTGAAGTCGTCACCACGATGGCCGATCCGATTCAGACCTGGTCGGGCGGCATCGGCTGGTTGAGCAACGCCAACGGAGCCATCTCGACGACATTGGCCGATGGCGGCGCGATTCCCGCCGGAAGTATCCGGCGCTACCAGGTGTTCACCGGTCAGACGGGCGGCGGCGAGACCGGGATCGGCAAGGCGGCCGGCCTGGGAGATCTCGAGATCCTCTGTCCGCCACCGCCGTTGGAGATCGGCAACCGCGTCTGGTGTGACGGCAGCGGCAACGGGGTTCAGGATGCGGGTGAGAACGGAGTCGGCGGGATTTCCGTGGTCCTGACCTGCGGCGCCGAGACGCTGACCGCGACCACCGCCGCCGACGGCAGCTATCTGTTCACCGATGCCGACTATCTGGTAGCCCACGGCTCCCGCATCCCGCGCGGTACCGCCTGCACGGTGTCGATCGACACCGTTGCCAACGGCGCGGCGCTGGCCATGGCGTGCGGCACAGCCAAGCCGTCGCCGGCCAACAACGGCGGTGCGGACGCCGCCGCGGATCTGCGCGATTCGGACGGTGTCGATGTTGGCGCCGGTGTGGTCACCGTCGCCTTCACCACCGGTGGCAGCGGCGAGAACGACCACAGCTACGACTTCGGCTTCGTCAACATCACCCAAGACTGGGGCGATGCCCCGGATAGCTACGCCACCACCTCCATGGCGGGCGGCCCGGCGCACGACATCGTCGACGGTTTCTCCCTCGGACCGGCGGTGGACAGCGAAGGGGACGGCCAGCCCGGACCGGGAGCGGACGGCGACGACACGGCCGGTAGCGACGACGAAGACGGCGTCACCTTCGCCGGCGGCACGGCGATGGCGGCCGCCTGTGAGCAGAGCTCGGTGAGCGTCGAGCTGACCAATACCGCCGGCACGGCCAGTCCACAGCTCGATGCGTGGATCGACTTCAACCGCAACGGAGTCTTCGATGATCCGGCGGAGCACCTCTTCGGCGGCACGGCGGTGGCACTGAGCACCGGCGTCAACAGCCTGAACTACATGGTTCCTTGTAGCGCGGTCGCCGGCGCTAGCTATGCCCGCTTCCGGTTGAGTTCCGGCGAGGAACTCCTCCCCGGAGGCACTGCGACGGCCGGCGAGGTGGAGGACTATGTCTTCGCCCTCAAGGCGGACTTCGGCGATGCGCCGGCGAGCTACGGCACCGCCGGTGCCGGCGCCGCCTCCCACGGCGTGATCGCCGGGTACTCGCTAGGTGGCGCAATCGATGCGGAGACCGACGGCGCGCCCTCGGCGGGCGCGGACGGCGATGATCTCGCCGGCACCCCGGACGACGAAGACGGTGTCGCCTTCCCCGGCGGCATGGCGATGGCCGCCGCTTGTGCGACCACCTCGGTCGATGTGACTCTGACCAACGGTGCCGGCGTCGCCGGCGCCTTCCTCGACGGCTGGATCGACTTCAACAACGACGGTACCTTCGACCATCCGGCCGAGCACCTCTTCGGTGGTACGAGCACGGCTCTGGCGGCGGGCAACAACACTCTGACCTACACCGTGCCCTGCGATGTGGTGCCGGCGGACTCCTACGCCCGCTTCCGGCTGAGCGCGGCCGGCGGCTTGGGCGCCACCGGTGCCGCGACCGAGGGTGAGGTCGAGGACTACCCCTTCCAAGTCAAAGGTATCGACCTGGGCGACGCCCCGGACAGCTACTTGACCACCATGGCGGCGGGCGGTGCCTCGCACACCATCATTCCCGGCTTCCAGCTGGGCAGTGCCAACGACCATGAGCCGGACGGTCAACCGACCCCGGCGGCGGATGGCGATGACAGCGACGCCGGCGGCGACGACGAGGACGGCGTAGCCTTTCCCGGCGGCATGGCGATGGCCGGTGCCTGTGAGACGACCGATGTCACCGTCACCTTGACCAACACGGCGGGGATGGCACAAGGCTTCGTCGATGCGTGGATCGATTTTGACGGCAACGGCAGTTTCGACCACCCGGCCGAACACTTGTTCGGTGGCGCCAGCATGCAGCTCAACCCGGGCGCCAACACACTCAGCTACATGGTGCCGTGTGCCGCGCAACCGCAGGCGACCAGCTATGCCCGCTTCCGGTTGAGTTCGGTCGGCGGAACCTTGCCCGGCGGCACGGCCGCCGACGGTGAGGTGGAGGACTACCTCTTCCAGGTCAAGGGTGTCGATTTTGGCGACGCGCCGGACAGCTACGGCACGACCATCGCCGCCACCGGTGCCACCCACACCATCGTGCCCGGCTTCCAGTTGGGTGCGGCCAACGACACCGAGTCGGACGGTCAGCCAAGCCCGAACGCGGACGGTGACGACACCGACCCCGAGGGTGACGACGAAGACGGAATCGCCTTCCCCGGTGGCATGGCGATGGCCGCCGCCTGTGAGTCGGCCAGCGTCGACGTGACCCTGGTCAACACCGCCGGTTTCGCCACCGCCTTTGTCGACGGCTGGATCGACTACAACGGTGACGGCACCTTCGATCATCCGGCCGAGCACATCTTCGCCGGCGCCAGCATGCAGATCCCGGCGGGAACGAGCACGTTGAACTACACCGTTCCGTGCGACGTGGCGCCCAGTGCCAGCTACGCGCGCTTCCGGCTGAGTTCCACCGGCGGGCTGACCCCGACCGGCGGCAGCGCCGACGGTGAGGTGGAAGACTACGCCTTCCTGGTCAAGGGTGTGGATTGGGGCGATGCCCCGGACACCTTCGGCACCTCGATGGCGGCGAGCGGCCCGGCCCACGTCATCGTGATGGGCTATCAACTCGGTAGCGCCAACGACACCGAGCCCGACGGCCAACCGACTGCGGGGGCCGACGGCGACGATACCGACGCCGACGGCGACGACGAGGACGGCGTCGACTTTGGGGTCGCCGGGCCGATGGCGGCTGCCTGTTCGACCGGCAACCCGCTGGTCGTCACCCTCGATGACACCGCCGGGGTGGGTACTGCTTCGCTCGACGGCTGGATCGACTTCAACGGCGACGGAGCCTTCGATCACCCGGCCGAGCATCTCTTCGCCGGTACCAGTGCGCCGTTGGCGGTGGGTGCCAACAACATGACCTTCGACGTACCGTGCGACGTGGTGCCCAACGCCGGCGCGGCCCGTTTCCGCTTGAGTTCGGCCGGCGGTCTGATGCCGACCGACGCGGCGGGCGGCCCCGCTGCCGACGGTGAGGTCGAGGACTACGCCTTCGAGGTCAAGGGCATCGATCTGGGGGATGCGCCGGATAGCTATGCGACGACCATGGCCGCCGGCGGTGCGATGCACACCATCATCCCGGGTTACAGCCTGGGTGCCGCCAACGACACCGAGCCCGACGGTCAACCGACGGCGCTGGCGGACGGGGACGACCTGGACGCCGACGGCGACGACGAGGACGGCGTGGTGATCGGTGGCGGCATGGCGATGGCCGGAGCCTGCACCGCGGGCAACACCCTCGATGTGACGCTCAACAACACGGCGGGCCTCGCGACCTCGCTGTTCGACGCTTGGATCGACTTCGACGGCAACGGTCTCTTCGATCACCCCGCCGAGCACCTCTTCGGCGGAATCAGCCAGGCGCTGGTGCTCGGTGGCAACACGCTGACCTACAGCGTGCCGTGCGATGCCGTGCCCCAGCTGGTGAGCTTCGCTCGCTTCCGGCTCAGCTCCGCCGGCAACCTGGCACCCGACGGGATCACGGCCGATGGTGAGGTGGAGGACTATGCAATCCAGATCAAGGGCGTCGACTACGGCGACGCCGTGGGCAGCTACGCCACCACCTTGGTGCAGGGCGGCCCGAGCCACACCATCGTCCCCGGCTTCCAGTTGGGAGCGGCCAACGACACCGAGCCCGACGGCCAGCCGACCATCGGGGCCGACGGCGACGATACCGACGCCGACGGTGACGACGAGGACGGTGTCGGCTTCGCCGGCGGCATGCCGATGGCCCACGCCTGCGCGGCCACCACGGTGAGCGTCGAGTTGGTCAACACTGCCGGTGTCGGCCTCGCCCTGTTGGACGCCTGGATCGACTTCAACCGCAACGGTCTCTTCGATCACCCGGCGGAGCATCTCTTCGCCGGCACCAGCGCGCCGTTGGTGGCGGGGGTCAACTCACTACCCTTCGACATCCCCTGCGACGTGGTTCCGGGCGCCAGCGTCGCCCGCTTCCGCTTGAGTTCAGTGGGCGGCCTGCCGCCCAACGACGGGGGGAGCGGTCCGGTGATCGACGGTGAGGTCGAGGACTACACCTTCCTGCTCAAGGGGCTCGACTACGGCGACGCTCCGGCCGGCTATCCGACCCTCCTGGCTGACGACGGCGCCCGTCACGTGGTCCTGGCCAACGGCAATCCCACCCTGGGAACGCAGATCGACACCGAGGCGGACGGCCAGCCCAACGCCAACCACATGGGGGATGACCTCAACGGCACGCCGGACGATGAAGATGGCGTGACCTTCGCCGGTGTGATGGTGCAAGGCGGAGCGCCGGTGGACATCAGCGTGGCGGCCGGAGCGACTGGCGGCCTGCTCAACGCCTGGATCGACTTCAACGCCGACGGCGACTGGAACGACCCCGGCGAGCAGATCGCCGCCGATCTGGACCTCGCCGGTGGGAGTACCACGGTGCTCTCGGTGGCGGCGCCGCCCACGGCGGTGCGCAGCACCACCTGTGCGAGGTTCCGTATCAGCTCGCAGCCAGGGCTGAGCCCGACCGGCTTGGCGCCGGACGGCGAGATCGAGGACCACTCCGTGGGGATCGGGCCCGAGGATCCGATGATCGGCCTGGCCAAGCAGTTGCTCTCGGTCGACAACCTCGGCGGTGGCGACTTCCAACTGGTCTTCGAGATGCTGGTGACCAACTCGGGCAACGTCAAGCTCTCCAATGTGCAGACGGTGACCGACCTGGCGACCGCCTTCGCCGACGCCGGTGGCTTTGTGGTGGACTCGGTGACGGCGGTCGGCGTGACCCCCAATCCGGCCTTCGACGGAGACACGGACACGAATCTCTTGGCTGGGACGGACATGCTGGAGGCGGGCGAGGTAGCCGTGGTGACCCTCACCGTGATCCTCACTCCGGATGGCTTCGGTGGCCCGTACGTCTGTTCGTCGACCGCCTCGGCGACCAGCCCGACCGGCGCGATCGTGACGGATGTCTCCCAAGACGGTGGCGACCCCGACCCCGACGGCAACGGCGACCCGGGAGACAACGGTGATCCGACCGTCTTCAACCTGCCGCTGTCGGCGGTCGAGATCCCGACCCTCTCCGAGTGGGGTCTCCTCTTCCTGGCACTGATTCTCGGTTTCACCGCGGTACTACGAATGAGGAGGCGCTACCCGTAGATCGTCAACCGTCCGAAGAATGTGGCTGCTCTACTCCCCTTGAGCAGTCGCTTCCACCCCCCCCTGGTGTACGAGACCTTTCTTTGCGGTCGGGTCGCGTGTACTCAGGGGGGGGCTTTGTTCTTGGGGGTTTCTCTGCGAAACCCCTCTCGCGAAAAAGCGTGGTCTTTCGCGATTCACCCCGAGCAGACCGGCCTCGCGGCCGGGTTCGCCCCAGGGGCTCACGCGCTGCGTTGGGCGTGTGAGTTTGGTGGGCTCGGGCGCAGCGTGCTGCGCTCTTACACGGAATCGAGGTGCTTGTCGGCACGCTACGCTTAGCGGCTAGGTTTCTGCGAGCGAAGTGAGAGGCGAGGCCTCCCCCACACCTCGCCCCTCCCTCGGTACCGAGAAGCCTGCTAGGATCTCCGACGCGGCTCCGTTGGGGGAGCGCCGCATCCTTCCCAGTAACAACCCTCCGCGCCCGGGGCCCCGGATCCGGCTGTGCGTGTCTTCGGATACCTTGATGAAAAATACCTTTGCCTTATTCTGCCTGTGCCTTCTATGCGTCGCTGTCCCGGCCGTCCATGCGGCGGACGGTGGGGGGAAGAGTCCCCAAGTCATCGTGCTCGGCTTTGACGGCGTCGATGCCGAACTGACCGAGAAGTGGATGGACGAAGGCCACCTGCCCAACTTGGCCCGCCTGCGCGACCAGGGCACCTTCTCGCCGCTGCTGCCGACCAACCCGTCGCAGACCCCGGTCTCCTGGTCGACGTTCGCCACCGGTCTGAACCCTGGGCGCCACACGGTGATCGATTTCCTGAAGCGCGACCCGGAGACTTACATCCCGACCCTGGGGATCGTCGAGACCGGCAAGAAGCCCTTCCTGTGGGGGGAACGCACGCCGTGGATTCTTGGCATTCTGGTGGGATTGGGCTTGGCGGTCCTCTTCTTGATTCTGTTCAAGCTTTTCCGCGTCGGCCTCAAACCGGCCATGGTCACCGCGCTGGTGCTGGGGATCGCCGCCGGAGTCGGCGTCGATCTGGCCGCCTCGCGCTTGCTGCCCAAGGAGGTGCCCACGGTCAAGAATCGCCGTCAGGGCGACACCTTCTGGGAGATCCTGGGGCAGGCCGGCAAGAAGGTAAAAGTGATCCGGGTTCCGGTGACCTTCCCACCGGGACCGTTTGAGCATGGTGAGATGGTCTCCGGCTTGCCGACGCCGGATCTCTCCACCCGGCTGCTCAAGCCCTACTACTTCACCTCAGAGCTGTTCTTCACCCCTGCGGCGAAAGGCGATTTTTCGATCGAGGTCGTCGAGTTGGTCGACAACCGCGGCGTCATCCCCACCGAAGTGGAGGGGCCGCCCAACGAACTCTTCCCCAACCCGGAGTCGGGCCAGACCGAGTACCTGATTCTTCCTATGACCCTCACCGTCGCCGACGACGCCTCCCACCTCGATATCGAGGTTTCAGGCAACCAGCTCCAGATGCGTCCCGGTGAGTGGAGCGACTGGGTGAGCTTCACCTTCTCCTATAACTCGTTGCTCAAGCTGCACGGTATGGGCCGCTTTCGCTTGATCAGCCTGGAGCCGGAGGTGCGCTTGTACCTCTCGCCGATCCAGTTCGATCCCAAGAAGTTGCCGCCGATCTTGGATATCAGCTCGCCGCGCGAACTGGCCGGAGAGTTGGCCGACGCCCACGGCATGTTCAAGACCGTCGGCTGGGCGGTCGACACCAACTCGGCCAGCGACGGCGCCATCGACGAAACTGTCTTCATGGAAGATGCGATGCGCACCGCCGCGGAGTACGAACGGCTGCTCTTCGGCATCCTTGACGAGGGTGGGGACTGGGACATGTTGGTGCACTACTTCGAGTTCACCGACCGCGTACAGCACATCATGTTCCGCCACTTCGATCCCGACCATCCGATGTATCAACCGGAAGGCGGCGAGCGTTGGGGCGGAGCCATCCTCGAGACCTACCAGCGGATGGACCAGATCGTCGGTGGTGTGATGGAGCGCATGCCGGAAGGGGCGACGCTGTTCATCGCCTCCGACCACGGTTTCAGCTCCTTCCGCTACGCCGTCAACTTCAATACATGGTTGGCCAAGAATGGCTACATCAAGCTGCAAGGCGAGGCGCCGGATCGCTACAACCTCGAAGATCTGTTCGAGAAGGGCGACTTCTTCGTCAATGTCGACTGGAGCCAGACGCGCGCCTACGCCCTCGGCTTCGGCAACATCTACATCAACCTGGCCGGCCGCGAGGGCCAGGGGATCGTCCAGCCGGGCGCCGAGTATGAGCAGTTGGTGGCGGAGATCAAAGAGGGGCTGGAGTCCTACGTCGATCCGCTCACCGAGAAGCAGCCGGTGCGCTACGTTTTCACTCGCGACGAGGCCTACGGCGTCTACGATCCGCTCTACACACCGGACCTCTTCGCCACCACGATCGACGGCTATCGCACTGGCTGGCAGGACACCCTGGGCGGTATCGGAGCCGCGGTGGTCGAGGTCAACGATCGCATCTGGAGCGGTGACCACTGCGGGGTCTACCCGGAACTGGTCAAGGGTGTTTTGTTCAGCAACCGGGCGCTGAATCCCGAAAAGCCCTACATGGGTGATCTGATGCCGACTTTCCTCGAAGCCTTCGATGTCGAACCACCGCCGAATCTCGATGGTAAGAGTCTCTGGAGGTAGCATCCGCCGGTCCTTCGGTCTCGCCGCCTTTCTGTGCGCCGTGGGGCTCGGCGCCGGCTGGCTGGGCGGTGGTTGGCTAGGCGGTGCTTGGCCGGGCACCGCCGCCCTGGCTGAGGAGGACAGCTCCCAGCTGCGCGACATCCGAGTTCAGATCGGCCGCCTGCAGGAACAGCTGGAAACGCTGCGCCAGCGGCGAACCGGCCTCGAAGGTCAAGTCAAAGAGGTCGATATCGAGTTGAAACTGCAGCGCCAGAGGGTCGCGGAAGCGGCGGCGGCTCTGGCGCAGACGGTGGTGGCGGTCGAAGAAGTTCAGGACCGCGTCGAGATTCTCGCCGGGGAGCTGGACGCGGCTCGGAGTGAGTTGCGCACTCGGTTGGCGGCGCTCTATCGCCTCGGCAGGCAGGGCTATCTGCGGCTGCTGCTCGCCGCCGACCCCGATGCCCAACTGCTGCCCGCCATGCGCGTGGCCCGGTATCTTGCCCAGCGTGACCGCGACGCGGTGGGCCACTACCAGGAGCTGGAGGCGGGCCTCGAACAGGAAAAGGATGATCTGGTGATGCGCCAGCGGGAGGCGGACAGCTGGTCGCAACGCGAGGCCCTGCGCCGCGAGGAGTTGGCCGACTTGCGTCGGCACCATACCGGCCTGCTGAGGGAGTTGGACGCCGATCGCCGCCGGCTGGCTTCGCAGGCGATCGATCTCGCCGACCGCGAGCGCCGGCTGTCGTCTCTGGTCGATGACCTCGATGGTTCCGCTTCGGTCCTCTCCGGCTCGCCGATCCACCAGTTCAAGGGGACGCTCGAATGGCCGATCGCCGGGTCGATCTCCGTCGGCTTTGGAACCCGGCTCGATCCAACCTACAAGACTCGCGTACCGCACAAGGGGATCGAGCTGGCTCCGAGTCAGCCGGCGGCTGCCGTACGTGTCGTCTACCCGGGGAAAGTGCTCTACGCGGCGGCCTTCAAAGGGTACGGCCCGACGGTGGTGGTGCACCATGCCGGACGCGTTTTTACCCTCTATGCCGGCCTGCGCGAACTCAGAGTGCAGCGCAACGATGTGGTAGCCTTGGGACAGGACCTGGGGCCCGTTGCCGAGCGACTCTACTTTGAGATACGCGTCGGCAGGGAGCTGCAAGACCCTGTAGATTGGCTCCGCTGAATCCACCCTTCGATCCCGATAAGCAACCTCACGACGGTCCGCAGAACTCACCAGCTATGACCCGCAACCGCGCCGTTTTCTTCACTCTCTCCTTGGTATTGGTCCTGCCGATTGCCACCGCCACCTACCTGGCGGCCGCCTCGGCGAAGAAGGATGCCAGCGAAGACTCGCTGTTCAAGTACCTCTCCGTGTTCACCGAAGTTCTCGGCCTGGTGCGCCAGAGCTACGTTGATCACACCGATCTTGACGAACTGATGGCGGCCTCGCTCGACGGTGCCACCGACGCCTTGGATCCCTTTTCGCTCTACGTTCCGGCGAGAAGCGTCGAGAGCTACGAGGCGGTTCGCCAGGTCGGAAGCCGGCGCAGTGGGCTGTGGTTGCTCAAGCAAGACGGAGTGGTCTTCGCCGCCGCGGTGCAGGCCGGCAGCCCGGCTGCCGAGGCGGGAGTGAAGCAGGGTGACGTGATCGGCAAGGTCGACGGCGAGGCGACGCGGCTGATGCCGCTGTGGCGGGTTCAGCAAACCCTCGCCGGAGCTGTTGGCAACAAGGTCGAGCTGGATCTGCTGCGCTTCGGCGACCGCATCGAAGTGACCTTGGAGCTGGCCGAGTTTGCCTCTCCCGCGCCGCGGCTACGCGAGGAGGATGGCCAGGCGGTCCTGCGCATCTCCAACTTCGATGAAGCCACGGTATCGGCCGTCAAGGTAGCCCTACGGCGGGCGGCGAAGGAAGGTCGCTCCGGGCTGTTGATCGATCTGCGGGGAGTGGCCGGCGGTGATTGCGTGGTGGCCTACGAGGTCGCTGGCCTGTTCACCCGAGGCGAGCTGGGAAAACTGGTGCACCGGGACAAAGCGATCGAGACCTTCACCGCCAAAGCCAAGCCGCTGTGGAATGGGCGATTGGTGATCCTGACTGACCGAGGCTCGGTGGGACCGGCTGAGATCCTGGCGGCTATTCTGCGCGACAAACTCTCCGCCGAGCTGGTCGGACGACGGACCTTTGGCTATGCCGGGCGGATGGGCGAAGAGGATCTTGCCTCCGGAGGCCGCCTGATCTTCACCGACGCTTTCTTTACAGGTCCGGACGGCGAGCCATTGCGCGAAGGGCTGGCTCCCGATCTGCGGGTGGATGATCACTCGCGCTCGCTGGCCGAGACCGATGCTGAGATCGACGATCTGATCCTCGAACGCGGCTTGGGGCTGCTCGCCGGCGAAGAAGAGATCGAGCCGGCCAAGAAGGCCGCCTAGCCGCCGCGCACTCAAGATGGCTCAACGTCGCCGCCCCGTTCGGCGTGCCCGAGGTGGCAAGAAGTCGCGCGTCCGGAAATCGCCCGCTGCGAAGTCGAGAGAGTTCGAGCTGCGCCGCTCCGCACGCCTCGTCGTGCTGACCCTGCTCGCCGTGGCGCTGCTGTCGATGCTCTATCTACTGATGAGCCGCAGCGAGGGCTCCGGCAAGGGTGAGGCCGAGAGGGAAGCTTCTTCGCAGCCCACCGATGTCACGGCAACCGGGACCACACCGTCGAGCGAGATTGATGCTTCTAGGCGTGCCGGCGAGGCACAAGAGGAACCGGCGACCTACGAGGTCTACGCCTCCGAACCTGAGCCGGCCAGTGCGGGGGCGGCAGGTGGCCAAGGTTCCACATCGCCATCGGCGCAATATCCGCCGCAGCCCCTCTTGCCCGGTGGGGGCGCCCGCATCGCCCTGGTGATCGATGACCTGGGTCGCAGCCTCGCCGATGTCGACAGGCTGGAAGGGCTGGGAGTTCCGATCACCTACGCGGTCCTGCCCTTCGAGAGCAAGACGGCGCAAGTCACCGCCAAACTGCGCGGCTTGGGGGCCGAGATCCTGCTCCACCTGCCGATGGAACCTGGCGGCGGCGCCAATCCCGGTCCCGGCGCGCTGCGCGCCAGCATGACCGTGGACGAACTGGCTCTCGCCACCCGCCAAGCCCTGCAAGCGGTTCCCGGCGCGGTCGGGGTCAACAACCACATGGGCTCCCGACTGACCGCCGACGCCGGCGCCATGACCGCGATCCTGGGCGAACTGCAAGGTCGCAGCCTCTTCTTCCTCGACTCCCGCACCAGCGCCGCCAGCACCGGCTACGATATCGCCCGTTCCCTGGGGCTAGCCTCCGCCCAACGCCAGGTCTTCCTCGATCCCGACCCGAGCGCCGAAGAGATCCGCTACCAATTCCACCGCCTCTTGGGGCTGGCCCGCCAACGCGGCGCCGCCATCGCCATCGGCCACCCCTACCCGGCCACCTTCGAAGTCCTAGCCAGCGAAGTTCCCCGCGCTTTGGACCTGGGCTACGAGTTCGTACAAGCCAGCTACCTAGTCGACCAGCCCGGCGGGCCGCCGATTTAGGGTGGTGCTCGGCTGGTTTTCTCAAGCCGAGCCTGTGCGATGAGGTGACTGCTTTTTCGTCACCGGGATCTTCAAGATGATCGGCTAGAATAGCCGCGAATCTTCGTTTTCGTATCCGCCGCTAGGTTGGACAATAGGGGCACGGCATACCTATGAGTGAGAGGTCGAAGCGCTTCCGCGTGGCGCTTTCGTTCCCTGGCGAACAGCGCACTTTCATGGCGTCTGTCGCGGATCGTCTAGCGACCCGACTAGGTAGAGATCGGGTGCTCTACGACGACTTCTACACAGCGGAATTCGCCCGGCCTGATCTCGATACCTACCTTCAACGCCTTTACCACGACGAGTCCGAGCTGATTGTTGTCTTCGTCTCGGAGGACTATGAGCGCAAGGAGTGGTGTGGCTTGGAGTGGCGGGCCATTCGCGATCTGATCAAGAAGCGCCAGGTTGAGAGCGTTATGCCCTGTCGCTTCGACATGACGGAGATTCCGGGCTTGTTTTCGACGGATGGCTACGTATGGATCGGTGAACGATCGCCGAGAGAGGTCGCGGATCTTATCCTCCAGCGGCTGGAGGCCGACAACTCCGTAGCACCATCTCCACCGCAGTCTTCGTCTGGCAGGTCGTCCCAACGCATCGCCCCCTCCCGCCTCCCCGGCTCCACCTCTCACCTCTTCGGCCGCGAAGCGGAGTTGACTCAACTGAGCGAGGCGTGGAAGGACCCGGCCACCCACCTCATCACCTTCGTCGCCTGGGGCGGGGTGGGTAAGACGGCGCTGGTTGCCAAGTGGTGTGCCGCGCTGGCGGCGCGGGACTACGACGGGGCGGACTACTTCGATTGGTCCTTCTACAGCCAGGGCACCCGCGAGCAGGGAGCGGCCTCGGCCGACCCGTTCATCGATGCGGCCTTGCGCTTCTTCGGCGACGAGGCGATGGCCGATACCGCCAAGTCTCCCTGGGACAAGGGGTCGCGGCTGGCCAAGCTGGTGGCCGAACGCCGAACGCTCCTGGTACTCGACGGAATGGAACCGCTCCAGTATCCGCCCGGCTCGATGACCGGGCGGCTCAAGGATCAAGCCATGGAGGCACTGCTCAAGGGGCTGGCGGCGCGCAATGCCGGCCTGTGTGTGGTGACGACGCGCGAGCGGCTCGTGGATCTGGCTACCTACGAGGAATCGACCGCGCCTAGGAGGAGCCTGGAGCACTTGTCGATGGCCGCGGGCGTCGAGCTGTTGCGGAGTCTCGGTGTTCACGGGCCAGATGCCGAGTTGGAGGAGCTGGCCAAAGAGGTCCGGGGGCATGCTTTGACCTTGAACCTGGTTGGACGTTTCTTGCATGGCGCCCACGGTGGAGACGTGCGCAAGCGCGATCTGGTGAACTTCGCGGAGGCGGACGCCGAGGTCCAGGGTGGCCATACATTCCGGGTGATGGAGGCCTACGAGCGGTGGTTCGCGAGTGAAGGGGGCAGAGGAGAAAGGCTTCTTGTCGTCCTGCGTCTCCTCGGCCTCTTCGACCGACCTGCCTCGGAGGAGTGCCTGGGAGCCCTGCGCCGTCCACCCGCCATCCCAGAGTTGACTGAACCGATAGTGGGCTTGAGCGATGCGAGGTGGAACATGGCCGTCACCCGCCTGGCCGAGCGTGGGCTGGTGACCCAAGAAGCGGGCAACCTCGACGCCCACCCCTTGATCCGCGAACACTTCGCCCGCTGTATCGGCGAGGGCAATCCCGAAGGTTGGAAAGCTGCCCACGGTCGCATCTTCGACCATCTGAAGGAGACCACGAAGCACCGGCCCGACACTCTGGCTGGCCTCCAACCCCTTTACCAGGCGGTGGCTCATGGCTGCCAGGCTGGACGGGAGCAGGAGGCACTAGTAGAAGTGTATGTGGACCGCATCCTTCACGGTACCGGGAGCGATGGTTTCTACAGCATCAAGAAGCTCGGCGCCTTCGGTGCGGACCTGGGAGCCGTCGCCTGCTTTTTCGAGAGGCCATGGGGCCATGTTTCGGCGGTGTTCACCGAGGCCGTCCAGGCCTGGCTGCTGAATCAGGCAGCCTACCACCTGCGTGCGCTAGGCCGGTTGACCGAGGCTGTCGAGCCGATGCGAGCTGGGTTAGAGAGGAGAGTCGCGCAGAAGAACTGGAAACAGGCCGCCGTGAACGCCAGCAACCTCAGCCAGCTGGAGTTGGTGCTGGGCAACGTGGGAGCTAGCGTTCAGGCGGCCGAGCAGGCGGAGTTCGCCGATGCCAGCCGTGACGAGTTCCTGCGGACAGAGCATCGCACGACCCTGGCCGACGCCCTGCACCAGGCGGGCCGCCGGGAGGAGGCGCTGGCGCGCTTCCGCGAGGCCGAGACGATGCAGGAGAAGCAACAATCTCAGTTCCCGTTCCTCTACTCGCTACGGGGCTTTTGCTATTGCGACCTCCTCCTCGCCGGGGCGGAGCGCGCTGCGGCGCGAGGGGAGGATGCCCTTGACGCCAGGGATGGCTGTTCCGAGGTCGAACGGCGAGCCCTCCAGATGCTCGAGTGGTGCCATACCGACTATCGGCTCCTCGACATCGCCCTCGACCATCTCACCCTCGGTCGTGCTCGTCTTCTTAAGTCGATTCTGGAAGGCGGGTATCTCAATGAGGCGCAGAACCAGATCGAACAGGCGGTGGACGGCCTGCGAGGAGCTGGCCAAGTTCAATTTCTCCCCCGCGGCCTCCTCACCCGCGCCTGGCTACGCTCCGCCCAAGGCGACTCTTCTGGAGCCCAAGCCGACCTCGACGAAGCCGAACAGATCGCCGAACGCGGCCCCATGCCGCTCCACCTTGCCGATATCCACCTCTACCGCGCCCGCCTCTTCCACAACCGCGCCGCCCTCGCCGAAGCGCAACGGCTGGTCGAGAAGCACGGCTACGGCCGGCGGCGTGAAGAACTGGCGGATTTGGAGGCAATGGCGGCGGGGTGGTAGTCGGGATGAGCGGCGAGGTACCGCTCGATCTTGCGAATTGAGTTGCGCCCGAACGGATTCAGCATGGCCACGGCGGTGCCGGCTAGGTCGCCAATATTTCTTGTCACCAGCCATCAGCCCGTGTCTCAGTGCCCAGATCCGAGACCTTGTTGGTGTCGAGTAGAAACTTCACGGATCGTGGCCTTGCGGCAGGTCGTCCTTGCGCTCGAAGTCGGTACCTTCGCCGATCTCGGGCATATCGAGGAGAACTGGTTTGGGATCTTCCGTCGATCGGGTGAGGAGCGCATCACCAGGACTCTCTCGCTGCTCCGCCGCGGCGGAATGGCTGTTCTCCGCCAGCCAGTCGCGCGGTGAGATTCCGCCCGCGCGGTGGATCAACTCGTTGTCCCAGGTGAGCAGAGGGCAGCGCAGCCGGGCGGCGGTGGCGGCGTAGAGGGCGTCGGCGCCGCGCAGGCCGCAGTCGATGCCTAGCCGTTGTGCTTCGGCGAGGAGGTCACCGGTCATGGCTTCGAGTTGGAGCGCCGGATGTTGGGCGATCTTGGTGGCGGCAAGGTGGGCTGCCGGTGAGTTGCCGACGCGGCGACGCAAAGCACAGGCTGATTCGAGGACGACGAATGCCGGGCCTGCCAGTAGAAGGCCACGTTGTGCGGCGGCGTGGAGGAGGGCCACGCTGTCTTCATTGAATCGGTCGGTGGCGTCGAAGGCTGAAATCCAGATGTTGGCGTCCAGGACCAGCACGCACTAATGCCTTTCCAGCCGGCCGCGATCCTCGGCCAGGATCTCGGTGGCCGTGGGCCCGGGCGGCAAGTCGGCGGTTGCCGCTTGGCCGAGCTGGACCCAATCGTCGATCCACTTTTCAACGAGCCGACGATTGAGTGGCCTGCGCTGCCGTCGAGCGCTGAGCCCGGCGCTGATCAGCTCAGGAACGAGTTGGTTCAGCTTCTTCTTCTGTTTCGCCGCTTCGATCTTGACCTCGGTGATCAGCTCGTCGGGCAGATCGAGTGTCGTCTTCATGGTGCCATTTTTCCAGAAAACCAGTTTTCTGGCAAGTCTGGCGTCGGGAAGAGTCGGGCAGAGGATGATGGGCAGCCTTACCCGCCGACGAACTCCGCCACAATCCGCTTGGGCAGGATGCCCGCTTCGTGGCCGCGATCGAGCAGCAGCTGGACGGCCGGGCCTCTAGAGGTCCGGCCGGAAAGTGGCGTGAATCAGGCGTATAATTGAACATGCTCGGACAACGCAAATCTCAGCGCAGTTTGTTCAGTGCGGGAGTTCAATTGGGCCCCAAGACTGTAGAGCGAATGGGACTCTACGGAC
>JAJRVQ010000137.1 GCA_024277255.1 Acidobacteriota bacterium | reverse complement strand
GCCTGAACGCGCTTTCGGCACGTCTGCTGCCCTCCAGCAAGCAGATGACACGTTTCTCGCAACATTGCTGATCCGGATCTGCGGCTGGAGAGGCGACATGCAAGTCTACGGAAATCGGGCTTTCACCCCGGGCTGCTAGAGTTGACGAAGAATGAAGGACCCTTCCAGATCCTGCATAGACCACCACGTGGCGGGATCCGCTTTCCCAGTCGGAGCCTGAATAGGTATAGATCAGGTCACCGGGGCACAGCTCTGCCAAAGCAAGGTCGGTTGTCGAATCAATCTCGGGCACGTGGAGAAACCGTAATTCGTGGGCCTGGTGGCGGGTGTCGCGCGATAGTTTCAGGTCAAACAGGTCGATGAACAGAAGACGAACGAAGCAGGAGCAGTCCATCACCTGAGCGCTACATCCACCAAACCGGTACTGCACGCTCGCGTGCCGTCGATAGTAGCTCGCGATGGCGGCAGCAGGATCTTCGAGCGGCTGCGCCAGTAGCCTCGGCGCAAAGAGGCCGAACAGCAACGCCATGACGGCGCGCAAACGGCGTGGTGCTGCTCGCTGGAACTCGTGTACCCTTGTACTCACGATCAATGGGTGAGCACCAAGCGCAGAGAAGTGTTGTAGTTGGGCGTGTCATGGCTGGCCACGCCTCGGTACTCGGGAATACACTCCAGCGGATTGTCAGACTCCATGGCGCCACCCTTGCGAATATAGCTCCCTTCTGGGCAATCGGCCTCGATATCGGATCGAAACGGCACGCAGAGAGACCGGGTCAGTTGCCAGGTATGGCCAAGCAGTTGATACAAGTGCAATTGCGCGCCACGGTCGAGGAGGGTGGCGCAGGGTTGCAGCCCCTCAACCGATGGCTGGTAGATCTTCTTGGCGGCGGCCACGAACTGCTCTTCCGTAGGCAGGTCGAACTGGGCCACATTCCGGCAGCGTAAGTTGAGCGAGCGCAGCAGTTCGAGCGCCGAACCGTAGGACACCGCGTTGTAGAGACCCTTCGCGCCAAGCTCTTGAAACATGGTTGAGCGAATCACTCGATCTTGCAATAGGAACGAGTCGAGCTTCCTCTCCACCTTCGGTACGGATCGGAAGATCCAAGGCATGAGTGGATGAACTGATTGTTCTTGGGCTTGGTGATAGAGCCGAGACGCCTCGCTTTGGCTGAGACCCACCGACACAGGCTGGGTAGGTTCGATCTCGACAAAGCGCAGGAAGCTACCGGCCACGGCGATGACTACTTCACGTTGGCCGAGAGACTCGGACTCGAATCGTGAGCAAGCCGACTGGCTGCCGAGTCCATCGAGTTGCTGCTGTAGCCGATCGACGTCGCGACGAATCTGAGCTTGCCCCCGGGCCAGCTCTTCAAGCCTGCGAGCGAGTTTCGAACCGAGGTCGAGAGGTACGAGTGGAGTGGTCTGCTCGGTGGAAGTTCGGCCCCCCTTCCAGAGGCGAGGAACCCCCGTGAAACTGTCGGTCTTCACCGCCAGGCGTTTTTCACAGTCGATTCTATAGAGAGCACGTCGTGGGAGTTCCACGCTACTTACGACCCAGGCGGCGGTGACTGAGTCCTTCGAGACGCTGGACGCCGCGCCACAGAGCAAACCGAGACCGAAGGAGTATTCGCGAGTCATCTCACCGACAGTTACCGGAACCTCCTTCTCGCAAGGCTCGTCATTAGCGAAGGCTTCCACGGTAGAAAGGCAGAGGACAATCCTGCCGGCGGCCTTCCAGCCTTTGGGGAAATCGTCTGGATCAAGAGTCAGAGTTCGCTCGACCCCGAAGGCGACTTGACCTCCCGCGAGAAGCATCAGGACAAGGTTTGCAGTGAGTGACACGAGGCGACCTCCTTTTGCTGTTAGTCCAGAAGGTTGAGAGGATCGCTCTTGGCTGCTCGCCACGCCGTCCCCATGGCGATCAGCCAGGTACAACCGACAACGAACGCAAAGACCATTAAGAAGGCTGAAGGGTCGACGCCCATCGAATCGACGATGACCGCGAAATCCCGGCCGGAGGAGCCTCTCGCTGGACGCAGTAGGTACTCTTGAGCCGCAGTGAATAGAGCTGCTGTCAGCAGCCAAGAGACAGAGGCCGAGATAGCGGTCAGCAGGAGGTACTCGCAGACCACCAGTCGGCGAACGAAGCGGCGCTGAAACCCGAGAATCAGCATTTGGGCGATCTGACGGCTGCGGCGTTCCAGACTGATGTAAGACAGCGCACTAAGAGCTAAGATCAAGGAAACGACCGACAGCACCATGGTCAGCCAGAACAAGGTCGAGAGCCGGCCGTCTTGACGTTGCAGTTTGTCCAGTGCGGCGGCGTTGTACTGGACGCTGAGTTTGGGGTAGAGCAGTCGTAGCTCTTCGACCCTTCGCGGGACGGACTCGACCTCGGGAGCGTAGGCGAGAATCTGGTCATATGTCGCGCCGGTTTCCGTTGGGACGAAAATGAGCGGGTCGAGGCTGGCCACCCGAACGGTTCCGTTCTGCAAGTTGCGGAGTCGGAAGAGCGCTTCGGGATTGACGTAGGTAGCACATTTCTCCTCTTCGCAGCGATAGAAGGAACTCACGAAGGCGGGAACCAGGCTCTCTCCCGCCGAGATCCGTAGTCGCTGGCCGAGTGGCAGTGCGCTGGAAAGAGAGACGGTGAGCGCCAGGGCGCCATGACTCTCTTGTTGCCCGGAACCGAACTGGTCACGCAGAGCGTCATGGCCTGCGAGCAAGGTCAGGTCCGCCTTCGCCATTGCGATCAGCCGCAGAGCCAGTGTTGGCTCTTGCCCCGGAGGTGCCTCCTCAAGATGGGCCAGTGTGTCGAGCCGCAGGATGTCGACAATGTGCGCCCGCGAACAGTGGTCGATCAGTTGCGGTGCGATAATCTCGCGACACTGTGCCTCACGATCAAGGTATTCGATTCCAGCCTCCCCAGAGACCAAGTCGCGCAGGCCGACACCGAGAGTTCGGTAGCCTGGGAAATGAGGCTGGCCGTTGCCGAGGTTGGCCAAGATCTCATGATGGTGCGCCGTGAGCCGAGCGATTAGCGCTTGCTCAGCCTCCGGTGTGCAAGAACCATCCTCTTCCGAGAGGAAGACCCAACATTGCGAACTCACCACCGGCGGCAGCGCCGCCTGCACCAATCCTTCGTCGATCGGCAGACCATAGAGCTCAGATCCAAAGCCAAGCGTGAAGCGGCGCAGCGCCGCGCCAGCGGCTGAACTGACATAAAGCGCCCGGCCAGGGAGGGTGCGACGGGCTACGACTCGGAACTCCGCTGCGAGGGGGATATCGTTGATCGACAGGTGCAGCGGCGGAGTGACAGGTGCTTCGTTCTGCCCCTGAGCGGGCCACATTGCATCCCATCGATCGCCGAAGAGGAGCCTGCCAAGGCTGTCGGAGATGATCACGTCGGCGGTCCCGAACGACGCGGGTATTCTAGGCTCAATGGCCAGAGGAACACTCCTTGGATCGCCCGGATCTAAGGTTTGCAAGGTTAAGAAGTCGGCTCCCGATGGTCCATCCACTGTCACTACGAGTTTTCGGTTTCCCGCTGCTTCCAGCGGTTCCGGCAAACTCCGCAGTTCGGCGAGGAGAGTGTCGTCCAGCGGCCGCCCCCCTTCTTCGGCGAATTCCAGCCTAATCTCTCGCGCGTTGTTCTCTTTCTCAATTTGCACCTTAAGGGCGGTGTAGACACGGTTGCGGATAGAGCCCAGGGCAAGAGGGGTGGAGCACATGCTGGTGACCACCAGGATTACCAAGAGACTGTAGGCCCAATCGACTCTCTGACCTTCGAACAGGAGGCGAACGAGCAGTCTTATTGTGGGCTGGGTATTGCGATCGACCATCTGAGAACTCCTCGTTGTGACCTAAGGGAACAGATCCCGTGGGACATAGATGTGGGGCTTCGTGCCGAAGATGTGCAAGTTGCTGGGTTTTTGTGC
Source organism: Acidobacteriota bacterium (assembly GCA_024277255.1). GTDB lineage: Bacteria > Acidobacteriota > Thermoanaerobaculia > Multivoradales > SZUA-115 > SZUA-115. Next base: position 4,599 of record JAJRVQ010000137.1, on the reverse strand, counting down.
GAACTCTCGTAGGAGCCGGCTCTTCTCGGAGAGGATGGTGTTGAGTCGCTTGAAGTCGCCAGGCTTCCAGGTATTGATCTCTTCAGCGGTGAACTGGAGCACGGTGGTCTTGAAGGGGAGTAGTTCGGCCTTCTTCAGCATTCCTTCGAGAGACTCTCCGGCGCGAAAAATATCGTCGGGTGCTACGTTGAGCATGGCGGCGAGGGAGCTGCTGAGGTTCTTGATAAAGGCCTCGGGACCATCCACCATGCCCTCTTGCGCCGTTATGGCAATGGTGTCCGTGATGTTGGCGAGTTTCTGTACCTGTGGCCTGCCCATGAATACGAACTCACCCATGGCGAGGGATTTCTTGATCCGCTTGGGGACCCAACCTTCGACGAACTCCGGCGGTACGTTGCCAGTGGAGTTGGGTGGAAGGTTGGCAATGATGATGGGTAGGTCGTAACTGTCGACATCGATGCCGAGAGCTTTGTCGCCCGCGGGGCCACCCGTGAGGTCAGCCGCGGAGATGCCTTGGCGATTTGCGATGTTGGCTTTCGCGATGAGGTCCCATTCCTTGCGCAGGGCACCGAGAAGCTGCTGCTTGAAGGTGGCGACGTCGGGCTCAATGGCACTGAAGCGGCCTTTGACGCTCTCGGGTACAGAAGTCGCCAGCTGCTGGAACTCAGTAGTATCCGTGTCGCCGATCTTGAAGGTGAGAAAGCGGATGTTTCGTTCGCGAGACATCTTGGTGATGTGGCCTACGGTGAGCCCGAGGGGGTTCTTGTCTTGGTTGGCCGGGTTGTGCGGGGGGGCGTCGCCGATGAGTAGGACCACTTTGAAATGGCCATCGCTCCACTTTGGGTCTTGAACCGCCCGCGAGAGGCCGTCGAAGACTGCCTCGGCGGCCTCATCGCTATCGCAGTGGGCCTCGTGCGCTTCGACCAGCGCACTGGTGACGCTCGCGACTTGGTCCGTCAGCTCCACCTCCCATCGGGTGATAAAGCCCAGGTCGCAGGAAGGCGGTGAAAGCTTGCGGTCGCGGTAGAACAAGAGGCCTACACGAAACGGTGTCTTCTTTTCCCCGGTACCGATCTCCGAAGCGACCGAGTTGACGAAGGTATTCAGGACCTCCGTGGTCGGTTTGAACCAGTGTTCCATGCTGGCGGTAGCATCGATGACCAGAACCAAGTCGTAGCCCAAACGGCTCTTGCCTTTGGTTTCGGCGCTGCCCAGCTCGTTGTCGCCTTGTGGGCGAACGACCGGTCCCTCGCTGGTGACTCTAACGAAGCCCCCGCGATAGAGATCGCGGTTCTTCTCGAAGACAGGGATCAGGATGGCGTAGTTGTCACGCTTCTTGCCCGAGCGCCGCGGCTCGCGACCGAGTTCCTCGCAGTTGCCTTTCTCACCGGTGAGCCCATATTCCGCGGCACACGGCGCACGATCGAAGATATGCACCAGTCCGCGCCCCGATTGAGGCTCGAAATTGATCATCTGTAGCGTGTTCCACTCGACGATGTCTTGTTTGGAAACCCAGCCATCGGGTGTGGATTGATTGGGTTCGCGGGTGACGGGAAGCCGCCCTCCCGCTTCGCCTTCGAGGAGGAAGTAGACTTGCATGAAGGTGGTTTCCTTGCCGCTCTCTCCGCTCGATTGCTCATAGAGAAGGGCACCGTGGGTGACCACGACCGCCTTGCGCTGCACTTGCTCTTTGGTCCGCGCGGGTACCAGTGCCGAAGCCGAGGGTTCAGGTGCCAGCAGGAGCACTGCGATGGCGAGGAGCAGCGGTAGCCGCTGGAAGGTGAGTTTCATAGGAGTTCTCCAGTCGAAAATGAGGCGGGTCGAGGAGGGAGTGCTGGGAGGGAGTGGGGCACATCGTCTGAGATAGATTGGTTGCCGTGACCGACCGCAGGGGGCGGATCGCACAACGCACGGAGCACCTCTCCATCGCTGCCGGGTTGTTCCCTCACGGCCAGGAGACGGTCGGCTTTCAGCCCGGCAAGGAACCGGTCGTCATGCGAGACGACGATCAGCCCGCGGTCGCGCTGCCCTTGGTGAACGAAGTCGATCACCTGTTGGCGATTGCGCATGTCAAGGTTGTTGGTGGGCTCGTCCAAGAAAGTCAAACCTTGGTGTGGGCCGAATGCCCGTAGAAGTCCGAGGCGCTGAATCTGACCACCGGAGACTTTCCAAACTCGCGAAGCGGCGATCTTGGCCCACTCTTCAGCCTCGAAGAGGGCGGCAGCCTTCCTTTCTGAAACCAGCTCCAGGTTCCCTGCAACAGTGAGCGAGCGCAGCAGCTCAGGCCGTTGAAAGGCGAAGCCAATCCGCCGCCAAAGGTCGGGGCCGGCCACCCAGCGCCAGTTGGCTGGGTGTACATCGACGGTGTCTCCGCCCGTGAACCGGTAGCGGATGCGACCCTTCTGGAGGCGACGGAGGGAGGCGAGCAGGGTCATCAAGGTGGTTTTACCGGACCCGCTGACGCCATGGATACACCAGGCTTCCCCTCGGTGAAGGCACAGCCCCGCCGGTATCGAGTACTTGTGGAGCGGGTTCTGTGGATAGCGAAACTCGACCTCTTCGAGAACTTCGAGGACTGGCGACGGAGCCATCGGTCTTCCTTTCACGGTGATGGAACTAGGCGGCGCTAGCCATTCGCCGTTGCACGGGGCGAGTGGTTCGCGAGATGAGTGTTGGCATGCGAGAGGAAAGACACGACTCGGGTATGAAAGTGAGGTGTTCTCACTAATCCGTCCGCAACGGGTTTATTGCGCTACGAACTGTGAATCCTCAATGGAGCCATCATGAACAAAACCATCCAGATCTGTACCGCCGTTGCGCTTCTCCTGATGACGACCAGCGCGGGCTTGGTCAGCGTTGGAGTAGAACCGCCAACGTCCGTAGAGCTTGCGCTGGAGGAACAGATCGGTGCGGCAGGCGTGGCTCTGCTTGGGGGGCAACACGAAGAGGCTTTGAAGCTGGCCGGGCGGGCGGCTGATGATGCGCAGCGCGTGGGGTGGCCCACTTATCTGGCCGTCGCCAAGATGGTCCGGTCTTTTGCCTACGATGGTTTGGGGTGTGGAGAGGTGGCAGCTCGAGAGATGGATGCCAGTCTGGCCATCTTTGCTAGTAGTGGCGATCACTACTCTGCGTGGCTAGTTGGTTGGGCGGCCGGTGAGCTCGGTTTGAAAGCTGGCAAACTGGAAAGAGCACGAGAACTCTTGGAGGGCTCGCTGGTTCAGCTTGAGAATCTGAAGCGAGAACCGAGTACCTTCTCCTTCGACGGGGTCCTCTTGATCTCCTAGATCTTCGGGGCCGATGTGGAGGTCGTGCGCCAGATGGGACCTATGATCGGGTTGGCGGCTCCGATTCTCGTGCCGATGTCCGAAGGAATTGGCCGGGGTAGCTTGGGAGCTGTCCTGCTCGAACTCGGTCTCCTCAAAGAAGCTGAAGAGCAGCTCTCGCTAGCGTCGGCCAAGACCGGTCCTCTGGCTGGAATTACAAGCTCCTCCTTGGAGTCGAGGTGGGGTGATCTGCGCCGTAGTCAGTGGCGGCTAGAGGAGGCCACGGCCCACTATGAGAAGGCCCTTGTTGCCGTAGGAGATTTCGTATTGCTTCCGTTTGTCAAGGATGGCCGCATGGAAGTGCGGGCGTTGTCTCGATTGGCGGAGATTGCGATGCTCTCGAACCGCGTTGACCACGCTCTGGCTTGGAGCGACCGTGCGTTAGAGCGCGTCCGGGTCGACGAGGACCGGGGGCGAGAAGCAGCGTTGCTCGAGAGTCACGGTGAGTACTTGCAGCGCGCACACCGGGTGGGACCTGCGTTGAAGAACTTCCGCGAAGCTCTGCGAATTGCCACCGAGATCAAAGACCAGTACAGAGTGGCCACGGTTACCGCGGCTCTCGGCAGGCTGGCCAAGTTCCGGGGCGACCAGCGAGAAGCGATCCACCAGTTAAGTAAGGCGGCAGACCTGTTCGCCAGCTTGGACGCTCCCCTGGCACAGGCCGCGGCTTGGAACGCGGTCGCGCAGTCCTACCTGATGCTCGGCGATGAGAAGACCGCGAGAACCTTGTTGAGGAGATCTCGGCAGGTCGCCGCGAGCGCGGAACTGGCGATGATGGGCCACCTCACCGAGGTCACCAAGCAGTGGGCAGATCTGGTGAGTGGATCCGGTAGTACGGAGAAAGTTCTGGCGGCATGGGATGCTCTCTGGAGTATGCCCCAGGCGCGCGCGCTTGGTCTTGGGTCCGAAATGGATGTCTTCTTCAAGAAGCTCATTCGCATGGTTGGCGTAGAGGGCGAGAGCGCTCCGGCTCAAGAAGCACAAGAGGCTCTTGCCCGAGTGAGTCACCTTCTGCCGCAGCTCTCAGCGTTAGCCACCGTCGTCGAAGGTAAGCTAGAGCTTGAAGAGGGGCACCTAGAAAGAGCGCTGCGAATCTGGTCGCAGGCCGTGGAACAGTTCACAGCAGAGGGCAACGAAGATCTAGAGGTCCGGCCGGAAACCCGGTCCATTAAGGATAGATCCAGGTTGTTGTTTTCCACTGGCTGGCAGAGCTGAGCGGGCTGGCAGACGGTTTGCGTTTTATCTTTGCGATTCCATGGAGGCTATCGAGCCTCTT
>JAJRVQ010000136.1 GCA_024277255.1 Acidobacteriota bacterium | reverse complement strand
TCGTGCATTACGCTCAGCCCTGAGAGGGGTTCCGCTGGCGGTTCGTGTTCTTCGTGTTTTCCTTTTTCCGTGTCGCGCCCTCATGAATTCTTCCGACCTCTCCGCTGAAGCCGCCAGTCCGCCGGACGCGCGGGCGTCGGCACTGTTCGCCGCCGTCAAAACGGTTTTCTCGACCGAGGGCTGGGAGTTCAGCGAGGTGCCGGGACGCGCCGTGATCCACTCCGGCTTCGAGGCTCATCACACCCGCGTCGATCTGCACGTTCAGGCTTTCCCCGAGTTGAACGCCATTTCGGTGGTGTCCGAATCCCCGCTCAGCCTTCCCGATCCGCCGCGGCGCGAGCGTCTCGCCGAGCTGGTGTTGCGCACCAATCAGGGGCTCACGGTGGGAAATTTCGAAATGGACTGGGATGCCGGACGGGTCATTTTTCGGGCGACCAATCTGTTCACTTCTGCGGAAGGCGACGCCGAGATCATTCGTGGCCTGGTGCACACCACCATCCTGGAGATGGACCGCGTCGCGCCGCTGATCGTTCTCATCTCCCAGGCTGAAGGGCCCACGCTGGCTGGGCTCGATCTGCCGGAGTTGATGAGTCGCGGCGACCTGCTCCCGGGTGAACCGAGCGGCGATTGACCCACCCGTAACCCAAACCCCCGCACCGCCCGCCTTTATGAAAGCGCAGCCGATCTACGTCCTCAAGGACGGCGCACGGCTCGGTCCTTTCACCGAGGACGATCTGCTCGATCTCGTCGAGAGCGGTGAGTTGAGCTACGACGATGTCTGCATGCGGGCCGGATCGGTGGAAGTGGAGCGATTGCGGCAGGTGCTGGATTGGCGGGAGGAAAGCGAGGGCGGGACCGAGGGGATGGCGGCACTTCACGAAGAAGACGAAGAAGACGACGAGGAAGAAGAGGATGAAGGCGATGATGATGGCGGGGAGGAAGACTTCGAGTGGGAGACCGGGCCGCCGCGGGATGCAAACGCGATTCTCTACGCGGGACATCCTTCGGCCTTGAGTTACCCAAAAACCTTAATCCTAATCGCCGCCTCCATCGCGGGCGGAATTTACGGGAGGGAGTTCGATGCGTGGTGGCTGTTCGGCGGACTGATCGCGGCGCTGTTCGGCGTGTCGTGGATCCTGCTGCAGCGCTCCATGCGGCTCTACGTCATCACTCCCCGCCGGGTGGAGATTGTCCATGGTCTCCTCGCCAAAAACTCCAACGAAGTGCGCATCGAGGACATCCGCACCATCAACGTCCACAAGCCCGGCCTGCGCGGCCTGTTCGGTGTCGGCACGGTGGAGTTCGCCTCCGCCGGTGGCAGCACTGTCGAGGTGGCCTTCGCCAACGTTTACGCGGCCCACCGCATCAAGACCTTGGTGCGCCGCCTGCAGGACGTGCTCGATCAGGAGTAGCGCCGCGTCACCCGAGAGGTGATCCCGGTGAAAATTTCCCACGGAATGGTGCCTGCGGTTGCCGCCAGCTCGGTCGCGCGGATCTCCTCCGCGCCCTGTCGCCCCATCAGCACCGCCTCGTCGCCCGGCGCTGGAGACTCCGGCAGGGTCGACACATCGACCACCACCTGATCCATCGTCACTCGTCCCAGCAGCGCGCAGCGTTTCCCGCCAATCAGCACCGCGGCGCTCCGGCCTGAAAGTGAGCGCGGGTAGCCGTCGCCATAACCAACGGACAGGGTCGCCGTGCGCATGGCCCGCTCGGCGACGCAGTCGCGGCCGTAGCTGATGGAATCTCCCGGCGCCACTTCCCGCACCAGCGTGACCCGCGTCTTCCACGTCATCGCCGGCCGTAGCTGACTGCTCGCCGTCGAATCCGGCAGCGGTGAAATCCCATAGAGCGCCAGGCCGGGTCGGGCCTCGGTGGTGAATCCCAGTTCCGCTCCGAAGCCGAGCAATCCCGCGCTGTTGGCCAGGTGAACGCGCACCTCGCCGCCTAGCGCAAGCCCGGCGATCAACTCGCGAAAGCGGGCGATCTGGCCGTGGGTGAACGCCGCGTCCTCGTCTGCCGAAGGAAAATGCGAGGCCACGCCCTCCAGCTTTACTGGTCCAGAGTCGGTGCGAATGGCATCGATCAGGGCGCTGAATTCATCTATCGGCGCGCCTATGCGCCCCATTCCGGTATCCACCACCGCGTGCAGTCGCGCTACTTTTCCGGCCGCAGCTGCCGCCTCGGCGAAAGCCGCCACCTCCGCCTCGTCCGACACCGAAACCGCGTAGCCCTCCGCCACAGCGTCGGCGCGTTCAGCGGGCAGCAGCGGACTGAGAATCAGCACACGCTCACTCGCCGCCGCGGGATCACCCAATGCCTCCGCCAACTCCCGCGCCTCCGCCAGATTGGCCACGCCGAAATTTTCCACGTGCTCCGTCAGCGCCCGAGCCGTCTCCGTGAGTCCGTGGCCGTAAGCGTCCGCCTTGACAATGGCCATGATGCCGCCGCCCGCCGGCAGCGCGGCCCGGCACACGCCCGCATTGTGGCGCAAGGCCTCCGCGTCGATTTCCGCCCAGCATCGAAGATCCATGATCGTGGCGGCAACCGTAGCCGATTCCGCCGAATTGAAAACGTCTTCCTTGATTCCGCCGCCGCGATAAGATAGGCCTGACAGGCATCTTTCCTCTCCCCATGAACATCCGCACTGACGACTACGAAAAACTCGGCACCTTCTACCTCGGTCGCGAATACGACCTCGGCGAGAAGGAACTCCAGGACGATCTCGTCCTCTACGATTCCAAGGACCTCGTCACTCACGGCGTCGTCCTCGGCATGACCGGCTCCGGCAAGACCGGCCTGTGCATGGCCCTGCTCGAAGAGGCCGCCATGGACAACATCCCCGCCATCGTCATCGACCCCAAGGGCGACATCGCCAATCTGCTGCTGACCTTTCCCGATCTCGCGCCGGAGGATTTCCGTCCTTGGATCAATGAGGACGACGCCCGCAAGAAGGGCATCAGCTCCGATGAATTCGCCGCCAAGCAGGCCGCCACCTGGCGTAAAGGACTCGGCGAATGGGGCCAGGGACCGGAGCGCATCCGTGCCCTGCGCGACAAGATCGACATGACGGTTTACACCCCGGGATCGAACGCCGGACTGCCGGTGTCCATCCTCGCCTCGCTCGACGTGCCCGATTTCGAAGTGCTCGACGATGCCGAGATGCTCGGTGAGCGCATCGAGTCCACCGTTTCCAGCATGCTCTCCCTGGTCGGCATCGAGGCCGACCCCATCCAGAGCCCCGAGCACATCGTGATGTCCAACATCTTCAGCCACGCTTGGCGAGCCGGGCAGGGGATCACGCTGGAAAACCTCATCCGCCACATCCAGGTGCCGCCCTTCGACAAGATCGGCGTCATGGATCTCGAGCGGGTGATGCCGGAAAAGGACAGGCAGAGCCTCGCCATGAAGTTCAACAACCTGCTCGCCTCGCCCGGCTTCTCCACTTGGCTGGAGGGCGAGGCCCTCGACATCAAGCGCATGATGCACACCCCCGAGGGCAAACCGCGGGTGGCGATTTTTTCCATCGCCCATCTCAACGACACCGAGCGCATGTTCTTCGTCTCCCTGCTGCTCAACCAGACCCTCGGCTGGATGCGCTCCCTGTCCGGCACTACCAGCCTGCGGGCGCTGCTCTACATGGACGAGATCTATGGTTACCTGCCGCCGACCGCCAACCCGCCGTCGAAAAAGCCGCTCATGACCATGCTCAAGCAGGCCCGCGCCTTCGGCCTCGGCGTGCTGCTGGCGACGCAGAACCCGGTCGATCTCGACTACAAAGCCCTCTCCAACATCGGCACCTGGTGGCTCGGCCGACTGCAGACCGAGCGCGACAAGGCCCGCGTCCTCGATGGACTCGAGGGGGCAGCCGCCAGCAACGACTCCGGTTTTGATCGCCGCAAAATGGAGCAAATGCTCGCCGGTCTCGGCGCCCGCGTGTTTCTCATGAACAACGTCCACGACGACGGCCCGGTGGTGTTCCATGTGCGCTGGGTGATGAGCTACCTGCGCGGACCCATGGCCCGGCGCCAGATCAAGCAGCTCATGGATCCCCGCCGCGCCGCCCTCAAAGCAGCGGCGCCGACCGCTGCCGAGCCCGCCGTCGAAACACCGGCCGCGCCAAAGCCCGTCGCCATGCGACCGCGCCTGCCGCGCGGCGCCGACGAGTTTTTCGTCCCCGCCGGACCCGGTGTGCCGCCTGAGGAGATCAACTACGTGCCCGCCATCATCCGTGTCGGCGACGTGCGCTACTCCGACGCAAAAAAAGGCGTCAACAGCACCCGCGTGGTCACCGTGGTCAATCCCATAGCCCCCGCCGACGGCGAGATCGACTGGCGTAGTGATCAGCAACTGCCCAAGGGCCTCAACGTCAGCCAGCTTTCCGCCGAACCACTGCCCGGCGCCAGTTTCGGTGAGCTTCCCAACGCCTTCATCGAGAGCAAGACCTGGACGCAGATGAAGAAGGACTGGATAGCTTGGCTCTACGCCAACGACTCCGTCACTCTTTTCCAAAGCCCCCTCACCGGCGCCTATTCCCAGCCGGGAGAAACCGAGGGCGATTTCCGCGCCCGCCTGGTCCATGCCGCCCGCGAGATCCGCGACGAAAAAGTCGCCAAATTGCGCAAGACCTACACCAAAAAAATCGACACCATCGAGGCCCGCGTCGCCCGCGCCATGGACACCGTCGATGAGCAGAAAGCCCAGGCCAGCCGCGCCGCCATGGACACCGCCGTCCGCGTCGGCAGCTCCATCCTCGGCGCCATCTTCGGCCGCCGCTCCCGGCGCAGCGCCAGCAGTGCCGCCACCGGCGCCTCTCGCGCGTGGAAAGAGAACCGCGACGTCGCCCGCGCCGAGGACAAAGTCGAGGGCCTTCAGGCAGATCTCGACGAACTCGAGCGCGAGGCCGAAGCCGAGGTCGCCCAGCTCAAGGCAGCCATGGACCCGATGAAAGAATCACTCGAGACCGTGCGCCTCACCCCGCTGAAAAAGAACTGCGACGCCCGCGCCGTCGGCGTGGTGTGGATGCCCTACCGCACCGAGAGCAAGCCCACCCTCGGAGCCGCCTGGTAGCGGAGCGCGCCGATCTTTTCCCGACTCCACCATGCTCGAAGCCGTTCTCAGAGGACTCCTCGGCATCGCCGTGCTGCTGGGCCTGTGTGTGCTGCTGAGCAGCGCGCGCCGCGCCATCAACTGGCCGCTGGTCATCGGCGGTGTGCTGCTGCAAATCGCGCTGGCGTTCTTCATCCTGATGACGCCCTTCGGCAGCGTCATCGACTTCGTATCGAGTCTGTTTGTGAAGCTGCTCGCCTTCACCGACGTCGGTTCGGCCTTTCTCTTTGGCGAACTGCTCGACGCCTCGAAATACGGCTTCGCCTTCAAAGTGCTGCCCACCATCATCTTCGTCTCCGCGCTGACCTCCGCGCTCTACTACCTGGGTGTGCTGCAGTGGGTGGTGTTCGGTTTCGCCTGGGTGATGAAGCGAGTGATGCGGCTGTCCGGAGCCGAGAGCCTCGCCGCCGCCGCCAACATCTTCATCGGCCAGACCGAGGCGCCGCTCATCGTCAAGCCCTACCTAGCGAAGATGACCCGCTCCGAGATCATGGCGCTGATGACCGGCGGCATGGCCACCATCGCCGGCAGTGTGTTCGGGCTCTACATCGTCACCCTGGCCGGCGATGATCCCGAGCTGCGGCTCGAGGTGGCCCGGCGCCTGCTCACCGCCTCGATGATGAACGCGCCCGCCGCCCTGCTGGTGGCGAAGATCCTGGTGCCCGAGACCGGCAAAGTGGACGAGCAACTGTTCGTGCCGCGGGATCACCACGGCTCCAACCTGCTCGATGCCCTCGCCAACGGCACCACGGAGGGCATCAAGCTCGCCCTCAACGTCGCCGCCATGCTGCTGGTGTTCGTGGCCCTCATCGCCATGATCAACGCCGGCTTCGGCTGGGTGGGCGCGCTCGGTGCCGATGCCGACTCCGGCGCGCCGGGAGTGATCGACGGCTGGGTGCGGCAGCTTTCGGGCGGCAATTTCGACGGCTTTTCCCTACAGGCGGTGCTGGGCTTCGTATTCGCGCCGCTGGCCTGGGTGATGGGCGGAGAAAGCGGCGACCTGCTCCAGCTCGGCCAGTTGCTGGGCACCAAGATGGTCGCCAACGAGTTCATCGCCTACACCCAGCTTGCCGATCTACAGCAGGCCGGGGCGCTCGACCAGCGCTCCATTTTCCTCGCCACCTTTGCCCTCTGCGGGTTCGCCAACTTCAGCTCCATTGGCATTCAGCTCGGCGGCATCGGCTTCATGGCCCCCGAGCAGCGCCCCACCTTGGCCGCGCTAGGCTTCAAAGCCATGTTCGGCGGTACCCTCGCCAGTCTCATCACCGCCTGCGTGGCCGGCATGTTTTTCGAGTGGTTGTGAGCGCAGCCAGGCGGCGGGTCGGAAGAGCAAAGTTTCCATTCGGCCCGCAGCGCGGAGTCGCACTCCCCTCACAACGGCTTGCTGAGGTCGGATGTGTCAGGATTTTGACCCCGGCGGAACCCCAGACTAGCCTTGCCCTTTACGGGCAGCGGCTTCGCGTAGTTTGTCTTTTTTGCTTATTCTACGGCCTTTGATAATCCCCCTGTGTCGCTGTGCCGCTACATCCCTGTGTCGCTAGTTGTCCCGAATGGTGATCTTGTTCTTCTCACCGCGGCCGCGCTCTTCGGCCCAGACTTTGTGGACGTGGTTGTAGATGCGGTCGAGGTTTTCTTTCACCACGAGGCGGTATTCAGCGGTTTTGGCGTGGGTGGTGTTGGGGGTCTTGACGACGTCGCGCTCGGTGTCGATGCCGACGCGCCCACCGGCTTTGTTGGCGACGCCACGGAGGCGCTCGACGGTGGCCTGGCCGAGCGACAGGTTGGAGCCGGCGGTGATGGGCTCGATAAAATAGTAGCGGGCAACCATGGGGCCGGTGGTGGAGACGGTGACTTCGTACACGCGGGCACCGCCGTCGATGATGTAGACGTGCTGGGAGACGGAGGAGATCTGGTCGAGGCGGACGACGAAGCGACCGGTGGGGGTGACGCATTCCCAGAAGCCTTTGAGGCCGTTCTCAACGCCGGCGGTGCCGGGGGTGACGTTGTTGTTTTGCCCTTGTCCCTGCTGGGCGAGGGCGGCGGTGGGAAGCAGGGCGAGGGCGAGCAGGGCGGTGGCGTGGCCTGTTAGGATGGGTGGGAGTTTCATGGGGTTTCCGGGGTGGGGGTTTGGTGCTTTCGGTGGGAGGGGAATCAACGCGGTGGAGGCTGATGAATCAAGGAAAGGATGGGGGGCGCCGAAATGGGGGGTTGCAAACGATGCCTATCAATCCTAAACAGCATTCCACGATTTCCCGTTTCGGGGAAGCCGGAAAAGCGCTGGCGGAACCGGAACGTGGGACTACGAACCGATGGCTTCTTCCTACCGACCCAATGTCGCGGCGCTCCTGCAGCGTGAGGACGGCAAGATATTCGTCGCTGAGCGGGTGGACTACCGGGGCAGCTGGCAGTTTCCGCAGGGCGGGGTGGACAAGGGGGAGGATCTGATCGCGGCGCTGTATCGGGAGGTGGAGGAGGAGATCGGGGTGACGCCGGACCGCTATGAGATCGTGGC
>JAJRVQ010000135.1 GCA_024277255.1 Acidobacteriota bacterium | reverse complement strand
CACCACGGCGAAAGCTTCGTTGACCTCGAAGAGATCGATCTCGCCAAGGTTCATCCCGGCGCGCGCCAGCACCTTGTGGATAGCGGCGATCGGCGCCGTGGTGAACCACTCCGGCGCCTGCGCCGCCGTCGCATGAGCGATCACCCGGGCGATCGGCTCCGCTCCCAGCTGGACCGCTCGCGCCGCCGTGGTCAGCACCAGAGCCGCCGCACCGTCGTTGATCTTGCTGGCGTTGGCCGCGGTTATCGTGCCCTCCTTGTCGAAGGCGGGGCGCAACGCCGGCATGCGCTCCAGATTGGAGCGGAAGGGCTCTTCGTCCCGCTCGACGGCGACCGGCTCGCCGCGTCGCCCTGTCTTTCTTGAGGGGGGCACCATCACCGGCACGATCTCCTCCGCCATGCGCCCCGACTCGGTCGCCTCTTTCGCTCGCCGGTAGCTTTCCAGCGCGTAGGCGTCCTGATCCTCGCGGCTGATCCCCTTTTCACGGGCACAAATCTCGGCGCAACTCCCCATGTGGATGTCGTTGTAGGGATCCCACAACCCGTCATGGATCATCGCGTCGATCATCTTGCCGTGGCCCAAACGGTGGCCGTCGCGTACACCGGGCAGCAGGTAGGGCGCCCGCGACATCGCCTCCATACCGCCGGCAGCCACCACGGAGAAGTCGTCGCAACGCAACTCGTTGGCGGCCATCATCACCGCCTTCATCCCGGAACCGCAGACCTTGTTGACGGTCACCGCCCCGGTCGAATGGGGGAATCCGGCGGCCAGAGCGGCTTGGCGTGCTGGAGCCTGACCGATGCCGGCCGGCAGCACGCAGCCCATGTATACCTGCTCGACGTCCGCCGCGGCGACGCCCGAGCGTTCGAGCGCACCGGCCAGCGCCGCGGCGCCCAGTTGCGGTGCCGTCATCTTCTTGAAAGCACCTTGAAAGGCCGCAATCGGCGTACGAGCGGCACTCAAAATCACCACTTCATGCATAGTCTTGACCCCTGAAGACAACCCAACGTTGGAGGCGTCGGAAACCGGCAAATCGTAGCATACGATCGGCCTTGGCAGCGGCCCACTCCGGCCGCGCCCGGCGACTCTTCGACCGTCGATTCGCCACTCGCGATTTGTCTCGGTCAGGATGGCCGCGAAGGATAGAATCCGCAGGATGAAAGCCCTCGGTATCGACTTCGGAGAAAGGCGGATCGGTCTGGCCATTTCCGACCCCTGCGGCCGGCTGGCGGTGCCGCTCGAATCCTTCGAACGCACCACCGATCGCCGGGCCGCCGGCAAGATCGCCACCATTGCCCGTGAGGAGCGCGTCGAGCTGCTGGTCCTCGGTGAGCCGCGCAACCTCGACGGCACCGCGGGAGAGGCCGCCGAACGGGTCGGCCGTTTCGGCCGCCGCCTTGCCGCAGCGACCGGCCTGCCGCTCGAACGGGTCGACGAAGCCCTGACCTCGGTGACCGCCGCGCAACGACTGCGCGAAGCGGGAGTCGACCTGCGCAAGAACCCTGGGCGCATCGACGCCGTCGCGGCGCAGATCCTCCTGCAAGATCTCCTCGACGACCGCCGGGCGTCAGGGGATATCGCGGGGGATGCCGGCGGAGATGCCGAGACGGAAAATGGCGAACCCACCCTCGCCGAGAGCGAGGCGCGGTGAGTTCAGCGGGCGCCGGCAGAGCCAAGCGCAGGCGGCACTGGCCCTGGGCGGTCGCCGCCCTCTGCCTGATCGCCTTGCTGGCGATCGCCGCGGCGGCGCTGTGGGCCCAAGACCATTTCTTCACGGCCTACCCGGTGGCCGGCGCCGAAACCCGCCGGGTCACCATCACACCGGGCTCGAGTGCCGGCCAGATCTTGCGCCAGCTCGAAGAGAGCGACGTCCTCGCTGACGCCCGCCTGGCGCGGCTCTACCTGGTCTACCGCCTCGGCGATCCGCCGCTTCACGCCGGCGAGTATGCCTTCGAGGGCAGCGCCACCGGCCCCGAAGTTCTCGCCAAACTCATCGCCGGCCGGGTGTTGACCCACAAGGTGACGATCATCGAAGGGCTGACCCTCGAGGAGACGGCCGAACACCTGGCGAGCAGTGGCTTCGGCGATCGACAAGCCTTCCTGGACGCGATGCGCACGCCGGCGCTGATCTTCGATCTCGACCCCGCCGCCGACGATCTCGAAGGCTATCTTTTCCCCGACACCTATGCCTTCGCTCGCGGCACCGGCGAGGAGGAGATCGTCGCCACCCTGGTGCGCACCTTCCGCCAGCGCTGGGAAGAGGATGTCGAACCGCTGCTCGAAGAGCAACGCAGTCGCGGAATCCGAGTCGGACCGCTGGTCGGCAGCCGCGAGTTGGTGATCCTGGCCTCGATCGTCGAAAAGGAAGCAGGCGACACCGCTGAGCGCCCCCTGGTGGCCGCCGTCTACGCCAACCGGCTAACCCGCGGCATCGCCCTCTACGCCGACCCGACGATCATCTTCGCCCTCAAACGCAGCGGCAACTGGGACGGCAACCTGCGGCGCGCAGACCTCCAGCTCGATTCGCCCTACAACACCTACCGCTACCCCGGCCTGCCTCCCGGCCCGATCGCCTCTCCCGGCCTGGCCAGCCTACTCGCCGCCGCCGCGCCGGCCGACGAACCGTTCCTCTACTTCGTCAGCCGCAACGATGGCACCCACGTCTTCGCTCGCACCCTGACCGAGCACAATCGCAACGTCCAACGCTGGCAGCGCCGGTACTGGCGCGAGCGCTGGGCAGAGGAGCGCAAAGCCAAGGCCGCAAGCCCCCGAGGGCAGGACTAGCCCTTCCCCCTCACCGGCGAGTTCGCCACGGTCTTGGCGAGAAGGTTTCGCCCGGTTCTTGCGCTTGTGCGTTGGTACAGCTACCCGCAGAGGTCCAGATCGCATATCGCTTACCGGACCTCTTATTTGGCACGCCCAAACCGAAAAGCGGTAAAGTGGTCTTCTTCCGTCACAGGTTGGGCAAGCGGTGGCTGCTTTCGGGGAGCCGATCGGAGGTCTGGTAATGAACACACGCGAGGAATTCGGCAGCTACGTGCTGCTCAAGAAACTCCAGGAGGACGCTCTCGGTGAGACGTTCCGCGCTGGAAAAATGGGGCCGCAGGGGTTGGACCGAGTGGTACTGCTGCGGGTCTTCAACGGCGAGGGCATCGATACCGAGCAACTCGCTCAAGGTCTCGAAGCGCAGCGCCCGATTCAGGAGATCCTGAAGAGCCCGAACATCGGCTCCGGTATCGATCTCGGTCGAGTGGCGGATGTCCCCTTTGTCGCCTACGACTACATCTCGGGCGCCGACCTCGCCTCGCTGATGTTGCAGGCGGTCACCAAGCGCAGCCCCATTCCCGCCGATCACGCGCTGTTGATCGCCGAACGGCTGGCCCTCGGGCTGGCGGTGGCGAACGAGAGCAGGATCCGCGACCAACGCATTTATCACGGCTGCCTGTTGCCTCAGCTGGTGATGCTGTCGAGCGAGGGCGAAACCCGCATTCTCGGTTTCGAGGCAGGGCCCAGCCTGCGCGCGCAAGCGGCCGGACCGATCGGCGAGGCGGTAACCCGCTATCTGTCACCCGAAGCGGTGGCCGGTGCTCCGCTTTCCCGCGCCGACGATGTCTACTCCCTGGGCGTCATCCTCTTCGAGCTACTGACCGGCGCCACCCTTCCGGCCGGCACCGTCGATATTTCGGTGGTCGAAAACACCGTGCGCGAGTCCGGCCGGCCGGCGCTGCCGACCGGAGTGGCGGCATTGATCCAAAAGAGTCTGGCGCCCAGCGAGGAGCGGCTGCCCGACGCCGCGACCTGGCACAAAGCTCTTTCCAAGATGATGGTCGACGCACAGCTGAGCCCCACGACCTTCAACCTCGCCTTCTTCATGCACAGCCTCTTCCGCGACGAGATTGAGCGAGAAGGCGAGGAGCTGGAGGTTGAAAAGACACTGACCATGCAGAGTGTCGAAGGCATGCCCAGCCATGCCACGAGGGCGATTCCGCTGGACCTGCTCCACAGCGGCCTGCAACGCGAAGATCCGGCTAGCGGCACCGAGGCCGGCAATGCCACCGGCGCTATCGCAGCGACCGCCGTGGCCACCTCCTCGGGCAAGAAGAAGGGGTTGATCGCCGCCGCCGCCATCGCTTTGATCGCCGTTCTTGGCTCGGTCTATTGGATGTACTTGCGCCCCAAGCAGAGCGCTGCGCCGGACGAGACGCAAATCGCCGCCGCGACGACCGAAGCAGCCCCACCGGCGCTGGGGGTCGATGAAACTCTCAACCCCCTGGCCGATGGCGAAAGCGAAGGCGCAGGTGAAGAGCCGCTCCTCAACGACGAAAGTCAGGCAGAAGTCGACACTCTTCGCCAACAGCTCGACTTGATGTTGGACGAGAAGACCGCCGCGATGGAAGCGAACTTGCGCACGGAGTACGACAGACGGATCCGCGAACTGCAGCGCACGCTCGACGAAGCGCAACTCAATGCCAGAGCAGAGAAAGAGCGTGCCGCAGCCTTGTCTGCCGCCACCGATCCGGCGACCGATCTGGATGCGACCACGGAGGTGAGCGAACCCGACGCCAGCGAAGCCACGGAGGCTAGCGATGCCACCATCGACGGAGCCTCCAGCGGGCCAAACGGAGCGCTACCCACCGGTGAGAGCGGCGGCACTGGCAACGGCGCAGCCGCTGGCAGCCCCACTGAGGGCGCGGGCAAGCCAACCGCGCAGGGTACGGCATCGACACCACCCCTCACCCAGCCACCGGTCGAGGAAAAGAGCCAGCCGGAACCTCCCGTGGCCAAACCCGACCCGGTACGGCGAGGAGAGCTGGTGACTCCCGGCCCCGGCGTCATCGGACCCAAGATGACCCGTTCGCCCAGGCCGCGCTACCCGGCGATGGCACAGCAGCTCAACAAAAAGGCGGTGGTCGCCGTGCGCGTTCTTGTCGATGAGAACGGCAAGGTAACTCGCGCCGAGCTGGCCGGAGCCAAGGTCGGATTCGGCTTCGACCAGGCCGCACTCTCCGCCGCTCGCTCCGCCAAGTTCGATCCGGCGACCAAGCGAGGGGTGGCGGTGAAGATGTGGAAGACGTTGCGCATCAAATTTGAGTAGAGGCGAGGCGATCTCTCCCGCGTAGTGGCCGGGCGGCCGCGTGCGGGATGGTTGCCCTCCTTGTCGGCCCGCTACGGGCGCCCGCGCCCACCCACACCCCCACCCTTGCTGTTCTGGGGGCTGTCGCGCAGCCCTCGCAATCGCAAGAAGCATGGTTCTTGCGATTGCCCCCCAACGAGCACTCCCTTCTCTGGGGTTCAGACACGCACGGGCGCTGATCCTTCGCGAGCCGATCCGTGCCCTCCACAAGGCGGTGCCCGCTGCCTTAGGCCACTACGCGGGAGAGATCGCCTCTTGGGGGAGGGTGTGGGGAGGCCTCGCGTCTCGCTGCGCTCGACTCTTGCCTCGATCCTGCCCCGAAGACCTCGACCTGGCCGCTTCGCGTCTCGGGAACACCACCGCCTATCTCAGCGCGCGAGCCCTCCGGGCGAGCCCGGCCGACTAGGCCGGACTCGTTAGGGGTGAAGACGAAAAACCGCGTTTTTTCGTCTGAGGGGACCTTCGAGAAAGGTCCCCATAAACAAACGGGCGGGGGAAGGGCGGCTTGCCGCCCGGGGAGGCCGAGCCCGGCCGTTAGGCCGGACTGCTTGGGGTGAATCGCGAAAAACGACGTTTTTTCGCGAGAGGGGGCTCGGAGAGAGCCCCCTTAGATTACAGATCAGCTGCTTTGATGCTGGCGGCGAGTTCTGAGCAGATCGGCTTCATGACCTTGTCGAACATTCTTTGGTCGTTCTTGACGCCGCCGCCGAAGCCGCCGATGGAGAGGTTCATGTGGGAGTCTTCGTTTCTCGCTTCTTCGGCCCAGACGATCTCGCCGGTTTCGGTGTCGATCAGTCTGGCGTTGGCGGCGGCGACGAAGGAGGTCTTGCCGGCGCGGAAGCCGGGGATTTTTCTAACTCTGCGGCCGTGGACGCCGCTTTCCATCTTGCCGTATTCGGTCACAGCTCCGGTGAGGAAATACTGCACTCCCAGCAACTTGCCGGCGCGCACGGCCGTTGCAGGATCGATGTCGCCGGACAGCGAGAGGTTCTTCTCACGCATGAGGGCCGCCAGTTGTTCACGATCGATGACACGAAATTTGCCGCTCTTGACCAATTCGGTGACCAAGACATCTTGCATCGCCTGGCCGCCGCCGTGCCACCAGTACTGGCTGTTCGCTTTGTTCTTGAACTCCAGCACCGCGATGCGCGGCTTGTTCGAGCGGTCGGCCGCCTGGGCCGCCGGAGCCAGGACGATGGCGCACAGTGCCGCCAACAGGGTGATGGCTAGTATTTTCTTCATGGTCGAATCCTCCTTCGGAGTCTCGCACTCCCGCCAATCCGAGAACAGGCAGAGGCCTTGGACGGGGCTCGGATCGCCTTGGTGCGATGTCGTCGAATTGTGGCAAGGAGAGGGCCGGTGTTCACGGCCCTCTGCTAAGTAGGATACCAAAAGCTGCGCCCCGGCAGTTTACCCTTCCATTTCATCGGCGCTCTTGCCGCGCATCTGTGCCTCGACGACGCAGAAGGTGGCCATGTTGACGATGTCGGTCACTTCGGCGCTGCGCTGGAGCACGTGGACCGGCTTGGCCATGCCGAGCAAGATCGGCCCCATCGCCTCGGCATCGGTCAGTCCCCAGATCAGTTTGTAGGCAGCGTTGGCCGAGTTGAGTTCCGGGAAGACGAGGACGTTGGCCGCATCGGACAGGTCGCTCCAGGGGTAGTCGGCTTTCATGATCGAGCGCACAATCGCCGTATCGGCCTGCATCTCACCATCGATCTCGATATCCAAGGAGAGTTCGGCCGCCCGCTGTTTGGCGATGGCGGTAGCTCGCCGCATGCGGCGAGCCGAAGGGTGCGTGTTCGAGCCGAAATCGGAAAAGGAGATCATCGCCACCCTCGGTCGCACGAAGTTTTTCGCCAGCCGCGCCGTCTGGATAGCGATCTCGGCCAGATCTTGCGCCGTGGGCTCGATATTGACCGTCGTGTCCGCCAGGAAGAGAACTCGGTCTTTGAGCGCCAGCACGAAGGCTCCGGAGACGCGCTGGAAGCCCGCCCCCACGCCGATGACTTCGAGTGCCGGCCGAATGGTGTGGCTATAGTTGTGGGTCAGCCCCGAGATCAAGCCGTCGGCTTCTCCTAGCTCCACCATCATGGTTGCGAAGTAGTTTTTCGAGCGGATCCGGTCGCGAGCCGCTTCCCGGGTGAGGCCGTCACGTCTGCGGCGCTGATGAAGCTCCGCCGCGTAGCGTTTGCTGCGTCGGGCGTCCGCAACCTCGATGATCTCCACCGCCTCCTCGGATAGATCCAGCTCGGCCAATCTCGGCAGAATCCTCTCCCGGCGAGCGAGCAGAATCGGACGGGCGATTCCTTCATCGACCAAGATCTTGGCGGTACGCAGGATCTTCTCGTGCTCGCCTTCCGGAAAGACCACCCGCTTCGGGTTCGAGCGCGCCCGATCCTTGAGATCGCGCATCAGATCGAGACGCCGCGAGATGATCCGCTCCAAGCGGCGCTCGTAGGCGTGGAAGTCTTCGATCGGTTGCTGAGCCACGCCGCTTTTCATCGCCGCTCTGGCCACCGCCGGCGGCACCCGCAAGAGCACCCGCGAGTCGAGCGGTTTGGGAATCAGATACTCGCGGCCAAAGCGCAGTTCGCTGCGATCGTAGGCCTTGAGCACCGAGTCCGGCACATCCTCCTTGGCCAATTCGGCCAGGGCATGAACGCAGGCGAGCTTCATCTGATCGTTGATCTGAGTCGCCCGCACATCGAGCGCGCCGCGAAAGATGAACGGAAAGCCGAGTACATTGTTGACCTGGTTGGGATAGTCGCTACGGCCGGTGGCGACGATCACATCCCGGCGCGCCGCCTTGGCTTCGTCGTAGCCGATCTCCGGATCGGGATTGGCGAGGGCGAAGACGATCGGGTCGGCAGCCATCGAGCGCAACATCTCCGCGCTGACGATGCCGGCCACCGACAGGCCGACCAGCACGTCCGCACCGGCCATCGCCTCGGCCAGGGTTCTACGGTCGGTGTGGGCGGCGAACTCTTCCTTGGTCGGATCCATCCGCTCGCTGCGCCCGCGATAGATCACTCCCTTCGAGTCGGTGAGGATCATGTTCTCCTTGCGCACGCCCAGCTGAACCCACAGCCGAGCGACACCGATCGCCGCCGCGCCGGCACCCGAAAAGATGACCTTCGCCTCCTCGATCTTGCGCCCGGTCAGCTGCAAGGCGTTGAGCAAGGCCGCTCCTGAGATGATCGCCGTCCCATGCTGGTCGTCGTGGAAGACCGGGATGTTCATCTCCGCCTGGAGACGCGATTCGATCTCGAACGACTCCGGAGCCTTGATGTCTTCGAGATTGATCGCGCCGAAGGTCGGCTCCAGCCGTTTTACCGTGGCGATGAAGGCCTCGGGATCCTCTTCGTCGATCTCGATGTCAAAGACGTCGAGATCGGCAAAACGTTTGAACAGAACTCCTTTGCCCTCCATCACCGGCTTGCTAGCCAGAGCGCCGATATTTCCCAGCCCCAGTACCGCCGTGCCGTTGCTGATCACCCCTACAAGATTGCCCTTGGCCGTGTAGCGGTAGACATCGATCGGATTGCGCGCAATCTCCAAGCAGGGAACCGCGACTCCCGGTGAGTAGGCCAACGAGAGGTCTCGTTGCGTCACTGTGGACTTGGTGGGGACGACTTCGATTTTCCCTCGCCGCCCCTCCTCGTGGTAACGCAACGCCTCTTCATCAAAGATCTTTTTCATAGATCGCAGTCTACCGGTGAACAGCGCTTGGACACTATCGTCGTCCCCCGCGATGATAGCCTCCCACCGTTCAACCATGAGACTCACCGCATGACCATTCAGACCTACGGCAGCTATCTGAAAACGGAGGAGCTGCTCTCCTTGCAGCAGCCCCAGTCCGACGAGCCGGAGCACGACGAGATGCTCTTCATCATTATCCACCAGGTCTACGAGCTGTGGTTCAAGCAGCAGCTGCACGAACTCGAGCTGCTGCGCGAAGCGCTGCTCAACGACCGGATCGGTACGGTGAATGCCACCTTCCATCGAATCCTCAGGATCCTCAAGACGATGGTGGCGCAGATCGACGTCCTGGAGACGATGACACCCGTCTCGTTCAACTCCTTCCGCGACCGGCTGGACAGCGCCAGTGGATTCCAATCGGTCCAGTTCCGGGAAGTGGAACTCTTCCTCGGCCACCGCAGACCGGCCGCGCTGGCCATGGCGCCCAAAGGCAGCCTCGAGCGCGCCCGGCTTTCGGCTCGCATGGCGGAACCAAGTCTCTACGAGGCTTTCTTGCGCTTCCTGATGCTGCGTGGCTACGAGATCCCAGCGGCGGCCGTGGAGCGCGACCGCACCCTACCGCCGGTCGAAGACGAACGGGTGCGCGCGATCCTGGTTCGGATCTACAAGGACGACTCCCACTGCCGGCAGGTGTGCGAGCAGATGGTCGACCTGGACGAAGGGCTGCAAGAGTGGCGCTACCGTCACGTCAAAATGGTGGAGCGAACCATCGGCACCAAGCGTGGCACAGGTGGCAGCGCCGGCGTCGAGTATCTGAAATCGACCCTCTTCGCCTCCCTCTTTCCCGATCTGTGGGCGATTCGGGCCGAACTCTAACCGTGTCCGCCCCTCTCGTGCTCGACGATCTGCGCCGCACCCCCAACGCACTGGCCGCTCACTACTCGCGGTTTCGTGTCGGCGAGCGTCTGCTGCTCACCGGCCATTCGCATCAAGGCTGGCCGGACCGCGCCCTCGATGGCCAGCTGCGCGCCTTCACCGATGCCGCCGAACTTGTCGATGAGAAGTGGGCGCGGGCCTTTGCCGCCGCCGATCGGGTGCGCGACGGCCTGCGCACCTTCCACCAGGATGAGGACGGCAGTTACGCGCTGGCGGCCAGCACCCACGATTTGCTGGTGCCCTTCCTCTCCACCCTACCCCTGGCGCAGCGACGCAAGCTGGTGACCACCGACGGCGAGTTCCACTCCATTCGCCGCCAGCTGGCGCGGCTGAGCGAGGTGGACCTGTCACCCGGTGAGCGCTGGCTGAAGATCGTGCGCTTGCCGGCGCAGCCCTACGAGACCCTCGCCGAGCGGCTGGCTGCCGAGGTCGACGACCACACGGCGGCCGTTCTCACCTCCGTCGTCTTCTTCGCCAGCGGTCGCATCGCCCGCGGCCTCGATCGCGTCGCCGCCGCCTGCCGGCGCCACGGTGCCGAGTTGCTGGTCGACGCCTACCATTCGACCGGCGTGGTGCCGCTGCCGCTGGCGGCGCACGGGCTCGAAGATGCCTATCTGGTGGGCGGCGGCTACAAGTACCTGCAAATGGGCGAGGGCAACGGCTGGATGCGGGTGCCGCCCCATCGCCAACCCCGACCGATCATCACCGGCTGGTTTGCCGAATTCTCCGCCCTGGCGGACGGCGCCCGCCCGGACCGAGTACCCTACGCCCCCGGGGCCGCGGCCTTCGGCGGCGCCACCTACGACCCTACCAGCCACTACCGCGCCGCCGCGGTCCTCGACTTCTGGCAAGAGCAGGGGCTGACTTCGGACTTCCTGCGCCGGGTCAGCCAGCATCAGATCGGTCTGCTCTGCCATCTCTTCGATCAGCTCGACCTACCGCCGGCCGTCATCGACCGCGACCGCACCACGCCGCTGAGCGAGTTCGGCGGCTTTCTGGCCCTGAGAGCCCCGCGAGCCAGCGAGATCCACGCCGCGCTGCGCGACCGTGGCGTGCTCACCGACTACCGCGGCCACATCCTGCGCTTCGGCCCGGCGCCCTACCTCAGCGACCGGCAGTTGGAAGAGGCGATGGGCCAGCTGGGAGAGGCAGCGCGCGCTACGCCTCCAACAGCAGATTGACCGTCCGTAGCGCGCTGAAACGGGCAAAGTCACGATCGGTCGTCGCCAGTTCGGCTCCGTGTTCCACCGCGAGCGCCGCTGACCGGTTGCCCGCCGTTTTTCCAGCCCAACTGATCAACGCCTCACCTGGGTCGGGCACCCAAGCAGGCCAGACGCCAAATGCAAGTAGCGCTGGTGATGGTGTCTAGGAAAGCGCGGGCCTCTGTAGGTCGTTCACCAGTCTCAAAGCGCCTCTTCTTCGTGGTGGTACGATCAGCTGGCTACGAAGGGTAAGGCAAGCCATGGCCATCGCGGATTCTCTCAAGTCAGTCCAGCTCATCACCGAAGGAACCGTCCATCGAACCGGGGTCTTCCACGACATCGATGCTTGGGAGAATTTGTTGACCTGGATCGAAGGTGTCACCGACACTCAGTTGGCCGCCAACGCTTTGCGCGAGATAGTCTCGAGCGGTGGCCGTGCCCGTGACGAAGGGTGGATAGCCTGGGAAAGCGGTCGCGAGGACGGGTTCGAGGCGCAATGAGTCGGCGTGAGGACCTTGAACACTTCGTCTCTCTGGTCGGAGCTTCCACCGCCAGGGTTGTTGATCTAGGTAACGGTTGGCCGGGCCTTGTTGAAGTCGAATCTTCTTCTGGGACTCTCAGGGCAGCCATTCATATCGGCTGTATGGGCCTAAGTCACCGAGGCCGAGATGCGGTAGAGCGTCGCTTTCAGAACCCGGGCCAAAATCGCCCCGTCACCTCTCCGAGCGGCTCGGTCCCACTACTCCTCGGCGTCTGGGAGGATGAGGCTTGGCCGGTGATTGTAGGGATGGAGATCACCGATCATCGATTGACCGCGAACACGCGGCAGTCCTACTTCGCTCCGCTGCAGCTTCTCCGGCAAGCAGAGGCCGTCGGCTGGGCCGATCATGTAAGCACAACAGGCGAGCACATCGTGGTCTTTCACCCGCGCCTGCTTCCAGTGTTTGTTGAGATGAGGAAGGCGCGAGTCGCGATACCGGCCTTGCAGGTAGCTTCTATCGTGGGAGCTTCGGGTCTTGGTAACGGCGAAGAAGAGATTCCGGCGCACGAGCGGGCTCGTCGCGCGTCGTCTATTCTTGTGCGCAGTGCTAGCTTCTCACAGCGAGTCATCGCATCCTACGACCGGCTCTGCGCCATGTGTGGCCTCAATTTTGGTCTCCTGGAGGGGGCTCATATCCTGCCGGTTCGTGCCCCCGGCTCGCCGGATGAGATATGGAACGGGCTTGCCCTTTGTGCTAACCACCATGCGGCCTTCGACAAGCATCGGGTTTGGGTGAACCCTTCAACGAGAAATCTCCAACTGCATCCAGATTTTCGCAACGAAGTACCAATGAACAAGGCTTGCCGTCAATTCGTTGCAACTACTTTCGATACGCTTCGCGCTCCCAGCTCGCTGGCAGATTCTCCTCATAGCGAGATGTTTGAGCGGCGCTACGAGTTCTTTAACGGCCAGTACGCTTGGGCTGATTAGACCGATGCTGGCGTCGAAGGGAGAAGTAGAGAAGACGAGTTGACCTTTCGCCTTTTTTTCTTTTCGCCCCGCCGCACTGCTGCTCGACCCTTCCCCGTGCCTGGGTGAGCTTCGTGCTCACCAACGAGTTGATGGTATTCCTTGGGGACGGCAGCGACGGGCTTTGGTGGCGGGACTGGTAGTCGCGGCTGGGGGATGAGGGTCGGAGTCTCGTTGATGTCTTCGCCGAAGATCTGTCGTCGAATGGCACGAGCGAGCACTTCGGCCAGCGCCGACGGGACCGCGTTGCCGAGTTGGCGCTGCGCGGAACTCAACCCACCTATAACGGCGTAGCTGTCTGGCACGGTCTGGATGCGGCAGAGTTCCCGGGTTGAAAGCCGCCGGTTGTTCCAGTGGAAAGGACCGATGGCTGGACCAGGTTGGGCCTGGACAGTCCACGAGGGTCTGTCCTTGGCGAGTTTGAGCAAGAAGCTCCAATAACGTCTCCGCCAGCCGAATAGAGCTAGCCCTCCTCCACGTTCGGTATGCCAGAGATAGTTCTCTCCCTCTGGAATCGAGGGCAATAGTCCGGCCCATTTTCCTCGCATGCCAAGCTCGGGATCAGCGTCATCAAGATCGAGATCTCCCATGGCGTCCCATGCCGTGGAGTAGTAAGGAAGCGATGAGATCAATCTCTGGCTTTCGTCGGTTTTCGGTCGGTGAGTGGCCTTCGGGAAAGAGAAAGGCTGGCCCTCACGCCCCCCAACGATGAAGACTCTTTCTCGTCGCTGAGGCACGCCGTAATCCGCAGCATTGAGCCGAGCAACGTGGAGCTGGTAGTTCGTGCCACGCTCGATGTTGATCTTGTCGATGGTGCGCTCAATGAATGCAAGCCCCTCGCTCTTGCCTGCGTAGGCCAAGCCAGGGACGTTCTCTAGCAGGAAGGCCCTGGGCAGAGTGTCGCGCAACACTCTCAAATAAGCGCCGATGGTTCCAGCTCGAGGGTCGTTGAGCCTGCGAGTGTCGCCGTTGACCCAGTACCCTGATTTTGAGAACGGTTGACACGGAGGACCTCCAATGAGCACATCAGCCTCGGCATCGCCCAGACCACCGGTTTCCAGTAGCTGCTTAGAGGAAACGCTGTGAATATCTCGGTCAATAATCGGCCAGTCACGATTGGCTCGTAGCGTTGCTACCGCCTCGGAACTGATCTCGACGGCCACGGCAGTGGAGAAGTCGCTGGCTTCGAACCCGAGGTCGAGACCCCCCGCGCCGGTGTATAGACTGATGGCCTTGAGCATCGTAATCAGGATTCTATCAAGTAGAACTTACGCCCTGTTTACGACAAACAGCGGCTCTTGTCAAACAAGGACGCCAAGATCGCAGCATGACTCACACAAAACCAACCCATCCCGGTCCAGCCGAACTGCGAGCCGAGACAGAGATGATCGCCGTTGGCTCTACCCCAACTCCAGCAACGCCTCGATCGGCCGGCCGACTACGGCTCTGTCACCCACCACGCCGATCGGTCGTTGGAGGAGGGTCGGGTGGCTGGCCATCGCGGCGATCAACTCGTCGTCCGACTCGTCGCCGGTGAGGCCCAGCTCCTTGAAGGAGCGATCGCGGCGGCGCAGCATCTCTTTGGGTCCGACGCCCAACTTGCCGAGAATGGTGCGCAACTCGCTCTCGTCGAGCGGTTCGCGGGTGTACTCCCGGTAGCGGTAGTCGACCCCTTGTTCATCGAGCAGGGCGACCGCCCTGCGACAGGTGCTTCAAGTCTGTTTACAGATCAGTTCCATCATGGTTGCGGAAGCTTAGCAGCCTTGATGAACCGAGCGCAGGCGGTAGACTGACGGCCACCTTCCATCACGCTGGCAATTCGCCCATGCCTTTCGACCTCCCCGAGCAGTTCAATATCGCCGACCACTTCCTCGACGCAAGAGTGCGCCAAGGCGATGGAGATCGAGTTGCCCTGCGGGTTGACTCAGCGGAGGGAGAGACGGGCGAACTGACCTACCGGCAAGTGCAGGCTCTGGCCGACCGCTTCGCCCACGTCCTCGAACAGCTGGGCGTCGAAGCGGAGCAGCGGGTCCTCATCGCGCTGCCGGATTGTGCCGAGTTTGTCGGAGCGCTCTTCGGCACCTTGAAGGTGGGTGCCGTCGTCGTCATGGTCAACCCGCGACTGACGGCGACGCAACTGGCGACCCTCTTCGACTACTCGCGAGCCAAGGTTGCCGTCATCGATGGAGGGGCGCCTCAAGCTTTCCTCGAAGCCGCGCACTCATCACCCTTCCCGCGCCGGCTGCTGGTCGTCGGAGGTGAGCGCGCGATGGCCGGCGGAGAACGGATTCTCCGCTGGGAGAACCTCGCCGAGGACTCGACCGGCGAGCCCTTCACCAACGCCCGCACCCACCGCGACGACCCCGCCATCTGGCTCTTCTCGGGTGGTACCACCGGCCGCCCCAAAGCGGTCGTCCAGAGCCATCGTTCCTTCGCCAACACCACCGAGCTTTTCGCCAAGCGGGCGCTGGGTTACCGCAGCAACGACATCACGCTGTCGGTGCCCAAACTCTTCTTCGGCTACGCCACCGGCTCCAACCTGCTCTTCCCCTTCTCGGTCGGCGCCACCGCCGTTCTCTTCCCCGACCATCCGACCGCCGAGATTCTCTTCGACAAGATTCGCCACCACCGCCCGACGGTGTTGATCAACGTCCCGACTATGATCAACCACATGGTCTCGGACCCGCGGGCAGCGGAGCAAGATCTCTCCTGCCTGCGCTTTGCCACCTCGGCCGGCGAGGCGCTGCCCATCCCTCTCCACGAACGGTGGAACGAGATGTTCGGCGTCGACCTCCTCGACGGGCTGGGCACAGCGGAGATGTGGCACGTCTTCCTCTCCAATCTGCCCGGCGCGATCCGCCCCGGCACCCTGGGCCGCGTCGTCCCCGGTTTTGAGATCGATGTCCGCGACGGCGACGGGAGGCCCCTCGGAGCCGGCGAGGTAGGGCGGCTGTGGGTGCGCGGCAACTCGCTGGCCAACGGCTACTGGCAGCAAGCCGAAGAGACGGCGCAGGCCTTCCGCGGCGAGTGGTTCGTCGGCGGCGATCTGGTGAGCCGCGACGCCGAGGGTTGGGTCACCTACCAAGGTCGCGGCGACGACGTGCTCAAGGTGGGCGGCAAGTGGCTGGTGCCGGGCGAGGTGGAAAACTGCCTGCTGCGCCACACCCTGGTCAGAGAGTGCGCCGTGGTCGGCATCACCGACGCCAACGGACTGACCAAACCGCACGCCTTCGTCGTCGCCACCGAGCACTCACCGCGGTTGGCCGAGGAACTCAAGGAGCGCGTGCTCGAAGAACTGTCCCCCTACAAGCACCCACGTCGGATCCACTTCGTCGACGGCTTGCCGCGAACCCACCTCGGCAAGATCGATCGCGGCAAGCTCAAGACGGCCGCCCACTAAACCTCACTGAACCCCGCTGAACGCCGCCGGCCGCCGGCTCACTCCAATCCCGGTGCCGCATTCGGGTCCGGGTTCACCCGCACGGCCCAGGTGCCGCTCAGGGTCATGCGCACGATGGAGGAGCCCGCAGGGGCGTCACCGACCTCGGGCGGATTGGCCGCGCCGGTTTCGTCGATCAAGCCGTTGGCGTTGTCGGGGCCGTAGACGACGGCGTCGATCGGCACGGTAGAGGCTGAGACCTGGAAGGTGGGCTTGTCGAAGAGCGCCACGCCGTCGCCATGGTCACCGCTGTTCTGGAAGTCGGGCTCGAAGTTCACCGCCTGATCGAAGACCGGTAGACCGTTGGCCGAACCGCGTGTGGGCCCCCCGACGACGAAGGTCTCGCCTGGGCCGACAAGGCCCGCCAGCTGAACCTTGCTGTAGGTATAGTCGCCGCCGCCGTTGCCCAGGCTATAGCCGGAAAGGTCGACGGTCGTGTCGCCGGCGTTGAACAGCTCAACCCACTCCAGCCCGTCGTCACTGCCGGTGGCGTCGTAGAACACCTCGCTCAGTACCACCGCCCCCGGCTCCACGGACGGGACCGTAACCGTTCGCGTCTTGTTGTCGGTGAGGCCGTCATCGTCGGTCACCGTCAGGGTCACCGCGTAGCTTCCTCCGTTGGCATAGGTGTGGAAGGGGGAGGGTACGTCACCGGCGAAGCTCCCGTCCCCGAAAGACCAGCTGCGCTGCTCGATCGTGCCGTCCGGATCGCTGCTTTCGTCCTCAAACTGACAGCCCAGGTCGACACAGGTAGAGGTGAAGTCCGCCACCGGCGGTTGTTCCGGATCGCAGTCAAAGGCAGCGGTGTCTTGAATGGGCTGGAAGGCTTGGCGCAGCGGATTGAGGTAGACGCGGCTCGCGCCGGTCTCGGTGTCGAGGACGGTGATCGTGACCTCGACGTTGGTCAGCCCGCCGGCAAATACCCAGAAGTGGTTGAAGGGCTCGACGCAGGCATCAAGTACCTTGACCACCAGCTCGATATTCTGCGCGTTGAAGAACCAGAAGAGTCCGGTGTCGTCGGTCAGCGGCACAGCCATACCCGGCCCGGTGGTGCCCGGCACCGTCCGCCATTGGACCGTCACCTGGAAGCGGTCGTCGTTGAGGCACAGGGCCGTCTCGGTCGGCAAGCAAAACTGCCGAGGCAGACCGGCGGTGGCCCACTCGGGATCCCCACCGCGGATATCCCCACTTGCCTCGATCCGGTAGCTGCTACCGCCATCGGTGGTGATCTTCACATCGCCGACGACGTAGCCGGAAAACGAGGTTCCACTACCTTGCGAGTGTCCCTCGTCGGTCTGCAAAACCAAAGCGGGAGGAGAGGTGACACATCCGGCCTTGGCGAGCAGGACATTGTCTACCACCGTCTGCTTGGGATGGCCGTAGCCCTTGTGCGCCCCCACCGGGATGATCGCCACCTGCGGGCGCAGCAGATTCATCCAATCGCTGTTGGTCGAGGAAGCGCTGCCGTGGTGGTTGACGTGCATCACCTCGACCCCGTCCGCGGAGAGCAGCGGCACGGCGCCGCCGAGGCTGATCGCCTGCGCCAGCGGGGTTTCGAGGTTCACCTGGTCGGTGGTGCGACCGGTGCAGGCCTGGTCGTCGTCTCCCCCGCCGAGATCCCCCGCCCAGATGAAATCGAACTCACCGTACTGAATGAGAATCGCCACTGAGAGATCGTTCTCGTCGAGTTCGGCACCGGGCACGAAGCCGTGACCCAGGACCTCGCCGGCGGTCGCCACCACGGTCAGCATGGCACCATCGCCCAGCGGCACGCGGTGACCGAGGGGAATTGGCAGGGGCCCGCCGGGAGCTGTTGTGGCGGCCGCGGCGTCGAAGTACTGCTGAATCGCCGACGGAGCGTTTTCCGGCAACGGCAACTCGACCTCGGCGTTGTACCAGTTCGCCTCCCTGACATCGTAGCCCGCGGCGATCACCTCGTCGAAGCCGCCGATGTGGTCCGTGTGCAGGTGGCTCATCAGCGTGTAGTCGAGGGCCTGGCCCGGCATCAGCCCCAACTCCCGAAGATAGGGCACGATCTCACCGGTCCCCTTGCCCGTATCGCCGGCATCGAGCAAGACCGTGGTGCCGTCGGGTCCGACGACCAGGGCCGAGGCGCCTTGTTGCACATTGATGACGTGGATCTCCAGCACGCCGGCGGACGCCGACAGCGGAAGGCCGCATAGGATCAATCCCGCCCCGAGTCCAGCAAAGCCCCAGCTGCGCCAGTAGCACCACTTCATGATGGCCCCCTCGTTCGCTTCAGAGTCCGCGACAGCCGGACCACCGGTGTGCAATCCGGCCAACCTTCGGTAGCTCGGCAGTTCTGAAACCTGCGCAACGCGACAAAACGGTCACGCAAGAAGCGAGAATCCGTGGCTTTGCGGCCCCGGTTTTCACCGGGTGAGCCTTTTCGGGTATCCCCCTTCTAGTCGAAAGCGGAGCACTACGCAATACCCCAGAGGGTGGGAACGTGCCCTCCTCGGAGGGGTGAAGCCGGCGCACACCACCGTCTCAATCCATCTTGACCCATGGCCACCTATCAGTGCATGCTCGGTGCATGGTCGTGAGCACGATCACCATCGATGCCGAGGCCCATTCTGCCCTCTCCACACTGAAAACGAAGGGCCACTCTCTCTCGCCGGCCATCGAGGGGCACTTCGGTCGCAAGGCGACGGCGCAATCATCACCAAGAGGCTGAGACACCACCATGGGAATCAACTACCGCCCATTGCGTGGTCTGCCTGTCTGGCTACGCGGCTTGATCATCATTCTGGTTCTGGGTTTCGGCCTTTACCAACGCTACGGCAGCACGCTGTCCGCCCCGGCGATCGGCAACGGCGAGGCGGCGATCGTCGAAGCCTTCGATCAGCACCGATCCGGGCTGGTGGTCGAGGGCGAAGGCCTGGTGGAGCGCACCTTGGCCGACGACGACCAAGGTTCCCGCCACCAGCGCTTCATCGTGCAGCTGGCCTCCGGCCACAGCGTGCTGATCAGCCACAACATCGATCTCGCCAAACGGCTGCCGGTGCAGGCCGGCGATCGGGTGCGCTTCCGCGGGCAGTACGAGTGGAACGAGCGCGGCGGAGTGATCCACTGGACCCACCACGACCCACAAGGGCGGCGGGATGGTGGGTGGCTGGAACTCGACGGCAGAAAGTACAAGTAGGGCGAGCTTCGGGCTGTCGCGCAGCCCCCGATCTCGCAAGAAACGCGGTTCTTGCGATATCCCCCCGACGAGGTGTCGCTTCGCTCCGCCTGCTTTGCGGCTCGCCCGCTTTTCCTCCGCAAGGCGATCCACACACTGCACAAGATGGTGCCCGCGGGCTCAGGTCGCTTCGCGTCAGCCCAAAGCTCTTGAGCTGTTGTCGTCTCGCTCGCGCTGCGCGCGATCTTGCCACTGCGGTGGATGGGCGAGGCCGCACGGACACTAGAGAGCAAAACCCTCTCTATTGATGGTAACTCAATGAGCACTTCAATATGCACGCGATCGATTTGACGCGGACAGGCAGATATGGTACAAAGAGAGGATCTCGCCGAAACTCACAGAGCGAGAGATGAATCACACCAGGCCAGGCAACTGGCCGGAAAGGAGTCCGAAGTGAAGAAGCTAATCCTGTGGAGTGTTCTGATTTTCGCCATCCTGATCATCGTGCCAACAAGTGCAGATGCCGAACGGATGTTTATGTCCGCTCAGACAGCGGCCATCAAAGCCTGCGATACGCTCCACCATGAGCAAAGTTGCGACAGGTTCCATGTCGACAAAGTCAAAAAGGAGCTACAGTTTCAGGCAAATCCGGCTTCGTTGGCGAACTCGTCTGCACTACCAGTT
Organism: Acidobacteriota bacterium; assembly: GCA_024277255.1. GTDB lineage: Bacteria > Acidobacteriota > Thermoanaerobaculia > Multivoradales > SZUA-115 > SZUA-115. The sequence goes on along the minus strand of JAJRVQ010000135.1, from coordinate 25,460 downwards.
AGTCCAGGGAACGAGATCAAACTAAACGGTGTTTCCTTCCAGATCGCGTGGGCTGGCGAAGGCTATCGACTCGACTCTGGAATGGTAGTCGCGCTGGACCCACAAGACTCGAAGAGCTGGCTCCAGATCTACCCAACGATCCAGCCGGTAAACGTTTCGGACTGGAGCGACGCTGACGCCAGCAGCTACCTCAGTGCCGCCGACCTGATGGTCATCGATGGCACCAGCCACAAGGTCAAGGAGTCTCGGTTCTGCCTCTGGGTGGAAACAACCGACGATTGATTCCGTCCGGACCAGAGCCTTCTCGCGGGGAGGTCTGTCCACCTTCGGATGGACCTTCCCACAGCGATCCGTAGAGCCTGAATTTGGCTTGTTGCCACTCATCGATCCCACCACGAAACCACAGTAGCTTGCGAAATCCTAGCTGGGAAGCCCAGGTGGCACACCGTCGACTTCGAGTGCAACCAGGCCCGAAGCAGTAGAGAATCAGGGGTGCTCTCTTACGGTCGATTTCCGGCCAGTGGCGCTGCAGCAGCTGTTCAAACTGCTCCTCAAAGTCGAAAGCGGAGAGAAAAACCGCGCCTGGTAAGTGACTCTCTTCGAAATACCAGTCCTCTCTCAGATCCAAGAGCAATACTTTGTTCGGCGTCAGGTCGGCCAAGTCCGGGTTCTCGGCAACTAACAACCGCTGTACCGTAAGAGCATCAACGACCTGCACTCTCGGCACATCGGAGGTGGCTTGCCATCCGGCCCAGCCGCCAGCCAAGAACCGAACCTCAAGTCCCATACTGCGAAACAAGAGGTAAGCCAAACCAACCTGCCGGTCGAGTGAATCCTTCCCAACCAGAATGAAGGTCGAGCGCAAGTTGACCGGCTCTGAAGCCCTTGGACCGAGCGCTGAAAGACGTTCCCGCAATGCCAACGGCTCGGGCCAACTGCCACCCCTGCCCAGCAGAGAATGAGCGCTAAACGGGAGACTATGAGGAATATGTCCGGCTCGAAAGAGGGCCGGTAACGCATAGGCTTCCCAATCTGCGTCCTGGCGAAGATCCAGTACCTCAACACCCTCCTGCCCGTAGAGCGTCAGCAGTTCCTCTACCCCAACAACCAATTCAGTTTGGGCCGAAACCTCGAACTTGGCTGCCACCAGAGATCGGAAATGTGCGCTCTTCGGTTGCGCTACCTGCTCCAATTCATCGTAGCCACCCTTGACTGCTCGAATCTCACGAAAACCTGCGACGCTCAAGGCCAAGAAAGCCCAGCCAAGTTCCTCAGGCTCTTCGATAGCGCCACAGAGAGCCACCGTTTCCTTGCCACTCAGGCCCATTTCAGCGAGTCTGCGGCGCAGCGGCTCAGGGCTCTCAGGATGAATGGTCGATGCGGGAAGAGAAATGGCACCTGGCCAATGGCCAGCAGCGTACTGTTCAACACTGCGAATGTCGATGAGAGTGATCGCGGTTTTCTGTTGAGCGAAGTCAACTGGCGCGAGGAAGACTTCTGGCGGTGGAGCTAGCGGAGGAGGAGAAGGCTTGAGGCGGGGGAGTTCGCAAATGCCAGCCTGAGATGCGCTGAGGATCCAGCCGCTGGCAATGAAGGCAACCATGTGGTGAATTTTCATAGGCTTACCGTTGCTCATGGTACTATCCCAAAATGGAAATGGATTCTATCGTACCATGTTCCCGCTCTGAGGAAAGGGCATGCATTCCTGGCTGAGTGAGTCGGCTTACTGTCTGCGGCGGCTGGCGAGGAGACCTGGGCTGACGGCAGCGATGGTGCTCTGCCTGGCTATTGGGATCGGAGCCAATGCAGCAGTTTTCAGCGTCGCAAACGCTACCCTTCTACGCACGGTCCCTGGCGTGCGGCAGCCCTCGCGGGTGGTTACCGCAGCGACTCGCTCGATGGAGATCGAAGGGATTCCCGGTGCTCGCTTCCGGCGACCGATCTCCTTTTCTCAGCTACGAGAATTGCGACAGCACACGGAAGGGTTGGACTATCTCGCCGGCTTCCACACACTGCCCCTTCATGTCCTGAGCGGCGATCGATCACAGCGGCTTTCAGGACAATTGGTATCCACCGATTACTTCGAGGCTCTCGGACTGAAACCGGCGCAAGGACGGTTCTTCTCTCCAGACGAAGAGACCAGCGGTGCAAGAGTGGTCGTGCTCAGCCAGTCACTTTCGCAGCGCCTATTCCCCGGCACAGCCGACACCAAGGGAGAGACCCTGGACATTCAGGGAGTGGCGTGTACTGTTGTCGGTGTAGCACCAAGGGGTTTCGCGGGTGTCTGGCTCGACGAGCCTATCGATCTCTGGCTACCGATCGGCGGCTATGAAGAACTGGAGCGCAGCGCGCCCACAGGAGCCCTCACCGACCCGGATCATGGCTGGCTGTTCTGGTTCGTCGGTCGCCTCGCCGAAGGGACCAATCTGGCCCATGTTCAGGCGGATCTCGACCAGCTGACGACCAGCTTGAGCGCGGAGCCCGGTGAGGATCCGTTCGCTCTCGACCTGGCTACCGGCGTTGGAATACGCGCGGGCAAACGCCGGGAAGTTCGACTCTTGCTAGCCTTGCTGGCTGGTGCGGCAGTGCTGGTGTTGGCCGTGGCCTGTGCCAACGTTTCGGGCCTCGCATTGGCCGCCGCTTTATCGCGGCGCAGGGAGGTCGGTATCCGGGTGGCCCTCGGAGCCAACCGCGGACGGCTGATGCGGCTGATGGTGATCGAAGGGCTCCTTGTCGGCGTCCTGGCAGGTTTCCTCGGTTTGTTGTTCGCGATCGTGGCCAACAAGGTGATGGAGGGAATGGCTCTCGGCCGACTGTTACCGGAGGCCCAGGAACTGTCCACAAACGCTCGACTGCTGCTGTTCACTGCGGCCCTATCTGTACTGGCGGGTTGTCTCACTGGTCTGCTTCCGGCACTTCGCGTTTCTCGGACCGACCCCTTGGAGCTACTGCAACATCGGCCCGAATCGTGGAGGAAACTCTTTCCACCTGTGCGAGATCTCCTTCTGATCGCCCAGGTAGCGATTTCCTTGACAATCTTGATTGGTGGGGGGTTGTTGGTACGTAGCTTCCGGAATCTGCAAGCCATCGACCTTGGCTTCCATCCGGAAGGAATCACCAACTTTCGCCTGGACCTGGGGCGCGAAGGGTACTCCGAGGCTGAAGGACGCGCCTTCTTGGAGACTCTTCTCGAACAGGTGCAGGCACTGCCTGACGTGCGCGGGGCTAGCCTGGCCTCGGGCGTCGCGCTGGGAGCCACCGCCGCTAGCGGTCAAATGTCGATGGTCGAGACTCAGGACTCTCAGGCTGCTGGCCGGGATCCACTGTGGGCAACCTCCTATGACGTCAGTCCCGACTATTTCCAGGTCCTGGGAGTTCCTATGCTGGAGGGCCCGGGTCTGAGGGAGCTTGACCGAAAAGGATCCACGCCGGCGATCGTAGTCAATGAGGCCTTGGCGAAAGCTCTTTGGCAGAATCGAAACCCGGTTGGTGAGACATTAGACGTAGGGGACACAACGTGGCAGGTAGTTGGCGTTTGTGCAAACGTCAGAAGGTCCCGAGTCGACCAAGCAAGTGGACCCCACTTCTACAAGCCGATTCTACAGTCGTACTCCCCGGTTGTATCGCTTCATGTCAAGTCCGACAACACCAACTCGATCGTCGATCAGGTGCGGTTTGTTGTTCGGGGTCTGGACCGTGCCTTGCCGGTATACGAGGTCAACTCCTACGACAAAGAGGTTGCCTTTGCAACGGCTCAGCCACGGCTGACAACGGCTCTGATCGGCATGCTGAGCCTTCTAGCTCTAACCCTGACGCTGACAGGTATCTTCGCTACCATCGCCGAGTCCGTTCACCGGCGGACCTTCGAGTTCGGAGTCCGTTTGGCAGTGGGAGCCAGCCGCAGCCATGTTCGCAACCTGGCGCTACGACACGCGTTGGCCTTGACCGGAATCGGGCTGACTCTTGGCCTGGCACTCAGTCTGGCCTCTAGCGGCGCAATAAAGTCAAGGCTCTATGGGGTCGAAGCGGTCGATCCCGCCACCTACCTGGCAGCGATCCTGCTATTCGCCGCCGTCGCCACGGTCGCCGCCTTCCTGCCGGCACGTCGCGCCACGAAGATCGAGCCGATGGTCATCCTCACTGAAGTTTCACGGTAGCTCAAGGGGCGAGCCTCCAGGAACCGGAGACTTGACACGGAGCACGAGGTAAGTGCATGCTAAGTGCATGGCTGTCAAGACGATCACGATCGATATGGAAGCGTACGACGCGCTGTCTCATCTGAAAGCGAAGGGCCAATCCTTCTCACAAGTCATCAAGACGCATCTAGCTCGCAAGACCGGGCGGACCTTACTGGAGGCCCTCGATACCTTAGAGGTTTCTGAGCAAGCACTCGATGCGGTGGATCGCGAGATCCGGGACCGTGACAATCACCGACCGCGAATCCCCACACTTTGATCCACCTAGATACTTCCTATCTCATCGATCTGATGCGAGAACGGAAGCGACAAAGCAACGGGCCTGCGACCGAGCTGGCGAGACGAATGGTGGATGAGGAGTTGTGGGTCAGTCCAGCCGTGGCCTGTGAGTTGTACGCCGGAGCTGAGAACGCCGACCATCCCGGGCGAGAGCACAGGTGGGTCGAACAGACTCTCACGGCAGTCGAACTCGCTTTGCCAAGCTTGGCTCTAGCTCGCGCCTACGGTCGTACTCTCGCCACGCTCCAACGTCAAGGCTTGGTCCTCTCACCCATGGACCTGCTGATCGGATGCGCAGCTTTAGTCGACGATGCGCCACTGGTTACGCGCAACGTCAGACACTTCTCCCGCATCCCAACTCTGCGTCTGCTGACCTACTGAAGGCGCGGAAAAGTCACCATGGTACGCAACGACCGACCCACATGATGACCACCCGCGTTCCGGAAGGCATCCTGCCTATCCGGCGAAGCGAAGCGAGCGCCAGCGAGCAGACTGCCCGCACAACCACACACTCGCGACACAGCTCCACCACCCAGCAGCGGCCCACAAAGCGAAGCGAGCGCCAGCGAGCCGACAGGCGAGCCCGGCCGGCCGAACAGACAACATCGTACCTGCCAGGCGAAGCGAGCGAGCCGACAGGCGAGCCCGGCCGAACAGGCCGGACTCGTTAGGGGTGAAGACGAAAAACCGCGTTTTTTCGTCTGAGGGGACCTTCGAGAAAGGTCCCCAAAAACAAACGGGTGGGGGGTGGACGAGGCGGCCGCCACCGTTGGGAGCGAGCGCGTCTATCGAACCCGCTGGATGACCACACGGGCCACTGGATTGCGCCAGTCGTAGGCCGCCGAAGTGAGGTCCCCGATTCCGTGGATGCCGTTGGAGATGTAGATAAAGCCTTCGGCGCCGTCGGTGGCTCTGACGCCGCCGGAGCCACAGGGCGGACCGGGGATGAAGTCGCAGGACTCGTTGTTGGCTTCGCTGCCAGCGTCGTAGGCGACGGCGGTGTGCATTCCTTGGAAGAAGCGTTTCGGTAGTCTGGCGCTGCGCAGAGCGAAGAAGGCGTCGTTGGTCTGAACCAGCATTCCCACGGCGCTGATCCGGTTGTAGCCGCCGCCGGCTTGGATTCTGAACTCGGCGGTCATGCCGGGTAGCACCGGGCCGTCTGCCGCTACCGTCTCCATCACTCGATCGGGGAAGGTGGCCAGCAGGTCGGCCAGAGGAGCGGTGGCACCGTCTTCGGCCAGGGTGGCCAGTTCGGGCAAAGCCTCGGCGCCCGGAGTGAACAGGCTGAGGGTCGGTTTGTGGCTGACTACCAGGGGCGGGCTGAAGATCTGGCTCCGGGTGAGGTTGGTGATGCGCACGATGTACTCGCCGGCGGGCTGCGCCTGGGCCACGGAGGCGCTGCACAGCAGCACGGCGGTGAGCAGAAAGAGGGCGGCGAGGGTAGTTCTCTTCATCGGTGGACTCCTTGATATCCGCTTGCGGGGCGACCTCTTGGCGGTGGGTCGCTCAACCCAAGCTGAGTGGTTTCGGTTCGCCGACAAGGATGGCCAGGGGCGGTCACTGCCCGGTCACGAAACCTTCACGATTCGTGAACTTTTCGTCGCCTGTGCCACTCGGCGACTCAGCGACTGGTCGAGAGCCCGAAGGCGAAGCGACTGCCGAGGCCGACGGTGCTGTCGACTTCAATCGACGAGCCGTGGAGTTCGAGAACCCGCCGGCTAATCGCCAGGCCGAGGCCGGCGCCCCGGTGACCGTCGCAACCGTGAGTACCTTCGGCTCGGCCGCGAAAGAAACGGTCAAAGATGAGCGGTAGCTCCTCGGGCTCGATGCCGCAGCCGGAGTCGACCACTTCGACCCGCACGCCGCCGTTAGACGCCGCCACCGAGAGATCTACCTTGCCCGCTTCGGGAGTGTGGCGCAGGGCGTTGTCGACCAGGTTGACCAGCACCCGCTCGATCAACCGTAGATCGCCGCGGACCACGGGCGCCTCGCGATCGAGGGTGGTGGTCAAGCTCACTCCTCGTTGTTCCGCGCTGAGCCTCAGTTTCTGTGCCACGTCCTGCGCCAGTTCGGCCATCGAGAAGGGTTCGATTTCGAGTTGAGTCTCACCCGCGTCCAGCTTGGCCAGCTCGAAGAGTTCCTCGACCAGTTTGCCCAGCCGCTCACTTTGGCTCGCCGCCACTTCCAGGTAGCGACGACGTTCCTCGGCCGGCAGGGCGCCATCTTTGAGCAGCAGCGTTTCCAGGTAGCCTTGCAGCGAAGCGAGCGGCGTGCGCAGGTCGTGGGAGACGTTGGCCACCAGCTCGCGGCGCAGTCGATCCACCTGCTCCAGACCGTCGATCTGCTCGACGATGCGCTCGGCCATGGCGACGAAGGAGCGATCGAGGCGATCGATCTCGTCGCGCGGCACCTCGTCCGAGGTGGTGGATGAACTCCGCGCAACCTCTCCCTCCGGCACCTTGGCGAAACCGCTCGCCTGGAAGCGATGCATCCGCTGATCCAGCTGGCCTAGCCGTCGGGTCAAGCGGCGAAAGAGCAGGAGACCGGCGAGCAGAGCGATGGCGACACTGGCGAGAAGGGTCCACGCACTCAAGCGCAGGATGTAGCTACCGCGCAGCCGCTCGACTACGCCGGCCAGCTGCTCGCCGGCCAGCACCACGTAGAGGTAGCCCTGCACGGCATTGCCCGGATCGGAGCGGATCGGCGCCACCGAGAAGATGGTTTCGCTGCCGGGGTTGCGCGGGTCGGCGCCGCGCAAGGGCAGCCGGCCTCCGGCCAAGAACCGTTCGATGGGCGCCAGCGGTACGCGGTCGAGCTGAACTCGCTCAGGCGGGGCGGAGTAGGCGAGGATCTCCCCCGTCGCCGACAACAGGTAGACCTCGATGCGCGGGTTGATCACCATCAACATGTGAAAGAGGTGGTGCAGGCTCTCCTCGCTCACTTCGCCCTGCTGGAAGAGTGGATTCTCCGCCACCATCTGTTGCGCCAGGTCGCGCTGGAGTTTCTGGTCGACTTCCTCCTGATAGCCGCGGGTGGTCGCCAGGGTGATCGCCACGCCGACGACGCCCACCGCCAGAAGCAGCGCCAGCAGCACGGTGGAGAGCCTTGCGTAGAGCGAGCGCACCACGGTCAGCAAGTCTCGGCTTCAGCACCGGCTTTGGCGAAACGATAGCCGACACCCCAGACGGTTTGAATGAACCGCGGTGCCGAGGGGTCGGTCTCGATCTTGGCGCGCAAGCGGTTGATGTGCGAGTTGACGGTGTGCTCATAGCCGTTGTGGCCGTAGCCCCAGACCAGGTCGAGCAGATCCGAACGGGTGTAGACACGCTCGGGGTTGCGGGCGAACTGAACCAGGAGATCGAACTCCTTGGCGGTCAGACGAACCGGCTGGCCGGCCAGGTCGACCTTGCGGGTGAGCGGATAGATGGCCAGATCTCCGCTTCGGATCTCTTCTTCGTCTCTCGCCGCCGGCTCCCCTTGCAGCGCTTCGACCCGGCGGAAAATCGCCTTCACCCGGGCCACCAGCTCGCGCACCGAGAAGGGCTTGGTCAGGTAGTCGTCGGCACCCGATTCGAGGCCGACCACGCGGTCGATCTCGCTGGAACGGGCGGTGAGCATCAGGATCGGCGTGTAGGCGGGATGGGCCCGCACGCGGCGGCAGATCTCCAGACCGTCGACTCCGGGCAGGGCCAGATCGAGGACGATCAAATCGAAGTCGCCCTGCTCGGCCAAGCGCAAGCCCGCGTCGCCATCGTGGGCCAAGGTCACCGCGCAGCCAAGATCGCGCAGGTGCAACTCCACCAGCCGGGCGATCTCACGTTCGTCTTCGACGATGAGGACTCGATGCTGCATTAGGTTCACCGGCCGCAGTTTGAACGCGGCAAGACCTCGACCTTACCGGACGAGATTCACAAAACCATCACACACCGCTGCCGCGGGATGGCAACTCCTCGCTGCCGATCGGCAGCGATCAGCCGGTGTTTTGCAGTCCGCGAGCGATGCCGTTGACGGTGGCCAGGAGCGCCTTGAATAGATCGTCGTCCGCGCGCTCGCCGGCTCGCCAGCGGCCCAGGAGGTCGACTTGCAGCAGGCTCATCGGATCGATGTAGGGGTTGCGCAGTTGGATCGAGCGCTGGAGGGTCGGGTCTTGTTCGAGCAGCACCGCCGTGCCCTTGAGAGCCAGGATGACCTGCGCGGTGCGCTCGTACTCGGCGCGGATGCACGGGAAGATCCGCTCCCCCACTTCGCCGGCCAGCGTCGCGTAGCGAGCGGCGACACCCAGGTCGGCCTTGGCCAGGACCATCTCCACGTCGTCGACCAGGGCGCGGGCGAAGCGCCAGTGGCGCACCATCGCCGCCACCCTCTCTTCGCCGTGCTCTTCGACCACCCATTCCAGCGCCGTGCCCACACCGTACCAGCCGGGCAGGAGGTGGCGACTCTGCATCCACGAGAAGACCCAGGGGATGGCTCGTAGGTTTTCCACTCCGCCACCCTTGCGGCGCGAGGCCGGTCGCGAGCCGATGGCCATCCGTTCGATGACGTCGATCGGCGTGGCGCGGCGGAAGTAGTCGACAAAGTCCGGCTCCTCGTAGACCAGGGCGCGGTAGGTGGCGCGACCACGAACGGCCATCTCTTCCATCATCCGCTGCCAATCGCCGTGGCGCTCATCCACCGGCCACCCATTCTCCAGCTCGGGCAGGGCGGTGGCCAGGGCCACGGCGCTGGTCGCCTGTTCGAGGGTGCGCAGGGCTATGGCGCGCACACCGAACTTGGCATTGATCACCTCGCCCTGTTCGGTGACCCGCAGGCGGCCGGCCACCGATCCGCGCGGCGCCGCCAGCACCGCCCGCCTCGTCTTACCGCCGCCGCGACTGATCGTGCCGCCGCGACCATGGAAGAGGGTGAGATGGATTCCCGCCTCCCCGAGGCTCGCCACCAGCGCCGCCTGCCCTTTTTGTAGCGCCCAGCGCGAAGCGACGAGGCCACCGCGTTTACTCGAATCGGAATAGCCGATCATCACCACCTGCCGGTCGCCGCGTGCCGCCAGGTGGGCGCGGTAGCCGGGATCAGCGGTGAGTTGGGCCATCACCGCGGGTGCGGCTTCGAGATCGGGAACCGTCTCGAAGAGCGGGGCCACGTCCAAGGGCACGGATCCCGCTTCACCCAGGCCGGCCCACTGGGCCAGCAGCAGGACCGAAAGCACATCGTCGGCTCCCTGCGCCATGCTGATGATGTAGGGCCCGATCGCCTGCGCCCCGTAGCGGCGCTGGCACTCGCCGATGGCGCGGAAGACTTCGAGAACCGCCTCGGCCCCCTCGTCCGGTTCGACCGAGGGAGCCTCCGCCGCCTCTAGCGCCTGCCGTAGCCGAGCGCTGCGCTCCCCCACCGACAGGTCCAGCCAACCCTCCTCCGCGAGCAGGCGGCCGATCACTTCGCGGTGGACCAGCGAATCCTGGCGCACGTCCAGGGTGGCGAGGTTGAAACCGAAGGTCTCGACCCGGCGCAGCAGCCGGCGCACCCCAAAGAGGCCGGCGTGACTCCCGCGGTGCGCTTGCAGGCTGGCGGCGATGGCGCACAGATCGCCGATCATCTCCTCGGCATCGGCGTAGCCGTGCGGGCGATCGGCCTGGGTGGCGACGATCCGCGCCTCCATCAGCCAGAGGAGGGTCCGATAAGGCATCTCGCGGTAGCGCGGCTTGATCGCCGCCAGCGCCTCGGGGAACTGCTTTCCGTAGGCAGCGATCCGCTCGTCGATCTCTTCGTCGACCCCGATCCTCGATCGGCTCTGCGACAGGAAGTGAGCCAGCTCTGAACACTCGGCCCGGTAGAGGCGCAGGATCAGATTGCGCTGGCGTGCCAGCGTCTCGCGGATGGTGCGCGCCGAGACGTTGGGATTGCCGTCCATGTCGCCACCCACCCAGGAGGCGAAACGGATCATCACCGGCAACCTCTGGTCGGCCGCCAGGCGCGCCTGCTCACCGAAGGTCGCAACCAGGCCATCTTCGACCGTTTCGTAGAAGGCCGGGATCACCCGATAGAGCACGCGGGTGACGAAGAAGAGGACGTGCTCGCGCTCATCGGCGACGGTCGGTCGCTGTGACGGGTGCTCTTGCGTCTGCCAGCCGGCGGCGACCTCGGCATGGATGCGGGCCAGCGCCACCCGTTCTTCGGGCGGCGTCCGCGAGGGATCGAGCCGCTCGCTCAGCCGTTCGAGAATCCGCTGCTGCTTCTCCAGGATGGTGCGCCGTACCGCCTCGGTGGGGTGGGCGGTAAAGACCGGCTCGTAGACCAGATCGCTGAGCAGCGCACGCACCTCGTCCAGCGACATGCCCGCCGCCGCCAGCTGCTTCACGGTGTGCTCGGCGCTACCTACCTGCGGCTCGCTTCCCCGCTGATGATCGCGGCGACGGCGAATCCGATGCACCTGCTCCGCCAGGTTGACCACCTGAAAATAGGTCGAAAAAGCCCGCACCAGTTCCTCGGCATCGGCCGGCGCAAGAGCGCTCACCGAGGCCAGCAGCTCCTCCTCGGCACCCACCTCGCCACGCCGCCGGCCGATCGCCGCCTTGCGCGCCTGCTCGACCCGTTCAAAGAGCGACTCGCCTCCCTGCTGGCGCAGCACAGTACCGACCAGCGCGCCGAGAACGCGGACATCTTCACGCAGTGGCATATCTTCAGGCGGAAAGTGGATTTCACGTTGACTCATTAGGCGACCGAGTATGCCACCCGCCTGCGATACCGTAGAGGTCGTATGCAAGCTCTCACAGACTTTCTTGGAAACACCGGTCTGCGCTGGAGCCATCTGGCCGTCCTACTCGCCATCCTCGGCGGCTGGACGCTCGCCAGCTGGACCGTCTCACGGACCCTTCGGGGCAAGCGCGGCAGACGGCTCGGTCGCCAGCTGGTGCAACTGGGCCTGGGTGCCCTGGCGCTCTTCCTCCTCCTGCTCTTGATGCCTCTGCCGAAGGAGGTGCGGCCGGAGTTGATCAACCTCGTCGGCATCGTCCTCTCGGCCACCATCGCCCTCTCCTCGACAACCTTCCTCTCCAACGCCATGGCCGGCGTCATGCTGCGTGCGGTGCGCAACTTCAAAACCGGTGACCTCATCTACTGCGGCGACCACAAGGGCCGGGTCAGCGAACGCGGTTTGCTCCACGTGGAGATTCAAACCGAGGATAGCGACCTGGTCACCATGCCCAACCTCTTCCTGGTCACCCATCCGCTGCGGGTGACCAACGAGACCAGCACACTGATCTCGGCGGAGGTTTCGCTGGGCTACGACGTCCCACGCCAGCACATCGAGAAGCTGCTCATCGCAGCCGCCAACGAGGTCGGTTTGAAGAAGCCGTTCGTCTGGATCCTAGAACTGGGCGACTTCTCGGTGCTTTACCGGGTCGCCGGCCTGCTGCAACCGGCCGACCGAGTGCTCTCGACCCGCTCGCGGTTGTGTGGAGCGATGCTCGACCACCTGCACCGCGGCGGAGTCGAGATCGTCTCGCCGACCTTCATGAACCAGCGCCGGATCTCGCAGGAGGAGAGGGTCATTCCGCCCGCCGCCAGCGTCACCGCAGTCGCCAGCGACGACGAGCCTCCGGAAGAGCTGGTCTTCGGCAAGGCCAAGCAGGCGGCTTCCCTCGAAAAGCAGCAGGAGGAGCTGGACAAGCTCGACAAGGAGATCGAAGAGCTGGAAAGCAAACTGGCCTCCTTGTCCGAAGGATCGGAGCGCAACGGCACCGCCGCGCGCATCGAGCGGCGCAAGCTCCAGCGTGAGCGACTCTCCGCGGTGCTCGAACGCAGCCGCCTCGACGCCGGCCAGGAGGCGGACTGAGCGTGGCGGTTCCCGACCTGGTCAAGCGCGGAGTCCTCGCCCGCCTCGACCACTCGGCGCCCGCCCGCCTGCTGTTCGAGAGTTGGCAAGCGCTACGCGCCTCGACCCCGAGCTTGCTGGCGCGCAATCTGGGCCAGCGGTTGCGCGGCGCCCCCGATCGACTGCCGCTGCCCAGCGCCAGACGGGTCATGTCGGTCGCCGGAACCCCCGACCTCGGTTGGTTCCTGCGCAGCGGCAAGGCGGGCGCCGACTGTCTGGAAGCCACCTTGGCGGCGGCCGGAATCGCCACCGGCGACCTCGGCGCGGTGCTCGATTTCGGCTGCGGCTGCGGCCGTGTATTGCGCCATCTGACCTCGTGGAAGGCCGCCGAACTCCACGGCTGCGACTACAACCCCCAAGCGATCGACTGGTGCCGGCGCACCCTGACACCGGCAGCGGCCATGCGCTTTGCGGTCAACCGACTCGACCCGCCGCTACCCTACGCGGATCGACGCTTCGGCTTCGTCTACGCCCTCTCCGTCTTCACCCACCTGGACGCACCACGCCAGCACGGTTGGATGGCCGAGCTGCACCGGATTCTCAAGCCCGGCGGCCTTCTCGCCTTCTCCACCCACGGCACGGCCTACCGGCACCAGCTGGACGAGGCACAACAACAGAGCTTCGCCGATGGGCAACTGACCCTCCGCCCCCTCGGCCCCCCGGGCACCAACCTCTACGCCGCCTACCACCCCGAGAGTTGGGTGCGCCGAGAACTCGCCGACCACTTCGAGGTGGTCAGCTTCACCCCCGAGGGGGCACGGGGAAATCCAACGCAAGATCTTTGGTTGGTGCGCAAGAAGAGCTAGACCAACCCCGCCTCTTCCAGCCGCGCCACGAAAGCAGGATCGCGCTGGCGTAAGTTCTCGATGTCGATGCGCTCGCTGCGGGTCATCGCCCGGTAGGCGAAGGCGAGCGGGTCGAGGTGCAGGTCCTCGGCCGCCCTCTCGAACCATTCGAGACTCGATTGCGCCGCCGCCTGGAGCTTCTCGACCACCGGCCGGCGCTCGGCCTCGTAGGCGGCGAGTGCGGTGTCGATTTGCCCGTACTGCCCCAGCGACGAGGCCAAGGCCGCCGCGTCTTCCAGCGCGATCTTGGTACCCGAACCGATCGAGAAATGGGCCGTGTGGGCGGCGTCGCCCAGCAAGACCCGCCGGCCGTAGCTCCAGTGCTGGTTGCGCACGGTGACGAAGCGGATCCAGTTCGAGCGGTTCGACAATAGCGGCTCGCCAGCGAGATCCTCGGCAAAGAGCCGCTCAAGATAGGCCCGGCTGTCGGCATCCGAACGGCGGTCGAGCCCTGCCGCACGCCAGCTCTTCTCGTCGCACTCGACGATGAAGGTCGAAAGCTGCGGCTCGAAACGGTAGGAGTGAGCGATGAACAGGCCGTCTTCGTTCTCTCGAAAGGTCAGCGTCAAACCATCGAAGAGCTGCGGTGTGCCGTACCAGGCGTAGCGGTTGCGGCGGGTGTCGAGCGAGGGGTTGAAGTGATCGGCCCAGGTGGTGCGCACGCGGCTGTTGACGCCGTCGGCACCGACCAACAGATCGTAGGCCGGCAGACTGTCGAGATCTTCGACTTCGGTTTCGAAACGCAGCTCAACCCCCTGCTCCAGGCAGCGCTCCTCCAGAACCTTCAACAACTCGAGGCGGGCGATGCCGGCAAACCGGTTACCCTCGATGCGCACCCGTTCGCCACGATGAACGATGTCGACATTCTCCCAAGTCGCCAGCTTCTGGCGTAGCCGGGCGTGCGTCTCGACATCTTGCCCTTCGAGGAAGCGCAGAGTCTTACCGGAGAAAACGACCCCCCAGCCAAAGGTGCTGCCGCGCGGGTTGCGCTCCACCACCGTAACCTGGTTTGTCGAGTCGAGCCGGCGGGCCAGCAGGGCAAAGTAGAGACCGGCGGGGCCACCGCCCAGAACGACAATTCTCATCGACGGATCCTCACTTCAATGGGCTCGGTGATTCAAGGTGATCCGAGGTGCAGCCCGATTCCTTGGAAGGGGTCCAGCTCGGAGCGATCAGCCGGCGGCGACCGTCCGCCGAGAGCTTGATCTCCGCTTCGTCCAGCTCAAGCCGATCCCACAGCTGGCAGGTGACTTTCTTGTGCATCTGGTCGAGCCCTTCGCAGTAGTTGGTAAACAGGCAACGGCGCACCGCCTCACCCTGACCGAGCCTCGCCTTGAGAAACCAGTCCGGATCGGCCAGGCTCTGGCGCGCCGCGCCGACGATATCCGCCTTGCCGGAGCGCAAGATCTCCTCGGCTTGGGTGAAGCTGCAAATCCCACCGATGACCACGATCGGCGTCGCCAGCCCGGCGGCGCGCACCGCCTGATGAATCCGCGCCGTCGGCTCGACGTTGCGGCCAAAAGGGCCCTGCACGTCGGAGCGCACCACCGGCATGCATTCGTAGCCACTGGGACCGGTGTACGGATAGGCGGTCCAGCCGACACGCGGCTGCTTGGCGTCTTCAAATTTTCCGCCGCGCGAAAGGGACAGAAAGTCCATCCCGGCTGTGGCCAACTCGACCCCGAAGTAAGCAGCGTCCTCGACCGTCGAGCCACCGGCAATGCACTCCTCGGAGAGATAGCGGCAGCCGACGGTGAAGTCATCCCCCACCTTCTCGCGCACCCGCGCCAAGACCTCCACCGGCAGCCGGACCCGGTTCTCGCGACTACCGCCGTAACCGTCCTGCCGGGTATTGAGCGCGGAGAGAAAGGAGGCCATGGTGTAGGCATGGGCATAGTGCAGCTCGACGCCGTCAAAACCGGCCTGCCGCGCCCGCACGGCGGCGCTGGCGAAGAGCTCCGGCAGCTGTTGCGGCAGCCGGCGGATGTGCTCCTTCTCGACGTCGGTCACCCATTCGCGATAGCCATAGCGCAAGGCCTCAAGATCGCGTGGGGTGAGGATCTTCTCGTGATCCTCGGCCGACATTTCGAGCAGCGCCTGGCGCACGTCACTGTCGCACAGCTCGCCACCGCGCCCCTCACTCACCGCCTGCCGGTAGCGATCGGTGAGCTGCAAGTAACGGCCGAAAAACTTCTCCGGGCTCGGCCGGCGACGGATGTTCAGAAAGTCGATCAGCTGGATGAAAAGCCGCGTCTGACCGTCGCTGGCCCGCCGCACCGTCTCCACCAGATCGCGCAGACCGGCCACGAAGCGATCATGGCCGATGCGCAGCAGCGGTCCGCTGGGAACCTCGCGAATGCCCGTCGCTTCGACGACGATCGCACCCGGTTTGCCGCGGGCAAAGCGTCCATACCAGGCCAGTACCTCGGAGGTGACGAAGCCCTCCTCGGTCGCCCGCCAGGGCACCATCGCCGGGACCCAGGTTCGCTGGGCGAGCCGGGTCGAGCCGAGCTGAATGGGCCGAAACCAGAGCGCCCGATCGGCCTCTTCAACAGTCGGCCATCCGCCCGGCGGCGGAGCGTGTTTGATCCGCTCAGGTGGCTTCCACATCGATGGTGCAGTATATCCAGCCGCGGCGGCCCTACCGGCACAACAGCTGGCGGGCGATCACCAGGTGCTGAACCTCGCTGGTGCCCTCGTAGATGCGCAGCGCCCGCACCGAGCGGTAGAGATGATCGACCGGGGAATCGGCCAGCACACCGCTACCGCCCAGCAGCTGTACCGCGTCGTCGATGATGCGCTGCGCCGCCTCGGTGGCGTAGAGCTTGGCCATCGCCGCCTCCAGCGTCACCCGCTCGGCACCGCCGTCGGCGAGCGCGGCGGCACGGTAGACGAGCAGACGCGAAGCGGCCAATTCGGTCGCCATGCGCGCCAGCTTCTGCTGCACCAGCTGGAACTCGGCCAGCGGTTGGCCGAACTGGCGGCGCTTGCGGGTGTGCGCCAGCGCTTCGGCCAGCGCCCGGGAGGCCATGCCGCAGGCGGCCGCCGCTACCGTCGGCCGCAGCCGGTCCAGGGTGCGCATCCCCAACTTGAACCCTTCGCCCTGGCGACCGATCAAAGACTCGCTCCCCAGCCGGCAATCGTCGAAAGAGATCTCGCCCAGTGGATGGGCAGCGCTCATCACCTGTGGACGCACGAAGGCGAAGCCGGGTCGGTCGGCCTCGACGAGAAAGCAGGAGAGACCGCGCACCCCCGCCTCGGGCTCGGTCTTGGCGAAGACACAGTAGAAATCGGCGATGCCGGCGTTGGAGATGAAGAGCTTGCGGCCGTCCAACCGCCAGCCATCGCCGTCGCGCACGGCTCGGGTGGTGATAGCGCCGACGTCGGAGCCGGCCTCGGCCTCGGTCATCGCGAAGGCGGCCATCGCCTCACCGCTCGCCACCGCCGGCAACCACCGGCGGCGCTGCTGAGTCCTGCCCGCCAAGGTCAAGGGCATCGAGCCCAACGCTTGCAGCGCGAAGACGGCGTCGGCCAGCGGCGAGGCGGCGGCGAAGGCCTCGCGGATCAAACAGAGCACGCGCAGCTGAGGTGCCGGCGACCGGCCGCCCCAACTCTCGGGAACCGCCGCGGCGCACCAGCCGGCGGAGCCGGCCCGGCGCAAGATCTCCCCCGCCTGCCGGCGGCCGCCGGCGTCGTCTTCAGCCACCGGTAGCGAGGCCAGCTCGCGGGCGGCGAAGGCGCCCACCTGTTGAGACAACTCGACATGGGCCGGATCGAGGAAGGCACCGATCAGCTCGGTATCCGGTGTGCAAGCCGACAGCGCGGGCCCGGCGGGGTGATCAGCGGGACGATCGGTGGTGGTCATTGAAACCGCGGCTTGCGTTTTTCGACGAAGGCATCGTACGACTCGCGGAAGTTGGGATCCTCCATGCAGGCCGCCTGGATCTCCACTTCGTTGGCCATGGCGCTTTCCACATCCATCGCCGCCTCACGCAACAGCATCATCTTGGTCACCTCGAGGCCGAACGACGGCCCGCGCGCCAGCTTGCGCGCCCACTCCTGGGCCACGCCGAGCACCTCGCCCACAGGTACCACCCGATTGTAGAGACCGATGCGGTAGGCCTCCTGAGCGTCGATGAAGTCCCCGGTCATCAGCAGCTCGCTCGCCCGGCCGTGGCCGACCAGCCGCGGCAGCAACCAGGAAGCGCCCATGTCGGCGCCGGAGAGACCGACCTTGGTGAAGAGGTAGGCGATCTTCGCCGTTTCGGAGGCGATGCGAATATCGCAGGCGCTGGCGATCACCGCCCCGGCTCCCGCCACCGTACCGTTGAGCGCCCCGATGATCGGTCGCCGGCAGCGCAGCATGGCGAGAATCAGCGCCCCGGTCCTGCGGGTGAAGTCGAGCAAGCCGCGGTAGTCGAGCTTGAACAGCTCGCCGATGATCTCCTCGACGTCGCCCCCCGAGCAGAAGGCGCGGCCGGAGCCGGTCAACACGATCGAGCGCACTCCGGGCTCGCCATCGAGGGCCAGGAAACACTGGCGCAGCTCGTCGTAGACCTCGAAGGTCAGCGCATTCAGCCGCTGCGGCCGGTTGAGGGTGACCGTGGCCACGCCGGATTCCTGATCGTGATGGTAGAGGAAGCTCTTGGCCTGCATCTCGCGTCCACCTCCTGCAGCAAACTCGCTTGCCGTTGAATCTATCCGGGTGCCAGTACGGCGGTCGCCTCGATCTCGACCTTGGCGCCCGGTTCGAGGAGGGCCGCGACCTCGACCAGAGCCATCGCCGGGAAGTGGCGGCCCATCCGTTCTCGGTAGAGTTCACCCACCCGCGCAACCTCGCGCAGGTACTCCCGGTGGTCGGTCACGTAGAGGGTCAGCCGCGCCAGGTCGCCGGCCTCACCGCCGGCCTCGCGCACCACCGCCAGCACGTTGGCCAGCGCCTGGTCGAACTGTTCGGCGAAGATCTCGCTGACTATTTTCTGTTGTGAATCCCAGCCAACCTGACCGGCGATGCAGAGTAGGCGACCGCCGGCCGGAGCCAGCATGCCGTTGGAGTAGCCACGCGGCGCGCCGAGAGCTTGCGGGTTGATCGGAGTCAGCTTCATCGTCGCCAGGTGAAAGTTCACGCCGTGTGCAGGGCGCCGCCGTCGAGCACCAGCGCGTGGCCGTTGACCCCGCGAGCCCGCGGATCGCATAGACACAGCACCAGGTAGGCCACCTCTTCCGGATCGAAAAGCCGCCCCTGGGGGCTGACCTTCTCCAGCATCCGGCGCCCTTGGTCGCGGCCCATCCGGGTCTTGGCCTCGATGTTGTCCAAGGTCTCCTCGGTCATCGCCGTCTCAACATAGCCGGGGCAGACGGCGTTGACCGTCACCCCCTGGGCCGCCACCTCCGCGGCGGCGCCGCGGGTGAAGCCGATCACCGCGTGTTTCGACGCGGCGTAGGCGCTGATGTATTGCCCCGCGGCCAGCCCGGCGATCGAGGCGACGTTGACCACCCGCCCCCAACCGCGCTCGGCCATCGCCGGCATCATGGCGCGGGTACACAAGAAAGTGCCGGTCGTGTTGACCGCCATCACTCGCTGCCAGTCCTCCAGCCGGATCGACTTGACCGGCCCGGCGACGGCGATGCCGGCGTTGTTGACCAGAATGTCGATCTGACCCAGATGGTCGCTGGCCGTCACCGCCAGCTTCCGGACCTGCTCCGGATCGGTCACGTCGCAAGGCACCGCCCAGGCCCTGTAGCCCTCGGCGGTCAGCTCTTGCGCCACCGCTTCCACCTGCGCCGCGGTGCGCGCCGCAAGGACGACCGCGGCACCCTCTTCGGCCAAGCTGCGCGCCACGGCGGCACCGATCCCCCGACCGCCACCGGTGATGACCGCTCCCTTGCCTTCGAGTCTTTTCATCGCCCGCAACCTATCAGGTTCCGTCCGCCGAGTTCCCTAGCGCCTGGGATACCGCGTCGGCGACGATCCCGGCCAGCTGCCGCACCGTCTCCTCGCCCTCACTCCGGGTGGCGGCGGCCGGGTCGCCGAAGTAGGCTTGAATTCCTCCCGCCTCCGCGAAACTCCTTTTGCCGTCGCGGATCGCTCGCGACAGCGAAACCGGGTTGGCCTCCAGTTCCCTTTGCAGCGGCTCACGCACCAGGTCGGGCCGCTCGGCCATGACGATCGACCCCTCGTATCGGCCCGCGTGGCAGGCACCGCTCTTGAACTCGTCGCTCAGGCGCAGCGCCCACGGCTTGCGGGTGATATCCGGAAAGATCACCTTCAGTCCCACCAGCGCCGGTGCCGCCCGGCACCGTTCGAGCGCCGCGTAAATCGAGGCGATATGTGCCGGATCGAGATGGGCATTGCACACCACCAGCGCCCGGGCTCCCAGCTTGGCGACGCTACCGGCGATATCCACCAACAACGCGATGACCGTTTCAGGACGGACCGAAACCGTACCGGCGAAACCGGCTGCAAAGGGTGCCGCCGTGTAGGCCAGAGGCGGCAACACTACCGCCTCCCAGCCCGCCTCCACTAGCCTCTCCCCCCCGGCGCGTGCCATCGCCTCGCCGATCACCACGTCGGTTGCAAGCGGCAAGTGTGGCCCGTGCGCTTCGGTGGCTCCCACCGGCAGCAGGGCGATGGTTCGCTCCACCTCCAAGGCTTGCACCTCGGGCCAAGTCATCTCTTTCCAGCGATACAACGGCATAACAAGGCGCAGCATAACCGGCTCCCTACCCGCCGGCAGCCGGTTTGCCGATATCCTCCTGCGCATGATCGTCGCCGAGTACGAGGACCGCCTGCGCGTCGTCACCCAAAACGACCACGCCCACTTCTCCGCCGAGTTGCTCTCCCTGTGGCGCGACGACGGCCTCCCCGACCACCCTCGGCGCCAGGATCTCCTCTTCGCCACTCGCCAGCACGACAATGGCTGGTGGGAAGCCGACTCGGCGCCCCGGGTCAACCCCGAGACCGGACACCCCCACGACTTCCTCACCATGCCGCGGGAGATCCGTCAAGAAATCTGGCTGCGCGGCACTGACCGGTACCGCGCAACCCACCCCTACGCCACCTTGCTCATCCTCCACCACGCCCTCCACCTCCACCGCGACAGGGACGATGATTCCGTCTACGCCCGGTTGCTCGAAGTGCTTCGCCAGCGCAAGGAGGAGCTGCTGGAGGAACTGGGGATCGACGACGTAGTCGCCACCGGTGACTACGCCTTCCTCGACCTCACCGACCTGCTCTCCCTCCTCGTCTGCAACCGCTGGTTCGAGCCCCGAGAACGGAGGGGAATCCGCGCCTCCTTCGACGGTGAAGCCCTGCACCTCGACCCCTTCCCGCTGGCCGGCGCCACCACCTTTCGCCTCGCTTACCGCGACATCCCCGACCGCACCTACACCAGCGATACGGACCTCACCCTCGAACTTGTTCGCTCCCCCTGGCGGGAAGCTCAGATCCGCGTCATCCCGCTGGCCACCGGTTCGTCTCCCGTGCGCGCAGTTCGATGAAAGATCAGACCATCATGACGCCCCGGCGGCGCACCGCGTTTAAGCTGATCCTCGCCGCCCTTTCGGTGGTCTTGACCCTGGGCGTGATCGAGGCGGCCTCCTACCTCTTCGGCACCTTCGGCGGACCGGATCAACCGGTGCAGGGCAGCAACATCCGCATCTACGGCCAGCACGACCCAGAGCTGTTCTGGAGTCTGCGCCCACTGGCCGAGTCTCCCGACGGGGAGCGGTGGATCAACAGCGACGGGCTGCGAGGACCCGAGATCGGCGCCAAGGGCGAAGCGGAGTATCGGGTCCTCAACCTCGGCGAGTCGACGACCTTCGCGGCCCAGGTGCGCTACGAAGAGAGCTACTCCGCGCTGCTTGAGGAGCTACTCAACCGGGAGCCTCGCGAGCGGCGGGTCCGAGTCCTCAACGGGGGAGTCCCCGGCTACTCCCTCTTGCAAGGAGTCCAGTTCTTGAAGCTGCGCGGCCAGCGCTTCAAGCCGGACATGGTGACCCTCTACTTTGGTTTCAACGACTTTCTGCCGATCGCCTTCACCGAGTAGAAGGTCCGCGATGTCGACCCCAACGAACGCGGGTTTACCGACCGCCAACTGTTCACGCTACGCTCCACCCCGAAAATGCGGCTGATCGGCTTGCTCAATCGGCACAGCAACGCATTCCGCGGCCTGCGCCGCACCCTCGCGGACCATGCCGAAGCCACAGTGCTCACCGACCCCAACCGGCCTCGCGTTCCCCGCGAAGACCGCCGAGAGTTGCTCCACGAGGCCCACGCCTTCTGTCAGCGAAACGGCATCGAGCTGGTGATCATCGTTCCCATCTACCGCAAGTTCAGCGACCACGAGAAGCTACTGCGCACGGTCATCGGCAACCTCAGCCTCACCCACGTCGACCTGCCGGCGGTGCTCCCCGAGCGCTTCACGCAGCCGCGCAAGAGTTACTTCGTCGACGGCGTCCACCCCACAGCCGAAGGACACCGACTGATCGCCCAGGCTATCTATGAGGTGGTCTCACCGCTCATCCACTGAGAGTGAATTCGAGCTGCCCTCGGGTTCGGGCTCGATACCGGCGACTCCAGCTCAACACCTCTCCGCTCTTCATCACCACTCGATAATCGCCTCGAAACCACGGCTGAAACTCTTCCACCGCCGCCAGACGGACCACTTCCCCTCGGTTGATGTGGAGAAAGAGGCTGGGGTCGAGTCGGGTGGCCACTTTCGACAAGGGGCCGCGGCAAGGGTAGGTGCCGCTTCCGGTCACCAGCTCCACGTAGTTGCCCTTGGCGCGGAAAAGATCGATCTCGCCTACGGGCAAGAGGATCTCCCGGTGGATCGCCTTCTTGACCAGAATGTGCTCGAGGTACTGCGCTTTCGGGCTGGCCTTTTCCAGCAGCGTTTCCAACCGCTGGGCGCTCTCGGCCCGCTGCTCGGTTTCCATCCTGCGGCGAACTCTGGCCAAGGCTTGGCGCAAGCGGCGGCGGGCGTAGGGCTTGAGTAGGTAGTCGATGGCTTGGACGTCGAAGGCGGCGAGGGCATGCTCGTCATAGGCGGTGACGAAGACGACCCAGGGCATGGCCCGATAGCCAATCCGCCGGCCAACCCGGCGAACAACCTCCAGACCGTCGAGGCGCGGCATCTGAATGTCGAGGAAAACGAGGTCGGGGGCGACATCGAGAATGGCCTCGACCGCCTCTTTGCCGTCGGCCGCTTCGGCGACGACTTCCAGCCCCTCTTCGTCGGCCAAGAACTTCGCCAGCTTCGTGCGGGCAGGCTCTTCATCATCGACGATCAAGACACGGATCATCCGAGACCCTCCTCGCGCAGCGGGATCTCGATGCGGATCGAAAATCCACCCTGCTCGCCCGGCGCGGCGACCAAGCTCTGCGCCTCGCCGTAGAGCAGGCGCAAACGCTCGGCGGTGGCCGAAAGGCCCAGCCCCGAGTCGAGAGGATCGACCCCCGGCTCGGCACCGGGCCCATCGTCCCAAACCTCGATCGCCAGACGATCTTGCCGCAGCCGGGCCGAAACCCGAACCTGCGCCGCTCCGGCACTCTCCAAGGCGCCATGGCGAATAGCGTTCTCGACCAACGGTTGCAGGAGCATCGACGGCACCCGGACCTCCTTGGCCGCCCTCTCCACCTCGACCTCCACATCCAACCGCTCGCCGAACCGAGCCCGCATCAGAGCCAGATAGTCCTCCAGCGACTCGACCTCTTGAGCCAGGGTGACCTCATCGCTCTCCCCTCGACGAAGCGAGAGGCGAAGCAGATCGCCGAGCCGTTGGATCATCTCGTCGGCAGCTTCGACATCGCGATGCATGGCGGCGGAAATGGTGTTGAGGGAGTTGAAGAGGAAATGGGGTTGCAGCTGAAGACGCAGGCTATCGAGACGGGCTTGGGTGAGGTTGCGTTGCAACTGGACCGCTTCGAGTTCACGTTGCCGGCTACGCCGAAGACTCCGTGCGATGTGCAGACCCACGACGATCGCCACGTAGCCGATGACGTCAATCGAGAATTCCATCAAGTAGCGCACCGGCATCAGTCCATAGTTGTAGCTCCATTGACCCGCCAGCCGGTAGAGAACCAACCGCGAGATCCAGTTGAGGTTGGTGTGGACCACCGAGAAGAGAGGCAACCCGAGAAGGTAGAGCCCAACGCGCCGCAGCCAATTCGTCCTCTCCAAGGGCCAGCGACGAACCACGGCGCGCATCGGCCAGAAGAGGAGGCCAGCACCAAAGACACCCGTGAACTCGTCGATCAAAATCCAAGCCACAGGACTTACGCCACCCGCCGCAACCACCCCCAGGTGACGGTACGCGAAGCGGAGAAACGAGAGAAGTAGGACGGTGACGAGCCACGGGACTAACAGTGATCTCCCACCAGAAGCGCAGGAAGGCTCCGCCGGCACCGTGGGGGTTTGGCTGTGTGCTGACACCTGAGAAGTATAGGTGCGTAGGGCTGGAGCAGGGTCCCGGCCGTCACCTCCACGGTCCCGCTCATCCCAACAACGTCCCTGTTGACCCTCCTCCACCCTTGTTCAGCGGGGTCGAGCCTAGGATGGCGGCGCGTCGCAACCGCATCTACGGATCGCTTCGGAAGGACCGAAACCATGGACATCACCACGACGAGCCAAGCTCTCGCCAGCAGTGAGAAACGACTTCTCACCCTGTTCGCCCTCTTCGCCGGGGCGTTCTTCTACCTTCCGGGGCTCCTGGGCTCCTACGGATTCTTCATCGACGAGCTTTACTACGCGGCTTGTGCGGCCCACCCGGCGTTGGGCTATGTCGATCATCCACCCCTGGCGCCGTGGCTCCTGGCGGTGGTTCGAGCCTTGCTGGGCGATTCCCTCTGGGCCATCCGCCTGCTTCCCGCCCTGATGGGTGCGCTCAGCGTCACCATGACCATGCTCCTGGCGCGCCGTCTCGGCGCCGGCCCCTTCGGCCAAGCGCTCGCCGGCGGCGCACTGATCGCCGGCAGCATCATGCAGCTCATGTTCGGCACCTTCTCGATGAACACCTTCTCGCCACTCATCTGGTTGGGCTGCTGCTGGATCCTGCTCGAGATTGAGGCGCGCAACGAGCCCCGCCTGTGGCTCGCCTTCGGTGCCTTGGCCGGCATCGGCCTGTTGAACAAACACACCATCGTCCTCCTCGCCTTTGCCTTGGGGCTCGCCCTCGTCCTAACTCCAGCCCGGCGTCATCTGGCCGGCAAATGGCTGTGGGCCGGCGCCGGTCTGGCGTTGCTCATCGCCTCGCCCAACCTCATCTGGCAGATGGCCCACGACTGGCCCTCGATCGAGTTCTACCGCAACGCCAACCTCTACAAGAACCTCGAAACCCCGCCCCACATGGTGGCGATGTTTCAGGTGCTGACGATGAATCTCGGCACCTTGCCGATCTGGCTAGCAGGCCTCTACTTCTTCCTGCGGGCTCGCCAGGCCAAGCCGTGGCGCCACCTCGGCGTGATCTTCGTCGTCCTCTTCCTCCTGCTCATGGCCAGCCGTTCCAGCCGGCCCGACCGCATCACGGCCATCTATCCCCTGCTCTTCGCCGCCGGTGGCATGTGGCTCGAACGCATCACCCGAAAGCGCAACTGGGCACGCTGGGCGCTCGCCCTCTTCCTGATCATCAACGGCCTTGTCTTCCTCCCCATCGGCACGCCGATCCTGCCCCCCGACGCCCTGGCCACCTACGTCGCCAAACTCGGAGTCGTCCCAAAGATCGAGTCCGGCGAAGGCAAGACCTCGGCCATCCCACAGTGGTACGCCGACCGCACCGGTTGGGAGGAGCTGGTGGTCGACGTCAAAGAAGCCGTAGCCAGCCTCAGCCCGAGCGAGCGCGCAAAGGCGGCGATCTTCGCACCCTCCTACGGTCAGGCCGGAGCCTTACAGCTGCTCGGCAAAGAGGCGGATCTGCCGCCAGTCCACAGCGCCCACAACACCTACTTCTTGTGGGGCCCGCCGGCGGAGCCGATCACGGCAGCCGTGGTCATCGGAGATCGCAAGGATCACCTGGATGCCCTCTTCGAAGAGGTCACCCTCTTCTCCACCCACCATTGCACCTACTGCATGCGCTGGCGAGACGAGATGCCCATCTGGGTCGTTCGCCGACCGATAGGGGATCTGGCCTCGGTGTCTATTCCGACGAAACTGGGCACTCAATCCAGTGAAACTGGGCAGTGAAGTCGGAGCGCAGCGACGCGGGTTGATGCTCAGTTAAAAGTGCCCAGTTTGGCGAAGAGTTCGGCCTCCTTTCTTGGTTCTAGATCCTACT
>JAJRVQ010000134.1 GCA_024277255.1 Acidobacteriota bacterium | reverse complement strand
TCCTTGCGAAGGCACCGCAGGATCGCCTCCTCTCGCTCACCAACCGACAGTCCGCTCTTTCTACCCATCGCTCGTCCTCCTTGGGATCCCTGGATCCCTAACGCTATCCCAGGTCCCAAGAACTCCGAGCAAGACACCGACCGCTGTCTCGTAGTAGCCGCTGAGCTGACCTTGCAGCACTACTAGCTCCATCTTTGATCCCAACTGGTTGTACCACGTGCCTGTAAGACTCATTCTTCCCTCCAAACTCGGTAGTTACTCGTGTGACTGCTGCAATTCCGTTCCGCTAGCCGGGGGCGCTCAACCGCCGCCCGAGGTGGCCGGTTGCAGCGCCTGGTTAGACCTGCTCCGCATTTTTGGGTGGCACCTCTGAGTTTGGGGCTCCGCATTTTCGGGTGGCACCTCTGAGTTTGGGCCGGTGTTATTCGTCGTCCAGTACCAGAGATCCCAGAATTGACCAGGCGAAATCGAGCTGCAGCTTGCCGGTAAGGAGGCTGTCGTCACGGGCCAGGTAGAAGTCGGGGGCGTAGGGCTTCTCGCGATTGCCGCCGTTGCTGTAATCCACGGTGGGGTCGTAAAACGCGAAGCCATGGCAGGTCATGCAGTTGGTCTCGACGCCGTAACGGTTGGTGATTTCGTGGCCGGGATCGCCGGCGTTGATGGTGCGGAAGACCTGGAAGGTCGCCGGATCGAATCCCGCCTCTAGGTGCGGGTTGTAGCCGATGACCGAGGCTCCGATGTTCTGGCCGCCGTTGACGGGCTGCGCCGGCGCCACCATTTGGTAGGCCGTAGCCATGCCATAGTGCGCGGCGGCCTCATCCAGGGCGGGCAGCGGCCTGGCGGCGGCGATGGTGCTCGAGCTGGGAGTCTCCGGTGCGCTCGGATCAGCGCTCCACCAGTACGTTTGCCATGTCCAGCGCAGGATCTCGCGGCTGGTGACGTGCATGCCAACCAGAATCGCGAAGTCTCCCGCCGAGATGGTGACGCCGAGTTGCTCGCTCAGGTAGGAGGCGTCGGCAGCTGAAACCGTGTTGTGGATGAAGTTGTTCAAGTAGAAGGTGTTGTCGGCGTTGCGATTGCCACAGCCGACATCGATCGAAGACCCCCCGGTGCCGCTGCCGTTGATGTCGACGTAGACACAGGCGTTCCAAGAGGACTCCGGAAAGGTCTTGGCTGGAACCGGTGTTCCCGGCCACCCGGGCATGGTGTAAATGCCGTCCGGCACGTTCGCCGGAATCACCTTGTAGACGGGCTTGATGGTGATCGAGTTGTTGGGGAAATCCGGGATATCCGTGTAGCCGTTGGCCAGGTAGGTGTTCAATGTGCTTTGTAGGAACAACTTGTTGCTGATCGCGTGGTCGGCGGCGGGTGGGTTGTAGGCGACCGACACGAAGATGTTGGTATCGCCGTCACCGGTCGCCTTGGCGGTCACCGCGGCCCGGTTGGTCAACTGACGAGGATGCATCAGATCGAGGCGACGCTGCGGGGCGGCTTTTTGCTGCGCCTTCTGGCCGTTCTCGATGCGGAAGATCATGTTGTCTGGCGTTGCCCAGGTCTCGAAGGCGCGTACGGGGGTTGCGTCCACTTCGCCGACGAACTGCGTCAGCCCCGCCCAGATGCCCCAGCCATGGTCGTAGATCTCCTCTTCCTCGTCTTGATAAATCCACCGGTTGATGGTGGTCTCAGCTTCCGGGAACTCGATACCGGCATTGGTGGCAGGGAGATCCGGGATGCAAATCAAGTTGCCGTCGACGTTGCCGATGTCGCCCCGATTCACGATCGATGCGAGGCAGGCCTCGACGTCGGACAAGGAGGTGGCCTGGAAGCTGCCGCTGATCTTCTGACAAGTAGCGGTCAGCACGTCATCGTCGTTCAGCGTGGCGTCAGCGCAGGTGAGTTGATAAGAGCCCGGCGGCGGGCTGCCCGTCGAGGTGGTCGGCTCTTCGATCACCGGGCGAGCACAGCCCACCAGATTGACCGCCAAGAGTAGGGCCGCCATTGCTGCCCACCGTGGTATTGGGAGGTGTGAAACCGGCGGCGACTGTTCGTCGTTGCTGACAAGATCGATAGAAGGGCGGCTCATCGTGTGGCTCCTGTTCTGTGGTGTTGCAACACTTCTGCCCAAACCCCCCGGTATTGGGGAGAGGGCTTGGCTTGCAGCTGTGGAGGCAAGTCAGTGAGGCGACGCGCTGGGCAAGGCAAGTCGGTGGGACCGCGGAACTGTGCGCTTTTTAGGGAGTGTCCGGTGTGCCGGAAACGTTTCGCTGTGTCGTCGTTTTCAGGCAGGCGCGGACGCCGGGGGAGCGTGCTGGCGCAGGTCGTGGCGCCGAATTCTGTAACCTCGCTGGGCTGTGCCCGTATTATCAGCCGTAGAGTTGGGCAAACGCTTGCATCGAGTCAGAGTGACTCTGGGAGGATCCGTGAACAAGGCCGTATCTTGTCTTGCGCTGGCCGCCGCCATCGGTTTGGGGAGCGTTGGTGCTTCCGCCGCGGTGGGCTATGGCGAGTACCACGATTTCAACGAGGTGGAGGCCCAGCTCAAGGGCTGGGCCAAGGAGCATTCGCCGCTGATGAGTCTGCAGACCATCGGCAGCTCGGTCGACGGCCGGTCGATCTATGTCGCCCGTCTCGCTGGCCCCGGATCTGCAGCGGCCGACGAGCGGCCGGCGGTGTTCGTCGGCGCCAATATCGCCGGCTTTCACAATGCCGGTACCGAGGCGGCGCTGCACTTGATCGAACGTCTCTTGGCGGGCGAGGGTGACCTCGCCGAGACCACCTACTACATCGCGCCGGTGCTCAATCCCGACGCTCATGACGGGCTCTTTGCCCCACTGCGCCAACGGCGGGCTGGCGCCGGAGGCAAGCTAGATCGGGATGTCGACGGCCTCGTCGCCGAGGACGGGGCGAACGACCTCGACGGTGACGGCCGCATCACCCGCATGCGCATCGCGGATCCGGCCGGTGGCTGGCTGGCCCATCCCGAGGATCCCCAAGTGATGGTGCGGGCGAACGCGGAAAAGGGCTGGGTCGGAGCCTACCGATTGGAGTCGGAAGGTGGCGACGACGACGGAGACGGTCAGTTCAACGAGGACGGCCCCTTCGCGGTGGTGCCGGATATGAACTTCGCCCACGGCTGGCCCTTTCCCGACCCCGAAGCGGGTCCGTGGCCCAGCTTTTCGCCGGAGAGCCGGGCGATCATGGACTTCCTGCTGGCGCGCCGCAACGTCGCCCTGGCGATTGTCTACGGCCCGGCCAACAACTTCCTCGCCAGCCCGCAGAGTTTTGGCGGTGGCGGCGATCTGGGCACCCAGAAGTTCACCATCTCCGAACAGATCGCTGGCTTCATCGGTCTCGACCACGAGGTCGAATACACCCTGGACGAGGTCTGGGAGGTGGTCAAGGATCTACCTTTCGCGCGGCAGAGCGGCATCACCAAGGATCAGGTCGCTCAGTTCCTCGGTGCCGGTCCCGCCACCCAGGTTGCCGACGGAGACATGGAGTGGATCAACACTCTGGCCAACGATTATGAAGAGCGGCTGGAGGAGGCGGAATTGAGCGCGGATCGCCCGGCGGAGCAGTATTCCCGCGGTGGCCTGACCCCGTGGCTCTACTACCAGTATGGTGTATTCGCCGTCGAACTCGACGTCTGGGGCATTCCGAAAGCCAAGCAGGCGGAAGGCGAGACGGAGGGCGAGGAGGACGAAGAGCCCTTGACTCTCGACAGCCTCGAAAAGATGAGTTCGGAGGAGTTTCTCGCCTTCGGCGAAGAGAAGATCGCCGCCTTCCTCGTGGAGATCGGTGCGCCGGAGCAGATCACCGCCGAGATGGCGATGCAACGCGTCGAGTCGGGTCAGATCACCCCGCCCCAGATGGCCAAGATGATGGCTCAGATGGGTGGTGGCGGCGCGGCCAAGAGTGACCCGAGCGAAGACGACCCCAAGACCAAGCGGCGCCGGGAGATTCTGGCCTGGGCGCAAGAGCACGCTCCGGAGGCGATCACGCCGTGGAGCGCGGTCACTCTGGCGGATGGCACCGCCGCCGAGGTTGGCGGCCTCGACCCCTACCTGGAGGTGGCGCCGCCGATGGCGCTGCTCGAGCCCGCCATCGAACTCCATACCGCGACCGTTCTCGATATGGCTTCCAAACTGGCTCGCGTGGAGATTCTCTCCCTCGACATTGAGGATCTGGGCAGCGGCGTCTACCGTGCTGAGGCTATTGCCGGTAACCGCGGCGAGATGGCGACCCACAGCGAGCAGGGGGTACGCGCCCTCACCCACCTTCCCATTCGGCTCGAACTGGCCGACGCCAAGGGCGTTGTCTTGGTCACCGGATCGCGGGCGGTGACCGAACCAAGCCTCGCCGGCCGCACCGGCACGATGCGGGCGAGCTGGCTGATCAAGGCCGACAAGGGGGCCACGATTACGGTTCGATTGAGTTCCGACAACGCCGGTAGAGACGAAAAGACCGCCGTACTCGGCAAAGGGACTTCGCGATGACCAGGACGAAATCAAGATCATTCAGCCTAGCTCGGCTGGCCGGTATCGCTCTGCTGGCACTTCCAGTTTGCGTCCTGCCGGCCTCGGCGGCAGCGCCGCTGAAACCCGCCAAGCCGGCGCCTGAGCCGGTGTTCAACCGGCTGCATGACTACCAAGAGATCAGCGAGCTGTTGCAGGGGTACGCCGCTGCCTATCCGGAGTGGGTCAGCGTGGAGAGCATCGGCAAGAGCGGCGAAGGGCGCGACCTTTGGGTGGCCACGCTGACCAATCCGCACACCGGCGACCACCTGTCGAAACCCGGTATCTATATCGATGGCAATACCCACGCCAACGAGGTGCAGGGCGGGGAGACTACGGTCTATACGCTGGACTTTCTGTTGAAGAACTACGGCACTCTGGAGCGGGTGACCGAGCTGGTCGATCGGCTGACTTTCTACTTCCTGCCGGTGGTCAACCCCGACGGCCGCCATCGCTGGTTCCACCAGCCGGCGACGGCCAACTTTCCGCGTACCGTCGTCGTACCGATCGATGATGATCGCGACGGTGTGGCCGACGAAGACGGCTTTGACGACCTGGACGGCGACGGCGAGATCACCCAGATGCGCAAGAAGGTACCTCTGGGGCAGGGAGATTTCCTCCTCGATCCCAAGGATCCACGCATCCTTCGCCGGGCCGAGAAGGACGAATTGGGCGACTATGTGATCCTCGGCTCCGAGGGCTTCGACAACGACGGCGATGGCAAGATCAACGAAGACCCCATCGGCTACGTGGACCCAAATCGCACCGGCGGCTTCGGCTGGCAGCCACGCTACGTCCAGGCCGGTTCCAGCGACTATCCGCTACAGATTCCGGAGACCCGCTCGATTGCCTATTGGTTCCTCAAACATCCCAATGTGGCCGCCGCGCAGAGCTTCCACAACAACGGTGGGATGATCCTGCGCGGACCGGACGCCAAGCTCGATCCGCCGTACCCACGGGCCGATATCGAGACCTACGATCTGATCGGCGAAACCGGCGAGAAGATGCTGCCCGGTTATGACTACATCATCTCCTGGAAAGACCTCTACACGGTCTACGGTGGCACTACGGAGCACTACTACCGGTTGCACGGTGCGATCAGCTTCACCAACGAGATGTACGAGGCACCCACCGACCTGGACGGCGATGGCGAGACGACGCCCGAAGAGCGCAACGCCTTCGACGACCTGATGACCTTCGGTCGCCAACAGGTGGAGTGGAAGGAGATCGATCATCCGCAATACGGCAAGATCGAGGTCGGCGGCGACCGTCACGATGTCGGGCGGGTGCCGGAGGGTTGGATGCTCAATGAGGAGGTGCACCGCAATAGCCTCTTCGTACTCCATCACGCCTATCATCTGCCCCGGCTGAGCTTCGGTGAGCCGGTGGTGCACAAGGTGGATCGCGACCTCTGGCGGGTCCATCTACCGGTGCTCAACGACCGCGGCATCCCTTCGGTCACCGCCTGGGCGCGGGAAAAGAAGATCCACCGCATGGATATCGCCACCGTCGACGGCGGCAAGGTCATCGCCAGCGGTATCGTCAGCGATCCGTGGCTCGACCAGGTGGAGCTTCAGGAACACCGGCCGCAGAGGCTGGAAGTGGGCGGAATCGGTGGCTACGACACCGAAATCCTCTTCTTCCTGGTGCAGGGTCGCGGCG
Source organism: Acidobacteriota bacterium (assembly GCA_024277255.1). Classification (GTDB taxonomy): domain Bacteria; phylum Acidobacteriota; class Thermoanaerobaculia; order Multivoradales; family SZUA-115; genus SZUA-115. Next base: position 312,883 of record JAJRVQ010000134.1, on the reverse strand, counting down.
AAATCACGGTGACCTACGACAGCTTGAAAGGCGGCAAGATCGCCACCACCTTCAAGCTCGAAGAGGCGGCTCCGTAGCGCCGTGCGAGGCTCGGTGCGCTCCTTTCTTGGGGCCGCCGGGCCTTTCTGCGTAGTGGGGAAGAGTCGCCAAGGGACTCGCCGTACTCGTGGACCAAGGTAGGTGCCACCCTTTTCGTGATCTTCCGTAAGATGCTTGGAATCAATGGTTTAAAGTGAGTTGTCCTGGTCGTGGGAAGGTCGGGTGTCGGTGGAGAATGAGGTAGTAGCTGGATTCCACACCGCTGAACCGACTCTTCCGACTTCCGGGTGGCACCCCAACTTTCGGGTGGCACCTGTGGATGTTGTCCTGACTTGGTAGTCGTCGATGGAGGCTGCCCAGCTCCGGCTCAAGGCAGAGCTGATACCGACTCGGCGCTAGCCGTTCCTTCTCACCGATTTCGTTACGAAACGCCGTAGGTGCCTGTAGATGCAAGGAATCCGTCTGTTCTGGGACGCAGCCGTACTAGAAGTACGGCGAGGAGCGGAACTGGCGGATGACGCGGCAGATATAGGTGCATACGGCGTTGGAGTAGAAGATCGGTGAGAAGGAACGGCTAGTACCCGAACCAGGGCTGGTCCGTGGGACCCGCTTCGCCGGTCTCGTGCCAGGCGCCCAGCGAGAGGTCGGAAATCGCCGCTAGGCTGTCCGGATGTGGTTGACCTCCTCGCAGGCCAACTCCGTAGAAACCGCCGATGCAGCGCGCCTTGATGTACTCCACGCTCAGGCGCAGCGATTGGAATACAGGTTGGCGCAACTCGCGACCCTCAACGCCGCTACCCACGACGACGAATCCAATGCTTTTGCCCTCGAGGGTCTCGGCCATAGGCCTATCTGGATGGCGTAGAAGATAGCTCCAGTGGTCGAGGAAGTTCTTCATCAGATGGGAGACGTTGTACCAATAGAGAGGTGTGGCGAGGAGGATCACGTCGGCCGCTTGCATCTGTTGGTACAGACTCTCCAACGGTTGACTGCGAGACCAACTCCAGTCGACGCGATGATCCTCGAACAGCGGCAGGGCTAGATCGCGCAGGGCGACGATGTCGTGGTGCGTCTCTTTGGGCTGTGCCGAGGCCAGCGCCTGCACATGGGCCATGGTGCTTGCAGGGGAGCGAGTACTGCCTTCGATAATCAGCGCTTGCATCGTTTTCCTCGCGGCTAGGGAAGCTCAGGGTAGCGGACGCATGGTCCAAGGGGAGCACATGCTAGCCGCGCGCGGTGGATGAGTCAAAGCTCATTGCCGCCAAGAAACGAATCGGCACCGGGCAGACACGCCGAACTTTCGGGTGGCACCTGTTGTGGCCGTTTCAAACTTCCGGGTGGCACCTGTCGAGCCACTGGATCTCTTGCAAAGCAATCCACTAATAGCTACTATCGAATGCACTCTGAATAATCGGAGTGATGATCCAGGAGGTTCCAGATGACCAACCGTCTCTCCAAGTCCCTGTGGTTCCTACTCATCGTCGGCCTGCTCGTCTCCAGTGCGGCCTTGATCGCCGAATCCGCGACGCGGACCGATGTCGATGCGGCGCTGCAGCCGGATACTTCGACTCCGGCGATCGTTGCTGAGGGTGCGCTAGAGATCTCCGACCCCAGCACCGAGGTCGCCGGTCAGAAGTGTGAGCCTGAAGCGACCTTGGGTGAAGACTCACCAGTGACGCTCGGTTGGACTCCGCCGAACCTTTCGTGTCCGTACAGGATCTGTGGCGGGGGTTGCTATACGGATGCCGACTGCTGCGGTGCCTTCGGTGGCGACGGCTACTGTAAGAACGTACCGGAAGGCAACAATTACTGCGTTTGCCCTGACTGGTAGTCGCCGATAGAGATTGCCCAGCTTTGGCGAGCCGTCAGGGCTGAGGTGATGCCACCTTCCTGCCAGAACGCAAGGTTGGTGGTGAATAGGTGGACTGATCCTTCGGGTGGCTCCTTACCGGGGGCCACCCGATTGAGTTCTGCTGAGGTCGGCCTTGTCTCCGGAGTCACCAACGACCGAGTAGGAGGCCGGCGGCAGGACGACTCGGGCCTGTGGGTTGTAGTAGTCGTAGAGACTGGAAGGGTACGATTTGGCCTCCATCTCCAGCCGAGGTCGGAAGGAGATGGCGAACTTGCTGCCCCCGGCGCGCGGCCACAGGTAGGTGATGACCCGATCGGGGAGAACCTCCCAGTGATTGAGTCCCGCATCGGTCACCGCGTCGAGTGCGCCACGGTCTACCTCGGCGCCTGGCGGCAGACCGATCTCGGCGATCATCATGCCGTACCCGCGAAAACCCACCCGTTCGGCTTCGACCTTGCAGGTGACCGTTTGCCCGACCCTGGGCTGCCGAGGAGCGCAGTCGACCGAGAAACGTAATGCTTCCTGCCCGGATTGATCGGCGGCGGGCAGGGGTGAGTCCCACGGCATCGCGTAGTGCACGGTCGCTTGCAGGAGTTCCCTGGTCTCAGCGTTGACGCCGATCAGCTCGAGCCGATGGCGTCCTGGCGAGAGCGAGTCGTTTGCGGCGAAGAGCAATGAAGAGACACCACTTTCAGAGAGTGGACGGCCGTCGAGGAGAAGTCGCGCCTCAGCGGTCTTGGCGGAATTCGACGAGCCGCCCTCTCCTGGCCCCAAGGTTTGCGCAAGAGCTTGCAGGACGCGAACAGTGGCTTGGGTGGAGTCCCAACCACCGTCCGCGGCCTTGTTCTCCAAGAGGAAGGTCAGGCCCTCTTCCACCGTGGGAGCGTTGGTGCCCTGTATCGCAACCAGCGCTTCGACTGCCAGGGCGGTCGTCTCGAGCCGACCGGCGCGTCCCCAGCCGTAAAAAGGTGTATTGGTGGGCTGATGCCAGAAGAGGCCGCTGCCTTGCCGCTGGGCCATGGAGGCGAGCTTGCGTGCGGCTTTCTCGGCTCGCTTTGGGTCGTCGCGGGCCAGTGCGGCCAGCGTGTAGGCAGCCAGGGCGTAGGGCCGCGAGGTCGCATGGAGGCGAGGGTCGAGATAGCTCAGCGCGCGATCCACCGCGGCGGTTGTTTTGGCGATCTGCTCACCTTGAAGTTGACCGGAGGAGGCGACGGAGGCGAGGACGCGGGCGATCTCCGCGCTGAGCGCCAAGTCGGGGCTGGCTTCGACTTGTGCCGACCGGTCCCAGGCGCGGTAAGACACCCAGCCTCCTTCGTCCGTCTGTTGGGCCAGCAGCCAGTGGATCGCCTGGCGTAGGTTGCCCTGGTCGACGGTTGCGAACTCTCCCGCTTGCGCCAGGAAGTCGACGACGTAGGCGGTGAGCGCCAGGTCGGCGTCTTCGCCCTCCCAGTAGGCGAATCCACCGCCGCTTGCCCGGAAGGCCGGCAGAGCGCCGGTGGCCTCGATCACATAGTGCTCAGCGCGCGCTAGCCCGTCCGGCTCCAGCTCTTCCGGCGTCATGGCGCCGCCGCGTGTAAGCCGTAGAAGGAGCAAAGAGAGGTAACCCTTGGAGACAGTCTGCTCGGCACAGCCGGTGGGTCGCGCCTGCAAAGCGGCGGTGGAGGCGAGAAGGTGGGCTTCGAGATCGGGGTAGCGACGCACCTCCAACCGCACACTTCCAGCCAGTGCCTCGGCGGGAACCTCGATCTCCAGGGCGCTCTCGCCGCTCAATAGACGGCCGACCGACGAGGTCGTTGGGCGGCCAAATGCGCGGATAAGAATCGGCCTCTGCACGGCATCCCCATCTTCCCGGCCGGCAGCCTCCACCTTGATCGAACTCGCTCCGGCGGCAAGGGCCAGGAGGTCGATGGGCAGGAGCTGTGCGCCGGGCTCAAGTTGCATGGATGAACGAACCGCAGCGGCGAGACTCAATCCACCCTCGGTCGAGGCGGAAAGAGCCACCTTCGCGGTCTCGTCGGTCAGGTTGTGAAGGAGGACCGGCAGACGAAGGCGATCCCCGACGGTGAGGGAGGATGGCGGGTCGGGCTCCACATAGAGCGGTTGGACTGCCACTACCTCGGCTTGTGTCGCCGCTACTCGGCCGTCGCGGGTGGAGGCCAAGACCTCGACTTGCCAGGTGGTGACGTTGTCGGCCAGGGGGAGGTCGATGTGGGCCTTGCCGTTCGCGTCCGTGAGCAGTTCGGGAATCCACAGCAGGGTTTCGGGAAAGTCCTGGCGCAGTCGTGGGGTGGAGAGGTGCCGCGTTGTTTCGGGTGCGGATCGTGTTGCCGTGCTGGTCAGGACTCCGGCAACGGAGGTGCCGGTCGAGATCTTCATTTCAACGAGTGGTGGAAGTTGTCCGCGCACCGTGATCATCTCCTGGACAGCCGCGATGAGTTCGATCTTGACCGTGGTGATCCGCTCGGTCTCGACCGTCAGGCTGGTGAACTCGACGGTGGAGAACCCCTCCAATTCGGCGGTGACGGTATAAGCACCTGGGGGCAAGAGGGAGAAGGCGAAGACGCCGCTGGCGCTGGCGAGGGTCAGTGACCTGGCACCCGTTGCACTGTGGACGGCGCTCACCGTGACCCCCGGCAGGGGCGAACCGTCTTTGGTCACCATCCGGCCTATCAAGGCGCCGGATTCTTGACTGACCAGCGCGGCTTCGTCGTCGCCCTGTGGAGCACGCCTCAGTTCGGTGTTGGCTAGCGGTCTGGAAAAAAGAGCGACCGTCTGATCGAGCCGTGTGTCCGCGGTGCCATCGGGGCCGTGGCTCATGACCAACAGCAGGTTTGCGCGCTCGGTAACCGGAAGCGGTTCAGACTGTGGCTCGTAGTATTGAACTCCGTTCTTCTCGTTGAGGAGTACCAAATGGGTCAAGGCCCGATCGACGAAGCGCTCTTGTTGTTGGAATCGGAAATAGAGAGGTTGGCCCCAGGGGTCTCTCCACTCCTGTATTTCGAGAGCCGCGGAACGCAGCAGAGCGTTCAATTCGGCCTGATCTTTGGGCAGATCCCCGTGCTCTGCCGAGTATTGGGCGAGCAGTGGCTCCAGCTGGCGGCGTAAGGCAAGGCTGTAGTCGATCCGGATGTTCCACACCGTGATGTCATCCCTCGAAGGTCGATTCTCCTCATGCCACATTCCGTCGGGACCGGAACTCTCGATTCTCAGGTGGAAATGGTGGCCCCGCACCTGCCACGTCATCCGGTAGGGTCGATCCCAAGGATCTCTCAGACGTTCCCAAACGATGCCCGCGCGGGCCAACTCGGTGGTCAGTTCCGCTTCGTCCCGCAGTAGTTTGCCGCGTTCGGCGAAGGCTCGGCGCACCGCGTTCTCTATCGCCTCGCCGAGAGGTGAAAACCACCTCCAGGACCAGCTCCAAGCGGTAAAGTCGTCGGCCGTTTTCCACCTTCGGTCCCACCCGGCGGAGAGGAAAACGAGGTGGTTTCTGAAGCCGTCTCGGCGCACTTGCGAGCGGTAGGCAACTCCCCAAGGATCTTTCAATTCGGCGAGATCAATCCCCTGTTGCGCGAGTAGGTAGGTCGTGCTTGCCTCATCTCTCGGCGCGGACCAGAGGGGCCGGCGGTAGGCTGTCCGGAGTATCTCGTCGATGGGCTCGAACTGGCGAGAGAAGTACTGCTTGAAGGTCTTCTTCTCCTCTCCGAAGGGGCTGCTCTCCTCGACCTCCAGCTGGGGGCGATCTTGATCTGTGAGCAGAGCCTCGGCGAGTACTTCCAACTCCTGTGGGATCTCGCGACGCGGGTCGAGGGAGAGTAGTCGAAGCGGCGTATAGCCGGCGATCTCAGGCCAGGAATACTCTTCGCGTTCGGAGAGAGCCAGGCCGGCTTTGCCGCGCAGACCGGGTGTCGAAGCTTCCCGCTGGCGAACGGACTGGTCCACCACGACGATTCCAAGAACGCTGGCGCCTATTCGGTCTTCGTCGCGGACGGCGATTTCAAGCTGTGCCTGCTCGCCGGGGCGATAGCTCGTGTGTTGGCCCTCGGCCTTGACCGCGAAGCCGGTGCTACCCAGGTAGATGACCCGTTCTGAGTCAGCCGGTAGATCCCAAGAGTCCTCGCCGGGGCGTGGATCCAGCGAGTAAGCGACCACGTCGAGGATGCCGGTCATCGTGTCGCGATAGGCGAAGGTGACCTTCTTCGCCTCGTTCGACACCGAGATCTGTTTGGATTCGAGGACGATCCCTTGGCTGTGCACTTCGAGGGCGATCCTTTCGATGGGCTGGCTGGACTGCACGATTACTTGGAGAGGCTCGCCGGCGCGATGCAGCCTCTTGTCGGCTTTGACGCGCAGTGTGATGATCTCTGTCTTGCTGCCTTGCAGCAGCGCGTCGATCTCCCCGAGGCGCCCGGCGGAATCCCAGGCGGCGACGTGCAGCGTGAGATTCCCGCTCGCGGCCAGAACCTCTCGCGTCTCGGGATTGAGCAGTAAACGGCCGACACCGAGTCGATTTGTCGACAGCTGGGCCACCAATCCGGCGTTGCTCTTCTCCCGGGACCTGGTCTTGCGCGAGACGATCACCGTGCACCGTGCCGGCCGGCCGTCGGCGTAGGAGGCGACGAGAAAACGCTCCGTCGGTAGTTCGGGAGCAGTCGCTTGAGACTCCTGGATCAGGTAGAGGTGGATCGGATTTCGGCTCAACCGGAGCCTTACCTGGGTGGATTCTCGTCGGCCGGAGAGTGGGTGGATCCCCACTGCTTCGAGTATGAGATCTCGATATTGGTCCCTCGCCGTCCAGCGGAGAGCCGGTGGAATCAGCAGCGGCCGCCAAGAGTCGGTAAGGTCCAAGGGCAGAGTGAGTTGGCCTGCGCTATCCGCGATCCCCGTGGCCAAAGCGGAGGTGGTGTCCCTTTTGCCACCTCTCCAGTCACTCCTAAGATGAACTTCGATTCCCGCGCCCGCAACCGGTTCCCCGATCAGGCTCTCGACCTCGACCTGCAGCTCCACGGGCTGTCCGGGAAGGAAGAACTCACGGCTGGGTCGAGCCACGATCCGCAAGGCGGGTAACTCGTAGCTGCCGATCCGCACGGTGTGTCGTCGCTGGACGGTTCCTTCGTAGGAGACCTTGACGGAGTAGTTGCCCCCCGGAGCAGCCGGTGGGATGGGCCATTCTTCATGCGCGACACCGAAGGGGGACGTAACCACCCGGCTCTGAAATACTGGCCGATCCTTGCCATCGAAGATCTCGAAAGTGAGTTCTTTGTCCGCTTGAGCGCCGTATGTTTCGTCGAGCCATAGTGCCCGCATGTGCAGGGTTTGGCCCGGCCGGTAGAGCTTCTTGTCGGTGTGGAAGAGAAAACGCTCGGTGCTCGTGATCCAGAACTCGGTTTCGAGGGAGCGCTCTAACCCCCGATACCGTACCGTGGCCACCAATTCGCCGAAGTCATCTCCATGGGTCTTGGACAGGGGCAGTTGGAGGAGCGCTTCTCCACGTTGATCGGTTTGGGTCTCGACGCGAAGAGTTTCTTCGCCGATTCTGAACACAGCCTTTACCTGGGCGCCAACGACGGCGGAGTGGTCATACGGGCTCTCCACCTTCAACCGCGCGCTGTAGATTTGCCCCGGAAAGCCGTCGGAGGGCGCCAACAGACGTAGGGAGAAGAGATCGGCGGGGTCGAGGCTTCTCGCGCTCTGGACCGGGTCGGCGGATTCGGACAAAGCCAGGTCCGCCGGGACCAGGGTGAGGAAGAGTAGTGCGAGGCTCAGCAAGAGAAGCTCCATCGGCGCTCCAGCACTGCGTGCGAGCTGTCGGGTCTCTGCTGGAGCCTTGAACGACGATCGAGTATTCATGGAGGCCATCTTCTTCCCGCTTGCCAACCGGTGCCGGTCTGAGGTGGGGTTCGACTCGGTGCAACAGGTGCCACCCTAAAGCAGGATTTGTGCCTGTCTCTTGCGATGATCGTTTAAGTCGTTGGAAATCAGTGTCTTATGGAGGGTCAAGGGTTGGACGTGGAGTTTTGTTACAGCTGAAACCCGGACCTTCTGGGTGACGCTCCGCCCGTTACCTACCGGCAAACTGAGCCACCACCCGGCCTACCGCTCGCTTGAGCCTCGGGCCGCGATCGATTACTTTTGGAGGACATTTTCTTGACCGCGGACCGATGGAGATCCGATGAGCGACGAAGTCAAACCGTATATTTCCGCCTCGCAGTCGATTCCCGAGTTCACCTTCCAGGCGGTGCTGTTGGGGATCGTCCTCAGCGTCGTCATGTGCGCCGCCAACATCTATGTCGGTCTCTACGCCGGCATGACGGTGAGCGCGGCGATTCCCGCTTCGGTGATCTCGATGGGTATTCTGCGTGGCTTGCTCAAGCGCGGGACGGTGCTCGAGAACAACATAGTGCACACCATCGCCAGCTCCGGCGAGAGCCTGGCGGCGGGGATCATTTTCACCGTGCCGGCGCTGGTGTTGCTCGGCATTTGGGACCACTTCAACTACCTGGAGACGACGCTGATCGCCATGGCCGGCGGGGTCATGGGTGTGGTGATGATGATCCCGTTGCGCCGCCCGATGATCATCGAGCAGAAAGAGCTGAAGTTCCCGGAGGGAGTGGCCTGCGCCGAGGTGCTCAAGGCGGGCGACCGCGGTGGTGCCGAGATGCTGGGGATCTTCGCGGCGCTCGGTCTCGGGGCTCTGTTCAAGGCCCTGGTCTCGGTGGTTGGGGCCTTCAAGGGGACGGTCGAAGGGGCGGTGCGGCTCGGCAAGACCGGTTTCTATGCCGGCACAGATGTTTCGCCGATGTTGATGGCGGTTGGTTTTATCGTCGGTTGGGAGATCTCGCTGCTGATCTTCTTGGGCGGCGCGATCTCGTTCGTGGCGGCGATCCCGGTGCTCGCCTGGGGGGTCGACTTCACGGGCACGGGCATGACCGACGCTCTGATGACCGTCTGGGACGGGCAGATCCGTTTCTTCGGTATTGGCGCCATGGTGGTGGCCGGCATCTATTCGATCATGAAGATCGCTGGCAGCATGGGCTCTGCGATCCGCACCGCGCTGCGCGGCCTACGCGGGCAAGAGGAGCCTGAGACGCTGCGCACCGAGCAGGGAATCACCGGCAAGGCGCTCTTCGGCCTTCTGTTGGGCAGTATGGTTCTCTCGGCGGTTGTTTACTACGTGATGACCAACAGTGCCACCACGACCTTCGTGGCGACGATCGTGATGTTTGTCCTCGCCTTCTTCTTCGTCGCCGTGGCGAGTTACATCGTCGGCCTGGTCGGCTCGTCGAACAGTCCGGTTTCCGGCATGACGATCTGTACCGTCTTGATCACCGCCGGCCTGATGTTGATGTTTGGCTACAGCGGTACCGCCGGCATGCTGGCCACCCTCGGGGTCGCCGGAGTGGTTTGCTGTGCCTGCTGTACCTCCGGGGACATCTGCCAAGACCTCAAGATCGGCCAGATCCTCGGGGCGACGCCGCGCCGTCTGCAACGGGGCGAGATCATCGGCTCTCTGGTGCCGGCACTGGCCATCGCTCCGACGATGAACCTGCTGCACAAGGCGTACGGCATCGGTACCCCGGCACGTGAAGGGGTGGAAGCACTGAAGGCGCCGCAGGGGGTGATGTTCGAGAAGCTGGTCGGCGGTATCTTTGGCTCCGGCAACCAGATTCCCTGGGACCTGGTCGGTTGGGGGGCCGTGGTCGGCGTCCTGGCGATCGTCATTGACCGCTTCTGGCTCGAACCGCGTGGCTCGCGGTTTCGCATGCACGCCATGCCGTTGGCGGTGGGTATGTACCTTCCCTGGACGGTGACCACGCCAATTCTGATCGGCGGACTCGCCTACCGCTACGTGGACCGAAAGAGCCGGGCACGCGGCGACTCGGAAGAGGTGCGCCAGGCGGCGGTCCACCGTGGGCTGCTCTTCTCCTCCGGCTTGGTGGCCGGGGAGGCGATCATGGGGATCCTGATCGCTGTTCTGGTAGTCAGCGGCCTCGACATGCCGTTTCTGAAGAGCTGGAGCGCGAGTGGTTGGATGATCAACGTGGTGTCGGCGCTGGCCTTCTTGGCCATTATCTGGATGCTGGTGCGCAAGGCGCTGACCAAACCGGCATCAGGGTAGGCCAGCCTCGCCGGCTCCACTTCACGAATCGCGCGGGCTGGCCCTTCCGGGCCGGCCCGCGGCCTTTCCTGCAACTTTCTTGCGACTTTCTTGGTCGCAGGTCTTGACCTGTCTACAGGTGGATAGCTCAGCCTCTTCCCGTCGCCGGCGATGAAGCCGAGCGGCGGGAAGATACGAGGAGATGATCATGTCGGAGACAACGATGACGGTTTCGCGTTGGGTCGAGGTGCTGGAGGCGGCGGGGATCGGTGAGGAGGGGCAGCAGGAGTGGCACCGCCAGTTCGAGCGTCTCTATCCCGAGGGCCATCAGAGCTTCCTGGAGTGGCTCGGCCTACCGGCTGAACGGATCGCCGAGGTTCGGCGCCAGGGGCGCTGAGGAGGGCGCTAGCCAATGATAACCGTCGGTAAGCTGGCGAGCCGCTTCGCGCTGTCGCGCAGCACGCTGCTCTACTACGACCGCATCGGGCTGCTCAGCCCCTCGGCGAGGAGCGCCGCCGGCTACCGGCAATACTCAGAGGCCGACGTCGAGCGGATGGAGGCGATCCACCTCTACCGCCGCGCCGGCCTCGGCCTTGCCGACATTCGACGGGTGCTCGACCGTGGCGGCGACACGGTGCACAGGGCGCTGGAGGCTCGGTTGCTCGAACTCGACGGCGAGATCGAGGGGCTGCGTTGCCAGCAGCGGTTGATCCTCGAACTGGTCCGCGGTGGAGCGGGCGGCGGCCGCCTCGGCCAAGGCGGCAAGCGTCTCGACAAAGCCGGCTGGGTTGCGATCCTGGCCGCCAGTGGGCTGGACGAGGCCGCCCAGTGGCGCTGGCACGCCGAGTTCGAGCGGCTGGCTCCCGAGGCTCACGGTGAGTTCTTGGAGTCTTTGGGGATCGAGGCCAAGGAGGCGGCGCGGATCCGCAAGAGGTCGCGGGAACTCGACTGACGCCCGCCGTGCGGGGCGGGCAGTTTGACCGTCAGCCACCGAACAGCGGCATGATCGCGTGCTCGGGATCTTCCAGCTCGACCGCAGCCAGGGCCGCTCCGAGCGCTCCCTTGAACAGACCCTGACCCTCGCCGGCCGGGTCGCCTGGAATCTTTCCGGCGCGGGCGAGAAGCGCCCGAGCACGGTCGCGCCAGCCGCTCTCGCCGCCGTGGCGGTAGAGGGCGGCCAGCGCCAGCGCTCGCCCGGCCGTTCCACAGCACAGGGTCGGGTTGCTATCCGGATGCTCCCAGGCGGCCCAGCCGGCGCGCTCGGCGAGGGCCAGGTAGCGATCACCACCGAGACGATCGTACGCCGCCAGCCACAGATGGACATAGCCGGCGCTGCCGCTACACCAGCCGGGAGCGAGGTCGGGGGTTTGACCCACCGCGCTCGAGTTGCCGAGGGTGCCGGGCCACAGCAGCCCGCGGCCAGCTGGCTGCGCAGCGTCGGCCAGTGCCTCCAGCTTGCCGACGATCCCCTCCGACAGGGCGTTGTCGCACACTTGTGCGGCGCGCAGCAGCGCGTAGAGCAGGCCGGCCCAGCCGTGCGCCATCCCCAGGTGGGGGAGCCGCGGGCAATGGGCGAGACTCTCGGTGCCGCCGACGGCGTTCCACAGCTCGCCGCCGAGGCGCTCGATGAACGACTTCAGCAACGCCGCCTCGCCGGCCGCATCCGCGTGACGAGAGGCGGCCTCGAAGAGGGCGGTGGCGGCGACCACCAGCCCGCTGCTGCCCAGGGTGAGGTCGAGTGAGGGCGACCTTCCACCGGCGGCGGTGAGGAAGGCGGTGAGGTGGCGGCGCAAATTCTTGCGGTCGCCTCGCGAGCGCGCCAGAAGAGCGCCGACGGCGTGCAGGCCGCTACGCGTGTGGAAGGGGGAGGCCGTGCCGACGTGCTCGGGTGTGATTCCCCTGGCAGCGCTGTAGAAAGCCCGCCCCTCGTCACTCCACAGCTGCTCGCTGCGCTCGATCCAGCCATCGGCCAGCGCCAGAAGTTCCCCGTCGCCGCGCACCATGGCCGCCCGGTAGAGAAACCAAACGACGCCGGCGGAGCCGGTCCACAGCGAGACGCGCGGTGCGGTCGGCAGCCCGTCGCGCAACAGAGGAGAGGACAGCCCGTAGCGAGCCAGCGCGGCGCTCACCTTGGCACTCACCATGGCACTGGGGCTGCCGTTGTTCTTGCTGTTGCTGGCCCGCCTGTCGAGGTTATTCTGCCTCGCCGCGGGCTCGGCGACCGCTTCGAGCGCCTGGTGCAGTTGCGCCATGGAGGCGAAGCGTCGCTCCGGCTCCTTGGCGAGCGCCCGGTGCAGCACCGCCTCCACCTGGGGCCAGGGGCGAACGCCGCGCCGCGAGAACGGCAACGGTGCCGCCTCGACCACTTGGCGCAACAACCGCTCCTGCTCGGAGGGGAAGTCCACCGGCATTTGTCCGGTGAACAGGCGGTAGAGCAGCACGCCGACGGCGTACTGATCGCTGGCTCTCGTACATTCGGGTGGCACCTGTTCGGCGAGGATAGCGGCGGCCGTCTGCGGGTCGAAGTAGAAGGGCATCGCCGCCCGTAGGGCACGCAAATAGGGGCTCGCGGGATCGAGCATCCGGGAGGAACCGAAGTCGAGCAGCGACACCGAGCCGTCGGCGTCGACCAGGAGGTTGCCCGGGTGCACGTCGCCGTGGACGACACCCTGACGGTGGAGGCTGGCGTAGGCCGCGACCAATCGGCGGGCTAGCTGAAGAAGCTCTCGACGCCCTGAGCCGGCCATCGCTCGCAATTCGTCGGCGACGGCGGTGATCGCCAACCCGGTACGCCAGGTGGCGGCGAGGAAGGGGCGAGCGGCCTCTTCGCCATGGGCGAGAAGACGGGGGGAGACGGTGCCCGCGAGGTGGCTGAGGATCGCCGCCTCGCGTCCGATCGCGTCGTCGACTCCCGGCTCGCCGCGCCACAGCTTCAAGGCCGCCGGCTGGCCGTCGGCGTCGCGCGCCAGGTAGAGTTCGGTGTCTTCGAGCAGGTGGATCAACCGTTGGATCTCAAACTCGGCGACCTTCTGTCCGGGCGCGAAGGAGGGTTCGATGCGCTCTGCCTGCGCCTCCTCTTCACGGACCAGGAGCTTTGTGTTGCAGAAGGTCTGGAGCACGGTGAAGGCCCCTTCCAGCGTCTGCTCCGGATCGCTGCCGCGCTCCCGGCTGAAACGCAGCACGGCGTCGACCAGCCGGCTCGGCTGGCGGAATTGTCGCAGCAGCGAGGCGGTGGTCGGATCGACGATGCTCGACGGCCGGCGCCCCCGGGGGCGGGCGACCGCGAAGTCCTGCGCCGCGCAATCGAGCCCGGCGCGGGCCGACTCCGAGAGGGTGGCGACCGGCACGATCAGCACGTCGGCGGGCAGGACGAATCGGGTCTCCAGCACTGGCGGCGAATGGGTCATCAGGCGGCCTCCCGATCGGCTTGCAGGGGAGCGGGGCTCCAGGTGTCGATGTCGACGCCGTCGAGGGCGAGTCGATCGAGGGCGAAGCGCCAGGGCTCGACGGGGCAGTCCTCTTGCGCTCGCGCGAGTAGCAGAGCGGAGGCGAGTTGGTTGGTGATCCACAAGCGCCAGCTTTCAAGGCCGCGCCAGGGAACCAACTTCTGATCGACCGGCGGATCGCTGCCCCAGGAGAGCATTGCGCCGCAGCTCATCTCGGCGGAGAAGGGCACTCCCTGGGCGCGCAGGCCGTCGAGGTGGGGGGCCAGGGCACTCGCCGTGCGTTCGAGCGCTGCTCGGCTGGGGAAGTAGGCGACGATCTTGTCCGGCCTGAGCAGTCCCGAAAGATCCCGCCCGATCTTGAAGGCGGTGACGCCGGTGTCGACGAAGGTGGTGATCGCGGCGCGCAAAGCTGTCGCCAGCGACTCCGGATGGGGGCTGACATAGAGTTTGTGGGTGAGAGTCGCCGCACCCTGCCCGTCCCGGTTCCACGAACGCCAGCCGCCGATCTCCTCCTCGTCGTACTTCTGGGCCAGGAGGGTCGAAAGAGTGGTGCGCTGATCTAGCCCGAGCGCGGTCTCGATCGCCGCGGGGCTGCCGAAGCGGTCCTCCCAGGCGGCATGAAGCGGCACCCGGTTGTAGCCGTAGAGGCGGTAAGAAAGGGCGCGGGCGTCGTCGATGGGGAGCCGCTCGGCGTAACGCAGCGCGGCGAGCGACAGTTGCGCCAGCCGCCCGCCGCCACCGCTGCCGGCTGGCCGGGATGGAGCGAAGAGGGCCGGGTGCGCCCGCGGGCCGGCGAGGAAAGCGCCGGCGGACTCGATTTCCACCACCCCGTCGAGGATCAGACGGGCCACGGCGCTCTCCACTTCCGAGGCCTCTGGCTCCGCCGAACGCGGCGTGCAAGCCAAGTCGGCGAGGTGCCGCGGGTTGTCCAGCGCGGTGAGTAGATCGGCGGTCTGCTGATCGATGATCTTGGCGCTGTGGTTGGCGCAGCTTTCTTCGCTGGGCAGTAGCACGGCGCTGTCCGCCGGCCCGTCGGCCAGGTCGCCGAGCTGCCGGCGGTGCTGTGAGGAAAGCTCCGCCAGACGCAGCAGGTGAAATGCCGGACCGCGGCGCAGGCGAGCGGAGGACAGATCGTTCAGCAAGCTACGCCGCGCGGCTGTGGGTTGCTGCTCGGGTCGTGGGTTTGGTGGACGAGAGTCTCGCTGTGGCGGCATCATTCAGCTCCGTCGAACTCTTGATGAAGTCGAACTCTTGATTAGAAAAGGGGGACCGTCCCCGGTTGCTTGGACGGACGGTCCCGAAATGGGATGTGCAGGCACCTCTCAGTTGCCTGCGGATTGTGCTACCTGCCCCAGCGAGGCGAGAGCACCCTCCAACTTGTTGCGCACCTCTTTCACCTGGTCCGCGGTGCGCGGCGTCAGCGCCGCCTCGGCGGCCTGCGTCGCTCTGAGGGCGGTCTGCAGCTGGTCTTTCAGCTGCCCCAGGTGCGAGCCCTTGAGGATCGCCAGGTTCTTGTGGACCACCGGGGTGATCGGCGTCGGGATGGTCTCCAGCGACGAGCCGCCGCAGTTGGGATCGGGGTAGTAGACGCCGCCGCCCTGGACAGCACCGACCACCACCGCCCGCCCGATGTCGAGGGCGACCTCGTCGATCAGCTCGGCGACCGCCGGGCTACCGTCCGGGTCGCCGCTGTCGGCGAGCTTGACGGTGACATCTCTGACGTAGTCCAGAACCGGCTGGTTGGCGGCGACCAGGATGTACGGCGTGATCGGAGTGGGGGCGGTCGCGGAGACATCTTCCGAACAGTACGAAAGGCCGCCGCCGCGGTCCGCCAGGACGTTGATCATCAGGTCTTTGACTCGAAACACGCTCATGGTTTTCTCCTTCGGTAGGTGGGTCGACGAAGCGTGCAGCGGTCGTTGAGCGAGACAAGAACAACCGTCTCGGTCGACTGCGCGGCAGGCTGCTACGGTGTGAGCCGTCGACGCAGTAGCGTCTTGGGTTCTGCAAGCAGAGGCGTGCGTAACCGACGTTCGTTACCGCGCCGCCGCTCGACTCCGTCCGACCGCGTAGCGAGAAGCCGTCGATGCTGGTGTGGTCGATGCTGGTGTGAAGGTGGGGCCAGCTGGTAGCTTCACGCCGTGGTGCGTCTCGAGTTTGATCGTGGAACCCTCCTGCTGGCGGCGCAGCCGGCGGCGGTGCTCGAAGAGTTGAGCCTGCCGGGGCTGGCCTTCGACCGTAGGGTGGGGAGGTGGCGGGCGCCGGCCTCCACCTACCGCGAGGTGGTTCTGGCCTTGCGCCGGGCCAAAGTCGAGTTTGTCGATGAGGCGCGCGACTATCGCCAGCTCGATCTCAACTCGCGGCAGGTACGCCAGCCCTATCCACATCAGAGCGAGGCGGTCGACACCTGGTGGGATCAACGGCGGCAGGGGGTGGTGGTCTTGCCGACCGGGTCGGGCAAGACGTTTGTCGCCCAGTTGATCTTGCAGCGGCTTGGGCGCCCGGCGCTGATCGTCACTCCGACGATCGATCTCATGCAGCAGTGGTACGGCGTTTTGTCGACCGCCTTCGAGGTCGAGGTCGGGTTGATCGGCGGCGGTTACTACGACCCTCAGCCGTTGACCGTGACCACCTACGACTCGGCTCACATCCACATGGAGCGGCTCGGTAACCGCTGGGCGCTGCTGGTCTTCGACGAGTGCCACCACCTGCCCGGACCGACCTATGCGCTCGCCGCACAGATGTCGATCGCACCCTTTCGTTTGGGCTTGACCGCCACTCCGGAGCGCGAAGACGGCGGCGAGCAACGGTTGCAGGAGTTGATCGGTCCGATCGTCTACCGGCGTGAGATCAAGGAGCTGGCGGGCCGCTATCTGGCCGACTATGAAACGGTGGAACTCCGGGTCCGTCTCTCCGCCGAAGAGCGGGAGAGATACCGCCGCGCGCGGGAGATCTACCGCAACTTCGTCGTCGGCCAGCGGATTCCTCTGGGTAGCCCGGGAGGGTGGCAGCGGTTCTTGATGCTGACCTCGCGCAGCGAGAAGGGGCGCCGAGCCTTCCTGGCCTATCGCGAACAGAAAGCGATCGCCCAGGCTTCGGACGCCAAGCTGCGTTTGCTGGAGAGGCTGCTGGCTCACCACCGCAATGACCGCGTGTTGATCTTCACCAATGACAACCACACCGTCTACCGGATCTCGCGGCAGTTCCTCATCCCGGCGATCACCCACCAAACCAAGGTCAAGGAACGCCATGAGACACTGACCCGATTCAACTCGGGGGCCTATCCTTTCGTGGTCACCTCGAAGGTCCTCAACGAGGGGGTCGATGTGCCGGCGGCCAACGTCGGAGTCGTTCTTTCGGGCAGCGGCAGCGTCCGCGAGCACGTGCAGAGATTGGGCCGCATTCTGCGTCGCGCCGAGGGCAAGCAGGCGGTCCTGTACGAGGTGGTCGCCGAAGACACCGCCGAGGAATTTGTCAGCTCCCGCCGCCGCCGCCACAGCGCCTACCGGTAGCCGCCGCGGCGATACTTCTGCGCCCACACTCCGCCGAAAACCTCATGCCGTGCTGACCTCCGATCTCATCCAAGCTCGCCTCCTCAAGGGCGAGGTGAGACCGCGCTACATCAAGGCGGCCGACGAGGATCAGTTAGCTCTGGCCGGGCAGTTGATCGAGATCTACCGGCGCCATCAGGGGCGGTCGCGCTTGGAGATCGATGGGGAGTTGAAAGCTCTGTTGGGCAGCGGTACCGCGTTTCAGCTTCACCGGGCGTTGGCCAAGCTGTTACGGGACCGCTGTGTTTTCGACACCGATTCCCCCGTCGAGCCGGTGGAGCTGCGCCGGGCCCTTTTCGAGGCCGCCGCTGGCGCCTATGGTCGCTCGGCCGTCAGGGCGGTGAAGGCGAGCGACGCTGGGGCAGCGGCTGGAGGGGCGGCGCCGGCTCCCCGTTTCGACCGCGCGGCGTTGATCCAGCGCCTGGCGGCCGATTTCGGTCTCAGCCCCGATCAACTCGAGGCCGGTCTCTACGCCGACCTCAAGGCCGAGCAGACCTTGGTCCGCTTCGAGGAGTGCGAGGCGGGATGGTTGCTGCGCCGCTACAACGTGGCCTTGGCCCAGGGCGTACTTCTGCGCGCCACCGGGATGACCCTCGACATCCGCGGGCAGAGCGGGCGCCGCTATCGAGAGCTCTTCCGCAAGATCAAGTTCTTCCAGCTGCTGACCCGGGTGAGCGGATCGGCCAAGGCTGGATACTCCATTCAACTCGACGGACCGCTCTCCCTGTTTCAAGCCAGCCAGAAATACGGTCTTCAGATGGCCAGTTTCTTGCCCACGCTGCTCCATTTCGACGGCTGGAAACTGGCGGCGCAGGTCCGCTGGGGACCGAAGCGCATCGAGCGGACCTTTCGCCTCGAAGCTGGCCAGCTGGAGCCCTTCGGTCGCCATCTGGTGGGGCAATGGCAACCCGAGGAGATCCGAGCCTTTCCCCACCGCTTCACCCAACTGGGCAGCGATTGGGAGATCTCGGAGGAGGCCGAGTTGATCGACCTGGACGGCCACGGCGTTCTGGTACCGGATTTCGTCTTCCGGCACCCGGCGAGCGGTCGCGTGGCTCACATGGAAGTGCTCGGTTTCTGGCGCAAGAGCGCGGTCGACTCTCGGCTGCGTTTGCTGCGCCGGCACGGTCCGCCCAATTTCATCCTGGCGCTGTCGAAGCGGTTGGCCGGTGGGCGGGAGCCACTCGATGAGCTGCCGGCGGAGGTCTACCTCTTCCGCAGCCTACCGATCGCCAGGCAGGTACTGAAGCTGCTGGAGCGGATCGCCCTGCCGGCGGGTTAGCCGCTGCCCTGGGCCAGCGTTGCAAAGAGTGCGGCGACCTCGCCGCGGACCCGCTCGGCGACGGCGTGACGATCGAGGCCGGCCAACTTGTCGGGAGGGATCGGCGATCCGATGGCCACCCGGACGGTGCCTGGCCGGACGGCGAAACCGCGCGCCGGCAAGACTTTCGCCGCGCCATCGACCGCGATCGGTACGATCGCCACCGCCGCCTCGATGGCGGGAAGAAAGACACCGGTCTTGAACGGTTTGACCGAGCCGCTGCTGCGGGTGCCTTCGGGAAAGGCGAGAACACTGCGCCCGCTTTCGATCAGCTGGGCGGCGCCGCGCACCTCGTCGAGAGCCGCCCTGCCGGCACCGCGCTTGACGAAGATCATGCCCATGGCTGCGGCGTACCAACCGATGAAGGGCACCTTGCGCAGCTCGTCTTTGACGATGAAGTGAAGGTTGACCGGGAGGACGCGAAAGAGCACTGCGATGTCGATCATCGACTGGTGGTTGCAGACGAAGAAGTAGCGACCGTCGGGGTCGAGGGTTTCGACGTCGCGAGCCTCGATGCGCACCCCGGCTGCCCACAGCAGGCCGGGAGCCCAGAGCCGGCGAGCCATCGCCAGCGGCAGCCGGGTACCTGCGGAGAGCAGCCGCACGACCAAGGCGGCGAGAATGAATCCGGCAGTCCATACCGCCGTGAAGAGAGCTTGCACGGTGTTGACCGCTAGCCAAGCAAGTTTGCGCATGTCGGGCGATTGTATCGGCGGGGGCGAAGAGTTGGGGAACGTGCGGCACGCCGGTGACTCTCGCGGCTGTAGCGGCTATGCTGGAGGCCACCAGAGATCGCCAGCAAAGGAGAGGTTGAGTCATGGAAGAGTCTGATTTTCAGCGTATTGCGGACCAGATCGCCCAGGACGACAGTCCGGTGGGTATCGATGCGAAGAAAACGCACATCATGATCTTGTTGGCCTTGGAGAGGTTGGAGAGTCGCCTCGAACGCATCGAGCAGCAATTGGCCGGCCAGGAGCAGGGTTCCTAGAGGCCGGACCTCTAGAGGCCGGCGACACCTCCGCGCGGACTTTGACCATTCCTTAACCACCCGTGGCAGGTTAGAGTTGCGCCATGAAAATGAGCAAGTGGTTGGTGGGCTTGGCCTTGGGGTCGATGATCTGCGGAATGTGGGGCTGCGCGGCACCCGAAACGGGTGAGGGATCGGATGCAGGTGTGGGATCGCAGGGATCGGGACTGCCCTGGCGTCGCTTGCCGGCGCCGGGGGTGGCGGCCGAGCGGCCCCTATCGGTGGGTTTCTTGATCGTCGACGGTGTCTACAACTCGGAGTTGATCGCCCCCTACGACATCCTTCAGCACACCCGCTTCCATACCGATCCGGCCCTGGAAGTCTTTACCGTCTCGCCCGACGGAAAGCCGGTGGTGACCTTCGAAGGGTTGACCATTTCCAGCCACTACTCCTTCGAGACGGCCCCGGCGATCGACATTTTGGTGGTGCCGAGCGCCGAGGGGAGCCTGGACGAGGATCTCAAGGACGAGCGCATGATCTCCTGGGTTTCCGAGGTCGGCTCCAAGGCTCGGTTTGTCCTCTCGCTGTGCGATGGCGCCTTCGTCTTGGCTCAGGCGGGGTTGCTCGATGGGCTGGCGGTGACCACCTTCCCGGGCGATCAGGACAAGTTCGCCGAGAGGTTTCCCCACCTCGACCTGCGGCGCGGCCCGAGCTTCGTCCATGACGACCGGGCGATCACCTCGCAGGGGGGTGCCAAGAGCTACGATCCGGCCATGTACCTGGTCGACCATCTCTACGGTGAGAAAGTGGCGCGGCGCGTTGGCCGTGGCCTGATTATTGACTGGCCGCCGCGGGCGGTGCCGATGGAGGGACTGGTGATTCCCAAGGAGAGCGAGCGCGATGCGATCGATTGACTTTCTGAAGGCGATCAGACAGCTGTACGTGGAGCTGACAAAGGATCTGACGCCCGAACAATGGCTGGAGATCCCGCCCGGGCGGTCCAACAACATCCTGTGGAATGTCGGCCATGCGGTGGTGACCCAGCAAATGTTGCACTACGCCCTTGCCGGGCAGCCAATGCATGTCGATCAGGGCCTCGTCGAAGCGCTGCGCAAAGGTAGCTCGCCGGCGGGGTGGAAGCAGCCTCCGGACATCGAGCGGATTCGCCGGCTGCTGACTCAGCTGCCACAACAGCTGGAGCGGGACTATGCGGCCGGTCTTTTTCAACAATACAACTCGTACCCCACCTCGGTAGGAGTGACCCTCGCTTCGATCGAGGACGCTCTCGAATTCAACAACTTCCACGAAGGGGCGCACCTGGGAATGGCCATGGCGATCGCCAAGATGGTGGTTCGCAGGTAGCCAGGTTGCCTCGGTCTGCGCTGCCCGAGTCTCATCCGTCGACGACGACTTCCGCGTGCTGGTGTTCGACCCAACCTTGCTGCCCGTCGGGAAGCTCGATGCGCAGCCAGTTGCCCCGCGCTTCCACAACCCGTACCTCGGCGCCCGTTTGTAGCTTGAAGCGCACCACGGATTGGACGTCGTTGCCGGAGTGAGCCGCGATCTCTTGCGGCAGGACCACCGCCACCCTGGAGGGGCGCGCCAGCCGCAAGGCTAGAGAGGTGCCGAAGGCGATCACCAGGATCAGGGCGACCATCGACAACCAGCGCACAACTTCGGAGTCCGGGTGCAGGCGGCGCAGGGCCAGGAAGGCCCACAATGCCAAGTTCGCCAGCACCAGGAGCCGTAACAGCTCGCTTCGACTCAGCCGGTAGTGCCAGAAAAAGAGCGTCTGTTGCAGCTGTGACGCGGTGGGCGGGGCCAGGTCGTTGCGCGTGCTCTTGCGGGCGAAGGCGAGGTTGGCGGCGATTTCCTGGTCGCGTGGCCGCAGGGCGGCCGCGCGGCGGTAGGCGGCGATGGCGTAGCCCAGTTGGCCGTTGCGCAGGTAGGCGTTGCCCAGGTTGTAGAAGATCCGACCATCGCCGGCCCCCGCTTCGAGCACCTGGTTGTAGAACTCAACGGCCTGGGTGTACTGGGCCGCCTCGTAGGCGCGGTTGGCGTTGACCAAGGTTTCGGCGGGATCGAGTTCGTCGCCGGCGGAGGAGGGCTGGCCGCTTTCTTCGCCAGCTGCGCCGGCTGCGGCGTCGCTCTCCGGCACGGCCGGTGGCTCGGCAGCCGGTTGGGTAGGCGCGGGAGAATCCGCCGGCGAAGTCGAAGCGCTGGGAACCTCCAGGGTGATCGCTTCCTCGTCACCCCGCAAGGGCTCCTGCGCCCCTGCGTTGGCCGGGACGGGGCTGGCGGCGGCGGGACTGAGGGCGACAAGCACCAGCCAAGCCCAAAGCTGGTGTGGCTGCGGGCGGATCCTCATCGTCCTCTCCAAGCTCTACCCGGCCGTGGTGTGAGGTGTCGGTCGAGCTGTTGAATCAGCTGGCGAATCGGTGTGGCCATCGCCGCGGGAGCAAGCCGATCGGCGGAGTAGCGGGCAGCTTCGAGCTGCGACAGCAGGCGGTGCGCCTCCTCGGCCAGAGAGTCGCTGATGCCGTGGCGCCGTAGCCGGTCGTCGACCTCTTGAGCGGTCAAGGCGCTGCCTTCGACTCCAAGCTTGTCGCCGACGTAGATGCGCAGGGTATCGGCGGTGAGGGCGGAGGCGTGTTCGGCGTCATCGATCGTGGCGACCTTGTCGAGGGTTGCCAGCGCCTTGCGCAGAGCGCCGCGGCGGCGCCTCAGGCCACTGTCCTGGGCATAGCGGCGTTGCTGGCGATCGAAGGCGACGAAGAGGGCGAAGAGGAGCGGTGGCAAAGCGAGCCCCGCCAGCCAGAGGCCGTCCCGCCAGGTGGTGATCAAGGTCGCCGGTCGCTGCGCCGCCAGGGCGTCGAGGCCGCGATAGATCGGCAGGATGTCGTCGGCCAGGATGCGCACGGAGACTTTACCGGTCGTCGGCGCCATCGACTCGGTGAGGCGCAGCTCTTCTTGGCCGTCCGATGGCGCCACGGCGAGGAGAAGCGGGGCGGTCGATTTGGTGCGGTAGCTACCGGCGGACGGATCGAAATAGGTCAAGGTGAGGGCGGGAACCGACAGCTCCCCGGCGGCGAGTGGGACGAGGTCCTTGATGTAGGTCTTGCGCCCGCTGACTCCGGAGTTCTCGCGGTTGAGTTTGGTCGTCGGTTGGTTGTCGTAGATCTTGAAACCGCTCAACTCCGGGATGGCCGGCTGGCCGATCATCTGGGCATTGCCGCTACCGGAGATGATGACCTTCAGGGTGGTGGATTCACCGACTTTCAACTCGGCTCGGCTGAGCTGCGAGCGGATGTTGAAGTCTCCGATCAGCCCCGAAAAGTTGGCGGGTGAGGCCGGCAGTGGGCGCACCTGGAGCTCGATCGGCTGGGTACTCAACACCCGGGCCTTGGTTCGCTGGCGACCGAAGAAGCTGCCGAACCCGCGACGCTGCGAGTCTTGCACCACCAAGTTGACCGCCAGTCGCGAGGGGGGCAAAGTGAGGGTGCCGGTCTCCTGCGCGAAGAGCGCCTTGTTGAATTCGGTGACCAGGAACTGCCGACCCTGGTGGTTGGTCTTGTACTCGTTGACCTCCCCCAGGTCCTCGACCAGGAAGCCGGGGAAGTCGAGGCTCTCGATCTGCGGCTCGACGATGCGCACCCGGCGGTAGAGGCGCCAGGTGTAGATCACCTGTTGGCCGACGTAGGGCGAGGAGTCCGAGACTCGCGCGGTGACAAAAATGTCGCGCTGGGCGGCCGGCTCGGCACCGGCCTCGCGGATGCGGATCTTGAACGGCTTGCTCGAATACTCTTTGCCGTCGATCTCAACGCTGGCCGCTCCAATCTCCCAGGTACCGGCTTGGATCGGAATCAGCCGGAAGTTGTAACTGACGCTGATCGAAGAGACACCGTTGATGTATTGAATCTGTCGTGAGGTGCCGGCCGAGGTGACCCGGAAGGCGGAAAGGTCGGGCAGCTTCGGTTGCGCCTCCTGCGACCCCTGGACGACGATGGTGAGGAAGAGCTGATCCTCGAGGGTGGCATCGTTGCGATCGATCATCGCTTCGATACCAGGTTGGACCTGCCCATCCGCCGGCGAGGTCAGAAAGACCGTCAGAGCGAGGGCGAGCAGGACCCTGGCCGCCCGTGCCGGCACTGAGCGCAGGAGACTCACCAGTCCTTTGCCGGCCGTGTCGGCCGCCCTTTCTTGCCTCGCCGCTTGGCATCGGGGCGCCCCTCGTCCAGAGCGGCGAGATAGCGAGCCGCCTCTTCGGGGGTCATCTCACCGGGTTGAGGCTGGCCTTCCAGTTCCGCCCCTTCCTGGCCGGCAGGCTGCTCTTCGGAGGACTGCTCTTCCCCGTTTGGATCATCCTGGGAGGGGTCACCCCCTTGTGCCGAGCCTTCGGCCGGTTGCGGATCCTGTCCGTCGGCAAGGCCGTCCCCGTCACTGTCCGCCTTGTTGGGATCGGTCTCGCCTTCGTCGACCTGGCCGTTGCGGTTGGCGTCTTCCTGACCGTCGGCGAGGCCGTCGCCGTCGGTGTCCGGGTTGGCGGGGTCGGTGGGGTTGGCACCGTTGCGCTCGGTTTGATCGGGCAAGCCGTCTTGATCCTGGTCGCTGGCCTGGCTCTGCGGCTCTCCGCCGGATGGGGAGTCGTTCGCCCCTGGCTGCTGATCGCCCTGCTGTTGCTCGCCTTGTTCGCCCTGTTCGCTGCCCTGCTGTTGTTGTTCCTCCTGGCGCTTCTTCGCCTCTTCCAGCCGGCGGCGAATCTCGTCGCGAGTGAATTCGAGATTGAACTTGGCGTCGGTGTCGTCGGGGTTGAGTTCGAGAGCTCGCTGATAGCGGGCGACCGCCTCTTCCAACTGCCCCTGGCGAAAGGCGACGTTGCCCAGGTTGTAGAAGGCCTGGGCGGCCAATTCGGGATCCGCAGCGAGGGTGGCCGCGGCGAAGGCGGTTTGCGCCTGATCGAAGTCGCGCATCTTGTAGTGGGCGCTACCCAGGTTCATCAGCACGGCCGGATCTTCGGGGTGCTCGACCTGGGCGTCGACGAATCCCTGTAACGCCTGGTCGTAGCGGCCGGCGGAGTAGGCGGCGGCGGGGTCGTCGAAGGTTTTCGGCGCTGACTTGCCGGTGACACCTTCGGCCGGGTTGGCCGGCGACACAGGCTGCGGTGGAGTGCGCTGCGGTGTTGGCTGCGTCGAGGTCGAGGTCGGGCTCTGGGCCGCGACACAGGGCGCCAGGGCGGCGTAGATCCAGGCGCCACAGCAGGCGACGGCGAGGATGCGGCGGTGGTTAGCCATCTGCGGTCCTCCTCGGGCGAAGGCGTTCGGAAAGAAGCGGCTCCAGCATCAGGGCGAAGAGGGCGATGGCGAGCAGCCACTGGAACCGTTCCTCCCAGCGACGTTGCCGTTTCGAACCCAGTTCGCGGTCTTCGAGGGTCGCCTTGATGCCCTGCGAGTAGATCTTTTCCAGGTCGACGTCGCCGGTGACCGAGCGGACGTAGCGGCCGCCTGTCTCCAAGGCGATTTTCTGCAGCGTCGGCTCATCGAGCCGGCTCAGGATCATCTCGCCCCGCCGGTCGCGGCGCATGCCGCCGCCGGTCGCTGGAATCGGTGCTCCTTCGTCACGCCCGATACCGATGGTGAAGATCCTCACTCCCGCCGCCTTGGCCTCGGCGGCGGCGGCCAGGGCCTGGCCGGAGTGATCTTCGCCGTCGGTGATCAGGATGATGGCGCGGGAGGGTTGGGAGCCGCCGTCGAAGGCGGCGAGTGCGGTGCGCAGGGCGCGGCCGAGGTCGGTCCCCTTGACCGGAATGAGGTCGGTGTCGATGGAGTCGAGGAAGATTTCGGCGGCGCCGTAATCGAGGGTGAGCGGGCACTCGACGAAGGCGGCGCCGGCAAAGGCGACCAGGCCGATGCGGTCGCCCTCCATCAACCGCAGTAGGTCGACGATCTCCCGCTTGGCGCGCTCCAGCCGGCTCAACCTGCCGCCGGTCTCGGCGTCCTCGACCAACATACTGTCCGAGACATCCAGCGCCACCACGACATCGACCCCTTGCCGTTTGACCTCCTCCCAGGTGAAGCCCCAGCGCGGCATGGCCAGCGCCAGGAGACAGGCGGCGAGGCCGATCAGCACCAGGGTCGCCTTGAGGTACTGGCGCGGGCGGCTGATGCCGCGGGTCAGCCGCTCCAACATGCCGGCGACGGCGAAGCGCCGGAGCAGGCGGGTCTTAGTGCGAAAGACGAAGATGTAGAAGACCAGCAGGGCGGGTACCAACCACAGGGACCACAGCAGTTGGCTGTTGCCGAGCTGTATTTCGGAACATCCGCCGAGCCCCAGCGCGGCGGGGGTGAGCATCGCCGCGAGAGCTGGACGGCGCAGGAGCAGCGCACTCTTCATGGGAGCTTCCTCAACCGTGTGCCGAGGAGGACGACTTCGAGCAGCAAGAGGGCGATGGCGGGAATCACCAGGGCCGAGAAGCGCTCGTTGTATTCCATGTAGGACTCCATGGTGATCTCGGTCTTTTCCAGTTCATCGATTGTGCTGTAGACCTCCGCCAGCGCCTCGCGGTCTTCGGCCCGAAAGTAGGCACCGCCTGTCGTCGTGGCGATCTTGGTCAGCGTCGCCTCGTCGATCTCGACATTCTCGTAAATCACCTGCTTGCCGAGCAGGGTCTCGACGATGAACGGTGCCTTGCCGCGGGTTCCGGCGCCCACGGTGTAGACCTTGACGTCGAAGGTCTTGGCGATCTCGGCGGCTTTCAGCGGCGACAGCGCTCCGGCGTTGCTGCGACCATCGGTGAGCAGGATGACCACCTTCGACTTGGCCACCGAATCCTTGAGCCGCTTGACGGCGGTGCCCAACGCCGAGCCGATGGCGGTGGCGTCGCCCGCCATGCCGATCTCCAACCGGTCGAGGAAGGTGGCGACGATGCCGTGGTCGAGGGTCAGCGGGCACTGGGTGAAGGCCTCGGCGCCGAAGACGACGAGGCCGATCTGGTCGTTCTCGCGCTGCTGGACAAAGTCGTCGACCACGCCGCGCACCACCTGCAGACGGTCGCGGCGCTTGGCGATCGCCCGCTCGGCATCGAGATCGAGGGCTTGCATGCTGCCCGAAGTGTCGATCGCCAAGATGATGTCGACCCCTTCGGTGGAGGTCTTGGTCAGTTTGAGCCCGGTCTGCGGCCGAGCCATGGCCAAGATCAACAGTGCCAGGGTGAGCAGCCGCAGCCCGAGGACCAACCGTCGCAGCCGCACCGTCCACGAGGGCTTGAGCTTCGCGAGCTGTTTCAAGGTGGAGAAGCGCACCGCGGCGGCACCGTGGCCTCGGCGCAGCCGGGGCAGCAGCCAGAGCCAGCAGGCGGCCCAGAGGAGGAGGAGCGGCACCAGCCACGAGAGGATCCAGCGATCGGCGAAGAAGATCGTGTTGTCGTTCACGCCGCCTCCTCGCCGCTCGATTCGCCCATCGCCGCCGGTCTAGTCGCCTCTTGCGGCCCCCTGCCGGCCTCCGTGCTCGGCCCTCCCGCTTCCGTCGCCTCCGCCTTGGGTGCCGTCGCTTCGACGAAACCGAGGGCCAGTTCGTAGGTCCTCTCGATCTCCTCGGGGGGGGGGTCGAAGGCGGCGAATTTGACCCGATCGGTGGCGAGAAGAAACTGCTCCAAGTCCTCCCTCGGCTGTGGGTCGAGGCCGGGCAAGTTGGCCAACAGCGGGATGATCTCCTGGCGGGTCAAGTCGGTGGCGTTGAGGCCGAAGCGGCCCTCGACGTAGCCGCGCAGCACCTCGGAAATCTCGAAATGGAAGCGGCGCACCGCCGCCGGATTGGAGAAATCGGTGCCGCGCAGCGCATCGAGCTGGCGAAAGGCGAGCAGGTGCGCGGGGAGGGCGGGCTTGGCCACCGCCGGCCGTCGCCGTCGCCAGAACCAGTAACCGGCGGCGGCGAGGAGGAGCAGAGCCAGGGCGATGCCGGCGGTGATCCATCTCCAGGGGAGTTCCCGCGGCAGCGGTTGCAGTGGCTTGATGTCGCGAATGTCGGCCGCTTCGCCGTCGGCCGGCAGTACCGACTGCACCTCGACGAAGATCTCGGAGGTGCTGATCGTTGCCGTTTCGGCTGCCTCGGCCTCCGCGGTCTCGGCGGTTTCTTCATCGCCCTCGCCGCCCCCGCCGTCCTCGCCGCCGGAGGTGCGGTAGCTGACGGTGACAGGGGGCAGGACGTAGGAGCCGACCAGGTCGGCGCGCAGCTCGTACCACCGGCGCTCGACCACCCGCTCGCCGATCCGCTTCGGTTCATCCTGGCCCAAGTCGATGATGCGAAAGCCGGCGATCTGGGCTCCCGGTTCGGGCAGGGTGATGGCGATCTCGGGGTCGTGCTCGACGATGACCGAATAGGTGATCACATCGCCCGTGGTCGCCACCGCCGGATCGGCCGAGGCTCGTGCCTCGACCGGCGGTTTGACTTCCTGGCCCGTCGCGGCCTCCTCCTCGACTCGGGAACAGGCGAGGCCGGAAAGCAACAATGTGGCCAGGAGCAGCCAAGAGAGCGCGCCCAGGAGGCTACGCGGTTGCCGGCGATGGGTGCGAGTCGGGGACATCGGCTATCGATCCCCTGGTTGGTGGTCGCGCTTCATCGCTTCAGGGAGCAGCTCGACCTCGTCGGCGGCCAGTTCCGATTCGACCATCTGCTGGAATGCCGTCTGCGCTTTCTGTGCGCGGTAGTCCCGCTCGACGCGCGAGCGGACCTCCTCCAACTTCGGCTCTGCCGCCGGCCGGCCCTCTTCTGCCGTGGTGCGGTAGCGATCGAGGTTGGCGGCGAAGAAGTTGGCCAGGTCGGCTGGGTCGACGGTGATCCGGTCGACCACCTCGCGCTCGGCTAACTTGGCGACGGCGAGTTGCTTGTGCAGCGCCGTGAGCTGTGCCACCACTTCCGGATCCTGGTCATATTCGAGCTTCTGAGCCTTGCGCCAGATCAGTTCGTCGGCGACAAATTGGCGCAGTAGCTTCTCCGGTT
Source organism: Acidobacteriota bacterium (assembly GCA_024277255.1). Lineage (GTDB taxonomy): Bacteria > Acidobacteriota > Thermoanaerobaculia > Multivoradales > SZUA-115 > SZUA-115. The sequence goes on along the minus strand of JAJRVQ010000134.1, from coordinate 284,618 downwards.
GCGCCTTGAACTGCTGCGCCGCCTGTGCCGGCATCGAGTCGAGACTGTGCTCGACCTCCGAGCGCCGGATCTCCCGTTCACCGATGCGGGCCACGACCGGGTCGCCGTCGCCGCGCCGCACCTGGTCTTGGTTGTCCTCGTCATCTCCCAGCTGGACCTGGTTGCTGAGTGCCGCTTGCGCCGCTTGGGTGCGGCCCAGCCCTTCCAGACAGTGCACGATCCGCTGGCCGACCTCGTCCGCCAGTTCGCCGGAGCCCAACGTCTCGGCCTCGTAGAACCAGCGCAGAGCGGATTTGTACCGCCCCTGATCGAGGTAGCTGTTACCCAGGCTGTAGGCGATCTTGGCCCGCGTCTCGGCAGGTTGCGAGGCGGAGGAGAGGTAGGTGGCGTAAAGAGCCGAAGCTTCGTCGAGCACGCCGGCCGCCTTCAGCTTGCTGGCCACGGTGCGAAGGTGATCGGCGTCGTCGTCGGCATGAGGCGCCGGCACCAGCCAAAGACGCACAGCGACGGCGGCCAGAAGGAGCAAGCAGAGCGCCAGCAGGAGGCGAACCAGGCTGTCCCTGGCCGGCGCCTCGGCGGTGGTGGGTGGTTGGCGTAGTTTCATTTCAGTTTGGGCCATCTCAACGTTCCCGCGAACGGAAGAACTGGATCAGGGTGTCGACGTAGGGCTTGTCGGTCCAGATCGACACCTCGCCGACTCCGGCGGAGCGAAAGAGATCGGCGCGTTGGTGGCGATCCTCACCGGCAAGGAACTTGAAGCCTCCGGCGAACCCGGAGTCCGAGGTGTCGATGAGCAGGGTCTGACCGGTCTCGGCATCTTCCAGCTCGATCAGGCCGATCTTGGGCAACTCCACTTCGCGCGGGTCGGTGACCGAGATGGCGGTGAGATCATGCCGTTTGGCGGCGATGCGCAGCCTCTCTTCGTAGCCGTCGTCTTGGAAGTCGGAGAGGACGAAGGCGACCACCCGGCGCGGAGCGACCTTGGCCAGGAACTCCAGCGCTCCTTCGAGGTCGGTGCTGCGGCGGCTGGGGCGGAAGGAGAGAATCTCGCGAATGACGCGCCAGACGTGCGCCCGCCCCTTTTTCGGCGGGATGTAGCACTCGACGTGGTCGGTGAAGACGATCAAACCGACGCGGTCGTTGCTTTTGATGGCGGTGTAGGCGAGAACGGCGGCGACCTCGGCCGCCAGTTCGTTCTTCTGCTTGCTGCCGCTACCGAAGGCGCCGGAGGAGGAGAGGTCGACGAGCAACATTACCGTCAGCTCGCGCTCTTCGCGGTGCTCCTTGACGTGGGGTACTCCTGTGCGCGCGGTGACCTTCCACTCGATGTGGCGAATGTCGTCGCCGGGGCGGTACTCGCGCACCTCCTCGAACTCCATGCCGCGGCCCTTGAATGCGCTCTCGTACTCACCGGCCATCAGATCGGTCACCGTCCGTTGGGTGCGGATCTGGATCGCCTTGATCTTCTGAAACAGCTCGGGCGAGAGCGTCTGGCCGTGTGGCTGCTCAGTTTGTGCTTGTGGCTCGCTCATCGTGTTCAGGGGAGGGGCAGCCTCAAGGCACGTCGACGGTGTTGAAGATCTGCTGGATGAGGTCGTCGGATGTCAGGTCCCGCGCCTCGGCCTCGTAGGAGACCAAGACCCGGTGGCGCAGCACGTCGGGGCCGATGTCCTTGACATCCTGCGGTGTGACGTAGGAGCGCCCGGACATGAACGCTTGGACCCGCGCCGCCTGCGCCAGGTATATGGTGGCGCGCGGCGAGGCGCCGTAGTCGATCAGCTTGTCGAGCTCTTCCAACTTGTAGAGCCCCGGCTCGCGGGTGGCGAAGACGATGTCGACGATGTAGTCCTCGACCTTGCCGTCGAGGTAGATCGAGTCGGCGACCTGACGCATCCGTCGGATGTCGTCGGGGGTCAGCACCGGCTGCACCGTCGGTGTTTCACGGCTCGCCATGCGGCGCATGATCTCTTTTTCTTCGACCTTGTTCGGATAGTCGACCCGCAGTTTCAACATGAAGCGGTCGATCTGCGCCTCGGGTAGCGGGTAGGTACCCTCTTGCTCGATTGGATTCTGGGTGGCCAGCACCAGGAAGGGATCGGGCAGGGTATGGGTCGTGTCGCCGATCGTCACTTGCCGCTCTTGCATCGCTTCGAGCAGGGCACTCTGGACTTTCGCCGGTGCCCGGTTGATCTCATCGGCGAGCAGAAGATTGGTGAACAGCGGGCCGGTCTTGACCGTGAAATCGCCGCTCTGCGGGCGGTAGATCTCCGTTCCGATCAGGTCCGCCGGCAGCAAGTCGGGAGTGAACTGGATGCGCGAGAAACTGGTCTGGACCGCTTGTGCCACGGTCTTGATCGAGGTGGTCTTGGCTAGCCCGGGAATGCCCTCCACCAAGACGTGTCCATCGGCGATCAGTGCCATGAGCAGGCGGTCGATCATGTATCGCTGGCCCACCACGACCTTACCGACCTCTTCGCGAAGCTGGGTAAGGCGGTGGGAAAGTGTCTCGATCTCCGTTGTCAACTCTTGTGCGGTCACGCTCATCTGCCTCTCCTCTGTACTCATTCGCCGATTGTGCTCACCCGCGATCGACACACGGCGGGCGGTCCAGGCAAGCAGGTCCCGGATCGGCGGGTCCCGGGCCGGATCCTACGACGTAGAGAGCCGATTCAACTGTCTTTAGGGGTGGATTCCTTCAGGGCTAAGGGGCTGAATTTGTTTCTGGGTTCCAGGCTCCTTTGCGCCCTGGACGAGCCGGGGCGCGAGTCGCTCTCACTGCGTAATCGAGGGGAGAAACGGGCCCGCTGGGCCTGCTGAAGATCGGGGCGAAGCGCTTGCAGACCGATCTCGACCCGCCTCTCGATTCTATCCAACAGTTCGCGCGGCGGAAGTTGACCGCCGTAGCGGACGTCGTCGAGCCAGCGCGCCAGTTGGGCGCTCTCCTCTGCACTGGGAGAAGTGCTGAGTTCGGCTTCGAGCCGCGCCAGCGTCGCCAGACTGGCGCCGGCATCGCCTTGCATCCGTTGCCGGCGCGCCAGGTCGAACTGCTCTTCGAGTTGGGGAAACCGCGCCGCGCCAGCCGTAGGATCGACCGCCGGTCGGCGCTGGCGGCGCACGAGTAGGGTGAAGAAGAGGGCTAGAGCGGCGGCGGCGCCGGTGGCTGTGGCGGTGGCGAGGCCGACGGGCATCCCCAGCAAGGTGGCTCGGGCGACGGTCACCGTCGGACCGGCGATGCGGCTGGCGACCGGCTCTTGCTCGAAGCGCGGCGTGTAGCGCAGCTCGATCGGGTCGAGGGCATAGGCGCCCACCTCGTCGGCTTCGAAGGCGAGTCGATAACTGACGACGTTGCGTCCGGCCTCGCTACTGGTGGAGGCGGAGGTACCGATCTGTCGCAATCCCTGCGGAGCTTCGAGGGCCGGGGGCAGCAGTAGGTATTCGTCGAAGTTGCCGGCCCAGAGGATCTTGATGTCGAGGTAGAAGGTCTCGCCGGGGCGAGGTTCGGCGGTCGACAGGGCCCATTGCGCGGTGGGCGGCTCCAACTGAGTGGGCAACTCGACCGGCACGGGCTCGGCTGTGGGTTCAGTCGTGCGTCCGGTCGCTGCTGCGGCGTCGGCGACCTCTTCGTGGTTCCCGCCGTCGGTGGCCGAAGGGCCTTCGCCCGGTGGGTAGATTTCGAAACTGCGCTCGAAGAGGTCGGCGAGAGTGCTCCAGTCGCGCGCACCGCGCGAAACGCCGACGATGCGGCCGGCCGGATCGATCAGGTAGGAAAGCGGAATCGAGGTGGCGCGATAGGCGCGTCCGGTCGCTCCGGTGGAATCCCAGAGGTTGGGATAGGTAATCCCCAACCCGTCGAGAAAGGCCGGCAGTTTCGCCTCACTGCGGTCGGTCGAGACACCCAGCACGACAAGACCTTCGTCGCCCAGCTTTCGATGGAGCTGCTCCAGGGTCGGCATTTCGGACCGGCAGGGACCGCACCAGGTGGCGAAGAAGGTGAGTACGACCCATTGGCCGCGCGACTCCGAAAGGGCGCGAGTGCCTCCCGCCAGATCGGGGAGGCGGAAGTCCGAAGCCGGGGTAGGCGGCTGGACCGGTCGGATGCCGCGCCCGCGCAGAAGGGTGACGATCTGGCCGTCGGCCTGCGGCGTCGGCAGAACCGCCGCGGCGTGCGGTGCCGGCATCACGGTGGCACAGAAGGCAAACACGGCCACAACCAGCGTCAATTTGACACCTTGCCGCCGTCCCCAAAAGCCCGAAAACTTGGGTTTTGCTCCCATCGCAGCTTGCCTACAGCAATCGCCGTGCCTGACGCCCTCCGCCTAGTTGGATGGTAGAGTGCGACGCTTCATTGAGCCGTCAATTCGCCTAAAGGAGGAGTTCCGTGGCCGATATCGGAATTCGCCGGGAAGACAAGAACCGTTGGGAGCGTCGCGCTCCGTTGAGCCCCGCCCACGTCGTGGAGTTGGTGGAGGAACGAGGGATTTCGGTCGTCGTCCAGCCGTCCCCCATCCGGATCTATACCGACGAAGAGTACGCACAAGCGGGAGCGCTGGTGGCTGAAGATCTTTCCTCGTGTGGAGTGATCTGCGGAGTCAAGGAGATTCCCGTGCCGCGGCTTCTCGCCGGCAAGCCGCATCTCTTCTTTGCCCACGTGATCAAAGGGCAGCCCACCGGTATGTCGCTGCTGGCGGCGCTTCTCGAGGCGGAGGTCAGTCTGATCGACTATGAGCGAATCGTCGACGCTGAGGGGCGGAGGATGATCTTCTTCAGCCGCCACGCCGGCAACGCCGGGATCATCGACACCCTGTGGGCTTTGGGGCAACGGTTGAACCTGGAAGGGATAGACAACGCCTTCTCGGCCGTGCGACCGGCCCACAACTACGCGAACGTCGAGGCAGCGGTACAGCATCTCGTCGACACGGTCGGCCGCAAGATTCGCGAGGAGGGGGTCAATCGAGCCTTGCACCCCATGGTCTTCGGCTTTACCGGCGGCGGCAACGTCTCCCAAGGGGCGCAGGAGATCTTCGATCGGCTGCCGGTGCTCGAAGTTCATCCCGACGACTTGCCCGGTTTAGCGAGCAATTCGAATCTCTCTCGCCGGGTGCTCTACAAGACGGTCTTCCGCCGCCGGGAACGCCAGCGCTTCGCCCGTCACCTTCCCTACCTGACCGCACTGGTCAATGGTGTCTACTGGGAGCCGAGCCACGGGCGCTTGGTGACCCGAGAGAACCTACGCCACCTGTGGAGCGCCGAGGAGACCCCGCGGCTGCGCATCCTGGCCGACCTTTCCTGCGACCTGGAAGGTTCGATCGAGGCCACGGTGCGGGTGACCACGCCGGACGATCCGGTCTTTGTCTACGACCCGATGAGCGGCGAGACCGAACTCGGTGTCGAGGGCCGCGGGCCGGTGGTGCTGGCGGTGGACAACCTGCCGTGCGAGATTCCCCGTGATGCCAGCGAGCATTTCAGCGACAGTCTGTTGCCCCTCATCCCACAGCTGGTCAAGGCCGATTTCAGCGCCGCCTTCGAGGACCTGGTTCTTCCCTCGCAGCTCCATGGAGCTGTGATCACCCACCACGGCGAGCTGACGCCGAGCTATCGGTATCTGGAAGAGCCTCTGCGCGCTGCCCTCGCCACGCCTCTCGGCTGACGCCTTACAGCAGGGCGGCCAGCGCCTCGGCGTTGAATCCGACCAGGAGGATCTTGCCGCGCCGCACCATCGGGGCGCGGAAATTGCCGCTGCGACCTTTGAGATCCTCGGGCGTCGTCTCGCTCGCCGGCTGTTCCACGCTCTTGCGTCCTTTGGCGATCCTCACTGTCTCGACTTTGGCGAGCAACTCGATCGCTTCGGTCTCGCTCAGCGGGGCCTTGCGCGAATTTCGCTCGTCTCGGATCGTCGTGGAACTCTCTTGCAGCACCGCACGGGTGCGCTCACAGCTGGTTCACGAAGGGCGCATGTAGAACAGGTCGACCTGGGCCATGGTGGCGTCTCCCGGAAGTGGAAAGGGTGGCTGGGCGGTCGGCAGCTTACCAAGAGAGTTGGCGGCGAGGCCCCTTTCTTGAACCCTCAAGAAAAGTCGTGCCGGCGGTGGTAGATTCCTCGGGTGCTGGGTAGTTTGCAACAGGGTCGACAACGATGAGCAGGATTGCCGTCTTCGCTGACGTTCACGGCAACATGCCGGCCTTGGAGGCGGTGTTGTCCGATATCGCCGCCCAGCGGGTGGACGAAGTGCTCGTCGGTGGTGACTTGGTGGGACGTGGACCGGAGGGTTCGCGGGTGGTGCGGCGCATCGTCGGTGAGGGGTGGCCGTGTGTACGGGGCAATCACGAGGACTACTTGCTCGGTTTCCGTTTTCGACGAGTGCCGGAGAAATGGTGGAAGTTGCCGGAATGGTCCGCGGCTCGGTGGATGGCGGCGGAACTGAACGAGGAGGATGTCCACTACATTGACTCGTTGCCTCTCTCGTTGACCTCGGTGTTGGAGCCCGACCTGCGGCTGGTCCACGCCAGCCCCGCCTCGACGCGCGAGGGATTGGGATCTTGGACCGAAGAAGAGCGGCTGAGAGAGTTTCTCGCTGCGCAAGAGGAGGGGCTTCTGGTTTGTGCCCACACCCACCGGCCGATGGTGCGCCGGGTTGGGGATGCCTTGGTGGTCAATGTCGGCGCTGTCGGCTTGCCGTTCAACCGCGACACCCGAGCTCAGTACGCGATTTTCGAGCGGCGGACTGCGCAACCCGGAGCCGACGGCTGGAAGGTCGAGCTGCGGCAGGTGAGCTACGACCTGGGAGAGATTTTCTCGATTTACGACAGCAGCGGCTTTCTGCGCGCCGGCGGGATCACCACCCAGCTGTTGCGCCTCGAACTTGAGCACGCGACTTCGTTCCTGGTCCCCTTCATCGAGTGGGCGCAAGCGCGTGGCTTGCGCCCGGAGAACTCGGCCCTCGAGCGTTTCCGCCAAGAGTTCGATCCGGCGGCACCGCTGGCCCCCTTTTTCTCCCGCCTCGATCGGATCCGGAGAGCGAACTAAAAACAGCTCAGTAGTCGAGCAGCGGCAGCCCGGCGATGGTGGTTTGCTGGATCTGGCTGCTGCCTTCGATGATCTCCATCACCTTGGAATCGCGAAGAAAGCGAGCCACCGGGTAGTCGTCGCTCAAGCCGTTGGCTCCGTGGAGCTGGATGGCGGCATTGGCGGCATTGGTGGCGGCACGCGAGGCGGCGTACTTGGCGATCAGAGTCTCAGGGAGGGCGCCCGGGTCTTCGATCTGGCGCAGATAGCCGGCGCGCAGGCACAACAAGCGGGCGGCGCGGGTGCTGACCGTCATCTCGGTGAGCAGACGGCGAATCAGCTGGTGCTCCATCAACCGCTTGCCCTCTCCCTGAATCCGTGCCTCGGCATAGGAGAGACAGGCGTCGAGGCAGCCTTGAGCGATGCCGACCGAGCCCCAGGCAACGCTGTAGCGGCCATGGTCGAGCGCCATCGAGAAGACATGAGAGACGCCGACGCCGATGCGCCCCAGCAGGTGGTCGGCGGGGATCCGGCAGTTCTTGAAGAGGAGTTGGGTGACGCGCGAAGCGGCGGTGCCCATGAAGTTGTTGAGCGGCACGCGGGAGAAACCTTCGGCCGTCGCCGGGACGACAAATGCCGTCGGTTGGTCTTCGCAGCGGGCCAGAAGCAACACGTAGTCGGCGATCTCGCCGTAGGTGATCCACTTCTTGTGACCGTTGAGGAGATAGGAGCCGTCCGGCTGGCGCACCGCCGTGGTTTCGACAGCAGCGGCGTCACTGCCGACGTTGGGTTCGGAAAGGCCGAAGGCGGCCACTGCTTCAGCACTGGCCAGGCGGGGGAGAATCTCTTGCTTGACGGCGGGGCTTCCCCAACGCGCGATCGCCACCGTGGCCATGTCGTGAACCGTCAGCAGCGATCGGACCGAAGAGCAGCCACGGCCTAGTTGCTCGGTCAGAAGACCGTAGGTGATGGGTTCCATGCCGCCGCCGCCGACCTCCTTGGGCAGGTTGGCACCGAGGTAGCCTCGCTCTTTGAGCAAGCTGATGAAGCTATCGGGAACTCGGCGCTGGCGTTCCCATTCGCCGGCAAAGGGCACGATGTGTTCATCGGCAAAGCGCTGGAACTCCTGCCGGGCTGCGGCTTGAGCCGCCGACAAGGCCAAGCAGATGCCGCCGCCGGCATCGTTCGAAGTTGGATTGGCTACTTTGGCATCGGTCACAACCATGGGTGATTACCTCGACAAGGTTGGTGTCGTCGGACTCGGCTGAAATAGGGGGCCTTCCCCTCACAGTGCAGCCAGAGCCACAGAGCGGGGCAACCAACTGTCGCGGGGCGACACTCGGGTTGGCACTGGCCTTGCTTTTCTTAGCTTGCGTCGTGCGAGAACCCAACCTCCCGTGCGACGCTTTGGCGGATGTTTCCCTTTTTCCCTTTGTCCGACCGTTGATCGTTCAGCGTAAACGGACCCTCGTTCGCAACCCACCTAGCCTCATTTCCTGCAGTTTTCTTTCCCCATAGCCAACCCGGAGTTCGCTCCGGGTTGGTCCCGCCTTACCCGCTTTGCCCCGGCTGGCACCATGGCAAGTGCCGGCGGGAGCGCTGGCGCTCGGCGCCATCCGGTAAGGAGTTTTCGACGGGCTGGGAGAACCTCCCACCCTCGATCTCCCTCGCCGCAGGGTGGGAGGCTCTGGGCTAGCGTCGAAGGCGTTGGAGGTTTTGCCGAAACAGCGCGTTGTCTGGCTGGAGTTCCAGCGCCGTCTTCAGCGCCCGGATGGCCGCCTGCCGGTCGCCTCGCAGGTAGGCGACGTTGGCGCGATACTGATAGACGAGTGGATAGTCGGGGGCGAGAGCCACCGCTTGGTCGAGCAAGTCCCAAGCCTGGTCATAGTTGCCTCGGCGCGCAGCGTCGCTCGCCTGGTCGGCCAGGGAGAAAGCCTCGCGCTCGGCGGCGGTCTGCGGTTCATCCGCCGAAACTTGACCGGTGAGCCTGTGCAGAGCGGCACGTGAGGGAGCATAGTCCGGAGCGTAGCGCAGGGCTTGACGGTAGTCGGCGATCGCACTCTCCAGGTCGCCGTTGCGTTCTGAGATCACCGCGCGGTTGTGGTAAGCCTCGATACTGAGCGGGTCGGCCTCGATCGCCAGGCGGAGTTGTTCAGTGGCCTCGTCAAGACGGTCGAGGGCACCCAGCGTGCCGGCGAAACTGGTGCGCAGCGAGGCGTTGTCCGGATCCTCATCGAGCAGCGCTTTGTAGAGTCGCGCAGCCTCCCGGTACTTGCCCTCCTCGAAGAGAATGCCGGCCAGGTTGCGATCCCCGGTGGGTGAGCTCTCCTCGCCGCCTTCTCCTTTGCTGCTCGCTGTTCCCAGGTAGCCGAGGCTCTTCAGCCGATCGAGAACCGCCTGATCGACGGCGCCGGTGGTTTCGCCGGCTGTTGACGGTGTGGAAGCGCCGCCGGCATGGGCCTCGTAGGAGGCCAGGCGCTGCGGCACAGGTCCTTCGGTGAGCACCTCGGACAGAATCCGTCCGGGCATGTCGCTGGCGGCCGGCAGACCGAGTAGTGCCAGCACGGTAGGTGTGATGTCCAGGATGGCGGCGCGCTCGATCCTGGTGCGTGCCTTGATGCCTCTGCCGTAGAGGTAGAGGACTCCCTCGATGTTGTGAAAGCGCTCGCTGACCCGGCGCATGTCTGAAGTCATGCTGGGGTTGTCGTGGAGGGTGCCGAGGTCGAAGCCGTGATCGGAGAGCACGACCAGGGTAGTGTTCGCATCGAGGACGTCGAGATACTGGCCGACGATCCGGTCGGCGAAGAGGTACATCTGTTCCACGGCGTCGCCGTAGAGTTGCTGTTGCCGGGCCAGGTCGCCGGAGAGACCCTCGGTGCGAAACAGGTGGCCGAACAGATGGGCCATCGAATCGGTGCCCTCGATGTAAACCATCTCGAGGTTGGGTCGATCTCGGTTCCACAATTCGAGACCGATGTCTCGGTAGCTGTTCGCCGTGGCCAGCGCCCATTCGAGGTGGCGAAACTCGTCGTTGAAATCGAAGGGCTGAGACCGGCGTCGTGCGGCTTCGGCGGGATCGAGGTGGGCGAACGGGGCGATCTCGTCGAACGACAGATCGTCAGGGCGGCGCAACAGAGGAGCGATGCGCTGGGCAAGCTCGGCTGGGAAGGTGTCCGCCGCGCTCGGCGGAGCCGGCGAGAAACCCTGTTCAAAAAGGAAGTGGTAGGCCGCGTGGTCGCTGACCAGGCTGCCGCGAACCTCCTCCGCAGGCCAGGTAGCCCACCAGCCGACCACGGCGACTTCGCGCTGCGCCTCGGAGACGATGTTCCACAGCGCCTTGACTCGCCGCATTCGGCTGGTTACCGGTCGCGTCTCGCCGGTGGCGGTATCGGTGGCGGTGAAGTGGCCGATACCGTGACGGTCGGGCGTCTTGCCGGTCGCGATCGTGGTCCACACGATCGGGCTGAGCAGCGGCTTGCTGCTCAACAGCCGCCCGTAGGCACCCTCCTGGCGCAGGCGAGCGAAATTGGCCATCTTGCCCTCGGACATCAGAAGGTCGACCGCCCGCGGATCCAGGCCGTCCAACCCCAGAATCAGCACTCTGTTGTGCTCGCTCTTGGACCCGCCGCAGCCACCGAGAGCGATGAGGAGGAGGGCGGAGATCAGCAGGTTGAAACGATGGGATCTTCGCATTGCCTGACAAGGTACGGGGGCAGCTCGCCAACGTCAAGGTATCTATCGGTCGTAGTGGCTCAGTTTGCTCGTGGGTAGCGGGCGGAGGGCTCCCGCCTTCGCCCGCTACCCGGCTTGGCGGGCGAGGACGAAGGTGGGAAACCGACCGTGTAGGGTCCCGCCAGCAAACTGAGCCACCACCCTGTCGGTGATCGCCTTGTTCCTCCCCGAGTCCTTAGGTAAACTGACCGAGATTCTACATTTCATTCACAGCTCGGAACGAGCCTGCTAAGGGAGTATTTCGATGAGCGAGCCACCGACCCCACCGGAGCCACCACCGATGGATCCGCCGACTCCCGAGACCCCTCCGCCACCGCCACCCGCGACGCCTCCCGAGCCTCCACCGGCGCCGTCGGACGGCGGCTCCCAGAGCGCATCGCCGAATCGCGGGATCATGATCGTTCTTTCCTACCTCTGGCTGCTGGCGCTCATCCCCTTGCTCACCGAGAAGGAGGACGAGGAGATTCAGTGGCATGCGAAGCACGGCATCGTGCTGATGCTCGCGGGTTTTGTCCTCCTGCTGGCGCTCAGCTTCCTGTCGACGATCCCCGTTGTCGGCTGCATCGCCGCACTCCTCATGATGTTCGCCGGTTTGGCCATAGCGGTCGTACATATCGTGGCCATCGTCAAGGGACTCAACGGTGACAAGCTGATCATTCCGGGGGTGAGCCAGTACGTGGAGAAGTTCTAGCAGGAAAGCGTTTAAGAGTCCGCGGCGGTAAGGCGAAGCGGTCAGACCATCGCTTTGCCGTCGATCTCCGGGTGCTTCTTGACGAAGTCCACCAACCGGTCCACATAGGACGCGAACGGAGGGCAGTGAATCCCGCTGCCCTCCAGATCTGTCTGGGTCTGGAACGAAGTGTAGTGAGTCGGGTGGACGAAGTAGTCGACCGAGGCGGCGGGAATCTGCATCAACCGGTAGACGCCGGGGACGTAGTCGATGGCGGCCTTGGCGACGACCTTGGGAAGCGGGATGCGCACCACCGTGCGTTGGGTGGCCTTGGCGATCACCCGGGTCAATTCGTCGACGGTCAGCGGCTCCGGGTCGGCGAGCTGGTAGACCTTCCCCTGGGAGCGCTCCAGGCCGCTGAGGTAAGCCATCGCGTCGATGACGAAATCTCTCGGCGCTAGATTGACCCGGGTGCGAGTCGGGTCGCCGACCATCGGCATGAAGGCCAACCCAGGTTGGCGCAACAGCCAGCGCATGACGAAATAGGGGCCATCGTACTTCTGCGTGGCACCGGTGCGGCTGTCGCCGACGACGATCGGCGGCCGGTAGATGGTGGCCGGCAGCCCCTGCTTCATCCGTCGCTGGACGTCGACCTCGGCCAGGTATTTGGTTTCCTCGTAATAGTTGTTGAACTCTTGCCCTTTCTCAAGGTCGGTCTCGGTGAAGACGCCGGAGTAGGTGCCGCTGACATAGCAGGTGCTGACGTAATGGAAGCGGGTCAAATCAGGGCAGTTCTCGGCGAAGTCGAGCATGTGGCCGGTGCCTTCGACGTTGACCCGCATTGCGACGCGCCGCGGCACGCTGAGGTCGTAGACCGCCGCCAGATGGTAGATCTCGCCGATCGACTGGCGCAGCTCTTCGGCCTCGCCAAGGCCGAGGTCGGGCGCGGTGATGTCGCCCTCGATCAGTTCGATACGGCCGGAAAGCTCTGGCTGCTCGGCGACGATCTCATCGATCTTGCGCCGTGAAGCCTCGGCGAACTTGGTTTGAACAAGGCATACAGCGCGCGAGTCCTCGTCACGGGCGAGGACTCGGGGGAGCAGAGCTGAACCGAGGAAACCGGGGAATCCGGTGAAGAAGACAGTGGACATGACAACGCCTCTCGCGGTTCATCCATGGAACGCCGCAGTGCGGCACGGATGTTGATTGTAACCCGAGAATCAGTCCAACTTTGAACTGGGTTCCCAGCGGTAGGTGGCCAGCGAGACGCGACCGCGATCGTCGAAGACGACACCTTCGTCCTCGAGCAAATGGCGCTGGTAATGCTCAGCCCCCCGTTCAGACCTCGGGCTGACCTCGCCACGGGCGTTGATCACCCGTTGCCAGGGCACGTCGCTGGCTTCGGGCAGGGCGTGCATGGCGTAGCCGACCTGGCGGGCGTGACCCGCGAGGCCGGCCAGGGCGGCGATCTGGCCGTAGGTGGCAACCTGGCCCGGGGGGATACGGCGTACGACCTCCCAGATGATCTGGTACGAGGAGCCGCCCGCCGCTTCCGCCATCAGCCCTTCGAGGCTGCCCGCTGCTTGCGTTCCAGCGCTTCCATCCGTTTCATCAGCTCTTCACGTTGGCGACGAATCTCGTCCTGGAAGTCGGCAAAGCTGATCATCTCGCCATCGCGCACCAGGTAGACCTGCGGGAACTTCTGAACGTCGCCGGACTCGTCGAACTGGATAGGGCCGGTGACTCCCCCAAAGTCGCGCAGGCCGCGAAGCCTCTGCCAGAAACGGTTGGGCGGATCGCTTCCGGCCTGCTTGAGACCTTCGCCGATCACCATCATGGCGTCGAAGCCGTGGGCGGCGAAGAGGCCCGGCTTCTCGTTGAACCGGTCGCGGTAGCTCCGGCTGAACGCTTGGACCGTGGGTTCGGTACTGTCCGCGTTGAAGGCAACTCGGGTGAGGTAGATGCCGTTGCCTCCGGCCGCGGTTACCGCCCGAGGGTCGGAGAAGGCCGAGCTGGTCAGCAGGGCACCTTCGTAGCCGGCGCCGCGCAGCGCGGTGATCAGCTGGCCCACGCCTGGCGCCAGGTCGGCGAGGTAGATACCCTGCGGCTCCAGCGCGATCGCCTGTTGGGCCAGGGCGGCCCAGTCGGCGCTGGCAGGCGCATAGCCGATGGTCGCCAACACTTCGCCGCCTTCGGACTTGAAGGAGCTGTTGAAGAAGCGTTGGACGCTCGATCCGAACTCCGACTCGGCGCTGAGAATGGCCACCGTCTTCAGTTTGAGATCCTGGACCGCGAACTTAGCCAGCCGGTTGCCCTCGTCGAAGTCGGAGGGGAAGACGCGGAAGAAGTAGCGGCCGCCGGTCTTGGTGAGATCCGGATCGGAAGCGGAAGGTGAGATCAGCACTTTGGTGGCTTTCTCGGCGACAGGGACCATCAGCGCCGCCTCGGCGGACATCACCCCACCGATGGCGGCATAGGTACCGCCATCGAACGCCTCCTGGAGGAGCCGCTCGGCGTTGTGTGGATCACTCGCCGTGTCCTGCCACAGCATCTTCACTTCGGGCATCGCGGGGTCGGCCTGCAGAGTCTGCAAGGCGACCTCGACTCCACGCCGGATCTCTAGACCGTATTGCGACCACGGCCCGGTCTCCGGGACGATCACGGCCAGTTCAATGTCCTGCGTACTGGGGCAGCCGGCGAAAATCCCGGCGGCGGCAACGAGAATCAAAACCCGACGTAAACTGATCCGACTCAACACTGGAAAGACCTCCCTTGGTCGCACGATCCCTGCGCCGCTGTGGGGCCGGCGCGAAGGAAGAATTCTACCTCGGGCGCGGTGTTCTTGGTTCGGTTCAGTCGGAGGTTGCCGCCTCGACCTCGACGCGGGCGTCGTTGAAGCAGGCTCCGCCGGCAAGGTCCGTCAGGCGGTCGGGGACCAAGGCGTTGGCGGTGGCCCCGTTATCGGTACTGTGGCTCCACAGTCCCTTGGGCAGGAAGACAACGCCGGGCCGCTGCCGCCGGCTCACCTTGAGGGCGCAGCGCACCTCGCCGAGTTCGTTGAACACGCGCACCGCGGCGCCGTCATCGAGCCCGCGTTTCTCGGCATCTTGGGCGTGCATCTCCAACCCTTCTCGCCGATCGACCAGCTGGCCGAAGCTGGAACTGATGGTGCGCTGGGTGGCGGGAGAGATCAGCGCCAACGGATAGCGTTGGGTGGCTGGGTCTTGCCGGTAGCTGTAGAGGCCCCCGGGGATCTCCGCCTCGAGGGCGGCGGCGCAAAGGTGGATCTTGCCGTCCGCCGTCGCCGGGAAGAAGTCGACGAAAGGCAGGGGAGTCTTTCCGTGGCTGGGGAAGGCGGTGCCCTCGGCGGCCAACTCCTCGGCCAACTCTTCCCCTTTACCGCTGCTGGCCAGAGCGGCGCGCCGGAAGGCGTCGAGATCGGTGGGGTCGCCGGCGTGTTCGAGGCCAAGGCGGCGAACGAGGTCGAGGAAGATCTCATGGTTCGATCGCGCTTCGCCGGGTGGCGTGGCGACCCGATCCGCCTGCTGCAGGATCATCGTGCCATAGCCGCGCTGCAGTTCCGCCTGCTCCAGCATGGTCGTCGCCGGCAACAGTACGTCGGCCCAACGGCAGGTGTCGGTCATCACCGGATCGACGACGACGGTACACAGATCGTCGCGGGCCAGGCCCCGTTGCAGCCGTCGCTGATCCGGCAGGGTCATCAGTGGGTTGTGGTTGTAGATGATCAGTGCCTTGATCGGCGGGCCGCTCTGATAGGGCTTCTCGCCGAGCAGCGCTCGCCCGGTCTGGTTCATGTTGATCCGGCGCGTGGCGGCGGGTGGGGCGGCAATCGCCTTCTCGGTATCCAGATCGAAAGCCGCGGCGTTGCTCATCGTGTAGCCGCCACCGCGGACCCCGAACTTGCCGGCGACCGCCGGTAGGCTGAGGATCGCGGCCATCGCCGAGCCGCCGTTGCGGTTGCGTTCCGCTCCATAGCCACAGCGCACGATGGCTGGGGAGGCGGCGGCCCAGAGGTCGGTGAAGCGGGCGATCTGATCAGCCTCGATTCCGGCTTCGGCGGCCGCTGCCTCCAAGGTCCAGCGCTGCGCCCGGCGCCGTAATTCATCGACACCGGTGGCATGCCGGGCCAGGAAATCGAGGTCGGCGCGGCCTGTCTCGAAAAGGTGGCGCACCACCGCCAGGGCCACCGGAAGGTCGGTTCCGGGGCGCAGCGCCAGGTGAAGATCCGCCTGGCGGGCGAGTGGAATCTCTCGTGGATCGACGACCACCAGCCGGCCACCCCGGGCGAGCGCTCGGCGGATGTAAGGCACCTGGTGGATGCCGGAAACGGAAGGATTCGATCCCCAGATCACGATCAGCTTGGAGTCGGCGTAATCCTGTGGGGCAACACCGGGGATACGGCCGTAGAGGCCAAGAACCGCCCGGCTGGAAGGTGCGGCACAGACCGTTCGGTCGAGTCTGGATGCGCCCAGCCGGCGAAAGAGACGGGCGTCCGTGGTGTCCTGGCTGAGCAGGCCGTTCGAGCCGCCGTAAGAGAGCGGCAGGATCGCCTCGCCGCCGTGCTCTTGCCCGACCTGTCGCAGCCGTTCGGCGACGTGGTCGAGCGCCTCGTCCCAGCTGACGCGGCGAAAGCGGCCCTCGCCCTTGGCGCCGTCACGAAGCTGCGGGTGGAGCAGCCGATGGTCCCCGTAGAGGTGCTGCGGCAGGTGGCGCACCTTGGTGCAGATGAATCCCTGGGTGACCGGGTTGCGATGGTCCCCGTCGACGCGCACCACCCGACCGTCGTCCGTCTGCACTTCGAGCGAACAAGCATCCGGACAGTCGAGAGGGCAGAAGCTCTGGGTGGTCCTCGGCATGCGCCGAGTATGGCGCTATCCGGTCCGAGAGGGAAGATGGTTAACTGAAGCGCACCGCGTAGATCGGCGGCAAGTGGTGCGAGATCACCTGCCAACTGTCGCCGCCGTTCTCGCTGCTCCACAGGTTGCCGGTGGTCGATCCCATCGCCAGGTTGTCGCCGTCGCCGGCAACGTCGAAGGCATGGCGGTAGACCAGGTCGTAGCCATGCTCTTGGGGCAGACCCGAGGCCAGGACTTCGAAAGTCTCACCGCCGTCGCGGGTTCGCGCGACCACCACCTGGCCGGCTACCGGGATGCGGTGTTCGTCTTTGACAGCGGGGACGAACCATGCCGTGCGCGCGTCGTTGGGCGCCACGGCGGTGGCGAAGCCGAAGACCGACGGGGCCACGTTGGGCACCTCTCGCCAGCGATTTCCACCATCGGTGCTGTGAAAGACTCCGTTGTGGTGGCTGGCCCAGAGATGGTCGGGATCACCAGCGCAGCGCACCACCCGATGGGGATCCTGGATGGTCGGATCGTGGCGCCGCTCCGGCGGCATGTACTCGGCGAACATGCCCTCGCAGGTGAGCCGCCAGCTCTCCCCGCCGTCTTCGGTCTGCCAGACGCCGCCGCAGGAGACGGCGATGAGGACTCGGGCGCTGTCGCGCGGATCGACGCAGATCGAATGGATGCCGGGTTGGTCGTAGCCACCGCCGAACCAGTGGGCCCTCTCGGGCCGGTCCCACAGCGAGCGCACCAGCCGCCAGCTGTCGCCGCGATCCTCCGAACGGAAGAGGCCGCCGGGCAAGGTACCGGCCCACAGCGTGCCGGGCTGGTCGGTGCCTCCGGCCTCCAGCGACCAGATCTGATCGAGACTCCACGGGGTCGAATCCTCGGCCCCGTCTGTGGAGTCATCGGCGGGCTTGTCGGGGTAGATCGGCGTGGCGCACTCCTCCCAGTTCGCCCCGCCGTCGGCGGAACGCTGGAATTTGACCCCGAAGTGGCCGTGACGCAAGGCGGCATAGAGGAGGCCGTCGCGTGGATCGCGTAGGACCATGGTTACCGATTCGGCCAGAAAGGCGGTGGCTTCGATTCGCCACTTGCCCTCTCTGGTCCGCTGCAACATGAAAAGACCCTTGCGGGTGGCGACATCCAGATGATCCGTGGCTTTCATGGCTCTCTCCACCGGCAGGGGTGTGGTGTGGTGTTGCGTGGTGAGCTAGCCGCCCGAAAGAGCTTGCATAATGTATAGCTCGGAGTCGGGCTGGATCGCGGTATCCAGCCCTGTGCTCGCACCGACTTGACGGCCGTTGACGAAGGCGACGACGTGTTGGCGCAGCTCGCCCTGGTCGTCGAGCAGGTAGCCGCGCAATTTCGGGTTGTCGGTGAAGACCCGCTCCAGCGCTTGCCGCACCGATGTCGCCGCCACCTCGGTTTGGGGAACGCTGAGGTGGCGTTCGAGGTTGGGGGTGAAGACGACGCGGGCCATGGATTCTTCCCTTCAGTGGGTCCCGGTTTCGTCGCCGGTCGGGTGGTTCGCCGGGGAGCTGTCCTCAGCCTCCCCTTTGAGGTACCGATCGAGGAATTCGAGGATCTGGCGGTTCCCCTTTTCTTGGTTGGCCTTCTTGCGGAAACCGTGGCCTTCGTCGGGGAAGATGATGTATTCGACCGGTACCTGGTTGGCCTT
This sequence comes from Acidobacteriota bacterium, assembly GCA_024277255.1. Classification (GTDB taxonomy): domain Bacteria; phylum Acidobacteriota; class Thermoanaerobaculia; order Multivoradales; family SZUA-115; genus SZUA-115. The sequence goes on along the minus strand of JAJRVQ010000134.1, from coordinate 266,670 downwards.
GACCTTCTCGACGATCTCGTCGGATTCGCTCTGCAGAACGCGCGGATCGTTGGCGCCTTGGAGGACCATCAGTGGCTTGGTGATCTTCTCGGCGTGGAAGAGCGGCGAGATTCTCTTCAGGTACTCTTCGTCGACCTCCGGGTCGCCCATCTCGTCGAATAGCGACTCCCTCGCCGCTTCCCACCAGGGCGGAATGCTACGCATGGTGCGCAGCCAGTTGGTGACGCCGAAGAGATCGACGCCGACCTCGAAGGCCTCCGGCTCGAAGGCCAGGGCCGCCACCACCATGTAGCCGCCGTAACTGCCGCCGATGATGCCGACACGTTCGGCGTCGATCCAACCGGTGTCGATCAACATTTGCTTGCTGGCGACGCAGTCGCCCAGGTCCGCCTCGCCGTGTTTTCGGTCGTCCAGCTGGAAGAAGGTCTTGCCGTAGCCGCTGCTGCCGCGGTTGTTGATCGCGTAGACGGCGTAACCATGGTTGACCAGGTACTGGCGCAACCCGCTGTAGCCAATGCGACTCTGGCCCCCCGGACCGCCGTGAACCCAGACCAGCGCCGGTACCTTGTTCTCGGCACTGGCGCCGTGCGGCTTCATCAGCAAACCGGGGATCTCGACTCCGTCGTAAGAGGCGAAGCGCACGATCTCCTCGCTCACCAGGTCGCCGGCGTCGATCGCCGGGTTGAGCGACTGAGTGAGCCTCTTCGGAGCCGTGCCGTCGAGGCTGTAGAGGTAGAGGTCCCGCGGCCGTTGGCTGGAGCTGGCGTAGAAGGCCATCAGGCTGGAGTCGTCGCTGAAGGTGACACCGCCCATGTTGAGCCCGGCCAGTTTCGGTAGGGCCACGGCGGTGAACTCCGGAATGCGGAACAGCCGTAGCTCGGTGCGCGCATCGTTGTTGATCCCGGCCACCAGATACTGACCGTCGCGCGAGAACCTGGCGAACGTGACATCCCAGTCGGGGCGCAGAACTTCGCTGTGCTCACCCGACTCCATGTCGTAGCGCATCAGGTACTGGTATTCGGAGTCCTTGTCGGTGGTGTAGTAGAGCGCTGCGCCGTCGGGAGAGAAGTCCTGAAAATTATTGGAGATCTCACCTTCGTGGGCGGTGATCTCCAGGGCTTCCCGGCTGTCGAGATCGTGGAGGACCAGATCGCTGTCGGCCCGCGTGCGCAACCGGTTGAAAGCAATGAACCGCTTGTCCGGCGACAGACCGCCGAAGGCCAACCCTTCGTTGTCCTCGAAGAGGGTGGTGATGGCAAAATCGTCGACGGCGACTTCGAACAGGTCGAAATAGCGCGCATCTCGTTCGTTGCTGAGCAGAAAGAAGGTGCGCTCGTCCTCGGCCCAGCCGGCGAAATTCGCCTTGAGCTTGCTGTCGAGCCCGGCACCGGGCGTCAGATCGATCACGCTGCCATCCAAGTCGCGCACGAACAGATGATCGAGTTCATTGCCGCCCTGGTCGCTCAGGTAGAGGAAACGCTCATCGTCGGGGAAGTAACCCACGACGCGAATCGACTCCTTCGACTCGGTCAACGCGGTCATCTCGCCGCTTTCGACATCGACCGCGTAGGCGTTGAAAACGCCGCTCGCGTCACTGCTCACCAGCAGCTTGCTGTGGTCCGGCGAGAACGAGGCACCGAAGACGTTAGTGGTCCCCAGGAATTCTTCGATCGTGTAGGTGGCGGCCACCTGCGAAGTGTTGTCCGGTTCGACCGGACCCCCTGGCGAGCAGGCTACGAGCAGAGCTGAGACAGTGAGCAGGGCACCCAGCCCACTACCGCGCAGAGTGCTTCGATGATGCATGGCTGTTCTCCTTGGTTGCGGCCAGTGTAGTGCCCCAACGCGGATTTCTCCACAGCGAAGATGAGTTCAAACCGCGGTGACTTGAGGCGGCCCCAGTCTGAACTCATAACTAGCCCAGGCAATGATCACGGTGAGGGAGAGACGATGATATCCTCACAGGTCGCGAGTATGGTGCCCTGACACTTCTGGGGTTCCGGGTTTGATCTTTTCGCTCAGCCCTCTTGCGCGCTGTTTCAGCGCAGCTACACCATCTTGGCGCAGCTGATTTCATTCGATTGGCAAAGAACTGTCTGGAAGCATGAGTAGTCCCCGACCCAAAGAAGGGCTGTTGCCCGAGTCCTGGCGGGTTCACCTGCCCATTTTCGATGGGCCGTTGGATCTGCTGCTGCATTTGGTCAAGGTCAGCGAGGTGGAGATCGCCGACATCCCGGTGGCTACGATCTGCGATCAGTTCCACGAGTACCTGATGCTGATGGAGGAGCTGAACCTGGACATCGCCGGTGAGTACATCTACGAGGCGGCGCAGCTGATTCATCTCAAGTCTCGTTTGCTGTTGCCGCAGGCGGTGAACGAGGATGGTGAGGCGCTGGTAGATCCACGTGAGTTCCTGGTCCAGCGGCTGCTGGAGTATCAGCGACTCAAAGAGGCGGCGCAGGCTTTGGCCGAAGTGGACCGTATGCGCATGGGAATATTCACCCGTGAGCCGCAGGAGATCTCGAAAGCTCTGGATGCCGATGAAGAGATCGATCTGGGCGACGTCTCTCTATTCGATCTGCTCAAGGCGCTGCGCACCGTGCTGGTGCGTTACGACCTCGAACATCCGCCGGCGATCGAGTTGCACGGGGAGGTGTTCACCGTGCGCGATCAGGTGGATCGCTTCCTCGCCCGGTTGACCGCCGGCCGACCCTTCGATCTGATCGATGATCTGCGTACCCGCAGTTGCCGGGGCGAGGCGATCGCGGCTTTCCTCGCCGTCTTGGAGCTGACCCGTTTGCACCTGGTGCAGCTGCACCAGACCGAAGCGGGCGATATCTTGTTGCACCGTACGACGCGCGACCTGGCCGATGCGGAACTGGAGGGTTTCTTGGCGTGACACCACGAAGTGAAATGGAAGCGGCACTAGAGGCGATCCTCTTCGTCTCCTCGGAGCCGATACCGCGAGAGCGTCTCTTCGAACTGTTCGCCGAGAAGGAACGCGAAGAGGCGCAAGCGGCGCTCGAAACCGTCCTGGCGCGCTATCAGGCGGAGGGCGCCGCCGCCGGCAATGGCTCCGGCGAAGCCGCCGCTGTTGCCGATCCCGAGGAGGGGCGAGGCGTCATGGTGGACGAGGTCGCGGGTGGTGTACGCTTGGTGACCCGCCCGGAGTTGGGTGGATGGTTGCGTCGCTTCTTCGAAGTGCGCGGCAGCGGCAAGCTCTCGATGGCGGCGCTCGAAACCCTGGCCATCGTCGCCTATCGCCAACCGGTCACCTCGCCGGAGATTCAGGAATTGCGCGGGGTCAGCGCCTCGGGTGTGCTCAAGACGCTGCTCGAGCGGCGGCTGATCCGCATCGCCGGCCGCAAGGAGGTGGTCGGCAACCCCTTCCTCTACCGCACGACCAAAGAATTTTTGGTGCACTTCGGCCTCGGCAGGCTCAAAGAGCTGCCGCCTCTCGAAGAGTTTGAAGAGACCTTTGGCCTGGCAGCGGAGGATATCGGTCTCGACTCCGTGGTGTCAGCGGGCGGAGGCGACGGCGCAGTGGACAGCGAAGAAGAATTCTTGAAAGAAGCGGCGGCTCTGGAAGATGCCGAGGCTTTAGAAGAGGCGGGATGAGCGTAGTGAAAGAGCGAAGTCGCGGTGGGTCCAAGCATCCAGAGCCGCGCCGGGAGCGGCTGCAGAAGGTGCTCGCCCGAGCCGGGGCGGTGCCCTCGCGACGGCAGGCGGAGGAACTCATCCGGGCCGGCCGGGTGACGATCAACGGCGCCGTGGCGGAATTGGGGGTGCAGGTCGATCCGCGGGTGGACTCGATCAAAGTGGACGGCCGGCGGGTCAAGCCGCACAGCTCCACCTATCAGTATCTGCTGCTCAACAAGCCGCGTGGCGTGATGTCGACCACCTCGGACCCGGAGGGGCGTCCGACCGTCATCGATCTGGTGCCGCCCGGGTTGCGCAAAGCCCTGGTGCCGGTAGGCCGGCTCGATTTTCAGACCGAAGGGCTGCTGATTCTGACCGATGATGGCGAACTGGCGCACCGCGTCGCCCATCCGCGCTTCGGCTGCACCAAGCGCTATGAGGTCAAAGTCAAAGGCACTCCCACCGATCGCGACCTGGACAAGCTACGGCAGGGAATCTACCTCGACCGTCGAAAGACGGCACCGTGCCAGATCGAAGCCCATCGGGTGGCGAGCGGCGGACGCCTGGGCGCGGGTGGCTATAGCTGGTGGACGGTGATCTTGCAGCAGGGCCGCACCCGGCAGATCCGCGAGATGTTCTTGCGTATCGGCCATTCCGTCCAGCGGCTGAGGCGCGCGGCGATCGGCCCGATCACCGCCGCCGGTCTCCCGGTTGGAGATCTGCGCCCACTGACCGAGGCCGAGGTGGACAGCCTGCGGCGCAGCACCGGTCAAGCGGTGCCGGCCGAGGGCCGGGCAGGAAGCAGGGTGAAACGCACCGGTGCCCGTCCCGCCGGTGTAAAAGGGGGCGGTGTAAAGGGCGCCGGTGAGAAGCGCGCCGGTGCCGGTCGCGCCAAGGTAAAGGGCGGTGGTGCCGGTCGCGGCGGCAAGAGCCGCGGTGGTACAAGACCTGGCTCAGGAGCCGGCTCCAAATCTGGTGGACGGAAGCGGCGATGAGACGGGATAGCCGATTCTTGGCGCCGGACTATGTCCGGCGGATCGTTCCTTACCGGCCGGGCAGGCCGACGGATCTTCTGTGCAGCTGCTCGAATCTGGATGAACTCTGCCTCCTGGCTTCGAATGAGAACCCGTACGGCTCTTCCGCGCGGGCGATCGAAGCTGCCTCAACCTGCCTTGGCAAGGCGCATCTCTACCCGGATGGAGGTGGCTATCAGCTGCGCACCGAGCTGGCCGCCGCCCTCGGCGTAGCTCCTGAAGCGGTCGCGCTGGGCAACGGTTCCGCCGAGTTGGTCGATATGCTCTGCAAGACCTTCGTGACCGACGGCCAATGCGTCGTCATGTCGCGCTACGGCTTCGTCCAGTACCGGCTGTCGGCGCAAGCGGTCAATGCCGAGATCGTAGACGTGGCGCCCTTCGCGGGGTCGATGGTCGATGATCTGGCCACGATGGCGGAAACGGCCAATGCCCGGCAGGCGCGGATCGTCTTTATCGCCAACCCCAACAACCCGACCGGTACCTACGTCACCAGAGAACAGCTCGATGGGTACTTTGCCGCCATCGATCCACGGATTCTCACCGTCATCGATCAAGCCTATTTCGAGTACGCCGGCGAAGCGGACTATCCCGATGTCGTGGACGATCTAAAGGCTGGCCGCAACGTGGTGGTGCTGCGCACCTTCTCCAAGATCCACGGCCTGGCCGCCCTGCGCATTGGCTATGGAGTCGGCTCGCCAGACCTCTGGGCTCAGCTCGAATGTGTACGGCTACCGTTCAACACCAGTGCCATAGCGCAGGTCGCCGGTCAGGCGGCGCTGGCCGACGGCGCTCACGTCGAGCGCTGCCGGCGGCTCAACCTGGAAGAACGAACCTACCTTGGCGCCGAGTTCGACCGGCGTGGAATCTCCTATCTGCCGTCGATCGCCAACTTCTTGATGGTGGACCTGCACATGCCGGCCAAGCAGACCTTCGAGCAGCTGTTGCAGCGGGGTGTCCTGGTGCGACCGCTGGACGGTTATGGCCTATCGACCTGCCATCGCATCACCGTTGGCACGAGGGTACAGAACGAGCGCCTGCTCATGGCGATCGATCGGCTGAGCCCAGTGCACGATGAGTGACCACCCAGCGGAGTCCGCCGCCGGCGCGGTACCGCTGATCGTGGCCATCGATGGCCCTTCCGGCGTCGGTAAGAGCACGGTGGCCAAGGCGTTGGCACAACGTCTTGAAGTACCGTTTCTCGATACCGGCGCGATGTATCGTACGGTGGCTCTGGCGGTGATGGAGAGCAAGATCGATCCGAGCGACCGGGCCGCGGTCGAAGAACTTTCGGCGCGGTTGGATCTCACCCTAGCACCCGCGCCGGGTGGCGGCACTTCGGTGCTGGAGGTCTTGCTGGACGGTGAGCCGGTCGCCGAGCGGATCCGCACTCCCGAGGTGAGTTCGGTGACCTCGACGATCGCCGTCTATCCGGCCGTACGCCGGCGGCTGGTCGAACTGCAGCGGCAAACGGGCCACCGCTTCGGCGCGGTGGTCGAGGGTCGGGATATCGGCACTCGGGTCTTCCCCGATACGCCGCATAAGTTCTTCCTCGATGCCGATCCACGGGTGCGGGCCGGACGCCGTCAGCGACAGCTCGCCGAGCAGGGAAAGGCCAGCAAGCTCGACGATGTTGCCCGCAAGATGGTCGAGCGCGACCGCAGGGACATGCAACGCGAGCACTCGCCGCTCACCCACGACGACAGCTACCAGCTCATCGACACCACCCGCCTCAGCACCGAACAGGTGATCGAGACGCTGCTGCGGGCGGTCGTCGAGGAGGGGTGAGTTACAGGTCGTTGACCCGCTGGCGCAGAATCCGCTCGACTGCAGCTGCGTCGATGGGGCCTCCGAGTTCGATCTTGCGCACCGCCGTCCAGCCGTCGCCTCGACTCTCGCGGTAGTGGATATTGCCCTTGCGATTCCAGCTGATCACGCTCTTGGTCCCATCGCTGGAGACGTAGAAAGAGGTCTGGTTCGGCCCGGCCGGCGGTACTGGGCGATCATCGACCAGTTGGAGCCGAACTACGTGAGGCACCAAGCCCGGTAAGACGCCTCCAACCATTGGGGCTGCCAGCAGGAGCAGGTCGACCCTGGGGGGGGCGGCGGTGGAAAGACTGCCGCCGTCCAGCATGCGCGACCCGACATCGACGATGTGCGTACGGATACGCTCGCTGAGCGCCGGGGCTCCGCTCAAAGGAGGAGCGGGGGTGTTCAATATCAGACCGTGAACCTCGTCGGCGAGGAAATTCACCACACCAGGGTGGAGGCGATAACCGACATCGACGATGTGCGTGCGGATTTTATCCGCCAGCGCCTGCAAGTCTTCGCTGGTCTGCAGATCCGTGTCGGCCGGTATCACCGCCGCTACCAGCTGGGCGAGCAGGGTTAGACTGGCTGGGACCACCTGTGCTCGAAAGCTGAGGAATCGCTCGCTGACTGGGCTCGGGAAGGAGAGGATCACGGTGTTGGCCTCGCGACCGGGCGTCAGGCGAGGCATCTGGAGCAGAGCAGCCGGTATGCCGATCGGATCCTCCGTAGGCGGGTTCGGATCCCATCCACTCAAGTTGAAAACCTGATTGGCGCCGAGATATGCGCTGTCTTCGATGATGATCGGCGTGTAGTAGAAGTCGACGAGGTCACCGGCCTCTTCCGACCACGAGACATGCACCACGGATCGCTGATGGGTGGTGGGCTCGCCACCATCGGCGGGATCGATCTCGAAAGTGTCGCGGGTGATCGATACCTTCGGCGGGCCTTTGAGCGGTTCCCGATCGCCGGAGACTTCGACCGTCGACCACTCGCCGTCGCTCCACCAGGCAAGGTTGACCAGCGACTGAGACGATTCCGTTCTTCCTTCCCAAACCACGTAGAGGATCTCTGAGTTGTCCTCGAAGAAAACGGTGGGCTCGCCCTCCGGGGTGGCGTTGTCGGTGCCGGGCACCAGCAAGCGGTCCGGCTCCTCGCCGGCGCGTAGCACGTCGATGGCGAGGAGTGGATTGTCGTCGCTGCCTTCCGCGCAGTGGTCGAACAACTCGCCGCAGGTTCCGCTACGGGCGACGTAGATCTCGCCGGAGAAGCCGAGTGCCATCTGGATCGGTACTTCGGCAAGAACCAACTGTGGGAGCGAGACGAGAAGGGCTAGGAGCAGCAGGATGGCCAGTTGCGGGGCCGCCTTGAGAGGTGTCTTCATGATACTCAAGCCTTGAGGTTGATCAGCTGTTGAACGTCAAGTAGCAGAAGCAGATCGGCCACCTCGGGAGAATCCGGATAGTAGTTCTCCTGGAGGCGATGGAAGTAGTAGCGGGCCGCGAGTGGGTTGCCGCTCGTTTTCTCGCCCTCCCCAAGCAGGAAGAGTGCGTACTTCAGGCAGATGGTGTCGTTGCCTTGCTCGGCAATCTCGAGAGCCCGGCGCGCATGGCGGATCGCTTCGCGGTGACGGTTGATCTGCAAGTAAGCGAACGAAAGGCTGAGCAAGGTGCTGCCCTCGTAGACCCGTGCTCCAACCTTGCGAAGCATCCGCAGACTGGCAAACAGGTGGCGAAAGCCGGTTTTTTTCGACCCAAGGACAATCTGGCAGTAGCCGAGGTTGTCCAGAACCACGGCGCGTGACGAACTCGGCTCAGCCGAGGTTCGAGACAGCGCCTGTTCGAACTGGGGTGCGGCGCCGGCGAAGTCGCTTTGTGCGATCAGCAGGTTGCCGAGCAGGTTGTGGCTCTGAGCCAGCCGCTCGTCGCTTCCCGCCTGCGTCGCGTGGCGGTGAGCGATTCGGGAGTAGAACAGCGCCTTCTTTTCGCAGTGCGTCAGCTCGTAGCCACGAGCCAGGCTGTAGGCGGCGCGGAACGAGAGTTCCGGCTCTGAGTTCTTCATCAAGATTCGGCGCAGGATCGGCATGGCGTCGGAGGTGTCGCCGATCTCGATGCTGATCGCCGCCCGATAGCAAAGCGCCGCGTCGATCAACGCTGGATCGCCAAGGTGACGGGCCAGGGTGACGCTCTTGTCGAAGTGATCGCGGGCCTCCGTTAGCCCACCGCGTTTAAAGGCTTCCCAGCCTGCTTTCCTCGATTCCTCGTACTGACCGCGCAGATCGCTGTGCATCAGTCTTCCCTTCTTGCCCCGCAACCTCCAGCGGTTTGGAGGCCGGCAATGACGATATGGAAACTCTATGGACTGTATCGTTGCCCAGGTCTTCCTGGGCGCCCTTTCCTCGCGTGGCGAGACATCAGATTGTGTACCTCTTTCTGATCCTCCTGGTCCAGCGAGTTGAACTGCTGCACCATCCAGGCTTCGCGCGGACTGACGTTTCCCGGCTTGGGCTCCTCGAAGAACTCGGCGACGCTGACCTTGAATTCGGCGAGCATGCGAAAGAGTGTATCGAGGCTGACACGGTATTCCCCGCGCTCGATGCGCGAGAGATCGGATTGCTGGATGCCGATGCGGCGCGCCAGCTCGATTTGCGTCAGTTTGCGCTCTTTGCGCAGTCGGCGAATTTTCTTGCCGACCAACTCCACTTGCCTGGTTCTGCGTTCAGACATCGATTTCTGCCCACCTTCGGTCAATTGGACGGTCCTGCAACTTGATCCTCCTACGATGCAATGATGCTACTGTAGCATGAGCCTCGGGACTCTGCCAAGTGCGCAGCGGGCTGATTGTGGTTCAGTTAGCGAGCGGGCCGCGCAGGGAGGCCCTCAGCTGGCGGCCTGGACCCGACCGTGGCATTTCTTGTACTTTTTGCCGGAGCCGCAGGGGCAAGGGTCGTTGCGACCCACCTTCTCGGTGTTGCGCACGGTCACTACCTTCTGCGGTGCCGAGGTCTTCGGCGGGGCGGAGAAGCGCATTTTGGAGGGAGCGCTTGCCGCTCGGTGCTGGCGCTGCTCGGCGAGTTGCTCTTCGCTGATCGGCTCGACGCGGAAGATCGTCTTGATGATGGTGTCTTCGATCCGGTCCTTCATCGCCTGGAAGAGTTCGAAACTCTCCCGCTTGTACTCGTTCAGCGGATCTTTCTGGCCGTAGCCGCGCAGTCCGATTCCCTCTTTGAGGTGGTCGAGGGCAAGGAGATGGTCCTTCCATGCACGGTCTACGGTGCGCAGCATGATGTCGCGCTCGAACAAGGCCATCAGGTCGCTGGTCAGCCGCTCGACCTTGTCGTTGTACTTCGCTTCCACCGCGTCGCCAAGCTTGGAGCGCAGTTCGTCGGTGGTCAGCTCTTCGAGGTCGAACTCCAACTGGTGGGTGTCGATATCGAAGTAGGCGAGGATCTCGGTGGAGAGTTCGGCCAACCCCCAGTCTCGCGGATCGGCCTTCTCCGGGCAGTGGTTGGCGATGATGAAGTCGAGCACGTCGGCGCTGATCTGGCGCAGGTAGTCGCGGCCCTCGCGGCCTTCGAGGATGTCGCGGCGCAGCTGGTAGATCGCTTCGCGCTGCTTATTCATCACATCGTCGTACTCGAGGAGGTGCTTGCGGACTTCGAAGTTGCGGCCTTCGACCTGTCGCTGCGCCTTCTCGATCGAGCGGCTGACCATCTTGTTCTCGATCGCCTCGCCCTCTTCCATGCCGAGCTTGCCCATCAGCCCTTTGATGCGATCGGAGCCGAAGATGCGCATCAAGTCGTCTTCGAGCGAGAGGTAGAAGCGGGATGAGCCGGCGTCGCCCTGTCGTCCGGAGCGACCGCGTAGCTGGTTGTCGATGCGGCGCGACTCATGGCGTTCGGTACCGAGGATGTGCAGGCCGCCAGCCGCTAGCACCTCTTCGCGCTCGCTCTTGCAGCTCTCGGTGTACCGCGCCAAGGCCTCGGCATAGGCTTCGGGTTCCGTCTCGGGGTCCGCTTCGGAGCGGGCCAGCCCTTCGGGATTGCCGCCGAGCACGATGTCGGTGCCGCGGCCGGCCATGTTGGTGGCGATGGTGATGGCGCCCTTGCGACCGGCTTGCGCCACGATGTTGGCCTCTCGGCCGTGAAACTTGGCGTTGAGCACGACGTGGCGAACACCCTGCTTCTTCAGCCGGGCGGAGAGCATTTCGCTGGTTTCGATCGAAATCGTACCGACCAGCGCCGGCTGGCCGCGCTCGTGGCCGTCGGCGATCTCCTCGACGACGGCATTCCATTTCTCGGCGGCGGTCAAGTAGATGAGATCCGGCCGATCGTCGCTAGCCATGGGCTCGTTGGTGGGGATGACGGTCACGTCGAGACCGTAAATCTGGTGGAACTCCGCCGCTTCCGTGTCCGCGGTTCCGGTCATGCCCGAGAGTTTCTCGTACATCCGGAAGTAGTTCTGGAAGGTGATGGTGGCGAGGGTCTGATTCTCACGCTCGATCTTGACCCCTTCCTTGGCCTCGACCGCTTGATGGAGCCCGTCCGACCAGCGCCGGCCCGACATCATGCGGCCGGTGAATTCGTCGACGATGACCACCTTGCCGTCTTGGATCAGATAGTCGACGTCGCGTTTGAACATGTTGTGGGCGCGCAAGGCCTGGTTGACGCCGTGCAGCAGCTCCATGTTGTTCGGGTCGTAGAGGTTGTCGATGCCGAGGAGCTTCTCGACCTGGCTCACACCCTCGTCGGTGAGGGCGACCGAGCTGGCTTTTTCGTCGACCAGGAAGTCGCCGGTGGAGTACTTCGAACCGTCCTCTTCCTCGATCTCCTCACCCCGTTCGAGGCGGGGGATGATGCGGTTGATCTGGTAGTACTTGTCGACCGACTCCTCGGACGGGCCGGAGATGATCAGCGGCGTCCGCGCTTCGTCGATCAGGATCGAGTCGACTTCGTCGACGATGGCGAAGTGGTGCGGCCGCTGGACCATCGAGGCGAGATCGAACTTCATGTTGTCGCGCAGGTAGTCGAAGCCGAACTCGTTGTTGGTGCCGTAGGTGACGTCCGCCGCGTAGGCGGCCTTGCGGTCGGCGTCCGGCAGGTCGTGCTGGATGATGCCGACGCTCAAACCGAGGAAGCGGTAGACCTCTCCCATCCACTCGGCGTCGCGGCGAGCCAGGTAGTCGTTGACCGTCACCACGTGCACGCCCTTGCCGGTGAGGGCGTTGAGGAAGACCGGCAGGGTCGCCATCAGAGTCTTACCTTCACCGGTCTTCATCTCGGCGATGCGCCCGCGGTGGAGGACGATGCCGCCCATCAACTGCACGTCATAGGGACGCATGCCAACGGTTCGTCTCGCCGCCTCGCGTGCGATGGCGAATGCCGGCACCAGGCAGTCGTCGAGATCGCGACCCTCGGCGATTTCCTGGCGCAGCTCAGCCGTGCGTTGGCGCAGACCGTCGTCGCTCAGCGCCTCGATTTCCGGCTCAAGCTGGTTGATCAGTTCGACGGTGGGCACCATTGCCTTGACGTCGCGCTCATGCTGGCTGCCAAAGACCTTGGTCAGGACCCAATTGATCATGGTGAGTTTCTCGGGAAGAGTGCGGAGTGGAGCTTGTATCTAAGGGGTAGGCCACGTTCGGCCAGTCATGAAGAACGCGTCAGTTTACCAGAACATTCCACATAAGCAGTGCCCCGTGGGGGCGCGATTCATCGCGCTCTCCCATCCATTCATCGCGCCCTCCCATCCATGCCACGAGGCACGCGGGTGTGTCGGGGGCGGTGCGCCGATACGGGTGGTGTCGGGCGCGGCGGGCGGGATCAAGGGCGGGCGCGTTGATTTGTGCGCCTACTGGGCGCCCCTACCGGCGGTCGAGCATGAAGGCCAGCGGATTGACCTGCTTGCCGTCCTCCAGCACTTCGTAGTGCAGGTGATAGCCGGTCGAGCGACCGGTGCTACCGACGGCGCCGATGACGTCGCCTCGCTGGATACGCTGACCGGGCTCAACGTCGATACGCGACAGGTGGCCGAAGCGGGTGGTCAGGCCATAGCCGTGGGAGAGCACGATCGCTTTGCCCAGCCCGCCATTGCGTCCGGTCTTGAGTACGACCCCGTCCGCCGGAGCCGCGACCGGCTGGCCTTTCGGCGCCGAGATGTCGATCGCCGGGTGGTAGGCCCGTTTGCCGGTGAGCGGGTCACGGCGGTTGCCGAAGTTGCTGGTCAGAATGCCGCGGACCGGGGTGATCGAAGGCATCGAGGCGGTCCACCGCAGCCGCTCATCGAGTTGCTGCTGGATCTCTTGCAAGTGGCCGGAGAGCTTGCTGGTGCGGTGCTCGATGTCGTGGATGAACTCGCTGTAGCCGTTGAGACTGGGAGAAGAGAGGTCACCGCCGACGCCGGACTCTTCCGTCAGATTGCCCAAGCCGGCGACGATCGCCAGCTGTCGGGTTCTTTCTTCGTAGTTGCCGAGGTTCGCCTGCAGGTCGCGAATACTGGCTTCAAAAGACTGGTTGACCTCGCGCAGGTTCTCGTTCTCGCTCCTGAGATTGGACAGTTCCGCCTGATCGATCGTCGTTCTGAAGAAGAGCAAGGAGATGAGCGTGGCACCGAGGGTCAGGGCGATCAACGCTCCTGAAGCGATGCCGACTTGCTTGGTGCTGATGCGCCATTTGCGCAGCTTGGCGCGGCTGTGGGGTACCAAAATGACAGTGTAGTACTTGCCAGCCATGCAGACTCGCCCTCTAGGAAACCTGAATTGTTGCTCAGCCCAGCGAAATCAAATCGTGTGGTTATTGTAGCCGCGGACCCCGGAATGTCAATAGTGAGAGTAGGTTAGCGACTTCCGACCTTCAAGGATAGTCTCTTATCTGGTCTTGACGCATACCCTAAGGGGGTATAATCTGGGGCGGCTTCGAGAGCGAATCACCATCCGGAAGAGCGGATTTTCGGAGGAAAAACGGAAAAGTGCATGGAGGATCGACCGATGAAGAGTGCTGTGAACAGCGCTGCCGGCTCACAAACACCGCCGACCGCGAGCTGTGAGCAGCGGGAAGAAAAGGCTGCCCTCCAGCGCCGGCTGGCGCGCATCGAAGGGCAGGTGCGCGGCATCGCACGCATGGTGGACGAAGACCGCTATTGCGTCGACGTGCTGAATCAACTCGCCGCTGTCCATCAGGCATTGCGCCGAGTCTCGCGCCAGCTGCTGTCGCGCCACATGCGCACCTGCGTTGAGCGTGCTTTCATCCACGGGGACCCGGAAACCAAGGCGCGAACATCGCAAGAGATCGCGGAACTGATGTTCAAGTACAGCCGATGAGCGTAGCCAAGGAGCTAAGATCGCCGCCCACCACCGACTCCGATGTTGGGGTGGCACCTGTTGAGCACCTGTTGAGAGGGCGGCCAGATCGGATGAAAAGGTGAGTAAACTGGATATAAAGGTAACTGGATCGGCTGAAAAGGCTGCCTCCGATGTTGGGGTGGCACCTGTTGAGGCCTCCGATGTTGGGGTGGCACCTGTTGAGGCTGGGGTTCGGGGCGGCGGGGAAGTGGTCGTTCAAGTCACCGGCATGCGCTGCGCCAGCTGTGCTTCGGCGCTAAACAAGAGTCTCAGCGGTATTCCCGGTGTCCAGGAGGTGGCGGTCAACTTCGCCAGCGGCAAGGCCAGGCTGGAGTTGGGCGAAAACCGGCTGAACCGGGAGCGGATCGAAGCGGCGGTGGAGGCGGCGGGGTACGGCGTCGCCGGCGTCTCGTGGATGGGGCACGGCGAGGCTGGCGCGGAAGGCGGCGGAGACGGCGGGAGTGATGCAGGGTCCCAGCGGGCGGCGGGGCAGGGGACGGTGACCGCGGGCAGACCCGCGGTCCGCACTTCGCTGCCGGCCGCGGTGCGCTTCGGGGTGACGCTCACCATGGCGCTGGTTTCGATGGCGCTCTCCATGCCGCTGATGGTTGCGGCGGGCGGAGGGATGGGGCTCGGCAGTCGGCTGATGGATCCGCTCCGGCGGCTGTCGCAGAAGCTCCTGCCAGCCCTCTTTGCGCTCGATGCGTCGACCCTTCGCTGGTCGGCCCTGATCGCGGCGGCGGCAGCGATGGTCATCGGCGGGGCCGAGATCTACCGCGGCGCGTGGAAGAGTCTGCGTTTTCGCCGCGCCACCATGGACACCCTGATTGCACTGGGTACTCTGGCGGCCTTCGCCTACAGCGCCACGGTGACCCTCTTCGCCTCGCGGTTCGCCCGAACGGGGTTGCCGGTCGAGGTCTATTTTGAAGCGGTCGCCTGGATCCTCGCGCTGGTGCTGCTCGGCCAGCTGCTCGAAGCTCGCGCCGTCGAACGAACATCCGGAGCGATCGGCCGGCTGCTGGCTTTGCGGCCGGCGACGGCGTGCAAGGTCGAGGGAGGTAAGGAGATCGATTTACCGGTGGAGGAGATCCGGGTGGGGGACTACATCCGCATTCGCCCGGGCGACCGGGTGCCGGTAGACGGAGTGGTTCGCCAAGGTAGCTCGGCGGTGGAGGAGTCGATGCTCACCGGTGAGTCGATGCCGGTGGTCAAGAAGCCCGGGGACTCGGTGGTGGGAGGCACGGTGAACACCACCGGATCGCTGCTCTTCGAGGTGCAGAAAGTGGGCAGCGAAACGGTGCTTTCCAAGATCGTTCGGCTGGTCGAACGGGCACAGGAATCGCGGGCTCCGGTGCAACGGATGGTCGACCGCATCGCCGCCATCTTCGTGCCGACCGTACTGGCGCTGGCGGCGATCACCGCCGTGCTGTGGTGGCTGCTGGGGCCTCAGCCGCGACTGGTACACGGTCTGATCGCCGCGGTGACCGTACTGATCATCGCCTGCCCTTGCGCCTTGGGTTTGGCAACACCGACGGCGATCGTCGCCGGTATTGGCAAGGGGGCGGAACTCGGAATCCTCATCCGCGACGTCGAAGTGCTCGAGGTGGCGCGCGAGCTGACCACCGTCGTCTTCGACAAGACCGGTACGCTGACCCAGGGGCGACCCGCGGTGACCGATGTGGTCGTCGCCGAGGGGGTGGATCTCAGTGAGGATGAGCTGCTGGCCTGGGCGGGCGCGGTGGAGGCCCACTCGGAGCACCCGCTGGCGGGAGCCATCCTGGAAGCGGCCACAGCGGTGCGTCATGAGGTCGAAGAGTTCACCGCCAGGGCGGGGCAGGGGATTGAAGGGCGCCTCGACGGCCGCTGGGTGCGGATCGGCACCGCCGCTTGGTTGGCGCCCGAGGCTGCTGACTCGGCTTCCTCCAATCTCCTGGCGACCGCTGAGCAGTTGGCGTCGGCCGGCAAGACGCCGATTCTGGTGGAGATCGACCGCCGATTGAGCGGCCTCATCGCCGTCGCCGATCCGATCCGCGCCACGGCTCGCAGCGCTGTTTCCCGCCTGACCAGGCGCGGCCTCAAGGTCGTGATGTTGACCGGGGATCGTCGCGAGACGGCGCAGGTCATCGCTGGCCAGTTGGGAATCGACCAGGTGATCGCGCAGGTGGGGCCGGAAGGCAAGCAGCGCGCCGTCGAAGAGCTGCGCGCGGCGGGCGAGCGAGTGGCCATGGTCGGCGATGGGATCAACGACGCCCCCGCCCTCGCCGCGGCCGATCTCGGCATCTCTCTGGCCGCGGGCACCGATGTGGCGGTCGAAGTGGCCGGTGTCACGCTGATGCGTAGCGATCCGGCTGCGGTGGCGGATGCGATCGAGCTGTCGCGGGCGACCGTGCGAACGATCTACCAGAACCTCCTCGGCGCCTCGATCTACAACGCGGTGGGAATCCCCATCGCCGCCGGAGCGCTCTACCCCGCCTTCGGCGTGCTGCTCTCGCCGATCATGGCCTCGGCGGCGATGGCGCTTTCCAGCGTTACCGTGGTCAGCAACAGCTTGCGTTTGACCCGCTATCGTCCGCCGCCAGAGCCTCGGTAAGAGCGAAAACTACCGCTGGTTCGGTGAGAATAACGGCTTCTCACCCACACCGAGACGGGTGAGAAGTTCCGCCCCTTCCTCGCCTTCACCATTGAGCTGCAGCCAGCGGATCAGTTGTTCGATCGACAGCGCGCGAACCGGTATGGCAGCTGCCTTGAGCGTAGCGGAGCGTGGAAGAAGATCCTCGTAGTCGCCCAAGCCTGGCACCCGCGGCCAGAGTTCCAATTCCGTCTCCGCCAGCGAGAGACGAATCGGTACGCTGGTTTGCCTCAGCTGTCCGGTGAGGGCAGCGGGATAGGACGATTGCCCTAGCGGCGTGCCGCCCAGTTCCTCTACGGCTTGCCCGATGCACTCGCAGTTGTTCCATTCTTGGTGGAAGCACAACTGAGCCGAGCGAAGCGTCTCCAGACTGCCGTGGAGAAAGAGGGCGGTATGGCCGACGGCGACGAATCTGACGCCATGGTCATTGAAAGTATTGAGGATGAGCGGGAGCTGCATTGAGGAATAGGCGTCCGTAAACACTGCGTTCTGGCACTGCGGTGTCGCGCTGCGTGCTGCACTATCCGCTGGTTGAGTCTACCGGCAACGCCGGGTCATGGTGAAACCGGCCGGCCGGCGATGAGGGTGAACGATCGTGCTAGGCTAATATCTAAATTCACAGTCAATTATTTTCCGGGTGTGCCAGGTAGTTCCGGGGGCACTGATTTGTTTATGGAGGTGGCATGAGGGAGGGTAGTGAAGGAACCCCCACGCGCGAGGTGGACGGTGACCAGATCGGGCCGGCGGAATTGGCTTCGCTCGAGGCTTGTTCCAGCTGCCCGACCGAAGTTGAGATCTGCCACGGCAACCTGGCCTTCGTGCAGGCTCCCGTCGCCTTGGGCCATTACGAGGGCGATGCGATTGTCGGCAGCGAGGCGACGCTAGATAGGCTGCTCGATGGCCGTTTGAGCCAGCGGTGGAAACTGGGGCGCTACCCAGGAGCGGTGGAGACGGTCGAACTGGTGCTCAGCAAGGATGCTGGTGGTCTGGAGATCGGCGGGGCGATCATCCTGGGGTTGGGTACGGTCGGCGGTCTGACGCCGGGTAGGCTGGTGAAGAGCTTTCGCCAGGCTGTGGTGCAGTACGGCATTCACCTGACGGAAACAGACTGCTCGCAGCCCGCCCAGGCTGTTGAAGCGACCCTGGCGGTTCCCTTGATCGGATCCGGCGATCAGGGTGTTTCGATCGAAGAGAGTCTGCTGGCGATTCTGGAAGCGACCGCGATCGCCAACCGAGACTTCGGTCGAGTCGCTCGCGATCGCGCGGTGAGGATCGCCAGACTCCAGATTGTCGAACTCTATCTCGACCGCGCGGTCGAGGCGGCCCAGGTCCTGATGGACCTCTCCTCGGATAGGACCCGGGCTCAGAACTTTCACTTCGCAGGTGAGATCCGGAGTCTGTCCGGCGGCTTGTGGAGGGTTCTGAGAACTCGCGAGCAGAGCTGGTGGCGACAACTTCAGGTGCGCACCGGAGAAGGTGGAGAGATGCAGTTCTCCGACCTGTCGAATCGTGCCGGAGCCCAGCAACAGCCGGTCGCCACGCAATCGAGGTTGATCCAGGAACTCAAGGATGAACTGCTCGGCACTGGCGGATACCCGCTGCCCGCCCACCAGCGGCAAGCCTCGCTGGCGGCGACGCTCTATGAGCTTCTGGTGCCCAACGGCTTCAAGAAATTCGGGCCGAAACGGTCGAACATCCTCTTGTTGTTGGACGAGCGAGCGGCCTGCTTGCCGTGGGAGCTGCTGCGCGACGAGCGGCCGCGGTTCTCAACCGGCCCCCACGGCGCGCAGGAAGATGCGCAAGACCCCCAAGGATGCGTCTCGGACATCGAGGCGCTGCGCCCGGTGGCGGTGCGCACCGGCCTGGTGCGGCAGCTGATCGATTCCGAGATCCGCCACCCGGTGGTCAGCGCCAACGGCAACATGGCGCTGATTGTGGGGGATCCCGACAACGGCGGTCGCCAGCTGGCAGGGGCGCGCAATGAAGCTGAACATATTTGCCAGCTGCTGCGCGACAGGAGCTTCGAGGTGACCAGCTCGCTGGGAGCCTCGGCGACGGAGGTCATGCAAGACCTGATGGCTCAGCCCTATCGCGTGGTGCACCTGGCCGGCCACGGAACACTCCCCGCGCCAACTTTCAAGCAGATCAACGGCGCGCCATCGACCGCGCAGGGCAGCCTTGGTTCGTCGATCCAGGGCCCCGGCATGGTGCTCAGCGATGATTCCTATCTCACCGCTATCGAGCTGGAACAGCTCGACGTCGTACCGGAGTTCGTCTTCGTCAACTGTTGCCATCTGGGGAGGATCGAGGGGCAGCTGGACTCCGGTCAAGTGGAGATGGCTCGCCAGCGCGCCTCCAGTTTCGCCTTGCAGCTGATCCAGATCGGCGTCCGGTCGGTGATCGCGGCCGCGTGGAAGGTGGATGACGATGCGGCACGCCATTTTGCCTCTCTTTTCTACGAGCTGATGCTCGACGGCAAGCGGTTCGGCGAGGCGGTGCTGCGCGCCAGACGGGAGATCTTCGAAAAGTACCCGGGCAACAACACCTGGGGGGCCTACCAGGCCTATGGAGATCCTCATTTCCAACTCAAGCTGCCGCAATTCGTCGGCCAGCTGCCCGCGATGCCGGAATCCTTCGTGGAGAAAAACGAGGTGATCGCCGAACTCAACAACCTGGTCAGTATGGCGGCGACGACCTCGGAGAAGAGGATCCGCGACCTGCTGGAAAGGCTAGGCCAGCTGCGTTCCATCGTCAGCGATCAATGGCTGGGGCGTTCGTCGGTGCAAGTGGCCTTCGCCGAGGCCTACCGTGAGCTGGACAGAATCGAAGAGGCGATCGGCTTCTATTCCTCCGCCCTGGAAGTCGACAAGTCGACGATCCCGATTCGCTCTCTCGAACACCGCTGCACGCTGCTCGCCGATCTTGCCTTGCGCCGCTGGCGGGATCCTCTGGACAAGAGTTTTGGTGCCCGGGAAGCCTCGCTGGAGATCGAGGACTGCCTGCGGTTGGTCTGGGATCTACCGCGCACCGACGGCCGGTGGCATGAGGATGACCGACTGATGACCGAAGAGCGCTTTGCTCTGGTGGCGTCGATGCACAAGCGGCTGGCACTGCTCGAGCCGTTGGATCGGCGCGGCGATCGGCTGCTGGTAACAGCGAAGCTCTATGCCCAGGCCCACCATCTACACCAGGAGCGACGGCAGACGACCGACCTCTATCCATACTTGAACTACCTGAGCTGCCGGGTGGTTTGCGACCTGCGAGGCGACGCCATGCTGGATGAGGACTTTGACCAGGATATGGTCAAGGCCCGCGCGGTGTTGAAGGAGAAACGCGGTCAGGATCCGTCCTTCTGGAATCTGGTCCGGCTGGCGGAGATCGAGTGGCTGGAGAGCTTGGGCCTCGGCAGGCTGGCGGACCAGCTCGACAACATCGCAGCGCTGCTCTCCACCGGCTGGATTCGGGCTGGAACCCTGCGCCAGGCACGCGCCCTCTTCGAGCACTTGTGCTGGCTGGAGGCGATGACGGAGCCGCCGGCCAGAAGCCAGCACGGCGCCTCCAAACAGCGCCGGGAGGCTGCTTGCGAAGCGCTGTCAATCCTACGCTCGAGGTTCGAGATCATGGTCGGAGAGGAGCTGGGAGACCCCGATTGGGCCGGCTTCTCCAGCGCTCGTACTTAGAGTGAGGGTAGGGCGCCGGCTCTTTGCAACGAACCGGCGCTGAAGTCGTCCAAAGGGACTACGAGTGGACTCGCGTCGTGCTCTTCGAGACGTGTCTCCTCCTATGCTTTGAACAGCCAGGTGATGCGCCCGACCTCTTCGCCGCGGTAGAGCTGGCGAATCGCCAAACTCTGGCCCGTTTTTGCGTTCGCCAGTGTGGTCAGGCTCAGAGACGAGCACAAGCGGGCGGCTTTGGGAAGCTGAATCCGGCGGAAGGCCAGTCGCCGTTCCGAAGGGAGTTTCAGGTAGGGCTGCCCACTCGTCCCTGGCCCTTGCTTGGCGATCCAGGGCCGGCGCTGATGCAGGCGAGCCACCAGCCCTTTGGGCGCGGCGAAGTCGATCTTGACCTCGGGAGGCAGGCGTCGGATCAACTCGAAGTCGAAGGTGCGGCTTCGATCCGGTGCGCCGGTGACCATGAAATGCAGGTCCAAGGGCCCCGTCGAGGGGAGCTGGACCCAATGCACGTTGCGGCACGCCACATGGCGGGAGCGCTGGAAGCGCAGGAAGGTGTTCCAGTCGAAGTAGGGCGCCGACGGCGGCGGTGGCGGAGGCTTTTCGCCGTTGGTGAAGATCGCCATCAGGGCAAAGGCCTGCGGTGGCTGCTGCACGGTATTGGCACTGTAGTTGGCAGGATTCCACACGATCGCGGGCGCGGCCGTCAGTTCGTCGCCGGGAGGCAGGTGGAAGGGCAAGCTCGATGAGCCGATCGTCTGCCAGAGTTCGGGCGTCAGCAGGGTGGCGGCCTCCGAACAGTAGAGATCGGCGCGCACGTCGTCGGCCTCTTCGAGACCTCGGTTGCGCATGCGGACGATGAGATCGACCGGGTTGTTGAGATCGATCACACCGCCCGGCGAGGGGTGGTTCTCCCGGCCGCCGCCTTGACCCCAATCGAGGGCGCTGTTCAGCGGAGCCACCACGATGTCCGGGCTGGCGGAGACGGGGCCACCCTCGCCCTGCCTCCACTCTTCGCCGACGAACTTGCGCATGACGGGGCTGGCGAGTAAAGCCAGCCGATCTTGGAGGATTGCTCGCAGGTCCGGCATCACGCCGATGCGCCCGAACACCCCGGGTCCTTGCGCGGTCCCGGTGGAGGGATCGCTGAGCAGTGCCCGGACGCGCAGCGGCGAGAGCCAGACTTCATCGCTGGAACCGGGGCAGCCCTTTTGCTGATAAAGGCAGAGCAGCAAGAAGGCGGTGCCGGCGATGATCGGCGAGGCGCTGCTGGTCCCGTTGAAGGTGTTGGTGTAGAACTGGTTGATATCGGGTGCATTCGGTGTCGCGGCGCCGGCGTCGAGATCGCCATAGCCGCAGCTGATCACCGTGCGGCCCCAGCCGTAGCAGTCAAGCCGGCTGCCGTAGTTGGAGAACGAGGCCCGATCGTGCTGTAACTCGGGCTCGGCGGCGCCGACGACGAGCGCTCCCGAGTCGACGAAATCGGCCGAGCCGCGTTCGAAGCGGTGGGAGCCCCGCTCGTCTCGGTATTCATCGAGGGAAACTCCGTGGTTGCCCGCCGCCTCGACCACGGTCACGCCGAGCGCGGTGGCCAGCCGGATGGCGTAGAGATCGGCGAAGTCCGCCTCGGTGGGCAGCCGTGCCCGCTGAACTTCGAGCAGGAGCACGTCGCCTGCTCCCAGCCCCGTGTCCAAGCTGGCGAAGATCGCCTCGGCCACATGTCCGTTGGTGTTGGCGAAGAGATAGGCGCCGGTCGACTGGCCTTCGCCCTTGAAATGCGAGGCGGTGGCGATGGTGGCGTTGTCCTCCAGCAGACTCTCGAGGTTGATCCCGCCGGCGCACAACTGACCGAGAACCGCCGTGCCATGGTGGGCTAGATAGGCCAACTTTCCGTGCCGATTCTCTCCCGCCAAGGGTTGCGATGAAACCTTGCCGGCGAGTTCTTGATGCTTGTAGATCCAACCCTGCTCGATGTCGACCAGCTTTCGAGGAGTCGATTTTCCAGCTGGATCGAGTTGCGTCAGCGCCCAGCGAGCGCCAACCCCGATCGGCGCTTCGTCCAGATAGTCCTGAGTGTCGGCGTAGCTGTCCAGCGCCGGACTGGATGTGCCGGCATCGGTCGCCAACAACTCACGATAGGCCAGGTCGACCTCCGGCAAGCCATTGAACCGCGCCGTCAGTTCGTCGGCACGCGCCGGCAAGTGACGGGCGTCGATCCGCCAGTAGGAGGTCAAGCTGTGCAGCGGCGGGAAGTCGGTGTTGGCGGCCCTGGTCTCCATCTCTTCGATCGCCGTTCGCGTGGCGCTCAGGGAGGTTGAGCACCTGGGTAGGCCCTGGAGGTCGATCAACGGTCGCGAGCGGAGGTGCTCATGGGCCACTGCGGGTGGAGTAGTCCTCTCGCTGGCGGACGGAGGCTCATCCTCCAGGTTGTCGGTGCGCAACGCCGCTTTCAAGCCGGCCAGGCCGGGCTGGTTCGCCAAGTCCCAGAGCGTGTCGGGCGAGTTCGTTCCCACCAGCCCCGCCGCCAGGCGCAGAATGATGAAACCGCTGTATTCGAGCGGCCCGAGCGCCCTGTTGCCGTTCTGCTGGGTGTTCTGGCGGTCGGTTTGCGCCCCTGCCGAATCGCCGCAAGTGATCGGCGCGCAGTGCCATGCGACGTCGTCACAATCACAAGGGCTGTGACCAGAGTCCCTTCTCCCCAAGTCCCACCGGCCTCGGCGGGCGTTGGGCTCGGGATTTTCGAGCTTGGCCGTGGAGGGGCCGTCGCCGGGATCTTCGAGCTTGGCGGTGGCGGGACCGTCTCCCGGATCTTCGAGCTTGGCGGTCGGGGGGCCGTCCCCCGGATCGCCCAAACCTCTCGCTCGGCCCGCTGTTGCGTCGTGACTTGGGCTGTGGCTTCTTCCGTGGCAGGAACATCCCGCCGACTCACTGATCGCGATATGTACCGTCCGACTCATGACTTCTCCTTGATTTTGGTTCCTATTTCAAAAGACAGGTCCCTCGTCGCTTCCAATCCCAGCGTCGCGCAGGTGGGTACACCCCACCCGGCGGTGAATGAGATCCACAGGAGAAAAGGGCAGAGCGATCAGCGGGCGGCGGGCCATGGACGCCACTCGCCGAAGAGGACGAACGGCGCCCAGCCGCGGGCCGCCATGCCGAGCCGGTACTGCTCCAGCTGAGCCTGGCGCAGGGCCTCGGGGGGCGCCGCGCCGGCCTCGATAGCGGCGAAAAAGGCGGTGACCAGTTTCGCGGCATCCTCGTCCCCAACCCGCCACAGCGTCGCCAGCACGCGTGCCGAGCCGGCGGTCAGGAAGCTCTGCACCAGACCGTTGATCAATCCCTCGCCCCGCACCTCGGTCCCCAAGCCGCTCTCGCAGGCGGAGAGGACGGTGAGTTGAGCGTTGAGCCGCAGGCCGGCGATCTCATAGGCGTAGAGTGGCCTTGGCGGGTCCTGACAGCCGGGATCGCCGGCGCCGAAGAGCAGGCTGGAGAGCAGCGGCTGCGCCTCGTCGATCTCACCGTGGACCGAGAAGAGGAGGGCGCTGTAGCCTTCGAGGCCGGCGGACAAGACCCGCTCCCGACTCGCTTCGAAGCCGGTGAAGCAGCGACCGCCGGTCTCGCTGCAGACGGCACGCACCTCAACTCCCGAGGCCGTCAGCCGCGGCGGGTCGTTCGCCGACCCATCGGTGGAAGAGGTGCAGCGCGGATCGCTGCCGGTGTAGACCGGATCGCCGAAGGCGATCAGCGGTCGCGCCGCCGGTTCTCGATCGGCATAGGCCCGCCGCAGCTGCGCCAGGCTGGAAATGGAGGGTACGGTCGACAGAGGGAGTAACTCGACCAGTCGCGGCGAGGCGGGAGCGCAGTCGCGCCCCGCTTCGGCGACCGGCAGAGCGGCGAAGGGCACTCGCTGCAGAGCGCCGTCGCCGACGATCACCAACTGGCGGTCGGCACCGGCGCGCAAGCGGGCGGCCACAGGGGCTAGAACGAGGTCGCTCACCGGGCAGAGGTCGACGTCGGCGCCGTCGGATTCAGTGCGGGCAAGGCTGTCGAGCGCGGCGCCCGCCCGGCGGTCGATCCGCGCCCTGGGCTCCAGTTTGTGCAGGTGCAGAGAGGTTCGATCGACCTCCCACAGGTAGCTCCTTTCTTCACCAAGCCGGTAGACGAGCAAGAGGGTTCCCTCGTCGAGTTGTGCCTGGATGGCCGGCAGCTTCAGGGTCGTTGGCGCCAGCGCTTGCGCCGAGCGCGATCTCGCCGCGCGCAGCCGCCCTTCGGCGACGGCCAGTTCCTCGAACAGCTGATCGATCCGGCGCCGCGGGGGAGGAGTCTTCGTGGATTCAGCGGCGATCGTCTCTACTTCGAGGATGCGATGGCGGATCTTGGCCAGAGCTGTGGCCAGTGGGTCGGAGGCGTCGCCGGAGAGGTCGACTCCGACCTCGGCGGCGCGATCGTGGAACGAGCGGGCGCGCGCCGCCTCCGCCACCTCCAGCGCACGCTCGGCCCTTCCGTCCTCGGTCAGCAGCTGGATGTAGAGGCTGAAGGCATCCTGGGCGCTGGCGAAGAAGGCGATTCGATTCGTGTCGTTCTCGACCTCCAAGCGCACGGCGAGAAGATCCTCCACCGCCTCTCGCGCCAACGCCAGTGCCTCCGTCTTGCGTCCCTGGCCTTCGTCGAGGCGCGCCAAGCCGACCCTGGCCCACGCTTCGCGGATCGGATTGGGATAGATGGAGGATTGATCCAGCACACTTCGGTAGGCCTGCCTAGCCCGGTCGAGGTCTCCCGCCCAACTCCACACTTTGGCCAGCTGGAAGGGTGCGTCGCCTTCGTCGCCGGGCCGGCATGCGCCGTCGATCAGCAATCGCTCCGAGTCGGCGGCCAGCGCGAGCCCCCGCGGGCTATCCTCCCGCAGGCAGGCGACCTCGGCACGCCTGGCCAGCAGCTTGGCTCTTGCACACTCCTTGAGATCGGGATCGACAGTCTCCGCCCGCAAGAAGAACTCCTCCGCTTTGGCCAGACGGCCCGCGTCCAGATGGACGCGCCCCATCTGTCCGATCGCTTTGCTCTGCTTGCTCAACGAGCCGGCTATCCCGAAACAGTGGAGCACCTTTTCGAAATGACCAAGGGCGCGGGAACCGCGGTGGAAGACTCTCGCTTGGAGGAGGCCGAGGTGGTACAGGGCGTCCGGCCCCGGGGCGTCGCACAGGGCGGAGCCTTCCTGCAAGGTGGATTCGAAGGAGTGCAGCGCTTTCTGGTTTTGCCCACGCTGATAGTAAGCCTGCCCCAGATGGCGGAACGCGTACCTGCGCAGCCAAGGCCATCCCAACTCCTCGGCGAAAGCCAGAAGCTCTTCGGCTTGCGTCAGGGCTTCGGCGGCTCGATTTTGGTTGATCAACGCGGCGGTCCGATGACGACGTGCCACCCCCTCCCAGGACCGGGCACCCTGTTGGCGGAAAAGCTCCTCCGAGCGCCCGATCAGTTCCTCGGCCTTCCGGTCGTCGTTTCCCGCCAGTAGCATTCCCGCCTGCAAGAGGGCCTCGGCTTGCAGGAGGGGTTGCGCGGCTTGCTCGAAGCGGTGCGCCAGAAGTTCTAGCCTGTCGACAGAGGTCTCCTGCTTGGCGACCAAGAACTTCGCGTAGAGGGCGGCCAACCGGCGCTCGTCATCATTTGCCGGTTGCAGGCGATCGAGGCGCACCGTCGCATGGCCCCCGGCGACGATCGGGTTGACCGGTACGCGGAGCTGATGTTCTCCGCCCTCCCGCGCGACGGCGAGCAGCAACTCTTCGCCCCGGTCTTTGTTCGGCCGGTCGACATGCTGCACCAGGTCATCGCCCGGACCGATGAGCAGCAGCTCGGCGTCGGCTCCCTCCTGTTGGGCGACGACGCGCACCAAGTCGCCTGCCTGGAGGGAAAGACGATAGGTGAAGGTCTCCGCTTTCGCCGGGCGTAGGGTCACGCGCTCCGGCAACTGAGTCCGTGGCTTTGGATCCTCCGGCACCTTGGAGGGAGTGCCGCACGCCGCGGCGAACGCCACCGCCAGCAGGCCGGCCGCCGTTCGTCTCCAGCGCGCAACCTCCAACTAGCCGCCCATTCCGAGGCTCGCCTCGACCGCGTAGTGATCCTCGCCACCGATCTCACCGCAGCGCAGCCCGATCTCGTAGCGGCCCGAACGGGGAGGATTGAGAGCCAAGAAGACGAGGAAGCCATCCGGGAGCAGCCCTGCGACCCTCTCTTGCCCATCTTCCGGCAAGGTGACGCGGGCGGCGCAACTCTCGGCTTCACGGCCAGCCGCTAACTTGAGGTAGATCAGCTGGCTAGCCGGCAGCTCCACTTTCTTCTCTTCGTCGGGGAAGAGTTCCACCTCCACACCGTCGCCGGCCGGAGGGTAGCGCTCGCTGGCGCCGCCGCTACGCGCCACCCCCCCGGCGAGCGGCGGCCGCACATTGCCGATCAGGACCGGTCTGGAGTCTGGTTGGAGACTTGGTCGCAGCCAGATCGCCGCCGCCGTCACCGCCGCGGCCAGCGCCGCGATGGAGGCAACCCGTCGGCCCCAGCTGCGCCCCGGTCGGCGAAAGGGGAGGGGAGATTCGGTGTCGGTTCCGGTGGGGGACTCTGCCGCCGCCAGTCTGTGTCGAAAGTCCGTCAGGCCGGCTTCGACTTCAACTCGTGCGGTCGCGTCGGACGGTGGCTCGGCGTTGGCCAGCGCTTCGAGTTGCAGCAGCTTGGTGGCCAACTCGGGATTGGCCGCGAGCTGATCCTGGAGCCGGCTCTCTTCCTCCGCGTCGAGCCCGCCGTCCAGGTAGGTCAGCAGTGTCTCTTCCGAGAGGCCATCGACCAGCTTCGTGGAGGTGGCCAGATTGGCTTCAGATCCCAAGACGGCGGATAGCTCCTGGCGGCTGATTTTGTGATCACTCATCGACGTTCCTCACCGCCGCCTTTCCGCGGTGGTTGAACTGAAGAGGTCCGGTTGGTTGAGACTCTCCGCCAACCGTTTCTTGGCTCGGGTCAAATGGGCCTTGACGGTATCGCTTTGGAGTCTCATCACGATGCCGATTTCCTTGTAGCTCAGCCCCTGGTAGAGCCGCAGAGTCAGACAGCGGCGCATCTGATCTGGCAAAGCCCGGATGGCCGTTCTCAGCTGCTGCGCGCGTTCTTTTTCGATCATTGAGCCTAGCTGTGTCTCCGTCGCCGCCACCAGCCGTTGCGGCAGGTCGCTGCTGTCTGTCGAGATCTCGACTGCCGCCCGCTTGAGAGTCGCCGCCGCTCGCAGGCGCTTCAGGAAGCAGGTTTCGGCGATCCGGTAGATCCAGCCCTCAAAGCGGTCGGAGTGTTGGTACCCTTTCAACCCTCGATAAATCCCAACGAAGGTCTCTTGGGTCAGGTCACGGCACTCCTCGGGCGAGATTCCCTTGAATCGGAAGAAGCGCACGAGGGCGGCGAAGTAGCTCTGGTAGATCACCGCGAAGCTCTCCTCGCGATCGATGCCCCGCTGAAAGGCCTCCACCGCCTGAGCTACGGCCTCGCGCCGTTCGAATCGGCGATCCCCATCCCGAGGATTCATGATGTGGACCGGTTGAGGTCCTCTCATAGACTCCGCCTGAAGGAAAGTTCAAAGGGTAGGACGTGAGTATCCCATAGAATAAGGAGAATTCAGGATTTTGGGCGGAGTCACCAAACCATGAATTCGCACCGATGGCCACCTCTCGATGTAGGGGTGGCCTACATAGAATCTAGACAGCTGATCCAGTCGCTGTGGCTCAGACCTGCCGGCCAGTGTCTGCTTATGTGCAGTCTGGCCGGGTCAATCGGCGAGTGCGCGCCGCCGCGCGAGCAGCCATATTGAGGCGGTCGCCAGCGCCAGTGCCAGCAGCAGTAGACCGGCCAAGCCGAGGGTCGGAATCGCTGGCGGACCCACCGGCGGTGGCGCGGCTCCCCAGCTCCCGGCCAGGCCGAAGAACGGTCCTACCGTCACTGAGAAATCCCCCTGGATCGACCGGCCGGCGTCGCCCACGAGACCGGTGAAGGTGGCGTCTCCATCCTGCCCCGAGCCGGTCGCCATCTCGAAGGTGTTGCCGATCAGCGCGCCGGTGAGCGTCGCTGTCGGGTTTGCCGGGCAGGCCGGAGGACCGGAGATCAGCGACAGCATGCCACTACCGGCCAAGGAGGTTCCGGTCTGAGTCAAGGTCATCGAGCCTTCGAAGACGCAATCCTGGATGCCCTTGCCGAAACTTCCGGAAGCCTGGAGATCCCAGCTGCCGGTCAGATCGAAACTGGTTCCCTGCGCCAGCGCGATCGTGGCGCTCAGCAAGAGACCGGTGAACAAGACGAACCGCGCACGTTTCATCGCGCACCTCCTTGATCGTTCTTGGAGTCGCTCGCTCCACGTGGAGCAAGATGGCCGAAACTCTAACAAATGATCCACGGTGTCCCGTTCCTGCGTCAATACCCTCCAGGGTAGGTCCCGGGTCGTTTCATCGGCTGGACATTCGCACCGCATGTAGTTACAATGACCACATGAGTGGGCCACAACAATCCGTGGGTTCCCGGGAACTCAAGACCCGGCTGGGAACCTACCTGCGCCAGGTGCGCGACGGAGCCACCTTGATCATCACCGAGCGCGGCCGGCCCGTCGCCGAGCTGCGCCCTCTTTCTGCCGGCTGTGGTGGGCTTGAGGAGGCGTTGAGCGCTCTGGTGGCGCGCGGTGTGGTCGGCGGCGAGATTCGTAAACGGCCGCCGCTCGCCGAGGAGGAACCGATCGAAGTCGCCGGTGGCCCCTTGAGCGAGACGATTCTGCAAGGTCGCGAGGATCGCTTCTGATCACCTTCTTCGACGCCAGCGCCTTGGTCAAACGCTACATTCGTGAACCCGGTAGCGACGAGGTTCGGCGCCAGATGCAAGAAGGAATCGCCTCGGCGTCGCGGCTGAGCGCTATCGAAGTCGCCTCGGCGGTGGCGCGGCGAACCCGCGAGGGCGACCTGACACCCACCCAACGCGACCGCATCCTGACCACTATCGAAGAGGACTTCGAGCGCCTCTACGTGGTCGAGCTGACCCCGGAGGTGACCCGGCGAAGCCGCACCCTCCTGGTCCATCATCCACTGCGTGCCGGTGATGCGGTGCAGCTCGCCTCCTGCCTGGAGCTGGCCGCGCAGCTCAAGTTTCCGGTCGCCTTCGCCGCCTACGATGACCGGCTGCTGCGCGCCGGCGAAGCGGAAGGGCTCAAGATCGCCGCTGCGCCGTCAGCCGGCGGCTAGGTCCGGTCCGCGTGGCTGAGTCCGCGTGGCTAGGTCCGCGTTGTTGGGTAGTGGGCGGACGCGCCTTTGGGTGGTGAATGGCGGTGTCTGCGGATTTGCACTGCTTGCACCTATTCTCGATCCAATGAGTGAAGAGCGAGTTGGTGGTATGCCGGGATGTGTCCGGCGGGCTTTACAATTGGCTTCCAACGAGCCCGGTCGCGGTTTGCTGGAAATTGAGAGGATGGTTTCTCTACTCCAAGGCGATTAATGAACGACCAGCGCAAGGAGGCGGCGCCAATTCTGGTGCCGGTTGATTTTTCTCCGGCTTCCCGGGCGGCATTGATCTGGGGGGCCCGGGCAGCGCACCGTTTCGAGGCTCCGCTGGAGGTGCTTCACGTGGTGCACGATCCTGCGTGGGCTCCGGGCTACTACCAGAAGGAGGCCGGCGAGGTGCGCCGTATGGAGGAGGCCGCGGGCGAGATGATGGACGCCTTCGTGGAGGAGACGATCGAGCACTTCCCGGATTTGGAAGCCCTGGCTCGGGCCCGGCGCACCTTGGTCGTGGGCCTGCCGGTGCACCGAATCCTCGAAGTGGCGGCGTCGCACGGTGCGCGGTGGATCGTCATGGGCAGCCAGGGGCGCAGCGGCCTGCCGAAGCTACTGTTGGGGTCGAAAGCGCAGCGGGTGGTGCAACTGGCGCCGCTGCCGGTGACCATCGTCAAGGCTGAGCAGGCCGAGGGTGAGAGCCCACCGCGATGAGTGGGACGGCCGCTTGGTGGCTCGCCAGCACCCCCGTATCGTCGAGCGGCCCGCCGCTGCACCTGGCTTCCCTGGCCATGGGGCTGGCCGGTGGCTTGGCGCTCTTCCTCTTTGGCATGGAGATGATGTCGGACTCGCTCAAGGCGGTGGCCGGTGATCGCCTGCGCGTGGTTCTCCAACGGCTCACCAAGAATCGCTTGATCGCCGCCGCCACCGGCGCCTTCGTGACGGCGGTGATCCAATCCTCCTCGGTGACGACGGTGATGGTGGTGGGCTTTGTCACCGCCGGGTTGATGTCCGTGTCGCAGTCCATCGGCGTGATCATGGGGGCCAACATCGGCACCACGCTGACGGCGCAGATCATCGCTTTCAAGGTCACCAAGCTGGCCTTGCTGATGATCGCCGCCGGCTTCGCCATGACACTGGTCGGCAAGCGGGAGCGCATCCGCCAGCAAGGGGCCGGCTTGATGGGGCTCGGGCTCGTCTTTTTCGGCATGCTGGTGATGAGCCAAGCGATGGAGCCGTTGCGTTCCTTCCAGCCCTTCATGGACTGGATGGTGCGGCTCGAAACGCCACTGCTGGGAATCTTGGCCGGAACCTTGTTCACCGCCCTGGTGCAGTCGTCGTCGGCGACCACCGGCATCGTGATCGTGATGGCGGGCCAGGGGCTGATCGCCCTGCCGGCCGGAATCGCTCTCGCCTTCGGCGCCAACATCGGGACCTGTGTGACCGCCTTGCTGGCTTCGATCGGTCGCCCGCGCGAGGCGTTGCGCGCCTCGCTGGTGCACGTTCTGTTCAACGTCGCGGGCGTCTTGCTGTGGCTGCCGGCAATCGGCTGGTTGACCGACTTCGTGGTCTGGCTCTCGCCCAGCGCCGAGGCTCTCTCGGGTGCCGCCCGGCTGGCCGCCGAGACGCCGCGCCAGATCGCCAACGCTCATACCGTCTTCAACGTGGCCAACACGCTGCTCTTCCTCCCCCTCTCTACGCAGTTCGCGCGGCTGGTGGAGTGGATGGTGCCGGATCGACCGCTCAGCGAGGCGGAGCTGGTGCGCGCCCGCTACCTTGACGACGAGTTGCTGTCCACGCCGTCTCTGGCCCTCGACAGAGCTCGGCTGGAACTCCTCCACATGGGGGATCAGGTGCGCGCCATGCTGGCCGAGGTGCTGCCGGCGATGGTGCGCGGCAGCCAGGAAGAGCTCGATCGGGTGGCGGTGATGGACGACAAGGTCGACGCCCTCTACCGCCAGATCCTGGCCTACCTCGGTCGCATTAGCGGCCCCAAGCTGACCGAGGGGCAGACCGACGAACTGCTCAAGCTGATGGAGGCGACCCACAGCCTGGAGAACATCGGCGACATCATCGAAACCAACCTGGTGCGCAAGGGCAAGGAGCGCATCGCCGAAGGGGTAGTGGTGAGCCCGTCGACCGAAGAGGTGATCGTCGGTCTGCATACCGCCGTCTCCAGCGCCCTCAATGCGGCGCTGCAATCGGTGGCGCAGAAGAACGTCGAAGCGGCGCACCAGGTCGTCGCCATGAAGAAGGAGATCAACCGGCTGGTCAACTCGGCGGCCGTCCACCAAGCCCAACGGCTGGTAGCGGAAGAGCCCAACCGCCTCCCCGCCTACACGGTGGAAATGGCCTTCCTGCGCAACCTCAAGCGGATCTACTACTTCACCAAGCGCATGGCGCGCGCGCTGGTGCCCTCGGTGGTGGTGGAGGAGGAGGGCTGAGGGGAGGGCTTCCCGAGTCGGAGTTCGAGTAGGAAGAGCGGGAGAGGCTTCCTTGACAAGAACCCATAAAACCAGGAATATGGGTCCATGAAGACCACGGTGGAAATTCCTGACGATCTCTTTCGTGCCTCAAAGGCAGACGCCGCCTTGCACGGTGAGAGCCTCAAGGAGTTCATGGCCGCCGCCCTCAAGGCCTATCTGGCAAGCCGGCGCAGTGTGGCCCCGCGACGCCGTGGCTGGCGAAGTGTCTTTGGCCAAGCTCGGCCCGAGGAGATCCGGGAGGTGGAGGAGATCGTCGCCCAGGAGTTCGGCCAGGTCGATCCCGAGGATTGGCGGTGATCCTCGACACCAACGCGGTGTCGGCCCTCTTTCTCGGTGACATGGCGCTGGCCAAGCTCCTCGCTGGCCAGGAGCGCCACGCCCTGCCCGTGCCGGTGATCGGCGAGTACCGCTACGGCCTGCGGCGCTCGCGCCACCGGCGCCGGCTCGAAGCGCTGCTACTGACCCTGATCCACCAATCGGTCGTACTACCTCTCGACGAGACCACCGCCGAGAACTACGCCGAGGTCCGCGACGCCCTACGCCGCAAGGGGCGCCCCATCCCCGAAAACGACGTCTGGATCGCCGCCCTGGCACGGCAGCACGGCGAGGCAGTGGTCAGCCGGGATCGGCACTTCGATGCCGTTGGCGATCTCGTGCGCATCGGCTGGTAGCTCTTCGGGGCCTGGCGCGGTAGCCGGCGGGTCTGGGCTCTGTGGGCCGGCGGGACCCACGCGGTCTGTATCCCCCACCCGTCCTCGCTTCGCTGCGGGCGGGCGCGGGAGCCCTCAGCCCGCTACCCACCGGCCCACAGAGCCCAGACCCGCCGATGGGCATCTTGCACACCACCGGCGAATCTCGTACATTTCTGCCCGCTTCACTAATCAAGTTCTGGGGGGTGCATGTCGCAACCGGTTCGAGTTTTTCTCTCCTACTCGCATGCGGACGACGAGCATCGAGTCGCCTTGTCCAGCCATCTGCGGTTGCTGGAGCGCCAGGGGCTGATCCAACCCTGGTTTGACCGCAAGATCTTGCCGGGCCAGAACCTGGACGCCGCGATCGAGCGCGAGCTGGAGCGGTGCGAGGTGGTGCTCTTCCTGGTCAGCGCCGATTTCCTCGCCTCGGACTACTGCTACGGAGTTGAAATGACACGTGCCATGGAGCGCCACGAGGCCGGGGAGGCGATTGTCGTGCCCCTCATCGTGCGCGCTTGCGACTGGCACTCCGCTCCTTTCGGCAAGCTCCTGGCGCTACCCGCAGAGGGCGAGCCGGTGACTTCGTGGAGCAACCAGGACGAAGCTTGGACGAATGTTGCCAGAGAGTTACGCCGCTTGATCGATGACTTTGGGGGTAGGGCGGCCACTGCCCCCGCGCCGCTTCCTTCCGCTCAACCCGACCCGCGCGGCTACTTGGAAGCACTGGACACGAAGTATTCCTGGGTCAAACTCCAGGGCATGGGCGCCAAAGTGGCGGATCGGTTGCCGCTGGACCGCATCTACACCCGCTTGCGGGTGAGCGGAGGTCGAGAGCGGCAGGGCGAGGGTAAGGATCGCAAGGCAGAGCCTGGGCTCGACCCACGGAGCCGGGCGGGGGAGGAGAATCTGAGTTTGGCGGAGGTTCTTCGCGACCATCCCAGCGCGGTTCTGGTGGGCGATCCGGGGAGCGGCAAGACGACCTTTCTGGCCTTCGCCGCCCAGAAACTCGCCCGCGCCGGGCTGGGACTCGAAGAAGGGGAGGTTGAGAGCTCCCTGGGCATCTCGGGCGATCCACCCTTCCCGATTCACCTTCGCCTGAGCGAACTCGCCGAGTTTCTCGTGGACCACCTTGAGAACGACTGCCGGGCCGATGCGCCGGCGCACCTCATGCGCTACCTGGACCACAGCCTACGGGGAGGCTTGCACGGCTTGCCCGACGGCTACCTGCGCCGGCGGTTGGAGGCTGGCGGCTGCTTCGTGTTGCTGGACGGTCTCGATGAGGTTCCGGCCTCGATCCGTGGCCGGATCGCATCCTTGGTGGATCAGACGGTGGCTCAGCTGCAATCCAAGAACCGCTTCCTCCTCACCTGCCGTACCCGGGCCTACGAAGGCACCGCCTGCTTGGCCACCTTGCAACCCTTGGTCTTGGCGGACTTCGGTCCTCAGGAGGTGGAGAGTTTCGTGCGCGGTTGGTGCCGCGCCTTGCTCCACGTCGATCCCTCTGCCCCTGACAGCGCCGCCGCCCGTGAGGCGGAGGGCTATCGAGTCAAATTGCAAGAGGCGATCGACTCCCACCCCGACGTTGCACCCCTCACCCGCAACCCCCTCATGCTGACCATGCTGGCGGTCGTCCATTGGAACCACCACAAGCTGCCAGAGCAGCGGGCAGCCCTCTATGCCGTGGCCGTGGACTACCTGATGGAGTCCCGTTCGGGCCAATCCAACTACACCTCCTTGCTCCGCCGCGAGGCCCTCCAGGCGCTGGCCCTGGCGATGTTCGACGACCCGGAGGGGCTGCAACGCTCGTGTGGGCTAGAGAGCGCCGCCGAGAGGGTGCAGGAGATTCTGGGCGTGGCCGACCGCCAAGCCGCTCTCGACTTCTTGGAGGATGAGACTCTCTTCTCCGGCCTGCTGGTCAGCCAAACGGCTGGCGAGGTCGAGTTCTGGCACCTCACCTTCCAGGAGTACCTCGCCGCCTTGGAACTGGCCTCGACCGGCGACTGGCGGGAGCTTCCCGAAGAGACGCTCTTCGCCGACCAATGGAACGAGGTGATTCTCCTCTTGGGCGGCTGCCTGCGCCAGAAAAACGGCGTGCGCGCCGCCAAGAAGCTCATCCAGAAAGTCCTCGTCACCGGCCGCGATCTACCCACCAAAGCCCGCGCCGTCGGCCTCGCCGGCCGCATCCTGCGCGACCTGCGCCCCTACGGCGGCGACCCGGCGGCGGGGACCGAGTACGCGGCTCTCTTGCGGGAGACGCTCGCCATCTTCGAGCGTCCGACCGATCTCGATTCCCCGCTCGTTCCCGAGACGCTCCGCATCGAAGTGGGCGAAGCGCTCGGCCAGGCGGGGGACCCGAGGTTGGAGGAAGAGAAACTCTGG
The DNA here is from genome assembly GCA_024277255.1 of Acidobacteriota bacterium. Lineage (GTDB taxonomy): Bacteria > Acidobacteriota > Thermoanaerobaculia > Multivoradales > SZUA-115 > SZUA-115. The sequence goes on along the minus strand of JAJRVQ010000134.1, from coordinate 231,727 downwards.
GTCGATCTCCCCGGCGGCCGCTTCTTGATGGGCGCCCAGAGCAGTGACCCGTGGTCGGACGGCTACGACGGGGAAGCCTACGACGAGGAAGCCCCGGTTCGCTGGGTGACCCTCTCGCCCTTCCGCATTGGACGCTACCCGGTGACGGTGGCGCAGTTTCGCCAATTCGTCGAGGATCGAGAGGGTGGCTATCAGGACAAAGAGATCCGGGAGCTGGAGGGGTGGGCCTGGCGGGAGAACGAGAGAGTGACCACTCCCGGGGCGTGGTCGGAGCAGCTGCGCCACCCCAATTGGCCGGTCACCAAAGTCTCCTGGTACGAAGCGGATGCTTACTGTAACTGGCGGGGCGTCCAGCTGCCGACGGAGGCTCAGTGGGAGTTCGCGGCGCGGGGTGAGGAGGGCAGGAAGTACCCGTGGGGCAAGGAAGATCCGACGGAAGGCCATGTAGCCCTTGACGGCCGCGAAAACACCACGACACCGGTAGGCATCTACCCGTTGGGAGCGACTCCCGAGGGGATTGCCGATCTGGCCGGCAACGTCTGGGAGTGGTGCGCGGACCGGTGGGAAGAGGCCCGAGAGGGCAGAGATCTCACCGATCCACTCGGCCCCTCGGAGGGCCCTTCGCGCGTGGTGCGCGGCGGCTCCTTCGTCTACGGTTCGAGGTGGCTGCGCGGCGCGTTCCGCTACGGCAAAGCTCCCGAGTTCCGCAGCTCCCGCGTGGGTTTTCGTGTTGTGTTTGTGACGCGTTGAGGACTTAAATTATTGATAGTTGAGACTTGGGCCCGCGCCGTGCGCGGGCGGCGGTTCGAGTTGGCTGGGTTGACCCGAGGGGGTTGCTAGATTGTCTGGAAGGTAGGCGAGGAAGTGCGATGAGATGGAAGCCGAGGACCTGGCGATCAGCCTGCAAACGTAGTCTGGCCAGTTCGTTTCGCTGTTCACGGATGGAGAAGAATCGACCATGACCCAGCCCAGAAACTCGATCTACTCCCTACCCATCCTCTTCTCCGACCAACCACCGGAGAGAGGCGAAGAACTCCAGTTCGAGTTTGACGGCCTGGCCAAGACGCTGGCGCAGCTTGCTCTGAATCCGGGCAACCCGACGCCGTTCACAGTGGTGGTGCGTGGGGGCTGGGGGCGGGGGAAGACGACCTTGCTGCGGCGGGCGAAGTACATGATGGAGAATCGGGAAGAGATCACGAAGGCGGTCGATCTGCGCAAGGTCGAGACACTCTGGTTCAACGCCTGGAAGTATCCCAGCGAAGAGACGGTGCTGGCCGGATTTCTCGGGCAGTTATTGGACAAGTTTCGGAAGGGAGAACTGCGGAACCAGCTCAAGGTCCTGGTAGAGAGCTACAAGGGCTCTCTTTTCGCGAAGATCCTTTACCTGGCTGCTCCGGCGGAGCTCAAGGGAGTGGTCGGCGGCGGCGGCTTTGAGAATCGCTTCTCCGAGGCGGACAAGAGGCGGGCCTTCCACGACACTTTCCGTGAGCTTTTCGTTCGACTTTCCTCACTGTTCTTCGATGGCGCGCTGGCTGCGCGGGACACCGAACGTTTTAGCGAAGACAAACTATGGACTCCGGAGAGTCAGCGGAGCCAAACCCTCGCCGTCTTCCTCGACGACCTCGACCGTTGCCGAGAGGAGCGCGTGCGCGAGGTGCTGGAGGCGATCAACCTCTTTCTGGATCTACCGGGCGTCTGTTTCTTTCTCGGCGTCGACTGGCGGCGGTTGGTGGAGAACCTGCCCAAGGAGGTGCAGCAACAGGGCGATCAGTATCTGGAGAAGATCGTGCAGGTGGCGCTGGAGTTGCCGACGGTCAGTGAAACCGATGCTGAGAAGTTCATCGGCAGCTTGGTCAATGACACTTCTCTGGCCGATGCGATCCCTTCCGACGAACGGTCCGTTCTATCCTTAGCGCTGGAAAGCCGCCACCCGCGCCACATCAAGCGCTTCCTCAACGACCTCTCCTTGGCGCTGGCTGTCTTGGAGAACACCGGCCAGCTAGATACGAGGGTGAGTGGAACGCCAGAGGAAGGGGAGAAGAAGAAAGTCCCCCTCGCCGCCGTTTTCGCCTGGCACCTGCTCGCCGAGGTGTTACCGGCGCCGAAGTGGCGCGAGGTTCGTAACTCCACTGAGAACGCCGAGGGTTTCGTGCGTCAGGCTCAGCAAGTGTTGGCGCGCCGGACTGAACCGACACCCAAAGCGAAAGCCGAGGAAGGCAACGAGAGCTTGGCCGATCCCAGGAAGGAGTGGGAGGGGAAGATTGGCGCGCAGTTGGAGAAGCGGCACATCGAAGCGTTGGTCCAGGTGGTGGTGGCCGGCACGATGTCGATCCTCGTCCACGTCGCCACCCCGGTGGAGACGAGCCTGGATGGCCGAACTCACGCCGCCCGCTCCGGCCTCCTACATCTCGATTCGGGCGATTGGGTGGAGCTGGAGGCCAAGAAGCTCTTCATGATGGGCTCAGACGACAGCGGTGAGGACGACGAAAAACCCGCCCACCCGGTTACCCTCTCCCCCTACCGCATTGGCCGCTACCCGGTGACCAACGAGGACTACTCCCTCTACGTGCAAGAGGTGGGCAAGAGACCTCCCCGTTCCTGGGAGGAAGGGGAACTTCCAGAGGGCCAACTACGCCACCCCGTTGTCGGTGTCAGCTACCGAGACGCCGAAGCCTATTGCACTTGGCTGACGCGACAGCTGAATCAGAAAGGGTTCGCGGGCACGGCGCGGCTTCCGACCGAGGCCGAGTGGGAATTCGCGGCGCGCGGCCGCGAGGGGAGAGAGTATCCGTGGCGCGATGGAGAGCCGAATGAGGAGCGGGCGAACTATGGCGGCAACGTGGGGTGCACGACTCCCGTCGATGGCTACCCGGAAGGGGCTACCCCGGAGGGAGTCTACGACCTGGCCGGCAACGTCTGGGAGTGGTGTCGAGATTGGTACGCCAGCGGCTATAAGGCGGATTCCAATGAGACCTTGCACGATCCTGAAGGGCCTGGGACCGGCACTTCGCGCGTGGTGCGCGGCGGCTCCTTCGGCGTCATTTCGGGGGCGCTGCGCGGCGCGTTCCGCAACGACCTCGATCCCGAGGGTCAGGGCTACCGCGTGGGTTTTCGTGTGGTGTTTGTGTCGCGTTGAGGACTAAAATTATTGAGAGTTGGTTCTTGGGCCCGCGCTGTGCGCGGGCGGCGGCCCCCTACACTCGCTGCACCGGGCCGGAATAGCGGGCCAGTTGCTCGTCGCCTTTTTCCTGCGGCCTCGTGGAGTCAAGGAACGGGGGAGCCGGGGGCTGTGTGCGTGGGAATATGCCGTTGGACAACGGTCATTTTGTCCGTTAAGATACGGTCATTATGGTAGAAACCCAACGGCCAGAAGGGCCGGTTCCCCTCTTTCAACCGCCTCCCCTCGGGAGCGCCGAGCTGGCGGTGGTGGATCGGGTGGAGGAGTTCAAGCGGCAGTTGGCCTACTCTTTTCAGCCTCGGCGGTGGTATGGCCTGCTGCGCCGCAATACGTTTGCCAAAGCGGTGCGGGCTTCCAACAGCATTGAAGGGTACGAGATCTCGGCCGACGATGCCGTGGCGGTGGTCGAGGGCGAGGAGCCGATCGAGGTGAAGAGTGAGAACTGGTTCGCCAATGTGGGCTATCAGCGGGCCATGACTTTGGTTCTGCAGCAGGCCGACTCGCCCCACTTCCAGTATTCGACGGGGTTGCTCAACGCTCTCCACTTCATGATGGTGGACTACGACCTCTCGAAACACCCTGGCAATTGGCGCAGCCGACCCATCTTTGTGGTCGACGGCGAGACGGACGAAACGGTCTTTACCGGGCCGGAGCCGGAGGCGGTTCCCGCGCTGATGGAGGCCCTGGTGCAAAGTCTTGCAACGGAGAACGAGGAGGCGCCGCCCCTTGTGCGGGCGGCGATGGCTCATTTGAACCTGGTCATGATCCACCCCTACTCGGATGGCAATGGCAGGATGGGCCGTTGTTTGCAGACGCTGGTGCTGGCCAGGTCCGGCGTGCTCCACCCGATGTTCGCCAGCGTCGAGGAGTATTTGGGCCGCAACACGCGCGAGTATTATCGGGTGTTGGCGCAGGTCGGCGGGGGCGGTTGGCGACCTGATCGCGATACCCGGCCATGGATTCGCTTCATGCTGACGGCCCACTTTCGCCAAGCGACCACTCTGCTGCTGCGGTCGAAGTACTACCAGAGCCTCTTTGAGGAGGTGGAAGCTCTCGCCGAACGCCACGGTTTGCCAGAGAGAACGGCTCAGGCTCTCGCCGACGCCGCGCTCGGCGCCAAGGTGCGCAACGCCACCTACCGCAAGCTGGCTGAGATCTCGATGCGGGCAGCCGGCCGGGATCTTCAAAGTCTGGTCGAAGCCGGCCTGCTGGGCCCGGAGGGCAAGAAGAGAGGGCGCTACTACCGAGCCTCGCCCGCCTTGCTCGCGGTCACCACGAAGATCCCCAAGCCGGGCCGGGTTGAAGATCCATTCGATGCGGAGCCTGGCGTCACCCGCCCGGCCACTTGAAACCTTGCAGCCAGCCCTCCGTCTATCCCTCTGTGACCCACCGCGCCAACCCTCAAGCTCCCAACGTCGTCGAAGTCGAGGGGCTGCGCAAGAGCTATGGCAGAACGGTGGCGGTGGATGAGGTTTCCTTTTCGGTGCGCGAAGGGGAGATTTTTGGGCTGATCGGCCCCAACGGGGCCGGCAAGACGACGACGATGGAGTGCGTGGAGGGGATTCGCCAGCCGGACGGGGGGCGGATTTCGGTGCTGGGCTTGAATCCACGGCGCGATGCCGACCGGCTGGTCCATCGCATCGGGGTGCAGCTGCAGGAGGCGCAGTTGCAGAAGCGGATCAAGGTGGGCGAGGCGGTCGACTTGTGGGCCTCGCTCTACGCGGCGCCGGTCGATAGCGCCGCCCTGCTCGATCAGCTCGGCTTGACGGCCAAGCGCGGCGCCAAGTTCATGACCCTTTCGGGCGGCCAGAAGCAGCGGCTGTTTATCGCCCTGGCCTTGATCCACGATCCCGAGATCGTCTTCCTCGACGAGCTGACCACCGGTCTCGATCCGCAGGCGCGGCGCACGATCTGGGAGTTGGTCTTGGGGATCAAGCAGCGGGGCAAGACGGTCTTCTTGACCACCCACTTGATGGAGGAGGCCGAGCGGCTGTGCGACCGGGTGGCGATCATCGAGCATGGCCGGTTGATCGAGATGGGCAGCCCCGCCGAGCTGGTGCGCCGCCATTGCCCGCAGCGGGAGGTGATCTTTACCAGCACTTGGCGGGGCGAGGCGGCGGCCTTCGAGGGTCTGGGCAGCGTGACCTCGGCGGTTGTGGACGACGGCGTATTCACCCTTGGCGGGGAAGGGGAGGAGTTCGTCTCGGAGGTGATCGAGTTCTTGGCGGCCACCTCGATCAAAGTGCGCGACTTTCGCACCGTCTTGCCGACTCTGGAGGAGGTTTTCTTGAAGCTGACCGGACACTTGATCCGTGATTGAGCGCAGCGCCAACCCCGCTGTGGAACCAAGCGGCAGACCGGCATGATGCGTGGCCTGTGGAAGCTGACCTGGCTCGAACTCAAGATCTTCTTGCGCGAGCCGATGGGGGCGATCGGCTCGATCGCTCTGCCGGTCCTCGTCTTCGTGATGCTGAGCCGGGGCTTTGGCGGCGTCGCCCGGCGGGCGCCCAACGTGGGGCAGTTTCTGGCTCAAGATCTGCCCGTCTTGGTGACGATTCTGATCGCGCTGAGCAGTGCGCTGTCGTTGATCACCATCGTCTCGATTTACCGCGAGGGGGGCATCCTCAAACGGCTGCGCGCCACGCCGCTCTCGCCGCTGACCATCTTGACCAGCCACGTCTTGGTCAAGCTCGCCCTCAGCGTGGTCACCTTGAGCCTGCTCGCCCTGGTGGGCAAGCGCTTCTACAACGAGCCGCTGCAGGTGAATCCGCTGAGTTTCGTGCTGGCGCTGATCCTGGTCACCATGAGCATCCTCTCGCTCGGCTTCGTCATCGCCAGCCTGGTGCCCACGGCCCGCTTTGCCCAGCCGTTGGGTAGCCTCCTCTTGTACCCGCAGGTGGCGATCTCCGGCCTCTTCTTCAACTTCGCAGACCTCCCAACACCGCTGCGCGCCCTCTTCAGCCTTTCGCCGCTCACCCACGGCGTCGCCCTGCTGCGCGGCCTCTGGCTGGGCGGCTCCTGGGGCGACCACCTCGCGCCGGTGGCGGCGCTGGTGGCGATCTTCGTGGCCTGCACGGCGCTGGCCTCGCGGGTCTTTCGCTGGGAGTAGCAGGGAGCGCTCTCAGCGCGAAGTCCGCTGGGGCGTTGTAGACTTGGGACGCCATGACAGCACGAGAAGCACTGCACCGAATTGTCGACGAACTACCGGAAGGCGACCTTCCGGCGGTGCAACGGGTCTTGGAGGCCTTGCAAGCCACGGCGGATCCGGTTTTGCGCACCTTGCTGTCAGCTCCGGCCGACGATGAGCCGGACGACGACGATTTCGACCAGGGTCTCTCTGAAGCTCGTCGGCAGGCGCGGGCCGGCCAACAGATGTCCAATGCGGAGGCAAAGCGCGAACTCGGTCTTGACTGATGTGGGAGGTTCGGTGGACCGCTCGTTCTGTCAAAGATCTTCGCAAGCTTGATCAGCCAACGCGGCGGCGAATTGTAGCTGCAACTGAGAGATTCGCTGAGTCTGGTGCCGGAAAGGTACTTCAGCTCTCTGGGATTCGACCGCCGGAATGGCGCTTGCGGGTGGGTATGTGGCGGATTCGCTTCCAAAAGGATCCGGGCGGGCCAGCGATTGTCGTGCTGCGCGTTCTTCCGCGTGACAAGGCATACTCAGGCTAGCCTCGCGGGTCTTTGGCTGCGAGTCGCTGGGAGCATTCCCAGCTCGAAGTCCGCTGGGCCTTGCAGCAGCAGGTACCATTGGCCTCATGCTCCGGGTTACAGACTTGCTGAACAGAGGCGGGCCGCGCAGCTCTTTCCGTCGGCGGACGCAGAGCGAACTCGGCACGGATCGGAGGAGAGCAATGCATTGCACTAAGCTGAGTTTGATCGTCGTTGCGCTGTTGTTGGCGGGGTCGGCCGCGGCCGTGGCGGGCGGCGCCGAATCCCCTCGCCACCTGATCTACTTGCACGGACGAATCGTCCAGGTAGAACAGAGTTTGCGGCCACTGCACCCGCAGTATGGGTACTACGAGATGGAGAAGATCTTCGACGCCTTTCGGCAGCGGGGTTTCGTCGTCAGCGGTGAAATCCGGCCGAGGTCGGCATCGGTGAGTGACTCGGCCGACAAAGTGGTCGGGCAGGTTCGGCAGCTTCTGGCGTCCGGCGTGGCGGCGGACCACGTCATGGTCGTTGGGGGGTCGATGGGCGCGGCGATCGCGCTGGTGGCCTCGGCGAGGCTGCAGAACCCGGAACTGCGCTTCGCGGTTCTCGGGACCTGTCTTTCGGCGACCGTTCGCCGTCTCACCGCTGAGAGGGGCGAGGGACCGAGCGGGCACATCCTCGCTTTCCGCGAAGCGAGCGACGAGTTGACGGCTTCGTGTCCGCCCTGGAAGAGCGACCCGGAGTCGTCTTCGCTTATCGCCCGTGAGATCGTGCTCGAGACGGGGCTTCGCCACGGTTTCCTGTTCAGCCCCCTTGCGCAATGGGTGAATCCGGTGGTGGAGTGGGCGCAAGGCATCGGTGAAGAGCGGGCCGCCGAACAACCCGTGGCGGCGGACGGGGCTTCGGGCCATCGCTGAAGTGGAGAGCGGGGTCAAGAGCTGGATGAAGAGCTGGATGGCAGGACGCACGGTCCAGATCACTTTCTTTGCCGCCCTCTTCGTTCTGCTGTGCGCGCTACGCTTGCCGCTGGTCGACCGTCCGATCCGTGACGTGGACGAGTCGGTCGCCTCGATCATCGCCAGCGAGTGGTTACAGGGCGGCCTGCCCTACCGCGACGCCATCGACCAGCGCGGGCCGGTGACCTACATGATCTTCGCCCTCACCTTCCTGGTGGCAGGCATCCACAACATGTACGCCGTCCACTGGGCACTGTTGCTGCTGATCTTCGGTGGCTGCTACCTGCTCTTCCGGTTTGGCGCGGAGCTGGGCGGCGCGTTGCTGCGCAGTGAGGCGGGCGGGCCGGATCTCGCCACCGGCTACCTCGCGGCACTGCTGGTGGCGATTTGCACCTACACCTACAAACGCAGTCAGATGCTCGCCTTCCACACCGAGTGGCCGGTGCTGATCGCCAGCTCACTCGGCATGCTGCTGCTGTGGCGTGTGTTGCGGCGGGACCGGGTGGATGAACACCCGCCGTGGTGGCCGCTGGCGGTGGCCGGTCTCGCCTTGGGTGCCGCTTTCCTGTCGAAACAACCGGCCGTCTTCGACAGCTTCGCGGCCGGCGCCTTCCTGCTCGCCTGGCAGGTCCGGCAGGGTCGGCTGTGGAGCGGGCAGACTGCGGTGCGCGTCGCCGCGCTGGCCGGCGGCTTCTTCGCCGCGCTCGGCCTGTGCGCCGCCTACTTCGCCGCCCACGGGGCCTTGGGTGACTTTTACCTCTACTTCTGGGAGTACAACGTCGACCATTACGCGGCGGTGGTGTCCACCGCCCGCAAGATCAAAGGGCTCAACCCCTTCGACCACAGCCGTCACTATTTGACCGCCAATCCGCTGCTGTTTGTGGCGGGAGGTGTGGCGGTCCTGCGGCTGGCGGTGGAGTGGATCTGGCGCGGATGGCGGGCGATCGACGGCCGGGCGATGCTGGCCCTGTGGTTTGCCGCCGCCTACTTTGGAGCCTCCTACAGCGGCCGCAACTTCGGCCATTACTTCATCCAACTCATCGCCCCCGTCTGTCTGATCACGGCCCTGCTGCTGCGCGAACTATGGATCGGTGCGGAGACGCTGCGCCGCTGGGCACCGCGACTCCCAGCCGTGGCGCGGGCGCTCCTGGTAGTGGTCGTCGCCGCCAGCCTCGCCTATTCACTGCATCGTTTTCGCCGTGACATGGCGCTCTTCACCTGGGATCAAGCCCCACGCCCCAGGGTGGCGCAGGAGGCGCTGGTCGCCTATATCGTGGAAAACACCGCCCCGGAGGACCGTATTTTCGTCTGGGGCTACAACCCGGAGATCTACGTGCTGACCGACCGCCGGCCTTCCACCCGCTTCAGCAACACCAACTACTTGACCGGCATGCTGCCGTGGGAGAACCATCGCAAGGGGATCGACACCTCCGAGCACATCGTCAAGGGCGGCTGGGACCTCCTCTTCGCCGAACTGGCGATCCACCCTCCGCAACTGCTCATCGACACCGTGCCCGGCAACCATCGCTTCTACAGAAAATATCCGATGAGCAAGTTCCCCCGGCTCGAAGACTATGTCTCCGAGCACTTCGAGCTGGAGACCCGCATCCGAGGTCGAAAAGATCGGCCCTACTACAACGTGTACCGGCTACGCCCAGCGGGAATGACAGGGCCGGCGGGCCGGTTGTGAGCTTCGCCATGAGATTCCAACGCGCAATTGTCGTTCTGCTCCTTCCAGCGATAATTCTCTCCGGCTGCGTCTCCGTGCATCATGTCGCCTCCGAGGTGGTGGATGGCGAGAGTGGTGGTGTCTCGGTGAAGGTTTTCGCCGATGATGACGCGCGCAAGGACGGGGTTTTGAGCCCCCGCTTCGTGGTCGGCGAACTGGAGCGCTCGACGGCGGGCGGTTGGCAACCGATCTTCAAGTCGCTCGATCCTGCCTGGACGGTGCTCGATCTACCGCCCGGCAAGTACCGGCTGACCTTTCCGGCGATGCTCGACGGAGACGGAAACGCAACTCTGACCGATGATGACGGCCGCATCTTCCGAGTTAAGAAGGGGCGAATCGCCCAACTCGAAACCACCCTCTACCATTCGTCCAAGGCGCTGATCGCGGCAGGGGTGGTGACCGCGGTGGTGGTGGGGTTGATCCTCATCGATTGGCTCGATGACCATGGACTGCCCAGCCCGCCGGTGCCGCCGGACCTGCTTTTCGACGTGGCGTTCGCCATCACCCTCGATCTCTCCTTCGACCCGGTCCGGGGGCCGGGCGCGGGTGGTCGCCCGCCGGTGGTGACCTCCCACTTCCCCGAAGAGGGAGCGCTGGTGGCCTCCAGACGGCTGCGGTTGATCTTCGTAGCCTCGGAACCGCTCGACGCTTTCGAACTTCCGGCCAAGAGCGTGACCGTCCTGGCGGAGAATGCCGGTCTGGTGGCCGGCTACGTGACCTACGATCCCGATCGCTGGTGGGTGATCTGGGAACCACACGAAGACCTACCTCGCGACGACATCGTGCACGTGACGCTCGACCCGGAGGCCATCCACGACCTCGGTGGCCGCGAGCTGGTCGCACCGGTGAGCTTCAGCTTCCGCACGACGCAGTGAGCCATGAGTCTCGGTGGCCGGGTGTCTACACAAGGAAGACTTGGAGACGTTTTCGCGGTCGGCCATGGCCTTCGAAACGCGGATCTGCGCCTGCGAGAGCTACACGACCAGCGGGTTGGCGGTGTGCACGGAGGGGAAGCGGCCGAAGTCTCGGTCGGCCGTCCATAGCTGGCGCACTCCGTGATGCCGGCACAGTGCGGCGACGCGGGCGTCGTGGACCTGACCCGCGGTCACCCGGCTTGCGGCGAGGAGGTCGCGGCCGGTGGTCCAGAACTGACCGCCTTCGGACAAGAGGACCAGCTTGGGCGATTCGAGCCAGGCGTCCACCTGGGCCAGCGCTTCGGGCAGTGGCGTGGGCGGCGAGTAGATGCGCGGGTGGGTGACCACGGCGAGAAATTCATAGAGGCAGGGCCAGGGGATCGCCCACGGCGCCGCACCCTCGGCGAGCGAGGCGACGGCTGCCGCGGCTGGCTCATGCCAGGTGGAATCCCCGCGGTGGGCATAGACCAGCAGGTTGGTGTCGACCGCGATCATCGACCTTCACCACCGTAGATCAACTGGCGAATCTGGTCCCAGTCTCCTTCTCGCACTCCGCTCTGGAGGCCCTGACCTTCAAACCGAGCCGGCCGGAGGCGGAAGGGTTCTTGTGTGGTGCGCTGCGCCAGCGCGCAGCGCAAGCCCTCTTCAATCAAGGCCCGAAGCGTGCTGCCTTCCTCTTTGGCGAGCTGTTTCGCCGAGCGCAAGAGCTCGTCAGCGATGTCTACTGTCGTCTTCATATGGCTGACCGTATCACAAAATATGGGCATATGGGTTCTCCTGTGTTGTGATCGTGAGATCGGATTGGAGTCGTTGCTTCCGGTAGCCCTCACATCAGCCTCCGATCCAGCGCCCGGTAGTGAATCGCCTCGGCGATCTGGGCGCTGCCGAGTCTCTCTTGGCCGGCGAGGTCGGCGAGGGTTCTGGCGACCTTGAGGATTCGGGTCAGCGAGCGGGCGGAGAGGCCGAGTTTTTCGAAGGCCTGGTCGAGGAGGGCCTGGGCTTTGGGGTCGAGCCGGCAGTGGCGCTTGAGCTGTTTGGAGTTCATCGCCGCGTTGACCGGGGTGGAGCAATCGGGGCCGAAGCGGCGCTGCTGGATCTTGCGGGCTTCGGCGACCCGCTGGGCGACCGTCGCCGAGCTTTCGCCGGGTGGTCCCTTGAGTTCAGAGAGGGTGACGGCGGGGACTTCGATGTGCAGATCGATGCGGTCGAGCAGCGGGCCGGAGATGCGCCGGCGGTAGCGCTCGATCATCTGCGGGGTACAGCGGCACTCGAACCGCTTGTCGCCGTGGTGGCCGCAGGTGCAGGGGTTCATCGCCGCTACGATGGAGACGCGGGCCGGGAAGGTGGCGGTGCCGCGGGCGCGACTGATGGTCACCCGGCCTTCTTCGAGCGGTTGGCGCAGGGCTTCCAGGGCGTCGCGGCGGAATTCGGGAAGTTCGTCGAGGAAGAGGACGCCGGTATGTGCCAGGCTGATTTCGCCCGGTCGGGGCAGGCTGCTGCCGCCGATCAGTGCCGCGGTGCTGACTCCCGGGTGAGGACTCCTGAACGGCCGTTGCGTCAGCAGACCGTCCGCCGCTTGCGAAGAGGTGAAGGAGTGGATCTTGGTGACGGCGATCGATTCCGCATGGCTCAGCGGGGGGAGCAGCCCGGGCAAGCGGCGGGCGAGCATCGTCTTGCCGGAACCCGGCGGCCCGATGAACAGGAGGTTGTGCCCTCCGGCGGCGGCGATTTCGAGCGCCCGCCGGGCGACGGCTTGCCCCTGCACCTCGCTGAGATCGACCTCCGGCTCGCTCTTGCCGCCGGCCGTCGCAACGGCGGTGGCGGGCGGGATCGGGCTGCGGCCGGTGAGGTGGTCGACCGCCTGGGCGAGGCTGGAGACGGGGATGACCCGCACCGATCCCAGCGCCGCCGCCTGCCGGGCGTTGGCGGTGGGTAGCAGTACCTCGCGTACAGCGAGCTGCGCGCCAAGGTCTGCGACAGCCAGACCGCCGCGGATCGGGCGCACCGTGCCGTCCAGCCCCAGCTCACCGCAGAGCAGCCGTGCCTGGAGTGTCTCCGGTCGGAGCTGACCAAAGGCCGAGATCAGGGCCAGCGCAATCGCCAGGTCGAGGTGGTTACCCTCCTTGCGCAGATCGGCCGGCGCGAGGTTGATGGTCACCGCCCGTGGCGGTAGCTTGAAGCCGCAGTTTTTGATCGCGGCTCGTACCCGCTCACGGCTCTCGCGCACGGCGGTGTCCGGCAAGCCGACGATCTGCATCTGTGGCAGGCCTTGACGCACGTCGATCTCCACGTCGACCGGACGCGCGTCTAGGCCCCAGGGGGTAGCGGTAGTGGCTCGTGCAATCATCAACCCCTCTAGACGCCAAGGAGGGTGAGAATCTGTCGCACTTTCTTTCTTTGATTGAGCAGCTGCTCGGTGCTTTGGTGGTGCCTCGACTGCTAGGATTTCCCCCATGACAGCCGAGGCCATTCCCAGCCATGCCGCGCGCGCAGCTGTCTCGGACTCGCAGCTCGCCGCGGACCGTCCCGCCGAGGTGGTGGGTGGGATCGAGTTGATCCTGAGTTTTCTCAGGCGCTACGGGCGCTGGCTGGTGGCGGTCACGCTCCTCTTCGGTGCCCTGGCTCTGGTCTATCAACAGGTACTGGTGCGACCGCTCTTCGAGGCGACGGCCATGGTGGCGATAGGCCCGGTTCCTCCAACGGGTGCCTTCGCCGCTCCAAAGTTGCCGCCTGCCGGGTACTTGCAGCTGGCGAAATCGGCGAACATTTTTGAACGAATCAACCGTGAGCTGCGCCAGTCGGGGATGCGGTCGGTGGGCGATGAGTTGGAGCGAAGCCGAATGCGGGCGGAGCTGGGCAAGCCCACCAAGGGAGACGATGCGAACACTTCGCTCTTGCTCCTCACCTATTGGGCGGAGAGCGACGAGATGGCGGTCGAGGTGGTCAACAGCTGGGCGCGAGTCCTCGTCGGCTTCGACTTGCGCCAGGCGCAGAAGGCCTACCTGAAGTGGGCCTTGGCCGACGCCGAGGAACGACAGCGCAACTTGAGCGAAAGGATGGAGCAGCTCTCCACCCGCCTCGCCGCCACCCGTGCGGTGCTGGAGACGACGCCGGGCGGTCTCTACATCACCTCCCGGCGCCAGGACGATGGATCGAAGAAGCCGGAGGCAAGATCTCTTGCCCTGAGCCGCGAAGACCGCACTACCGTGACCGCGGAGTTGGCGATGCGCGTCGCCGAGACCGATATCGAGATGAACTTGACGCAACCCAAGAAAGAGGAAGCCGATCGCCTGGTCGCCGCGCTGACCATGCTGAACGATCGTGTCGAAGCGAAGGATGTGGGCTTTGAAGAGGTGGTGGCGCAAGATGCGTCCGGGTTGCTGGCGGGTGTGCGGACGCGGGCTTCGATTATGCAGCCGGCTGCCACCTCGGTTCAGTCCGCTTCCGGGCGTGTCCTCTTCAAGACTCTGCTGGCGATGATCGCCGGGTTCTTGCTGGTCCTGGTGGCGACGGGCTTTCTGGAGGCTGTGCGGCGCCGGCAACCGGTGTAACCTCGGCTGGCCAATCTCCACTGGAGATCCGGCTAGCTGTCCGTGGTGAAAGTCGTCCTGGCTGCTAACCTTCATCCTGAGTCTTTGCCAAGAATCCAGCCCTTCTAACCCCTGAGGATCCCCGCCGCCGGCGAGCCTGCGGCGTTCCACTTCCATTGAGACCAACCAAGACCGGCCAGTGTGCCGGTTTTTTGTGCCGCGGCGATCTGTCGCAGCACGGTGCTGCTTTGCCAACCGGAGGAGAGTTTCGGTGTCTGAATACCCCATCGCCGCCCATGGCGGCCAATTAGTCGATTTGCTGGTTACCACAGAGCGCCGCGAGGAGCTGCGCGAGCTTTCGCGCGACTGGCCCTCCTGGGAGCTGACTCCGCGCCAGCTCTGTGACCTGGAATTGCTGGCCAACGGCGGCTTCTCACCGCTGCGTGGATTCATGACCAGCGCTGATTACAACTCGGTCGTCGAAGAGATGCGGCTGGCGGACGGCACCTTGTGGCCGATGCCGATCGTGCTCGACCTGGCGGAAGAGAAAGCCGAGGGGCTGGCTGCCGGGATGACCCTGGCCTTGCGAGATCCCGAGGGAGTGATGCTGGCGGCGTTGCACGTGGAGGAAGTCTGGCGACCGGACCGTGAGCGTGAGGCGCAAAAGGTCTACGCCACCGCGGACACGGCCCATCCTGGAGTTGCCCGGCTGATGGAGAGTACCGGCGAGGTCTACGTCGGCGGCCGCATCGAAGCGCTACGACTGCCGACTTACTACGACTTCCGCCAGCTGCGCAGTACGCCGAGCCAGCTGCGCGCCGAGTTCCAGCGCCTCGGCTGGCGCCGTATCGTCGCCTTCCAGACCCGCAACCCGATGCACCGGGCTCACCAGGAACTGACCCTGCGCGCCGCCAAGGAGGTCGAGGCCAACCTGCTGATTCACCCGGTGGTGGGGCAGACCAAGCCAGGCGACGTCGACCATTACACCCGCGTGCGCTGCTATCAAGCGCTGGTGCCTCGCTACCCGCAGCACACCACGGCGCTGTCTCTACTGCCGCTTTCGATGCGCATGGCGGGGCCGCGCGAGGCGGTCTGGCATGCGATCATTCGCAAGAACTATGGTTGCAGCCACTTCATCGTCGGCCGCGACCACGCCGGCCCCGGCGCCGACGCCAAGGGCGAGCCTTTCTACGGCCCCTACGAGGCGCAAGAGCTGCTGGCCAGCCAGCAGGAAGAGCTGGGTGTGACCATGGTGCCCTTCCGCATGATGGTCTACTCGCAAGACCGGGACCGCTACGTCGGAGTGGACGAAGTGGGCGAGAACGAGCACACGCTCTCCATCTCGGGCACCCAGTTGCGCAGCCGTCTGGCCGACGGGCGCGAGCTGCCGGAGTGGTTCACCTACCCGGAGGTGGCCGAAGAGCTGCGCCGCACCCATCCGCCGCGCCACCGGCAGGGCTTCACCGTCTTCTTCACCGGCCTTTCCGGTTCGGGCAAGTCGACGGTGGCCAACGTCTTGATGGTCAAGCTGCTGGAGAGCGGAGGGCGGCCGGTCACTCTGTTGGATGGTGACATCGTGCGCACCAACCTCTCCTCCGAGCTGGGCTTCTCGAAAGAGCATCGCGACATCAACATTCGCCGGATCGGCTTTGTGGCCTCCGAAATCACCAAGAACGGCGGCATCGCGATCTGCGCTCCGATCGCTCCCTACGACTCGGTGCGCCGCGAAGTGCGTTCGGTGGTCGAGCCCGGTGGCGGCTTTGCCCTGGTCCACGTCTCCACCCCTCTGGAGGTCTGCGAACAACGCGATCGCAAGGGGCTCTATGCCAAGGCGCGAGCGGGCATCATCAAGGAGTTCACCGGCATCTCCGATCCCTACGAAGCGCCGAGCGATGCCGAGGTGGTGATCGACACCTCCGACCTCTCTCCGAGCCAATCCGCGCAGGAGATTCTGCTCTTCCTCGAAAAGCAGGGGTACCTCGGCAGCAGTTTCCAGGAGGGGGTTTGAGCGCAGAGCTGAAGCGCATTGCGCGCGGCTTGCAGGCGGCCGCCGAGGTCCTTCAAGACTTCACGGCCGGCCAGGTCGAAGCCACGCGCAAGGCGGGGGGAAGTCCGGTCACCGAGGCGGATCGGCGCATCGACGACGTGTTGCGGGAGCTGCTGCCCGCCCCCGGCGAAGGCTGGCTGTCGGAAGAGACGGTCGACGCCGCCGATCGGCTCGCTTGCCGGCGTGTCTGGGTGGTCGATCCGCTCGACGGGACCAAGGAGTTCGTCGAGGGGATTGCCGAGTGGTGTGTGTCGATCGGGCTGGTGGAGGATGGTCGGCCCATCGCCGGCGGCATTCTCAATCCGACCACCGGCGAGACCTTTCTCGGTTCGGCCTCCACCGGGGTGACGCTCAATGGTCAGCCGGTGCGCCAGAGCCGGCGTACCTCCTTGCGGGGCGCCGTCGTCCTGGCCAGTCGCAGTGAGGTCAAACGCGGCCAGTGGCGCCCTTTCGAAGATTGTGGCATCGAGGTCGTGGCCATGGGGTCGGTCGCCTACAAGCTGGCTCGCGTCGCCGCCGGTTTGGCCGATGCGACCTGGACCCTGGTACCGAAGAACGAATGGGATCTCGCCGGCGGAGTGGCCTTGGTCGAAGCGCTGAACGGCACCGTGCGGCGCCCCGATGGCAAGGCCTGCCGGTTCAACCGTCCGCAGACCCTCTACCCGGGGTTGATCGCCAGCGGCGCCGGTTTGGCGGCGCCGATCGAGGCCCTGATCGCAGAGCGCGGGGGAGCGCTGCCGGCCTGATGGCCACGTTGAAGGCCATATGAAGTCCGATCTGAAGTCCGACCTGAAGCGGGGCTCGCTGGCTCGACTGTGGGCTGCGGTGCGCGGCCCGGGGTTGGTCGGTGTGCTCAGCCGCGGCGCCGGCGCGGGGCTGTTGACCTTCGTTGGCGGAGTCCTGGCGGCGACACTCGCCCATCTGATCTTGGCCAGAATTCTCGGTGCGGACGGATACGGGGTTTACGCCTATTCCCTCAGCCTCTTGGTGCTGGCGACGATGGCGTCACGGCTGGGGATGGACACCGGCCTGGTGCGCTTCGTCGCTGCCTACCGGGTGGGCGACCATCGGGCCGAAATGACCGGTGTGCTGGGCTACGCCGATCGGCTGGTGGCGACGGTCAGCCTCGTGCTGGGCCTTGCCGGTGCCGGGGCTGTCTGGATGGTCGGCGATCGGTTCGGCGACGAGTTGCGGCGGACGCTGCTGGTGGCTTGCGCGGTCCTGCCGCTGGTCGCCCTTCTCGGTCTGCGCACCGGCGCTATGCAGGGATTGCGCCGGGTTGCCATCGGCCGGGTGCCCGAGTTGCTGGTGCGACCGCTGCTCATCGCCGGCTCGGCCTTTGCCTTCCATCGCTGGGCGGGCACCTTGTCGCCCTCGCTGGTGATGGGCTTCAACTGGCTCAGCACCCTCCTCGCTCTGGCCGCCGGGAGCTTGCTGGTGCGCTGGGCACTGCCCGCCGGCACGGTGACGCAAGGCATCTCCAAGCGGCGGGAATGGCTGCGCGTCTCGTTGCCGCTCCTCCTGGTGACCGGCATGCGGCGCCTTTTGATCGAGACAGACATCCTCTTGGTGGGGATCCTGCTGGGCACCACCACGGCCGGGATCTATGCCGTGGCTTCGCGCCTGTCGCGCTTGATCGCCTTTGGCCACAACGCGGGCAACATGATCTCCGCTCCGTTGATCGCCGAGCTTCATTCCAAAGGGGAGATGGCTCGGCTGCAACGGATGGTGACGCTCGCCACCTGGGGTTCGATCCTTTCGGCCGCCGCTGCGGCGCTCGTGTTGACGGCGCTGGGCGGTTGGGTCTTGCGCCTCTTCGGCGACGAGTTCTCGCTCGGATTGCCGGTGCTCGCCGTGCTCTGTCTGGGACAGGTGGTCAACGCGGCGACCGGACCGGTGGGACACCTGCTCAACATGACCGGTCTGCAAGACACCAACGCGCGCATTCTGATGGTGGTGACGGGGCTGAATCTGTTGCTCAACTACCCGGCGATCCGGCTTTTCGGGCCCCTCGGGGCTGCCGTGACGACGGCCACGATGATCGGTTTGAAGAATGGCTGGACCTGGTTTGCCGTGCGCAAGAGTTTGGGGATAAACTCGTCGATCTTTGGCGGAGTGAAGGGCTAAGTGCTTCTATCGCATGGCCTTGCGAGCCACGAACCACGTCTGCGCAATGTTCCACACAACGGGCTGACAACTGACCGGTGATTCTCCGATGACTCTCGATCTCGAAGCGGTACGCAAGGCCCTCCTCGTTTCAGTAGACGCTTCGGGTCGACCGGCGGAGCGGCGTTTCGCCAGCCGCCTGCGGCGCTACCCGCAGCTGTTGGAAGTCCGTTACGGTCGGGCGCGCAGGGTGCTGAATCTGGTCGGCGGCGAGGGTGGGCGGGTGCTGGATGCCGGGTCCGGAACCGGGTTGAACTCGGTCCTCTCGATCCTCGCGGGAGCCGCCAAGGTGGTGGCGGTAGAACTCAATCCGGCGCGGCTGGAGGTCGCCCGCGATCTGGTGGGTCGGCTCGGACTGAGCGACCGGATCGAGGTGGTCGAACAGGATATTCTGACCCTGGACCTGCCTGCGATGAGTCTGGACGGCGCCTACTCGAACGAGTTCTTGGAACACGTCGTCGATACCGCGGCCTACCACCGGCGGGTCGCCGGCTGGTTGAAATCCGGCGGCTCCGTCTATGGGCGAACCGGTGCCAACGGTCACAACTGGGTGTACAAGGTTTCCTTTGCCCGCTTGTGGACGCGGACCGATCGGGAGGTTTACCAAGCGCTGCGCAGGGAGATTCTGGCGGAGATTGCGCCCGACTTGCCCGACCCGGTCGCCGGGCGGCTGGCGATTGCGACGCGGGGGTGCGACCGTGAGGAGATCGCCGCGGCGGTCGAGCGCTGGCGCGAGGATGGGTCGATCGGGCCGCGGAACAGGGCCGTGCCTAAGAATCCGGAGACCGGAGTCTATTTTGAACGGTTGTGCTATCCGCGGGAACTGGTCGGCGAGTTGACCGCTGCAGGGCTCGAAGGGCGCTCGCTGGCTCCCGATTTTCAACATTCTTTCGCCGCCAATCCGGCAAAACGGTGGGCGATTCGGGGGCTCGGCGCGGTAATCGGGGCGACCCATCCGGCGAGTCTCTTCGCCGCTCCGTGGATCGAGATTCTGGGGACCAAGCCCACGGCCGTGCCGGCTGGCGCGCGCAGCGACGGACCTCTTTCTTGACCAGCCATGAGCGCGCTCCGCGCGGCCGTCTTCCCGACGCCTTCGTCGCCGGGGCGCAGAAATCGGGGACGACCAGTTTGCACCGCGGGCTGGAAACCCATCCGCAGATCTTCTTTCCTTCCGGCCGGCAGGAGATACATTTCTTCGACATCGAGGCCGCTTACGCCCGTGGGTTGGACGCCTACGCGGAACTCTTCGCCGCCCATGACGATCGGCCCGTGGTGGCGCAGACTTCACCGCTCTATCTTTATGAGCCGGTGGTCGCCGAGCGAATCTCCGGCGCCGTTCCCGAGGCCAAGCTGTTGTTCATCCTGCGCAATCCCGTCGATCGCGCCTACTCGCACTACTGGCACGAGGTGCGCTACGGGTACGAGAAGCTGCCGTTCGCCGATGCCCTGGCGGCGGAGCCGGAGCGGCTGAAGGGGGGCTTCGAGGCGCGTCGCCACTACTCCTACCTGGATCGAGGTCGTTACGCGGTTCAGCTGCAACGGTTTCTGGACCTCTTCTCAGCCGATCAAATCATGGTCTGTCTCCAGGATGAGTTGGCGGAGGACCCGCCGGAGTTGCTGCGCCGGTGCGCCGGTTTCTTCGGCGCCGACCCGCGGTACCCCGGTTGGCTGCCGGTTGGCCGGCAGGGAGAGGAAGCGGGTCCCGAGCGGCGGCACAACC
This sequence comes from Acidobacteriota bacterium, assembly GCA_024277255.1. Taxonomy (GTDB): domain Bacteria; phylum Acidobacteriota; class Thermoanaerobaculia; order Multivoradales; family SZUA-115; genus SZUA-115. Next base: position 211,834 of record JAJRVQ010000134.1, on the reverse strand, counting down.
GGGCACGCATTCCACGCATCCCGTGGCTGCAACGGTTGACCCGCGGTTTGAGAAAGCGTTCGCAGGCGGCTGCCGCTTTGGTCGACGCGATCAACTTGCGGGCCATCCGCTATCCACCGATGGAGGCGGAGCTGCGCCGCCGGCTCGAGGGCGAACTGGCCGGCGAAATCGAACAGCTGGAGTCGTTGACCGGCCTCAATGTGACCGTTCGCTGGGAGGCTGGGACTCGGCAAAGGGTGGAAGATTCAGCAGCGGAGCGGACGCGATGACCACATCCACCAAGGAGAGTGAGACGCGGTTCTATGTCGTCGGAGGACAACAGCGGGAGGGAGCGTTTCAGCTCGAGGAATGGCGTCGCCATCGCCGGGGGCTGATCCTCGAGGTGGCGGTGGAGGAGGGGAGTTGCCGAGAGATGGCACAGTGGGTTTCTCCCCGCGCAGTGGTGGCCGATGATCCCAATGCGGCGATTCTCTTCAAGGCGGCGACGCGAGTCGGAAATCGTCTCTACGCCTGTACGCAGACCGAGGTATTGATCTTTCGACTGCCGGAGTTCGAGCAGGTCGGCTATCTTTCGCTGCCCAGTTTCAACGATGTCCATCATGTGCGGCCGACTGCGCGCGGGACGCTGTTGGTGGTCAGCACCGGCCTCGATCTGGTGCAGGAAATCGAGCCGATAGACGATGGTGACGGCCGGGTGGTGCGCGAGTGGAGTGCCTTGGAGGAGGACCCTTGGCAGCGCTTCGACCGGCGAACCGACTACCGGCGGGTGCCGAGCACGAAACCGCACGCCGCTCATCCCAACTACCTCTTTGAAGCCGACGGCGAGTTCTGGGTTACCCGCTTCGAGCAGAAGGATGCTCGCTGCTTGACGGCTCCCGGGCGCGCGATCGACATCGGCGTGGAGCGGCCGCACGATGGCATCGTCCACGGGCGCCGGGTCTACTTCACCACCGTCGACGGCCATGTGGTGATCGCTTCTCTCGACCGGGATCGTGTCGAGCGGGTGGTCGATCTGAACCGGATCGTCGGCTCCGATCTTGCCCTGGGCTGGTGCCGTGGAATTCATGTCCTGGAACCGGATCGGGTGGTGGTCGGTTTCTCGCGTTTGCGTCCGACCAAGATTCGGCAGAATCTGCGCTGGTTGAAACATCGGGTGGGGCTACGCGGCACCCCGGGCAACTTACCTTCGCGCATCGCCTGCTTCGATCTCTCGACGGAGACGTTGTGCTGGGAGCACAACGTCGAGGAGCATGGAATGAGCGTTGTGTTCTCGATTCACCCGGTGGTGGCAGACCATGGCCCTGGATAGAGAAGGGCACGATAGTGCCAGCGCAGGTCGCCGGAGCGTTGGGCCGGTGCGAGTCTGTTACATCGCCGGCGCTGGGCGCAGTGGCTCGACGATCCTCAACATCTTGCTGGGCAATCACCCGGCGGCGGTCAACGTCGGCGAACTGCGCCAGCTGCCGCGGGTGATCCGCAACGAGGAGCTGTGCTCCTGCGGGCTGTCCGTCGCCTCCTGCCCGTGGTGGTCGCAAGTGATTGCCAGTTGGTCGGTCGCCACCAGGTTGGAGGGTGCCGGGTCTGACCCGCTCGATGCTCTCGCCGCGGCACAACTCCGCTTCGAGCGGATTCGTTCGGCGGTGCGCGGTGGGTGGAAGACAGATTCGGCGCCGTTCGTCGAGTATTCGTCGCTCACTCGTTGCCTGCTGGAGACGATTCATCGGGCGGCAGGCGGCAGGATCGTGGTCGATTCCTCCAAGACGCCGGCCCGGGCTTTGGCCCTCGCACGGGTGGAGGGAATCGAACTCCGGGTGATTCACCTGGTTCGGGATCCCCGTGGCTACGCCTGGTCCTTGGCCAAGAGCTTTGCTCGCGACCTCGATGCCGGCCTTGAAAAAGAGTTCCCGTCCCGCGGCGCCGTGGGCGCGGCGGTGACCTGGATCATCGCCAATCTGCTGAGTTCCCGGTTGGTGGAGAAACTGGGTTCGCGGCGGGCTCTGACCGTCCGCTACGAAGATCTTGTGGAGTCGCCGCACGAGGTGCTGGAGCCAATAGGAACGCTGCTCGGAGAAGACTTCAGCGCCTTGGCCAACTCGGCTGCTGGTTCGGGTCTTGCGCTCAAAGTAGGGCATACTCTGGCCGGTAACCGGCTACGCATGCGTTCCAACCTTCAACTGCGTCCCGATCTCGAATGGCGGGCGCGGATGTCGACGCGCGATCGGCGACTGGTGTCGACCCTCGCCGGCTGGTTGATGAAGAAGTACCACTATGAGCGCTGATCCCACCACAAGTCTCGGCAGGGGCGGGCCTGGCTGGAGGAAGCGGATCGGCGCTCTGGCTTCGCTGGGCGGGACGGATCGGTCGATGCGGGTCGTGGAATTTACCTTCGCGACGCTGTTTCTACTTTCGTTCACCCAAACAGATCGGCTCCTCGGCAGGGTTGGCCTGCTTCCGGTGGGGCCCGTTTGGTTGTTCTTGTTGGTCGGTGTGCCGCTGGCGGGTTGCGCCGTGGCGTGGGATCTCTCCGCTCCGCGCAACGGACGCCAGATTCTGGGATTGATCGCCGGTGCCCTGCCGGTGATCGTCCCCTTCGCGGCCCTGGTCGCGGTGGCTTTGTTGTGGTCGTTGCACCCAACGGCCAACTGGTCTGAAGGTGGACACCATATCCTTTTGCTGCCTTTCGACTTCGCGGTCTTCTCTCTTTCGCTCCTGATTGGCAACCTGGTCATCATCCGGGCACGGCTCAGCCAGCTGGGGATCATGGCTGGATCTCTCTTGGCGGTGACCGTGGTTGCGGATGTGATCTCTCCCGGCCTTTTCTCGAATCAGATGTCGCGTGCCGCCGGCGTGGCCGAGAACTCCAATCTCGCCGCCTTCTTGACCTTGTCTGCGGCCTGTTTGGCGTTGAGCTACGGTCGTTCGCTGAGTCGTGATCTGGCCGTTTTCGGCCTCACCGGCCTGGCCGTGTTGATGACCTTCTCGCGCACCGGGATGTTGCTTTACTTGGCTCTCTTGCTGGTCTACCTGATAATTCTTGGACTTTTTCGCCCGAGATCTTCAAGCCGGCGAATCTGGGTTCCGGTCGCTTTCGTGTTTATGGTTCTGGCGCTTGGCCTTGGAGTGGCACGGCTATTGGTGAGTCTAGAGGTCGGAGTGTTCTCTCGCTCGGTGGCGCGGCAACGGGTCGGGATGCTGACCGACCTTGAGTCATTTGTGGAGGATGATGACGATCGGTTGGGTCTCGTTCGTTCGTATGGAGAACTCATCGCCACGGCTCCGTTGGCCGGCCACGGGACCGGCTACTCCTACGGCCTTGTCTGGGGGCCGCACAATCGCTTCTTGCAGGCTTGGACCAATCTGGGATTTCCAGGGTTCTTGGCCTATTGCGGGCTCCTGTTGGGCGCTCTGGCTCTCTTCGTCTCCTACCGCTGGAGCCCGGGGCTTGCCTATCTCGCCATCCTTGCCGGTTGGAGTTTTTTCAGTCACGGCGTTCTGGAGCAACGCTCGGTGCCAATGATGCTGGGACTGTTGACGGCGGCGGCTGTCTGCGAGCGCCGGTCGAAGGCGGCTGGCGGCGAGCGGTTGCCGCAGGGTTGAGCTGGCGGTGAAGGCGAGGAGGGTCGGGATCTTTTTGCCCTCGCTGCGCGGCGGCGGCGCCGAGCGTGTGGCCGTGAACTTGGCAGGGGAGTTCGTGCGTCGGGGGCTGGAGGTCGATCTGATTCTCGCCCAGGCCGAGGGTCCCTATCTCGAACGGCTGCCGCCGGAGGTCCGGGTGGAGGATCTGGCGGTGCGCCGCGTGATGCAGGCCATTCCCGGTTTGACCCGCTATCTGCACCGCCGGCGACCGGCGGCGGTGCTCTCGACGCTGGGCAATGCCAATATCGCCTTGATCTTGGCCGGTCGCCGGTTGAGAGGGACGACCCGATTGGTCCTACGCGAACCCAACACGGTGACCCGGGCGGCGGCTCACCCGCGCGGGCTCCGCGAGCGCTTGCTGCCTTGGTTCATCCGCCGGTACTACCCGCGAGCGGATGCCATCATCGCCAACTCGCTTGGCTCGGCGCGGGATTTGACCCAACGGCTCGCCATTCCCGAGCCCCTGGTGCACGTCATTTCCAATCCGCTCGACCTGGCGGCGATCCGCCGGCAGGCCGAGGATGAACCGGCGATCGACCTCGGCCCCCGCGACTCGCCGTTGGTAGTCGCCGCCGGTCGGCTGACCCACCAGAAGGGGTTCGCCGATCTGCTGCGGGCCTTTGCCCTACTGCGCGCCAGACGGCCGGCGCGGTTGATCATCCTCGGCGAAGGGGAGGAGCGAGAATCCTTGATGCGGCTGGTTGAACATCTGGCCCTGGCCTCCTCGGTCTCGTTTCCCGGATTTTCGGTCAACCCTTGGGCGGTGATGGCCCGCTCTTCCCTCTTCGTCCTCTCCTCTCTGTGGGAGGGGCAGCCCAACGCCCTGATGGAGGCGGTGGCGTTGGGGGTGCCGGTGGTGGCGACCGACTGTGAAGCGGGACCGCGAGAGGTGCTGTTGGACGGCGCCCTGGGCGGGCTGGTACCGGTTGGCCAGCCCGAGCGACTGGCCCGTGCGATGGAGGAATCTTTGGTTCAGCGCCATGACCCCGCATTGCTCAAGCGGCGAGCGGAGGAGTTTGCGGTGGAGCGCATCGGCGCGCAGTATCTGCGGGTGATGGGGGTGCTGGAAGGTGACGAGGAGCGGGGAAGTCCGCGATGAGCTGGACCGGGAGCGTGGTGATGCTGATCATCGGTCTCGAAATCGGCGGCGCCGAGACCGAGATGGTCCAGGCGGCGGAGAAGCTGGTCGAGCGAGGCTGGAAGGTTCGGGTCGTTTCGATGCTGCCCCTGACCGGCTTGGCCCAGCGCTTGGGTGAAGGCGGCATCGAAGTCTCGGATCTCGGAATGAGGCGTGGTCGCCCCAGCCTGAGAGCCTTTCTGGCGCTGCGCCGAATGCTCTTGCGGTGGCGCCCCGATGTGCTCCACAGCCATATGTTTCACGCCAACATTCTCGCCCGTCTGGTGCGCAAGACGGTCAAGATTCCACTTCAGATCTCCACGGCGCAGAACATCAGTGAAGGCGGCAGAGCGCGGGAGTGGCTCTATCGCTGGACGGACCGCTGGACCGATCTCACCACACAGGTCAGCGCGGCGGGGGCTGATCGCTACCTGGCTCGGCGGCTGGTGACTCCGGGCAAGATCGAAGTAGTGTGCAACTCCGTCGACCCTGAGAGATTCGCCCCGGATCGCCAGGCACGAGAGCCTATGCGGCGAGAGCTCGGCCTCGACGACCGCTTCATCTGGTTGGCCGTGGGCCATCTGGAGGCGCAGAAGGACTATCCGAATATGTTGCGTGCCTTCGCCGAGCTGGGTGCGGCAGATTCGACCACAGGCAAGAGCGACTCGCACTTGCTGATCGCCGGTCGTGGCTCCCGGCTCGATGAATTGCAGCGCTTGACGGCCGATCTGGGAATCGCGCGGCAGGTTTCATTTCTCGGCATGCGCCGCGACATTCCTCGCCTGCTCAATGCCGCCGACTGTTTTCTCATGTCTTCGGCCTGGGAGGGAACGCCGCTGGCGATGCTCGAGGCGACGGCGGCGGGTTTGCCGGTGGTGGCCACGGATGTGGGGGGCAACGGCGAAGTCGTGGTCGATGGTGAGGGTGGCTGGATCGTGCCGGCGGCGGACTCTTCGGCGCTGGCGCGGGCGATGGGTAGGATGATCGCGCTCAGCGCCGGCGAGCGCCGCCGAACCGGCGAGCGAGCCCGGCGACGTACCGTCGAGCATTACTCACTGCGGGGGACGGTCGATCGGTGGGTAGAAATCTATAGTAGACTCGCTATGGGGAAGCCATCGACGGTTTTGTTGGACGTCGGCGAAGACGAATAGTCCCGGTTGACCGCACAAGCTCTTTGTTGTAAGTTCACGCATACGTTCAACACGCGTGGCCGAGTGCCCCACTTATCTTCATCGCTGCCGAGAGTTCTGGTACAGGAAGCCGAGTGACTTCTGCTGCGACGTTGTCGACTCTTTCCTTGGAGGCTCTGAGAGGGTATAATCCCCTTGAAGCGCAAAAAAACCGACGCCCGCACTCTTGGGCGGGTCCCAGCAAAATGTGGAGGTAGAGAATGAAACGGTCGATTCAACTCGCTCTCGTCGTGGCGGCGGCATTCGCGCTCGGCGCATCGGCGGCGAGCGCTGCTACGATTGCGGTGAACGCTGCCGCGGCGATGAACGGCACCAACTTTGGCCTTGAAGTCAACGTGGATGCCACCGCTCCGGCTTATGTTCGAGACAACACCCCAAATGCAGAGACTACCTACCGGGGCTCTTTCTGGCTGGATCCGGACTCATGGAGCACCGGTGGCGTACGTGCGAGTCATGTGATCTTCTCTGGCAACGGACAGGGTGGCGTGGCTGTACTGCGCGTCTATCTGCTCCAGCAGCCCAACGGTAAGCGCCGCGTGCGGATCTACTGCAAAGAGAACAGCGGTGTCTTCGCCAAGAGTAGCAATATCACTCTGGGCGCGATCGGCGCCGAGCCGCCTCGCAAGATCGACTTCGAGATGATCACCGGTGCCGGCACCGGCTCCTGCAGTTTGACCCGTAGTGGCGGTGCTAACCCGTCGGTCAACTTGACGAACCTCACCAACGACAATTGGGATATTCGTAGCGCTCGCCTTGGAGCCATCGTCAGCGTCGACAGCGTGAGCACGGGAAGATACTTTCTGGACGAGTTCGAGTCCTTCCGGTAACTGCTCAGGCTAGATAGTTTCGGTCAGGGCGGCTTCTTTGGAGGCCGCCCTTTTCACGTCCGTGAGGATTGCGCTGACTCCGTTCATCCCAGCTCTCATCGCCTTGGCTGTCGCCGCTTTGTCGGCGCGTTGGCTGGTTCGCCTATTGCCGCGCTGGCGCATGCTCGATCAGCCCAACGAGCGCTCGTCTCACACCGTACCGGTAGCGCGCGGTGGCGGTATCGCAGTGCTTCTCGGCCTTGGAGTCGCCTTCGCCGCGGCCTGGGCGGCGCACTTGCCCTTGCCGCCACGATGGCTTCCGCTGATGGCGGCCACCGCGTTGGTAGCTGGGGTTGGTTTGTGGGATGACCTCTCCCAACAAGGAGCACCCCCCTGGCTGCGGCTGGCAGTTCACCTGGCGGCGGCCCTGTGGGTGGTGGGACCGGTCGGCGGGATTGCGAACCTGCCGCTACCCGGTCCTCTGGACCTGCCCTTGGGAGCTTTGGCGGTGCCCTTGGGGGTCCTGTGGGTGGCTGCCGTGGTCAACTTCGTCAACTTCATGGACGGAATCGATGGCATTGCGGGGGTTCAGATCGTCGCTCTGGGGCTCGCCCTGGCGGTGGCGGGTGGTGTTGCTCGGGCCGGCGGTTGGTTGGGGTTGGCTCTGGCGGCGGCGGCGCTCGGCTTTCTCTTCCTCAACTGGCATCCGGCGAAGCTTTTCCTGGGCGATGTCGGCAGCGGTGCTCTGGGTTTCTTCGCTGCCGCGCTTCCCTTTGTCGGCGAGTTGGAGCCGCGCCGCGGAGTGATGCTGGTGGGTATCGCGCTCTTCCTCTTCCTCGGTGACGCGACCGTGACCTTGATATGGCGAGTCTCTCGAGGCGAGCGCCCCTGGAAGCCGCATCGCAGCCACATGTACCAGCGGCTGGTCATCGCGGGCTGCTCCCACGCTCAGGTCTCGGCGGCGGTGGGCGGCGGTGCCTTGGCACTTTCGATTCTGGCCGCGGTGGCCTATCGGGCCGATCAGCCCTGGCTCTGGTGGTGCGGATTCGCTTTGGGTCTGACGCTCCTGACAACGGAAGCTTGGTGGGCCTTTCGAGCTGTTAGATAGCTGGCGACAAAACCCTTCGTGGTATCGTCAAAAGACTCTAAATCTCGTTTTCTTGACCGGCATCTCCATGGCTTCTGGTCAGCAGGCCGGTGGTGAGGTGGGCGGCGAGAAACTGGGGCGCAGGCGCTATACCTTGGGAACCTAATAGATGACCCATTCGCGACGACCCGCTGGTTTCTTGCCAGCTCTGCGCAACATCCGGCTGCGGCGATTTGTCGTTCTGCTGCTCGATGGGGGGATTGCGGTCATCAGCCTTTGGCTGTCGATGTTCCTTCGTTTCGAGGGCAAGGAGATCCCCGCGCCCTATCGCGAACTCATGCCGGCCTTCCTCGTTCTTCTCGTCGTGGCCCGCCTCGTCTCGACTCTGCTCTTTCGTCTTCACCGTTGGTCGTTTCGATTCTCCGGTTTGACCGACGGCGCCCGGCTGGGAATGGTGGGTCTACTGGGCACCGGCCTGTTCATGGTCGAGATCTACCTGGTGGAGCTGGAAAAGGGGCCGCCTCGTTCGGTCGTGCTGATGGAACTGCTGCTGTCGATCACCTTGATGGCCTTGATGCGCTTTTCGCCGCGAATTCACTGGATCTACCAGGCGGACCGGGAGCGCTCGCGACGTCACGAGCCGTTGCGCACTTTGATCGTCGGTGCCGGTGCGGCCGGCGAGATGCTGTTGCGCGACCTGCAAAGGTCCCGCGACCACGGCTATCGAGTGCTGGGCTTCCTCGACGACGACGCCAGCAAGTGGGGCACGATCGTCAGCGGTCGACCGATCCTGGGGGGAACACAGAACCTACCGGAGCTGGTCCGTCGCCATCAGATCACCAGAGTGTTGATCGCCATCCCACGCCTCTCCGCGCAGCGCATCCGCGAGTTGCTGACCTCGTGCAGTGATTTGCAGGTCAGGATCAAGATCTTGCCCTTCTCCCATCTCGAACTGCACGAGAAGATATCCTCTTCGATGCTGCAGGATCTCTCGCCGGAAGATCTGCTGAGTCGCGATCCGGTGGTCTTCGCTGAGCGGGTCGGCGAGAGTCCGATCGCCAATCGAGTGACTCTGGTCACTGGCGGCGCGGGCTCGATCGGCAGTGAGATTTGTCGCCAATTGCTGCTCGGTGGTGCGGCGCAGCTGGTGATGGTGGATCTCAACGAAAATGGCCTGTATCTGAATCAGCGCCGCCTCCAGCATGAGTTTCCACAGGCGCGGATCGAGAGTCATGTCGCCAACGTGAGAGATTTCGCTCGCCTGACCTCACTTTTCGAATGCCGTCGCCCACAAGACATCTTCCACGCCGCCGCCCACAAGCACGTACCGCTGATGGAGGAGGCGCCGTGCGAGGCGGTCAAGAACAACGTGCTGGGCACCTTGAACGTCGCCCGGGCGGCCCGCGCCGCGGGCACCGAGCGGTTCGTCTTCATCTCGACGGACAAGGCGGTGCGCCCGTCGAGTGTGATGGGTGCGAGCAAGCGGATCGGGGAGATGCTGATCCGGCTGCTGGCGCGCGACAGTTCAACCTACTTCTGCGCCGTTCGTTTCGGCAATGTCCTGGATTCGGCCGGCTCGGTGGTACCCCTCTTCCGTGAGCAGATCGCCGCTGGAGGACCGGTGACGGTGACCGATCCCGAAGTGCGCCGATATTTCATGACGGTGCCGGAGGCGGTGGCTTTGGTGCTCAAGGCAGCCTATGAAGAGCACGGCCATCTTTGCGTGCTGGAGATGGGGGAGCAGATCCGCATTCTCGACCTCGCCCGCCACATGATCACCATGTCGGGGCTGACACCGGATGTCGATATTCCGATCGTCTTCAGCGGTCTGCGGCCCGGGGAGAAACTGGCCGAGGAGTTGCTGACCGAGGAAGAGGAACGGACCTTCCGGAGTGCCGAGAAGATCCTGGTTGCCGAGGGACCGCCGCCCGCGGCGAATCTGCTGCGCGGGATCGACGAGTTGATCCAGCGCGCTCAGCAGGAAGATGTCGCCGGCGTTCTAGCACAGATCCGCACGCTCGTACCGAGTTTCCGGCACAGCGATGCGGTAGCGGCTGAGCCGATGGCCGCCGCCGCTTCCGCTGCTCCGGCACTGCGACCCGCGACGGTTAGCTAGTTTCGTCTCCGTTCTCGGCCGTCTCCAGCATGGCACCGGCGATCGCCGCGCTCAGTAGGCCCCAAAAGGGAGTGAGGCGAAAGTCGAGGAAGACGGGCGATGCCAGAGCCAGCACCGAGTAAGCAACCAGGGCGGCTGTGGCGGCGGCGAGAAAGGCACGCCGAGGTCCGGGAGAGGAGCTGACGGTGGCGCGCAGCGCGCAAGCCACGACGAGGATGAAGGAGAGGAGGATCAGCGCCGTACCCAGGAAGCCCAGCTTGTAGAGCAGGAAGAGGTAGTAGTTGTGGATGTAGTTCTGCGGCGCGCCTCTAGGCCCCGTCCTCTTGGCGGCCGGGGCGACTTTCGGGAGCGAGAATCTGGCCCCCAGACCATGGCCCAGCAGCTTGCGGGTAGGCGTGGCGTCACGCACTCGTCGGAGCAGTTCTCGGCTCTCTTCGAAACGGAAATGGAGTGCATGGTCGGCGCTGTCTCCGCTCCCGGAGAGTAGTTCCGCGATGGAGCGCAGCCTGCGACCGAGATGTGCCCCTTGCGCTAGCAGTGGAGTGGCCCAGCTACCGCTGAGTCTGTCGATATGCAGATCGTCGATCTTCCAGCCCCCTTCGGCGCCTTCCCCGGTGAACAGCCAGACTTGCGCGCTCTCGGTGGCCGGAGGGATCGAGGCGATGGACTCCACCCGTTTCCAACGTGTGCTCGGATCGGCGAGAAGTCTCATCGAACCGATGCGTTTTCCGTCGTCGTTGAGCAAACGCATGGCGATGATCGCGATGCCGCTTCTGCCGCCGCGAAACTGCGCACTCAGACGGTAAGCGCCTGGGCCGGCCAGTGGCACCCGGCTGGTTATCGGCCGAGGCGGATGTCCGGCTCGCACCAGGGTCTTGCCTGCTGTCTTGCTCCATTCCGGCTGTTGGTTGTCCAGATAGCGTGGGCTCATCAGCCGGTGGGTAGGGCGTGACAGTTTGTGGTGTATGGCACCGACAACAGCGCCGGCGAACGCGGTCAAACCGACCAGAACCCAGAGTGCCCGCCGGCTGCGCGGGTGACGCAATCCGGCGAGAAACCAGTAGATCAGCACGGCGGGTATGGTGATCAACCATACTCCCCGCGTTGCCGCGCCGACGATATAGAGGCAGAGCAGCGGGACCGACGCGAGCGCGACCGCGCGTTGCCAGCGCTGCGGGCTTGCTGCCCCGGCGAGGGCCAGGAGCAGCGCCATCGGCGCGATCTCGCTGACCGAGACCGTATTGTCAAAGAAGAGGCGTAGCACCGTCTTGCCCTGGACAACATCGATCAGCCAGCGGACGAGATGGAAAAGCACCGCCACTACCGTGGCCAGCGGCAGAGTGAGGACGAGCAGTGACCATCGCCCTTTCCCCAGTCGCCAGCCGACGATTGCCGCCAGGGGCAGGAAGGCCAGAGAGAGAAGCTGCCCGGCGAGGGCGGTGGAGGAGTTGCCGAGCACCAGCGCCACCACTGTCCCAAGGGCCATCGCCGCCAGGTAGACGAGCAGGGCGAGCCGCAGGGGGTTGCCGGGACGAACCTTGCCGGCCGCCGGTTGTCGGCCGGTCAAAGTCAGCGCACCGGCGAGCAGAAGGGTGGCGAGGAGGCCGATCGCTTGCAGGCGCAAAGCCAGCCTGTACTCGAGGTGAATCGTGGCGTACGGTACGAGCAATAGAGTCCCCACCAAGAGGGCGAAGGTAGCCTCTTTGGCGTGGCGAAAAGGTCCTGTGGAGTGCATCGGCCTGAACTATACTCGCTGCATGTCCGCGCCGGATCACACGCTGGAAGAGAGGGCCGGAGGCACCGAGCCGACGGTCTGTATCACCGGTGGTGCGGGTTTCATCGGTTCCCATCTCGCCGATGCACTCGTCGCCACGGGGCGCAGGGTGGTGGTGATCGACGATCTCTCTTCGGGAAAGAAGGAGAACCTCCCGGGCGAGGCCGAACTCCATGTGCTGGATATTCGCAGCAGCCAGGCCGCCGAGCTGGTGCGCGGCCTTGGCCCGGCGGTGTTGATCCACCACGCGGCGCAGATGAACCTGCGACGCTCGGTTGAGGAGCCCCTCTTTGACGCCGAGGTCAACATCCTGGGAACGCTCAATCTGCTGGAGGCGGCGCGCCGTGGCGGCCTGCGCCAGGTCCTGTTCGCCTCGACGGGCGGCGCCATATACGGCGATCAAGAGCACTTCCCGGCCACCGAAGACCACCCCTTGCGACCGCTCTCGCCTTACGGCGTGGCCAAGTTGGCGGTGGAGCGGTATTTGTTCGCCTACCATCGCACCTATGGCCTGGACGTGACCTGTTTGCGCTATGCCAATGTCTACGGCGAGCGGCAGAGTCCGCACGGCGAGGCGGGAGTGGTGGCGATCTTCTTGCAGCGGCTGTTGGCCGGCGAGAGACCCACGATCAATGGCGATGGTCTACAAACCCGAGACTACGTTCATGTGAAAGACGTGGTCGCCGCCAACCTGGCCGCCCTAGGGCGTAGCGGCTTCCACACCTACAACGTTGGGACGGGAGTCGAGAGTTCGGTGGTGGAGGTCTACGAAACGCTACGAGGCTGCGTGGGCAGCGATCTCGAAGCGCGCCACGGCGAGGCCAAGCCGGGCGAGCAGCGGCGGTCGGTGATCGATCCGGGGCTGGCACGGCGGGAGTTGGGGCTGGCCGCACCGGTGCTGTTGACAGAAGGGCTGGATCGAACCACGACGTGGTTCCGGGAACGCAAGTGGGACTGATGCACATGCGGTTCGGCTACCTGTGATAGTGGGAAGCCGAACCGAAAACTGCGCAATTCTCTCTATGGACAGGTTGAAGAATAGAATGTGAAGGCGTCATCGTGAACGCCGGCACAGATGGCATTACCAACCACCGAACCGCCGTAGAGCCCGGACGAGGCTATCTTGGTAGACCCAAGCCCCACCAATACGAGAACGGGCCCAGTATCGCCGGCGATGGTTGAACCATGGACTCTCGTTTCGTAGAGGTTGAGCACGCGGAGACCGTAGCTGGATGTTCCAGTGGCGCTAGCTCGGCTTGCCAGCATGCTGAACGCGGGGCCCGGATCGAGGTAAATGCCGTGGTTCTCGACACTTGCACCCATCGCTGCAATAGTGCTGTGCAGGACTGATATTCGCGTACCAGGAGAATTACCGTCGGACTCAAGAAGGCCATAGGCGCGCTCTCCTCCGATGGCTTGGGCCGTACAGGTAGTGATCCTAGTAGTTACTCCTGCGTACTGACCTCGCACCCAGATGGCGCGGTTGATGTCAGTGGCGCCGGAAGCCCTGAAATCGGACCGTAGTAGGGTAGCGCTCGAGGCCTCCTCCACCACAATGCCGGAAGCAATCAAGCCGCCTACGCCCACACCGATCACTTTGTCGACTGTAGAGTTCGCACCGCGGATGATGATGCCTTCGTTGACATCTCCACCGGATGCCTTGGACTTCACGTTCGTTAGGCGTGTGTCAACTCCTCCAAGGAAGATTCCGACAGCAAATGTGCCTGGCCCTCGACCAACGTTGATGACCGAGAGATCGCGCAGTTCGGAGTTAGAGGCTCCACTGACTACCGCGGGGTAAGGGAACGGAGCGGTTATGGGAGCTCCAAGGAGCCTCGTGGACTCACGTCCCGAACCAACAATATCCACAAAAGGCTTCATCACCAGTTGTGTTTGTTGGACATCGTACTTTCCTGGCTCTAGTTTGATCAAATAGGGTTTGCTGGCATTGGCGTCGGTGATCGATGCCAGGCTGCTAAGTAAAGCCGTTCCGTTGTTTGCGGCGCTTGATGTTGCCGGGACCAGAATCGTCTGTAGGGCTCCCGAGTAGCTTGCGAAGCTTGCCTGCGGGAGAAGGACTATGGCGGCAACTAGAACGAGAAATATTTGGGTGCCAATGAAGCGGTCCAGGATGAATTCGATTATTCGCATATGATTCCGCCGTTCAGAGATGTTGGGTTTGCAAGTGGTGAACTATCGTGGCGGCCTCCAGCTGAAGCCGAAAGCCGCCACTAGGTGTTCTAGTGATGTGGCTACGGGCAGGTGGAAGGGTAGAAGCTGAAGGTGTCGTCGTGGACGCCAGCGCAGACCGCACCGCTTCCAGTGACTGCACCACCGTAAAGCCCCGAGGAAGCGATGGTCAGCGTGGAGGGGCCGAATGCTGGGCTTGTATCGCCCGCAAGAGTTGATCCGTGAATTCTGGCGGCGTAGGGATTGACGGAATACAATCCGTAACTAGAAGTTCCGGTGGCATTAGCACGGCTAGCCAGCATATCGAAGGTGTAAGGTGGGTCAAGGTGGATCGCGTGATTCTCGACGCTCGCCCCGAATGCCGCAACGTTGGTGCCACTGATCGAGATTTGCGTTACCGTCGAAAGGCCAGACGAGGCAAGGATTCCGTACGTATTCAGGCCCCCGTCGGCCTGAGCAGTGCTTTCTTTGATCGTTACGGTTGCATTGCCTTGCTGGTCGCGCACCCAGACTCCGCGATTGGTGTCCGTGGCTCCCGAGCCTTGGAAGTCGCAACGCAATAGAGTTGGCTTAGAGGTTTCCTCGATTACTACACCAGAGGTGAACGTCCCCCCGACTCCTACAGCTATTACTTGCTCCAGCTTTGGCGTTCCTGCAGCGATCACGATTCCTTCGTTAAAATTCCCGCCTGAGGCTTTGCTCTTGACATTGAGGACACGAGTGTTCACTTGCCCTAGGAGAATACCGACGGAACCTACGAGCGCTGACTCACCGAAGCTGAGTACCTGTAGATCGCGCAGTTCAGAATTAGATGCGCCTAGGACGACAGCTGGGTATGTGACGTTCCCGAGAGGGGTCCCGAGAATCCGAGTGGCGTCACGCCCAGATCCTTCGATATCTACGTAGTCCTTCATGACTAGCGGTGTCTGCTGAAGGTCATACTTTCCCGGTTCAAGCTTGAGTAAGTAGCGCCTGCTGTTGGTTGCATTGGTAATCCCTGCTAGAGCATTGAGCAGAGCAGTTCCGTTGGCTGTGGAGCTGCTGGTCGCTGGGATCAGGATCGTTTGCAAGGCTCCTGTGTAGGCACTGGCGCTTGTTGGAGCAAGAATCACCAAAGAAATAACAAGAAGGCTGAGGAGAGGGATTCGAAGCACAGACCTGTGTAGAAAAACGGGAACCATGGAGAACTCCTAGAGTAAGTGAGCGTATGCCGATGAGCAGTACATCGGTTACGTTGTATAGGTGCAGAACATGGCGAAAAACGTGACAGAAAGCTGCGACGGGTTGGTAGTAATCCTGCGACCATTGATGCGGGCGAGATTCTCTGGGCTCTTCTGGAGGCCGTCTAGGCAGCTCTGGCAGGCAGGAGTAAGAGGGATGCGGCCCAACGCGAACGGCTCCGTAGAACATAGCAGCCGGTTGCTCAGTGGGTGCTGACCCTCTAGGAGAGTTTCGGGGCGGACCTAGCTACGTCGCTTGGGGATGTAGAGGTCGGTCAAGGTGCCCTCGAAGGCCTCGGCGGCGAAGGCGATGGTCTCGGAGAGGGTGGGGTGGGGATGGATGGTCAGCCCGATGTCGGCCGCTTCACAGTCCATCTCGATGGCCAGGGCGGTCTCGGAGATCAGGTCTCCGGCTGCGGGGCCGACGGCGCCGGCGCCCAGGAGGCGATGGGTCTCAGGGTCGAAGAGCAACTTGGTCATCCCTTCGCCACGGCCCAAGGCGAGAGCCCGACCGCTAGCTGACCAAGGGAAATTGCCTTTCTTGTAGGCAATTCCTTGTGCCTTGGCTTGTGTCTCAGTCAGGCCGACCCAGGCGATCTCCGGGTCGGTGTAGGCGACGGCCGGGATCACGCGAGCGTCGAAGGAGCTGGGCAGTCCCGCGGCCACCTCGGCCGCGACTTTGGCCTCGTGGCTGGCCTTGTGCGCCAGCATCGGGCCGCCGGCGACGTCGCCAATTGAATAGATATGGTCTACGTTGGTGCGTCCTTGGCGGTCGGCTGCGATGAAGCCGCGCTCGTCGACCTTGACTCCGGCCGCTTCGGCGGCGATCGAGTGGCCGTTGGGCTGGCGGCCGACCGCCACCAGGACTCGATCGAAGGGGGCGGAGTCCGGGACATCCGGCCCTTCGAGGCTGGCGACGAGCTGATTCTTCTGCGCCTTGACGCCGGTCACCTTGGCGCCCAAGTAGATTGCCTCGTAGCGCTTCTCCAGCCGGCGGCGCAGCGGGCGCACCAGGTCGCGGTCGGCTTCGGGGATGAGGCGGTCGAGCAGTTCAACGACGGTCACTTTGGCGCCCAGAGCCTCGTAGACCGTCGCCATCTCCAAGCCGATGATGCCGCCGCCAATGACCAGCAAGCGGCGCGGAACTTCGCTCAGCTCTAGCGCCCCAGTCGAGTCGAGAATGCGCGGATCCTCTGGCAGGAAGGGCAGTCGGGTGGGGCGCGAGCCGACGGCGATGATCGCTTGATCGAAGCTGAGACTGCTTTCGCCGTCGGGGCCGTCGATGGTGAGCTGGTGGCCACCGCTGAAGCGGGCAGTGCCGTGGACGACCTTCACCTTGCGCCGCTTGGCTAAGGCGCTGATTCCGCCCACCAGCTTGCCGACGACCTCGTTCTTCCACCCGCGTAGCTTGTCGAGATCGATCTTCGGCTTGCCGAAGGCGATGCCGTGTTCGGCGAACGCCGCCGCTTCGTCGATCACCTTGGCGGCGTGGAGCAGAGCCTTGGACGGGATGCAGCCGACGTTGAGGCAGACGCCGCCGAGGACCGGGTCGCGCTCCACCAGGGTCACATCGAGACCGAGATCGGCGGCGCGGAAGGCGGCGGTGTAGCCGCCGGGGCCAGAGCCGATGACGACCAGCTTCGAGCCCGCCGGTGGATTCTGGGTGGTGGTGCTCATGCGGTCGTTCCTACTCCAGGGTGGCTCAAAGCAGGAGCCGCCGAAGATCGCCGAGGAGGTAGCTCAGGGTGGTCGTAAAGCGAGCCGCGAGGGCGCCGTCGACCACTCGGTGGTCGTACGACAGCGACAGCGGCAGGATCAACCGAGGCTCGAACGCCTCGCCCTGCCAACGCGGCTTGAGGGTGGCCCGCGAGAGGCCGAGGATGGCCACCTCGGGAGCGTTGACGATCGGTGTGAAGGCGGTGCCGCCGATGCCGCCCAGGCTGGTGATCGAGAAGCTGGCGCCACGCAGATCGTCGAGCTTGAGCTTGCGCTGGCGAGCCCGCTGGCTCAGGTCGCCCAGCTCCTCGGCCAGTTCGAAGAGGCTCTTGCGGTCGGCGTCGCGAATTACCGGGACGACTAGCCCTTCTTCGGTGGCCACCGCGATGCCGATGTGGAAGTACTTCTTGAGGATCACCGCTTCGCCGTCTGGGGCCAGTGAAGCATTGAGCCGCGGGTGTTGGCGCAGGGCCGCGACGACCGCTTGGACGATGAAGGCCACCGGCGTGAGCTTGAACCCTTGGCCCTTGGCTTGCTCGCCGTGAGAGCGGCGGAAGGAGTCCAGGTCCGTGATGTCCGCCTCGTCGTGCTGGGTGACGTGCGGGACGTGCAGCCAGCTACGGTGCAGGCTGGTGGAGGCGACGCGCTGAATGCGGGTCATGGGCAGGGTCTCGACCTCGCCGAATTGGGCGAAGTCGATCACCGGCATGGGGGGCAGCGGACTGGTTCCGGGGGATCCCGAGGCGCCGCCGGCCAAGGCCCGTTTGACGAACCCCTGCACATCTTCGCGCACGATGCGTCCCTTGCGACCGCTGCCCTCAATGGCGGTGAGGTCGGCGCCGAGTTGGCGGGCGAAGCGGCGTACCGCAGGGCTAGCGTAGGCTTTGGCGAACTGCCCTGAGCTGGCGGCGCCCGCAGGTGAGGTTGCCGGGGGAGTGGGCGGCGTTGCCTCGGCGGCGGTGGGTGGAGGCTCTACCTTCTCCGGCTCTTTCTTCGGCGCCCTCTTTGGCTCCGGCTCTGCTGGAGTAGCCTGTTGCGAGCCCTCTTCGGCCTGATCCGTCACTTCCAAGACCAGGATCAGCGAGCCCTGGCTGACGCTATCGCCCGTCTTGACCTTGATCTCCTGGACCGTGCCGGCGGCTGGAGAGGGGATGTCCATCGACGCTTTGTCGCTCTCCAAGGTGATCAACGAGTCATCGACCGCCACGGTGTCGCCGGGGGAGACCAGGACCTCGATCACTTCGACCGCCTCGGTATCGCCCATATCGGGGACCGTGACTTGGTTCAGTTGCGCCATATCGTTGTTGCCTCGCTGTGCCCTAGAGGGTGCAGGGGTCCGGCCTGTTGGGGTCGATGGAGAGCGCTTCGAGAGCCTCGTTGACGACCGTTTTGTCGATCACTTGGTCATCCGCCAGCGCCTTCAAGGCGGCGACCACCACGTGGCGCCGGTCGACCTCGAAGAAGCTGCGCAGTTGGGCACGGGTGTCCGAACGGCCGAAACCGTCGGTACCCAGCACCGTGAAGCGGCGCGGCACGAAAGCGCGGATCTGGTCTGGGAAGGCGCGCACGTAGTCGGTGGCGGCCACTACCGGACCGGGATGGTCCTTGAGACAGCGGGTGACGTAGGGGGTGCGCTGCTTGGCTTCTGGGTGCAAGCGGTTCCACCGTTCCACCGAGGCGCCGTCGCGGGCCAGCTCGGTGAAGCTGGTCGCCGACCAGACGTCGGCCACCACGCCGTACCCCGTCTCCAGCAACTCCGCCGCCGCCTCGACCTCGCGCAAGATCGAGCCCGAGCCGAACAGTTGCACCCGCTTGGCCTTGCCGCGCTTGGGCGACTTGTGGAGCAGGTAGAGCCCCTTGAGGATCCCCTCCTCAACCCCCTCGGCCATCGGTGGGTGGCGGTAGTTCTCATTGAGGGTGGTGATGTAGTAGAAGACCGACTCCTGCTCCTGGTACATCCGGCGCATGCCCTCGTGCAGGATCACCGCGAACTCGTAGGCGTAGGTCGGGTCGTAGGCGATGCAGTTGGGTACCGTCGAGGCGGTCAGATGGCTGCTGCCGTCCTGGTGCTGGAGCCCCTCGCCGTTGAGTGTCGTGCGCCCCGAGGTGGCGCCGATCAAAAAGCCGCGCGTCTGCATGTCGGCCGCCGCCCAGATCAGGTCGGCGACGCGCTGGAAGCCGAACATCGAGTAGAAGATGAAGAACGGCACCATGTTGACGCCGTGGTTGGCGTAGGCAGTGCCGGCGGCGATCCAAGAAGAGAGCGAGCCGGCTTCGGTGATCCCCTCTTGCAGGATCTGGCCGGCCTTGTCTTCCCGGTAGTACATAAGCTGCTCGGCGTCGACGGGCTGGTAGAGCTGGCCGAACGGAGCGTAGATGCCGACCTGGCGGAACAACCCCTCCATGCCGAAAGTGCGCGCCTCATCGGCGACGATGGGCACCAGATGCGGACCGATCTTCTTGTCTCGCAGCAGGCTGGTGAGGGCGCGCACGAAAGCCATGGTGGTCGACATCTCACGCTCGCCGCTGCCCTTGAGCAGCGGTTTGAACTCGCTCAGCGGCGGGATGGCCAGCGGGTCGGCCACCGGGTAGCGCGCCGGCAGCGGGCCGCCGAGAGCTTGCCGCCGGTCGCGCAGGTACTTCATCTCCGGCGAATTCGGCGGTGGCTTGTAGAACGGAGCTTTCTCGATTTGGTCGTCGGAGATCGGGATGTTGAACCGATCGCGGAAGGCCAGTAGATCTTCTTCGCCCAGGCTCTTCAGCTGATGCGTGGGGTTTTGGCCCTCGGCCACCGGCCCCAGCCCGTAGCCCTTGACCGTCTTGGCCAGGATCACCGTCGGCTGGCCGCTGTGGTTCACCGCCGCGTGATAGGCGGCATAGACCTTGTCCGGGTCGTGGCCGCCGCGCTTCAGTCGCCAGATGTCGGCGTCGCTCATGTCGGCCACCATCTCCGCCAGCTCCGGGGTCTGGCCGAAGAAGTGCTTGCGCACGAAGGCACCATCGTGGGCCTTGTAGGCTTGGTAGTCACCGTCGACCGCGTCTTCCATAGCCTGGCGTAGCAGCCCCTTGTGATCGCTCGCCAGGAGTCGATCCCAGTTGGCTCCCCACAGCACCTTGATCACGTTCCAGCCGGCGCCACGGAAAACCCGCTCCAGCTCTTGAACGATCTTGCCGTTGCCGCGCACCGGGCCGTCGAGGCGTTGCAGATTGCAGTTGACGACGAAAATCAGGTTGTCGAGCCGTTCGCGAACGGCCAGCGAGATGGCGCCGAGCGCCTCCGGCTCGTCCATCTCGCCATCGCCGAGAAAGGCCCAAACCTTGCGGCCTTCCGTCTTGGCCATGCCGCGCAGGTGGAGGTACTTCATGAAGCGGGCGTGGTAGATCGCCATCAGCGGACCCAAGCCCATCGAAACGGTGGCGAACTGCCAGAAGTCCTTCATCAACCAGGGGTGTGGGTAGGAGGAGAGACCGCCGCCGCCGACCTCTTGCCGGAAGAGTTTGAGCTCCTTCTCGGAGAGGCGTCCTTCGAGGAAGGCGCGGGCGTAGATGCCGGGAGCCGAGTGGCCCTGGGCGTAGATGAGGTCCCCACCAAAGCCGTCCTTCGGTGCTCGGAAGAAATGGTTGAAGCCGACCTCGTAGAGGTTGGCCGCCGACTGGTAGGTCGCCAGATGGCCGCCGAGACCGGGATTTCTGCGGTTGGCCTGGACCACCATCGCCATCGCGTTCCAGCGCACGATGCTCTTGATCCGCCGTTCGAGGGTCGGATCGCCGGCACGGGGCTCTTCCTGCGCCGGGCTGATGGTATTGACGTAGGCAGTATTGGCGGAATAGGGCAGGTAGGCGCCGGATCGCCGCGCCTTCTCGATCAGCGCCTCGATCAAGAAGTGGGCTCGCTCGGGGCCGTCGCGCTCCACAACCGCCGCCAGTGCATCCACCCACTCTCGGGTTTCGAGCTTATCGATATCCGTTTGCGTAACTCGCTCGGGCATGGTCGCGGAGTCCTCTTTCAATTCGTCTGTTCAGGGGAATGTGCGCCCGGTGCGTCTGGCGCGGGGGCCATTATGCCACGGGGTGAGAGTGGCTTTCAGCCTTCTTGCCCTCTTCGCTGACCGGCCCGCCGCCGGCCGGGTCGCCGGGGTCTGGAGGGCCGGGAGTCTACCCCTGTGGAGAGGCATTCCAGCATAGGCTAAGATCGCCGTGACACGAAGCGGTTCCAGCTCGTAGACAAACCAAGGATGCAAGTCTCCACATCAGTCTCCCTAGCTTGCTGGCTCACCGTGGCGCTGGCTTGTTACGGCTGCGGAAAGGCGGAGATGGTGCCGGCGGCGCAAGCTCAGTCCACGGGCATCCGCGCTGACGGTCCTCTGGCGCCGAGGCGGGGGGATTTTACCGAGAGACTGTTGTTGACCGGGGAACTGCTGGCGGATCAGGGATTCGAAGTTGCGGTGCCCAGGACGTCGAGTTTTCAGGTACAGGTGCGCTGGCTGGTCGAAGACGGTAGCGAAGTCGAGGCGGGAGATCGGCTGGTCGAGTTGGACAACTCGACCTTCGCCAGCGATCTCGAAGAGCGCAGACTGACCTTGGCACAGCTGGTCAGCCAGATGGAGCAGCGGAAGGCGCAGCTGGAAGTCGAGGAGGCGGACCGCCGGCAGGCGCTGGCCAGCAAGCGGGCGGATCTGGCCAAGGCACGGGACAAGGCCGAAGTTCCGGCCGAACTGTTGCCGCGGCGCGAGTTGGAAGAAAATCGGCTGGCCCTGCGTCGGGCGGAGCTGGAGGTTGAGAAGGCGCTGGACGATCTCGCCGCACAGCAACGGGCGGCGAAAGCCGAACTGGCCGAGAAACGGGTCGAGGTCGAGACCTCCCGGCGCAACATCGAGGAGGCGGAGAAGGCGATCACCCAACTGACGGCGATCTCTCCTCTCCGGGGAATCGCCTTGATCGCCGACCATCCGTGGGAGGGACGCAAGTTGCAGGATGGCGACACGGTCTTCGTGGGGACGCCTTTGGTGCGGCTACCCGAACTCGAGTCGATGGTCGTCGAGGCCTATCTGCCGGATGTTGACGATGGACGGCTGGTGGTTGGAGCGGCAGTGCGTTTGACGCTCGACGCCTATCCCGAGGAGAGCTTTCCGGGCCATGTGCGCGAGATGGCACAGATCGCTCGCCAGGAGCCCGGCGACTCTCTTCGCCATTTCTTCCGCCTGGTGATCGAGCCCGAGCAGGTGGATCTCGACCGCATGCGACCGGGGATGTCGGTCAAGGTCGAGGCCGACGGGCGACGCTATCGCAATACCTTGCTGGTGCCGCGAGCGGCAGTGGGGATCGACGGTGACGGCAAGCCGGAACTCTTTCTGGCCAACGGTGAGCGGCGAACCGTCGAGCTGGGAGCCTGCGACCGTCGCGAGTGTGTCGTCGAAAGTGGGCTCGAAGCCGGAACCGCTCTCGCCGCGGCCTCCACGGCGAAGACCAGAGGTGGTGGATGAGTGCCGCGACGAAGCGCGGGGTACGGTCGTTCGCCGGTTGGGTAGCGGTGATCGTTCTCTTCTTTCTCGGCGGTTGGTGGGCGCTGCGCGGCAGGGTCGATGCCGACGATGGAAGTTGGGGGCGGGTTGAACGGGGGGCTCTGGTCGTTGGCATCGAAACGTCCGGGACCCTGAAAGCTGCCGAGTCGGTTTTCTTGACCCCGCCGCAGGTTTCGCGGATGTGGAATTTCAAGCTCACTTTCATCGCCCCGGAAGGCATTGAGGTGGCGGCCGGTACGCCGGTGCTGCGCTTCGATTCCTCCGACCTGGAACGCCGCCTGCTCGAACTCACGGCGGAGAGTGAGCAGGCGGCCAAGCAGCTTGAGAAGCTACGCACCGATGTTGCCAAGCGCGCTGCCGACCACCGGCTCAGGGTGGCGGAAGCCGAAGCGCGGAGGCGCAAGTTGGCGCTCCAAGTAGCGGTCCCTGAGGAGGTGAGCAAGGCCAAAGACCTGGCGGCGGCGCGAATCGACTTGCAGTTGGTGGAGCGCGAACTGGCCTACCTTGCGGACAAGCGTGCGCTCGAAGAGCGCGCCAGCCAGGAGGAGATCTCTTCTCTGGAGGAACAGCGCGCCCGAGCCACAGCCCGCGTTCACGAACTGCGCCAGGACATCGCCAAACTGTCGGTCGTCTCGCCACGGGCCGGAACGGTGATTTACGTCAGCAGTCGTGATGGTAGCAAGAAGAAGGTCGGTGACTCGGCCTGGCGGGGAAGTCAAATACTGGAGATCCCTGACCTAACTCGAATGTTGGCCGACGGTGAGGTCGACGAAGCCGACGTGGGTAAGTTAGAACTCGGCCAACGGGTGACTCTACGTCTCGACGCCCATCCGGAGGTCGAGTACGAGGGCAAAGTCCGGCGTATCGGGCGTACGGTGCAGCGACGTTCGGCGAAGAGCCGGATCAAGATCGTCAGAATCGAGATCGAACTCAGTGAAACGGACGTGGAGCGGATGCGGCCCGGGATGCGCTTCCAGGGAAGTGTAGAGATCGAGCGCCGTGACGATGTGCTGCTGCTGCCTTCCGGCGCGGTTGAGATGACGGCGCATGGGCCGGTCGTTTATCGCCGGGCCGGCTTCGGCGTGGAGAGCGTCTCCCCACGGCTCGGGTTGCGCGGCGGCGGCGGTGTCGAAGTCCTCTCCGGCCTCGACGAAGGCGACGAGGTGAGGTTGCTACTTGTGGGGATGACACGGTGAATCGAAACCGGCTGTGGGTGGTTTCAGCGGCGGTGCTCGTCCTGCTGGCGACTCTGCTCTGGGTCGCCTCGTCGCGCCAGACGGATGACGAGATCCCGACCTTCGTCGTTCAGCTCAGTGACTTTGTACATCGTGTGCCGGCGGAGGGAGTGCTCAAGGCGGTCAAAGCCACTCCCATCACTCCTCCTCCCGACGCGCAGGGAGCGCTGCGCATCGCCTGGATGGCCCAAGATGGTGCGCGTGTGGAGGCGCAGGAGGTGGTGATTCGTTTCGATCCGAGCGAGCTGGAGAAGCAGCAACTCGACGCCGCGGGTGAGGTGAGCCGAGCGGAGTTGAAGCTGCAAAAACACGAGACGGAGGCCGGAGCTCGAATCCGCAACCTGGGCCGTGACGCCGAGGCGGCCGGTTTTGAGCTGGAGATCGCCAAGAAGTTCGAGAGCCGCGACGAGCTGATCCACACCCGGATCGAGATCATCGAGTCTGAACTCGATAGCCAACTTGCCGAACAACGCAAACAGCATGCCGATTCATCGATCGATGCCGAGGCGGCGACTTCCCGGGTGCAGGCGGATCTTTTCCGACTGGAGAAGGGCAAGGCGCTGCGCGCGTTCCAGCGAGCGCAGGCCGGCCTCGACGGCATCGAAGTGAGGGCCCCCCACGCCGGCGTGCTGGTCGTCCAGCGCAATTGGCAAGGCAATCCGGTCCGTGTCGGCGACATGGTCTGGGGGCAGCGGAAGTTGATGGAGATCCCCGATCTCTCGACCATGGAGGCGGAGGTCTTCGTCCTCGAAGCGGACGCCGGCGGTTTGCAGGTCGGGGACGCGGCCCAGGTGGTGATCGAGGCCTTTCCCGATCGAGTTTTCGCCGCCGAGGTCCAGCGCGTCGCCTCTCTGGCCAAGCCGCGTCTGAGCGGCTCGCCGGTGCAGTATTTTTCCGTCACCTTGAAGCTGGCCGAGACGGTGGGCGAGATCATGCGACCGGGCCAGCGTGTGCTGGCCACCTTGTTTCTCGATGAGCTGGTCCAGGTGCCGGTGATCCCTCGCCAGGCACTTTTCGAGCGCGATGGTGAACCGGTGGTCTTCAGGCGCGCTTCCGGTGGAGTTTTCGAGCCGGTCCGGGTCGAGATCGGTGCTTCCGGCCTTGGGCGGGTGGCGGTGGCTTCCGGCCTCGATGAGAACGATGTCTTGGCCTTGGCCGATCCGACACCGGGGGCCGCGGCGATCGCGGACGAGAACGAGTCGTCGCCGGCCGCGCTCTTGCCCGGGGGCGGCAGTCGATGAATACCAGCGAGGCGGTCGTCTCCTCGATCCGCAATCTCGGTTCGCACAAGTTGCGCTCGGGACTGACCATGCTCGGCATGATCTTCGGCGTCGGGGCGGTGATCGCCATGCTGTCGATCGGCGAAGGGGCGGAGCGCCAGGCCCTGGGGATGATCGAACGGCTCGGCTTGCGCAATGTTCTGGTGCGCGATCGTCCAATGAAAGAGGCTGATCTGCGCGAGGTTCGCACCAAGTCGCTGGGAGTTTCGGAGCGGGACGCCGCGGCCATCGCCGAGGCGGTGCCCGGGGTCGAGGCGGTGCTGCCGCGAGTGGCCATCGATCCCTACAAGGTGCTCTCGGCTTCCGGCAAGGCCGAAGCCAAGGTCTACGGCGTGTCGCGAGATCATCCCGAGGCGGCCGGTTTGCGCCTTTCCGAAGGCCGGTTCCTGGATGGGCTGGATGAGCGTAGCCACGCTCAGGTCTGTGTTCTGGGAGACGGCGTCCGCCAGGATCTATTTGGTTTCGGCCCGGCGCTGGGCGAGCATGTCAAGGTTGACGACGTATGGTTGGAGGTGATCGGTGTCTTGTCCGGGGTGGGAACCGGGGGAGGCTCCTTCCAGGGGGTGGCTTTGGCGACTCCCGCCGAGGAGATCTACATTCCGGTCACCACCGCCCGGCGTAAATTTCGCCACGATGTCCTGGCAGCACCGCTCGACGAGGTTCTGGTGCGCCTGGCTCCCGGGACGTCGCCGCGGCGGGTGGCGCGGCAGGTGGAGGAACTGCTGAGCCGGCTACATGCCGGCGAACGCGACTATGAACTGGTGGTGCCCGAGGCACTGCTCGAACAGAGCCGCAGGACGCAGCGGTTGTTCAATATGGTGATGGGCTGCATCGCCGGGATTTCGCTCTTGGTGGGGGGCATCGGGATCATGAACATCATGCTGGCCACCGTTCTCGAACGTACCCGGGAGATCGGCGTACGCCGTGCGGTGGGCGCGCGGCAGCAGGACATCCGTTTCCAGTTCGTCATCGAGGCCTTCACTATCAGCCTACTCGGCGGCGCCATGGGAGTGGCGATGGGGGTCGCCATCGCCGGCTTGGTTGGCGCCTGGGCCGGTTGGCCGACGGTGGTCACGCTGGGCGCCGTCTTACTGTCGACCGGTGTGGCGGTCAGTGTCGGTCTGGCGTCGGGGATCTATCCGGCGATGCGGGCCGCCGCGCTCGATCCCATCGACGCGCTGCGCTACGAGTAGTTGTTGTAGATCGACGGTGAAAAAGCGGCCGCTGGGTGATTCCTGGATGCGCAGGTCCGCGGGCAGCTGTTGGAGGAAGAACTGAGCGCCGGAGGTGACGCGACGCTGAAGCCGGCTGTGCCAGGGCGCAAAGAAGATGGCTGGCTGCCGGTGAACTCTCGTTGGGTCGAAGTCCTCACGGTCGACGATCAGATAGTCCACCCCGTGGCGCTGGTGGAGGGAGGCGAGGGGGGCCAGGTCGGAGGCGTAGTAGGCGTCGAAGAGAGCGTCCAGCCGTTGTTCGACGCGGTGCCAGTAGGTCGGAAAGTAGGGCAGAGCCATCTGATGATTGATCAGGACGTGGCGCCCTGCGAAGAGCGGGATGCCGTCGGCGGTGCGCGGCGAGGCGGCGAGCAGCGCCTCCGCGGGCAGCTCCTCGGCCAGTTCGAAGGCTTCGGTCCAGGGGGAGTAGTCGTCGATCCCGAAGCCGCGATTGCCCGGCGCCAGGATGATCAGAGCGACCAGCAAGCCGGCGGCGGTGGCTCGCCGGCCGAGTCTGGGCAAGGCGGCGAGACCACGGCCGATCAACAGTGCCAGGGCGATGACGGTAGCCAGGGCCAGCGAGTACATGATGTAGCGTTGCGGCAGCAGGAGACGCAAGAGCAGGGCGTTGGCGGCGAAGTAGAGCGCGCAACTGGCCAGGATCAGTCCGCCAAGTTCCGGCGAGAAAGGCATGCGGCGTCGCAGCACCAGGACGGCGAAGGCGAGGAGGGCCAGGACGATGAGAAAGAAGAGGCGCCGATCGAGGCGCCGGGGCCATCGGTCGGGCCAGCTGGCCGACCCCACCGGTCGCAGCCGGAAGAGATCTCCACGAATCAGCTCTTCATAGGCGCCCGCCAGACTGCGGATCGGCAGGTCGGCGGTGCGGCCGCCGCGCTGTAGCTGGCGCCGCAGCGGCGACTCGTCGCCCAGCTCTGCCCGGGTGGCTACCGATCCGAGAACGGGGTCGGCCGGGCGTAGATAGCGGCCGGCCAGCACCAAACCACCCAAGGCGATGGCCGCCGCCAAGGGGAGGATCAGACTCAGCTGGCGCAGCCGCAGGCGCCTTTTCTCGAAGCGCAACCACTGACTGGCGACGGTGGCGGCGCTAAGCAGCCAGCTGATCGGGTAGGTGAGGCTCTGCACAACCAGCAGCACCGCCTGGGATGCGACGCGCCGGCGCTGGAGGAGGTAGAGAGTCGCCAGGAGGAAGGGTGTGGCAAAGGCACGAGGGTGTCCGCCGGCCATCTTGCGCAGAAAGAGGGGCGAGATCAGGAAGAGCCCTACCGCGATCACCGCCGGCCAGGGAAACTCCTCGGGACGACGGTCAATCCGGTCGGTGACCCAGAACAACAGCCACGCCGAGAGTGGAAAGAGCAGCAGCGGCAGCAGCCTGCCGATCCAGATGGGAGCGATCAGCGGCGCCAGAGCACGGTAACCCCAAACCCAGAGGGGTGGCTCGTAGCGGCTGGCGTAGAGCGCCATCAGATCGCTGTCGAGCGCACTGTCGTCGCCCGCCCATTGCAGCCAGAAGGTGTGCTGGTGGGCGTCGTTGTTGACCGAGTAGGGCTTTGTCAGGCCGTCCTGATGCGCCCACAGTGCCATCAGTAGAGCCGCAAGCGGCACCCACACCGCCAGCCGACGCCGGGTGAGACGGCCACGATGGTGGGTCATCTGCTCTCCGGCCGGCCGATCATCCCCGCCGCGCGCGCCTCCGGTCCGCTCCTGCCGGTCGCTAAGACGAGGGCGCGCATCGCGGGCAGGATACCATCGCGAGATCTTCGCAGGCCGATTCGGCTTGAGCGCAAGATCGTAGGATCTCCACCCCTTCTGCAGTAAGCTACCTGGCATAATCCCCTCTGTGTTTCGCCTCATCGCCTACGCCCCGGACGGGGTCCGCCGTTTTCCGTTGGATCGTGGCACCACGATGATCGGGAGCCGGGAGGAAAACGACATCTGTCTGCCCTATACCGGTGTCGCGCAGTCTCACGCCCAGCTCAGCTATGACGGCGAGAAACTGCGCATCGAAGATCTGGGCAGTCGCAAGGGTGTATTGGTGGGCGGGCGAAGGGTGCGCGATTCCATTCTGGAGATCCTTGACGAGATTCGCCTCGGCAGCGTCACCCTGTTGGTCGAAGAGGTGGCGGAGCGCGACCTCGAAGCGCCGCCGCCGGTAAGAGCCGCGGAGACCGAGGTGGTGAGCGCCGCCGAACGGGCGTCGCGCATCACACCCCAAGTGATGCTGGATCACCTGGCGGAGATCAGCGACTGGGTTCTGGCCGATGTGGAGAGTCGCACGCCACTCGAGTCGCTGGTCGGCAAGTTGCTCAACGATTTTGGCGGCGGCGCACTCTTCTTGCTCCACGGGGAGCTGGCGGAAGAGCCGGGCATCAAGTTCGTTTCGGTGAGCAACGCGGCCTGGCTGGGCAGTGGTGAAGAACTGCTGGCCCAAGTGCGCGAGCGCCTCGGCGACCTGGAGGTTTCGCCGGAGAGTGAGGAAATCGACGGCGAGCGCGAGGGAGCGTTCTCGGGCACCCTCGGCGGTGAACCGAGTTGGGTCGGCTTCCACGTCTTTCGTGCCGTCGAGCGGCATTATCTGCTGATCGTGGCGCTGCCCAGCTTCGAGGAGGGCGGTTGGTCGCCGGTCTCCTCGCTACGGGCTCTGGGTCATCTCTTGGTCTTGGGATTGGTCCACCACGTTGGCTGGTACGAGCCGATCCTTCCCGGCCGCCAAGCGCAGAAGGAACTGACCCTGGATCCGGCCTTGGTGGTGGGCGAGTCGGCGACGATGAAGGCGGTTCTCGACCAGCTGCGGGTTGCCGCCGACCCGGATATCCACGTCCTGATGCGCGGCGAGCCGGGTAGCGGTCTTCAGATGCTCGCCCGTTCCCTCCATCTGTCGAGTTCGCGCCGCCATGGTCCCTTCGTCTCCGCCAGCTGTTCCGGTGCGCAACCGGCGGCGATCGAAGCCGACCTGTTCGGCGCCGAAGTCGCCGGCAAGGAAGGACCGGTACGACGCGAAGGCAAACTGGTGCTCGCCGACGGTGGCACGCTCTACCTCCAGGGGATCGAAAAGCTGCCGCACAGGATTCAGGATCGCGTACACCGCTTCTTGCGTTCCGGCGAGGTCGAACCCGGGGGGACCAGCGAGGCAATCCGGGTCAATGTGCGGATCATCGCCACCGCCCGCGAGCCGCTGGAGCCGCTGGCCGGACGCGACCTGTTTCGCGTCGACCTCGCCTACCAGCTCTCCCGGTTCACCATCGACGTACCCGCCTTGCGCCAGCGGCGTGAAGACCTCCCCCTCCTGATCCAGTCCTACGTCAACCGTTTCTGCCACGAGACGGGCAAGAGAATGCGCGGAATCACCGTCAAAGCCATGTCCGCGCTCCTCGCCTACGACTTCCCCGGCAACCTGGAAGAACTTGAGAACATCTCCCGGCAGCTGGTCTATCTCTGCCCCCCCGGCCAACCTCTCGACCTCAGCCAACTGCCCGACAAGGTTAGGTTGAGCACAATTCAAGCGGCTGCGAGAGTGGACTCCACCTCGGATCTCGACTTAGACCACCTGGTCGGAGCCACCGAAAGAGCGGCCATCCGAGAAGCCCTACGCCGCTGCCACGGCAACAAATCCCAGGCGGCGCGCCTGTTGGGGCTTTCTCGCAACGGTTTGGCGTTGAAGATGCAACGGCGGGGTCTTTCCGGGTAGGCGGGCGCGATGAATCGCGCCCCTACGGTCGCGTTTTGGCATGGGATGTTGGTTTCATGTTCGGTGTTGTTGGTGCACAGGTGGGCGCGACGCATCGCACCCGCGCCCGCACGTAAGTCCGCTCTGGCTCCGTAGGGGCGCGATTCATCCCGCCCGCAACCGCGCCAAGGGGATTGCGCTGCAGGGTGCATCGATTTACTATTCCAGGTAGAGAGGGAATACTCCTCGCGATTTTTTGCAATATGGTCTTGACATCCGATGGGGAAACTGTAGACTCTGCTTACATTGAGTTTCGGAGCCGGTGAGCGAGCGATTTGTTGGGCTTGCCTGCTAGAGATCCAGTGGCCTTTCCGCAGCCTAAGAGCGTCAGGAAAGGTGATGGAGTGAGGGGGAAACATCCATCCGTCTGCACGGTTCCCACTGCTTCCCCTTAGCAAGAGGTTTCCCCCTCACTCGGTTGCCTTTCAGTAAAGCCAGCGCCCCTTCTTTGGAGAAGACGCTGGCTTTTCTCTTTGTTGGCGGCCGGCCTATGTTGGGGGACTGCGCTTGTCGGGAACTGCGCGATAGAATCGCGCCATGACTGTAGACACCGCACACCGAGTCCTTCGCGCCCCGCGTGGCATCGAACTCTCTTGCCTTGGTTGGCAGCAAGAGGCAGCGCTGCGCATGCTGATGAACAACCTGGATCCCGACGTTGCCGAGCGCCCGGAGGAACTGGTCGTCTATGGCGGCTCCGGCCCGGCTGCTCGCGATTGGGAAAGCTACGAGGCGATCGTCGCCACCCTCCGCCGCTTGCGCCACGATGAGACCATGCTGGTCCAGTCGGGCAAGCCGGTCGCCGTCTTTCATACTCACGAAGAGGCGCCGCGAGTGCTCATCGCCAATTCGTTGCTGGTGCCCCATTGGGCCACCGCCGACGAGTTTCGTCGCCTCGAAGGGCTGGGGCTGACCATGTATGGTCAGATGACCGCCGGCTCCTGGATCTACATCGGCACGCAGGGCATCCTGCAGGGGACCTTCGAGACCTTGGCGGAGTGTGCGCGCCAGCACTTCGGCGGCAGCCTCGCCGGCACCTTGACGGTCACCGCCGGTTTGGGAGGCATGGGGGGGGCGCAGCCGCTGGCGGTGACGATGAACGACGGCGTCTGCTTGGTGGCTGAAGTGGATCGCAGTCGCATCGATCGGCGGCTGGAGACTCGCTACCTGGACGAGGTCGCCGACAGTCTCGAAGCGGGCATCGAGCGTGCCCTGGCGGCCCGTCAAGCCCGCGAAGCGGTCTCGATCGCGGTCGAGGCCAACGCCGTCGACTTGCTCGAACTGCTGATCGAGCGCGGGGTGACCCCCGATGTCCTCACCGACCAGACCTCCGCCCACGACGCGCTCGAAGGCTACACGCCGCAGGGTCTCTCCTTCGCCCGCGCGGTGCTCATGCGCCGGGAGGACAGCGAAGGCTATATCGCCCTGTCGATGAACTCGATGGCGGCTCACGTTCGTGCCATGTTGAGGCTGCAAGAGCGCGGTGCCGTGACCTTCGACTACGGCAACAACCTGCGCGGCCAGGCGCTGGAGGCGGGGGTCGACAACGCGTTCGATTTCGCCGGCTTTGTGCCGCTGTTCATTCGCCCGCTCTTCTGTGAGGGCAAGGGGCCCTTTCGCTGGGTGGTTCTCTCTGGAGACCCCGACGACCTCGCCGCCACCGACGAGGCCATCCTCGAGACCTTTCCCGAAGATGAAGCCCTGGCCCGCTGGATCCGCATGGCGCGGGAGCGGGTGGCCTTGCAGGGGTTGCCGGCTCGCATCTGCTGGCTTGGCTACGGGGAGCGTGCCCGCGCCGGTGCCGTTTTCAACCGGCTGGTCGCCAGCGGCCGGGTCAAGGCGCCGATCGTCATCGGGCGCGACCACCTCGACTGCGGTTCCGTCGCTTCGCCCAACCGCGAGACCGAGGGGATGAAGGATGGCTCGGACGCCATCGCCGACTGGCCGATCCTCAACGCGATGCTCAACGCGGTCAACGGAGCGACCTGGGTGTCGGTGCACCATGGCGGGGGAGTCGGCATCGGCTACTCGCTGCACGCCGGGATGGTGATCGTCGCCGACGGCACACCGGAGGCCGGCCGGCGGCTGGAGCGCGTACTGACCGGAGATCCCGGCATGGGTGTTGCCCGCCATGCGGATGCCGGCTACGAGGAGGCGATTGCCTGCGGCCGGCAACGCGGAGTTGACCTACCGATGATCACCAGGTAGGAACCCATCGCTACGCAGATCGAATCTCTCGCCAACCGTTTCTCCTGGCTCCAAGTCGCTGTGCTGGCTTTGACCTTGGCTTCGCCCCTGGCGCCTCCGGTGGTGGCGGTCGTCGGATTGGTCACGGCATTGGCCGGCTGGCTGTGGCTGCGTCCGCCGAAACGGGAGTTGTGGATTGCCGCTCCGGCGCTGATCCTGGCGGCGGCTATGATGTTGAGCGGTCTCGGCCGGCAGCGTGTCGGGGTCGGTGACGCCGGCTGGGAGCAGGTCGCCGAGCAGCGCTATGTCGCCTTGTGGGAAGAGTTGAATCGTCAGGCTTCGCGGGCGCGGGAGGAGTTTCTCTCCCTGCGGGGTCCACTCGTCGAGGGCTCGGACGTATTCGACCTGGATTCCCTCGATGCCGATTCGAGGAGTGCCGCCGGCTTGGAGGCCTTCGCTCGCTTGGAGAGGCTGGTCGCGGGCGGTCCAGACGGCACAGCAGTGTTGTGGCTGGATGCCGATGGCATCATCACCGCTTGGGCGGGAGCCGGTTTGCTGCATGAGGTGAAGCCCTCGATGGTGGCCGACCGAGGGGCGACCTTCATCGCCGGTTTTACCGCCGTCAGCCTGTTGAGTGTCGAGCCGCTGGAGGCGAACCAACCGCGTTCCGCGCGGGCGGTGGCCGGGCGCACTCTGCGGACCGATGGCCTGCCCTTCGCACCGCCGGGCGGGGAGCCGCCGAGCGATTTTCGCTGGTCTCTGGTCGCCGGCGGGGAGCAGACTTCGGGTACCGCTGAGGACTCAGCTGGAGACTCCGCGGCAAGGATTCGCCTTGCTCCGCCGGGGCTGCCGGCGATGTTGATCGAGCACCGGCCGAGCACCGGCGAGGCGGAATCCTCGTTGGCGCCGATCCGGCGACGTAGCTGGCTGGCCATTGGCTTCGCCCTGCTGGCGCTGGCGGTGATGCGCACCGTGGGACTTCTGTTGGCGCCGCCGCGCCGGCAGGTGCCATGGTTGGCGGCGGCCCTGTTGGCCATCGGCGGAGTCGCGGCGTTGGGAGCCGCGGCGGGGCTGGTGGCTGAGATTCGTCTCGCTCTACTCGTTGCGGTCGTCCTCGCCGGCCTTGGACTGCGCGGCATCGCCTGGCGTTTGGGACGGCTCTGGGCGATTTGTATGGCCGCCGCCGGTAGTGGCTTGGTGGTCGTCGGCTGCTGGCTCTATCAGCGTCTTGCTGCGGCCCAAGACCTCGCTGCCGACCTGCTCGATCAACCGGTAATCATGGCATTGCGCCTGGTCGTTTTCGGCTTCACTTTGGGCCTGCTGGGTCTCGCTGCCCATAGGCCGGTTCGAGGCGAAGCGGGTTCTGACCGCTGGGGCTGGTTGTCGGTGTTTCTCATCCTCGCTGCTGCTGCGGTGGTCGATCTGCCGTGGCTGGCGATCAGCCTGCTGCTGGCCGGCGGCGGTTGTGCCGGCGGCTGGCTTTACGGCAGGGTGTTGATCCGCCACCTGGGTTCCTTTTCGGTCTTGCTGCTGATCGCGGTGCTGCTCTCGGCTGTCGCCTGGGAGTTGGCTTTTCGCGCCGCTCTGTGCCAGCGGATCGAGGACGAGTTTCTGGCCGGCATGAGGCCGCCCAGCGCGGCCGAGGTCGAGGAGCTAGCGGCGACCATCGAGAAGTTCTTTGGTCAGCTCGACCTCGCTCGATTGACTCCTCGACCCACCGCCGGGATGGAGTACCAGGATCTGGCACTGGCCGTGTGGAGTGGCTCACCGCTGGCCAGGCTCAACGCCCGTTCGGCTCTGGTGGTCGCTCCGCTGGAGCGTGGTGCGGCGGCGAAAGCTTCCGCCTTCTCGACCGGCGTTTCGCTGACCAAGGACCACGAGATCGTTGACCCGGAGGCCGGCTTCGAGGCGCGGATCGACGGCTGGCGGCAGAGTCGAATCGAAGGGCGGGTGGAGATTACGGCAGGCGGCCAACCCTGGGGGAGTGCTTCTTGGTGGCTGCAGCCGCAACCCGGCTTCGCGTTGGGCGCCGCCGGTAGCGCCAGGGAGATTCTCGCGGCTCTCTTGCGCGGCGAGGCGGTGGGCAGCGAGGAGCCGACACAGCTGCCTCCGACCGTGCTCTACGCGCTGTTTGACGATGAGGGAGTGGCCCTGGTTTCGCCATGGGAGTTCGCCGTGCCGCCACCTCTGCCGCGCCTCGCCGGCGGCGATGCGGATGTCGCCGTCTCGGTCAGCAGAATGGCTACACCCGCGGGGATGGCCCGGGTCTTTTCGCGCCGCGAGTCGGATGGCCGCGAGGTGCTCTACCTGCCGTTGCTCAAGCCCGGCAAGGCCTTGCTGCGCCTGGTCACCCACGCCAACGGCGTTCTTCTTCCCCTGGCCATGGCAACCCTGCTGGCCTTGTTGCTGGCGCTACCGCGGGCCGCCTTTCGCGACTTGTTATGGCGCACTTTTCGCTCCTATTCCAAGCGCTTGGTCTTGGTCTTCAGCCTCCTGCTTCTGGTGCCGCTGTTGCTGTTGAATCTGGTCATCCTGCGCGGCGTTGAACGCAGCCAGTTGCGCGATCGCCGGGAAGGCGGCGAGGGGGCTTTGCACGCCGCCCAGAGGGCGATCAAAGAGCGGTTGTTGAGTCTGGCCAGCGGCTTTGATGTCGAGAGCTTGATCAGCGACGAAGTGTCGCGGCTGCCCCGCATGATCGACCACGAGGTCAACCTCTACTGGGGAGGTAAGTTCTTTGCCTCGTCGCGCAAGGAGCTGTTCACCGCCGGTCTCCTACCGCAGCGGATTCCCGGCGACGTTTTTGCCCGTCTGGCGCTGCGGCGTTACCGAGTCGCCTCGCGGCTCAACCTGGACTTCGACCCGCCCTTCCTGGAGTTGTACACGCCGGTCTTTCACGACGCCGGCGGCCCCGACCTGGTCGTCTCGGTATCGCTGCAGGCGCAACAGGAGGAGGACGCGGCGGTCCTCGCCGGTCTGCGCGGTCAGTCGTTGGCCTACACCACCGCGCTGATCGCCTTGTTGCTCGCCGTGGGCAGTCGGCTGGCAGGTGATTTCACCCGTCCGATCCAGCAGCTGGTGGAGGGAACTCGGCGCATCGCGGCGGGCGCCACCTCGCTGGATCTGGCGCCGTCGGACCTCGAGTTGGCCGCCTTGGTCGAAGCGGTCGACGAGATGGCGTCGCGCATCGCCGAGGGGCGCCATCAGCTGTTGCGGGAGAAGGCGCTGGTCGAAGGGATGGTCGACAACATCACCCCCGGCGTGGTCTCGCTCGACGCCGAATACCGCGTTCTGATGCACAACCGAGCGGCCGCCGAGTTGTTGGGGGTTCAGGTGGGGGACAACCTTCTGGAGGTGGCCCGCGCGACCGATCGGTTGAGGCCGATCGCCGACCTGCTGCGCGCAACAAAGGAGCGCCGGGAGTCGACCGCTAGCCCGAATTCGGCCAATACGGCGACGACCGACAGTACGCCGGCCAGGACCACCATCCGCCTTCCCGGCGAGGATGGGGAGACTCAAAAGGAGTGGACGGTGGTCTCCGTTGCGCTCCCCGGGCCGGCGGCGCCAGGCTCGCTCCTGGTGGTCGAAGATGTGACCGAGATGCTGCAAGGGCAGCGCTTGGCCGCTTGGGCGGAGATGGCGCGGATCATCGCCCATGAGATCAAGAATCCGCTCACCCCGGTGCGCCTCTCCGCCGAGCACATGCGTCAGGTGTACCATGCGGGATCGGATCAGTTCTCGGAAGTCTTCGAACGGTGCACCACCAACATCCTGACTCAGGTCGATGAATTGCAGCAGATCGCCAGTGAGTTCTCGACCTATGCCCACATTCCGCGCATCGACCTGTCAGCCGGAGATTTGCGCGCCGCCATGGAGAGGCTGATCGAAGCCTACATGGCGGCACCGCCGGATGGCGTCGAGGTGTTGTTCGAGGCGCGAGCGGAGCCGCTGATGGCGCAGTTCGACGCTCGGCTCCTCGGTCGAGCGGTGCGCAACCTGCTGGAGAATGCCCTGCGGGCGAGCAGCGGCGGCGGGCAGGTGGCTCTGCGGCTGGAAGGCGGCGACGGCCGAGTGCGGATCGCCGTCGAAGACCGGGGGCCGGGAGTGCCCGCGGAACAGCTCGGGCGTATCTTCGACCCCTATTTTTCCACTCACCAAACCGGCACCGGCCTTGGACTGCCGATCGCCCGTCGAATCGCCGAGGAGCACGGTGGCGGTATCTCCGCCCGCAACCGGCCGGGCGGAGGGTTGGTGGTGGAGATCGACATTCCGTTGATGCGGGAGGTACCTTGAGAAGAGGATCGTCGTCCTGTCGCCGGTGGTGGAGTCGCGCCGGAGCCGCCAGCCATGCCGTGGCCGGCTTGTTTCTTCTCGCCCTCGGCGTGCTCGCCTGCTCAGGGGGTGGTAAGGGGCTGGAGAAGCCGGCCGGCTCGGCTCTTTTTGTAGAGTCCGGGACGACGCTTCCGGACCCAGCGCTGAGTGCGCTCGAGGATGCCGGTGTCGAGGAGCTGTTTGTCGCCGCGGGCCAGCTGGCGGGCAGCGCCGTCGCGCCGGTGGTGGAAGCGGGCTCATTGCCTACCTCGCCTCGTCGCACCTCCGCAACTCTGGTCATCCGAGGAAGATGGCACGGGAGTCGCGATCAAGCGGAAGCGGCCGGCCGTTCGCTGGCTGCCAGCGTCACCCAGCTGACCTCCAAGGCGCGCGAAGCCGGGTGGATCCCTCTGGGTCTTCATTTCGATGTGGACGCGGCCAGTGGGCTGGAGGCGTGGGGGGCGGTGGTGGGACAACTACGCCAGACGATGGATCGTACTCTCTTTCTTTCCGCCAAGTTGCGGCGGGAGGAGCTGAACCTGCCACAAGCCGCCGCGCTGGCGGATGTGGTCGACTTCTTGGTGGTGCCGCTCTACGGCCAGCGGCCCGGTGAGCGGGAGGAGAAGGGGGCCTGGGATCTGGCACAGGTCGAGGCCGGCCTGAAACGGCTGGAAGAGCTGGGTCGCGACTATCTAGTCGAGGTCGCTACCGTGGGGCGGGTGCTCAAGGTCGGCGGTGGTGCCAGCGACGAGACCACCGTTGGCTCGTTGTCCGACTTGGTCCGTTCGCCCGTGGTTGAGCTCAGCCACGGCTTCACCCTGGAGGCGATCGACGCACGGACCTTCAGCTTTGTGGCGGGCAAGCCGGGCCGCCTCCTAGGCTGGTCGCTGAATTCCGGTGATGCATTGAAGATGATTCGCCTCGGTAGCCACAACGTCGAGGAGTACCGGCGCCGCGCCGGGACGTTGGAGTTGAATCACCGTCTGGGCGACCTCTTCTATCGTTGGGCTGAGGAGGAGGAGGGTTTTTCCCTCTCAGTGGCCAACTTGGTCTCGGCTCTGGCCGCGGCGCCGGCGCAAGCGGATCTGCATCTGAACGTCGAAACTCTCGACAACCGCGGGTCCACCAGGCGTTACCGTGTCGCGGTGGAGAATCGCGGCGCCGAGCCGACCGATGTCGCCGTCTTGAGTTCCAACTTCGTCGAAGTGGCGGCGCCGGGAGGCACCATCGGCAAGGTCGACGCCGGCGAGTTCGCCCGCTGGCAGCTGTTGCGCCGCGGGCGCCGAGGCAAGTTGGTGCGGTCGTTCCGCAAGGCGACCGTTCTACGCCTCCACGCCACCTATCTCGGACCGTTCGAGCGCCAGGAGAGCGGCATCATCGAAGTGGTCGGAGCGCCCGGCGAGGTTCGCGCGGAGTTTCTCTTGCCCGACGGAATTGATCTTGAACTGACCCCTGAGGAGGCGCAGTGAAACGCAGGATGGTCAGAGGCGGCATTGTGCAAGATGTGATGGTGGAGCGATGAAGAGCTTTCTGATCGTCGGCTGCGGCGGCTTCGTGGGTGCGGGCTTGCGCCATTTGGTGGCCGTCGCCATTCAACGCTGGCCCCGGTTCGCCGGCGGGTGGCCGATGCCGTTGACGGTCAACGTTGTCGGCTGCTTGCTCGTGGGCGCTCTCTCCGGGCTGGCGGAAAGCCGCGACTGGCTCACTCCGGGTGTGCGCCTCTTCTTGGTGGTCGGTCTACTGGGTGGATTCACCACCTTCTCGGCCTTTGGCCTCGAACTCTTCGCTATGGTGCGCGGGGCAGAGATGGTGCGAGCTTTGGCCAATGCGGCGGCCCATCTGGTACTCGGTTTGGCGGCGGTGGCGCTGGGCTATTGGATTGGGCGGTAGCGCCGGTTGGAGAGCCACCAGCCACGGCCAGGCTTACAGGCGGGTAACGCGGGGTGCAGTGTTACCATCCGAACGATCTGAAACCGGTAGGAAGTGAGGCAGGAATGAACTCTGTACAGGTGAGAACTCGGTGTGGATTGTGCCCTCTGTGGCTAGCCGCTGTGGCCTTGTGGGTGGTCTCGGTCTCTTCGATCGGTGCGGCGTGGGCGGTGCAGCCCGATGCGGCGAATGCCGATGCGTTGACGGCGACCGATGTGGTGACTCTGCGTGCCGTCGGTGCCGCGGTGATCTCTCCCGACGGTCAGGAGGTCGCCTTTACCTTGATGGTTCCGCGCCGGCCCTTTGCCGACGACGACGGCGCGGCCTGGATGGAGCTTCACCTGGTGGGTGCCGGCGGGGAGTCTCGACCGTTCGTCAGCGGTGAGGTGAATTTGCGCGCTGTCGCCTGGCTACCGGACGGCAGTGCCCTTTCCTACCTGGCCAAGCGGCAGGGCGACGAGCACCGGACGCTGTACGTGCTGCCCCGCGATGGCGGTGAGTCGCGCGACGCGCTCGAGGTGGAGGCGGCGGTCGCCGCCTACGCCTGGAGCCCTGACGGCAAGTTCGTCGCCGTCTTGGCCAAGGATCCCGAGGACAAAGAGAAGAAGAAGCTGGCCAAGAAGGGGTTCAACCAGAAGATTTTCGAAGAAGATCTCAAGCCGACCCACCTGTGGATCTACCGGCCCTTCGCCACCGGCGACGGGGCTGAGCCGCGGCGCATCGAACTCGAAGGGACCGCCTCGGCTCTCGCCTGGAGTCCACGCGGCGATCAGCTGGTGGTCGCCCTGGCGCCGACCCCCCTCATCGACGACGAGTACATGGCCCGCCATCTGCACATCGTCGATGTCGAGAGCGGGGCGGTGACGGCGACGGTCGAGCATTCCGCCAAACTGGGTGCTGTCCGTTTCAGCCCCGACGGCACCCATCTGGCCTTCATCGCCGGCGAAGATCTCAACGACCCCTCGGAAGGACGGTTGATGGTCGTCGCCACCGCGCGGGGCGGCAAGCCGCGGCAGCTGCTGCCCGACTATCAGGGGCAAGTGGACGCCATCGATTGGCTCGATGCGTCGCGGATCGCCTACATCGGCTCACGGCGCACCGAGACCGAGATTGGCGCGGTTGGGCTCGATGGCCGGCGGGAGATCTTGACCCCGGCCGGAGTGGGTATCTGGCGGGCGCTTTCGGTCTCTCGGCCGGGCTCGGCTTCGCCCTATTCTCTCGCCCTGGTCGGTGAGTCGGCCCACCATCCGCGCGAGGTTTTCCGCCTTGAGGCCGGCTCCTCGCAGCCCGAGAGGTTGACCGACAACAACCCCCGGCTGGCGGAGATTCGCTTCGCGCAGCAGGAAGTGGTCCGCTACCAGGC
The DNA here is from genome assembly GCA_024277255.1 of Acidobacteriota bacterium. Lineage (GTDB taxonomy): Bacteria > Acidobacteriota > Thermoanaerobaculia > Multivoradales > SZUA-115 > SZUA-115. The sequence continues at coordinate 172,202 of JAJRVQ010000134.1, read as the reverse complement.
CCGCGACGGGTTGGAGCTGGACGGCGTACTGATTCGCCCGCGCGACGCCGAGCCGGGGCGGCGCTACCCGCTGATCTTGGTAGCTCACGGGGGTCCCGAGTCGCACTTCAGGAATGGCTGGATGACCTCCTACTCGCAGCCCGGCCAGCTGGCGGCGGCGCGCGGTTTTGCCGTCTTTTATCCCAACTACCGCGGCTCGACCGGTCGTGGCGTCGCCTTCTCGAAATCGTCGCAAGGCGATCCGGCGGGCAAGGAGTTCGACGACCTGGTGGACGGTGTCGACCATCTGGTGGCCAGCGGCCTGGTGGAGCGCTCCAAGGTGGGCATTACCGGAGGCTCCTACGGCGGCTATGCCTCGGCTTGGGGGGCGACCTACTACAGTGAGCGCTTCGCCGCTTCGGTGATGTTCGTCGGCATCAGCGACAAGATCTCCAAGGTCGGTACCAGCGACATCCCCAATGAGTTGTTCCTGGTCCATGACCGCCATTGGCCGTGGGAGAGCTGGCAGCTGATGTTGGAACGATCGCCGATCTATCACGCCAAGAAGAGCCGTACGCCGTTGCTGATCATGCACGGCGAGGAAGACACGCGAGTCCATCCGGGTCAATCGATGGAGTTGCACCGGGTGCTCAAGACGCTCGGCAAGACGCCGGTGCGGCTGGTCTTCTACCCCGGCGAAGGGCACGGCAACCGGCGCTCCGCCTCGCGCCTCGACTACAACCTGCGCATGATGCGGTGGATGACCCAGTACCTCCAGGGCGAGGGTGGTGAGCCGCCGCCGACCGAGATCGACTATCCGCGGCCGGCGGACGACAAGGTGGACGCTGCGGCAGGCGACGAAGGGGCCGGCGAATGAACTTGCGCCGCCGCTGGGCCGGAGATTCCTTTCTGCCGGCCTGGCTGTCGGGCCTCATTCTCCTCGCCTCTTTGGCCGCCGGGTCCACGACGCCGGTTGCGGCGAAGAAGGTGTCGCCCGGTAAGGTATCGGGTCCGGCAAAGGCGAAGGGCACGGTCGCCGCCAAGATCGAAGGGTTGCGCCATCTCGAGGGGCTGCTCTCTTTGCACACCGATGCGGAGGAGGGCAAGGTCTGGCTGGAACTGCCACCCACCGAGGATGGCTCCGGGATCGTCGGCAGTTACATCTACTACGAGGGCGTGCGCACCGGTCTGGGGTCGAATCCGATCGGGATCGACCGCGGCCAGCTGGGCGGCAGCAGGGTGGTCACCTTGCGGCGGCTGGGCGGTCGTCTGCTGATCGAGCAACAGAATCTTCGCTTCCGCGCCTTGAGTGACGACGCGGAGGAAAGGGCCGCGGTGCGCGAGTCTTTCGCCGCTTCGGTGTTGTGGGCGGGGAAGCTCGAAGTGGTCGATGCGGATGGCCGAGCGCTGGTCGATTTCACCTCGTTTCTCTTGCGAGACGCTCACGGCGTGGCGGCGAAACTTGCCGCTACCGAGCAGGGGAAGTTCTCGCTCGATCTCAAGCGCAGCGCCGTCGACCTCGCCGCCTGCCATAGCTTTCCGGAAAACGTCGTTGTCGAGTCGTTGCTCACCTTTCAGAGCAACGAGCCCGGGGATTTGGTGAACCAAACCGTGCCCACTGGGCGAGCGGTGACCTTCGTTCAGCACCAGTCGCTGATTCGGCTGCCGGATGACGGCTATCGCCCGCGGCTGTTCAATCCGGGGGCCGGTTCATACCCGATCGTCTTCAGGGACTACGCTGCGGGGTTGGACGAACCGATCGAGAAACGATGGATCGTTCGCCACCGGCTGGAGAAGATCGATCCCGGCGCGGCCCGTTCGAAGGTCAAGAAGCCGATCGTCTACTACGTCGATCGCGGCACTCCGGAGCCGGTTCGCACGGCGTTGATCGAAGGTGCCTCGTGGTGGGCCGAGGCCTTTGATGCGGCGGGATTCATCGACGGCTTCCGGGTCGAGTTGCTTCCCGAAGGCGCCGATCCGCTCGACGCGCGCTACAACGTGATCCAGTGGGTCCATCGGTCGACTCGCGGCTGGTCCTACGGCGGTGGTCTAACCGACCCGAGAACGGGCGAGCAAATCCAGGGCCACGTCTGGCTCGGATCGCTACGCGTTCGTCAGGATCGACTGCTCTTTGAAGGGCTGGCCGGCACGGCGAAGAGCGGCAGTGGCGCCGCCGACGATCCGGTGGAGCTGGCGCTGGCGCGGATCCGTCAACTCGCCGCCCACGAAGTGGGCCACGCGCTCGGCTTCAACCACAACTTCGCTGCCAGCACCTACGACGGCCGAGCCTCGGTGATGGACTATCCGGCACCCTGGGTGACGATCGACACCAACGGCGATTTCGACTTCAGCCACGCCTACGGAGTCGGTGTCGGCAGCTGGGACATTCACTCGGTACGCTATGCCTACAGCCAGTTCGCCTCCGCTGCCGAGGAGTCGGCGGGGCTGGCGCGGATCATCGCCGACGGTAAGCGGCGCAATCTGCGCTTCATCAGCGACGCCGATGCTCGCCCTTTGGGCAGTGCCCATCCGCTGGCCCATCTGTGGGACAACGGCGCCGATCCGGCGGCGCAGCTCGAAGAGACCTGGAAGGTGCGGCGCTTGGCACTCGACCGTTTTGCAGCGGATCGCATTGCCGCCGGCCAGCCCCTGGCCCTGCTGCAGGAGGTCCTGGCGACGGTCTACTTTCACCACCGCTTCCAACTCGAAGCGGCGACCAAGCTGATCGCCGGCCTCGATTATTCCTACGCGCTACGTGGTGAGGGAAGCGAAGTCGGGCCCGGCGCTCGGGCGAGCGCGGTGGATGGTGGCTGGCAGCGTCGCGCCCTCGCGGCCGTGCTGGCCACTCTCGATCCGGTCGAACTCGATCTCTCCGAGGAGACGCTCTCGCTGCTTCTGCCCCGGCCGGTCGACTACGAGCCGAACCGGGAGCTGTTCGTCGGCCAGGCGACGGCTCCCGCTTTCGACGCCATCGGCGCCGCCGCTACCGCCGCCGCGGTTACCGTGCGGGGCCTGCTGCATCGTCAACGGGCGGCGCGGCTGGTCGATCAGCATCGGCGCGACTCCTCGCTGCCCGGGCTGGAGGAAGTGGAAGGGGCGCTGATCGATCGTGCCTTTCGCGCCCCGTCCGCAGGTGGCAGGACCATCGAAGTGGCCTTGGCAGTACAGACAGCGGTGGTGCGCGGTTTGATCACCTTGGCCGGCGATGGTGAGGCGGCGCCGACCGTGCGTTCGCGTACCGAAGCGACGCTGCGCCAACTGGCCGAAGGGCTGGACAGCCGACGGTTGGGAAAAACCGCCCCCACCGATTCCGCAACGCTGGCCCACCACGGCTGGCTACGCGGCATGATCGGCCGCTTTCTCGATCGCCCGCAGCCGCCGACCGCCCGTGCCGCTGGCGCGGCAGCGGCCCCGCCCGGCAGCCCGATCGGCAGCCAACCGCCGATGCTGCCACCGCCGCCGGCAGGCTGTTCGGCCGAATCCTGGCTGACGGACCTTGCTGGATACTGAGCCGTGGACCGTGACAAGGGGAAGGCGATGAAGGGAGAGGACGGCGGGCGTTTACGCGGCCTCGATCCGCAGGCCTACACGGAACTGCCGCCGGGGGCGACCTACCGCCCGGTGGTGGCGGAGGCGGAAAGTGCGATCGAATTCACCTTCAAGGCGATTCTCGCCGGCATCGTCGCTGGCATTCTCTTCGGTGCCGCCAACGCCTACCTGGGGCTGCGCGCCGGCCTGACCATCTCGACCTCGATTCCGGTGGCGGTGTTGACCGTCGCTCTCTTCCGTGCCTTGGGTCTCTTCGGTGTGCGCTCGGGGCTGCTCGAAGCCAACCTGTCGCAAACCGTGGGCTCGGCCTCCAGTTCGGTGGCCAGCGGGGTGATCTTCACCCTGCCGGCGCTCTTCCTTTGGGGGGCGCCGCCGAACCTGGCCAAGATGACGCTGCTGGCGTTGTCGGGCGGGCTGCTGGGAGTCCTCTTCATGGTGCCGCTGCGCCGCTTTCTGATCGTTCGCGAGCACGGCCGCCTGCCCTATCCCGAAGGGACCGCTTGCGCGCAGGTTCTGGTGGCGGCGCAGGCCGGCGGCGCTCGGGCGCGCAACGTTTTCTTGGGGTTGGGGGTCGGCGCCTTCTTCAAGTTCCTGACCGGGTGGAGCGAGGTGATTCGCGACACGGTCAGCGTCAAGGTACCCTTCTTGAAGAAGGGGCAGGTGGGGATGGAGGCCTCGGCGGCGCTGTTCGGCGTCGGCTACATCCTCGGGCCACGGGTCGGTTCGGTGATGGTCGGTGGCGGCCTCTTCGCCTGGCTGGTGATCATTCCAGTGATCGCCTACTGGGGAGAGGGCAGAGTGGAGCCGTTCTACCCGGAGACGGTACAGACCATCGCTCAAATGAGTCCGGGAGAGATCTGGAACCGCTACGTGCGCTACATCGGTGCCGGAGCGGTCGCGGCGGGAGGGTTGGTGACGCTGATTCGCAGCGTCCCGACGATGGTGCAGAGTTTCAAGGTCGGCGCCAGCCAGCTTCGCCAACGCCTGGGTGGTGGGGAGTCGCCGGCCGAGGTGCGCACCGACCGTGATCTGCCGCTGAAGTTCGTCGGCTTGGCGGTGGTCGGCGTGGTCCTGGTTCTCGCCCTCGCGCCGCAAGGCTTCGACCTGCTGCACGGTGTCGGCTCACGGGTGATCGCGGCTCTGCTTGTCGCCCTTTTCGCCTTCTTCTTCGTCACCGTCTCGTCGCGTATCGTCGGTCTGGTCGGGGTGACCTCGAACCCGACCAGCGGCATGACCATCGCCACCCTGCTGGGAACTTCTTCCATCTTCTTGCTCCTCGGCTGGACCGGCATGGACGGCAAGGTCGCCGCCCTGACCGTCGGCTGTGTGGTAGCGATCGCGGCCTCGATCGCGGGGGATACTTCGCAGGACCTCAAGACGGGCTTCTTGCTCGGCGCCACGCCGCGCCGCCAGCAGGTTGGCGAGTTGATCGGTGTGCTGACCTCCGCCATCTTCGTCTGCTGGACGGTGATCCAACTCAACGCCACCTACGGCTTCGGTTCGGCGCAGTTGCCGGCGCCGCAGGCGACCTTGATGCGGTTGGTGATCGACGGCGTTCTCGAACAGTCATTGCCATGGGTCTTGGTGGGGATCGGCGCCGCCATCGCCCTCGTTGCCGAGGCCTGCAAGTTACCCAGCCTGGCCTTTGCCGTCGGCGTCTATCTACCGGTTTCGACGATGGTTCCGGTCTTCTTCGGTGGTCTGCTGCGCTGGTGGTTGGAACGCTCCGCCGCCAACAAGAAGGAGGGCGAGGCGCGCCGCGAGGCGGGCGTCCTCTTTGGCTCCGGGTTAGTGGGAGGCGAGGGATTGCTCGGTGTGGGAGTGGCTTTCATGGCCGGTTGGTCGGCCCGTCGCGGGGTCGATCCCTGGCGGATCGGTAGTGAGTGGGCCGGTGGTCTGGCTCCGTGGTTGACCTTGGCGGCCTTCGTCCTGCTGGCAGTACTCTTCTACGCCCTGAGCCGATCTCGGGAGCGGGAGAGCTGACCGCCGTGGCGCGGCGCCGAGGCCGGCCGTCTGTTGCCAGGCGTCGTGGCCGGACGCTTTCCGCCAGTCCTCTGCTCTGGGTTCTGGCCTCGCTCGCCGTTGCCGTTCTCTTCATGCTGTGGCGGGGAGGCCCGCATCCCCGCCCACCCGAAGTACCGGCTTCGGCTGCGGCGGCCGGCAGATCCGAGACACCTCCTGCGCCACTGCAAAGTCAGGTCGAGCAGCCTTCCGACAAACAGCCTGTCGAGCGGCTTGTGGTCAGGGTTCGGGGCGAGTTCCCTCACGCCCGCGATGCCTTTACGCAAGGGTTGCTCTGGCACGACGGCAAACTCTACGAGAGTACCGGTCAGTACCGGCAGTCGTCGTTGCGCCGAGTCGATCTGGCGAGCGGAGCGGTGGAACAGCAGCGGGATCTGGCGAGCGACCTCTTTGCCGAGGGGCTGGCGCGGGTGGGCGATCAACTCATCCAGTTGACCTGGCACGCCGGGCTGGCGAAGGTCTATGCTCGCCAAGATTTCGCCCAGGTCGGCGAGCACAGCTACCCTGGCGAGGGCTGGGGTTTGTGCCACGACGGCTCCCGTCTGGTGATGAGCGACGGGAGCGATCGGTTGAGTTTTCGTCACCCGGAGAGCTTCGCCCTGGTGGGAGAGGTCAAGGTGACACTGCGCGGCCGGCCGCTCAGTCGGCTCAACGAACTCGAATGTGTCGACGGCGCGGTGTGGGCCAATGTGTGGACCACGGATCTGATCGTGCGCATCGACCCCGAATCCGGACGCGTCACCGCGATCGTCGACGCCTCAGGGCTGTTGAGTCCCGATGAGAGGAGCAACACGGACGTGCTCAACGGCATCGCTTACAGAGCGGAGACGGATACCTTCCTGGTCACCGGGAAATACTGGCCCAAACTATTCGAGGTCGAGTTTGTGGCGGCTAAGTAGGCCAATTGGGCTAATTTGTGGCCGCCTCCAGGATCTCGAGGTGGCCGGTGCCGGCCATCTGTGACAGGTCGACATCGGCGACGCAGCGCACATCGACTCCATCCAGATTGAGCTTCCCGGCGAGGCGGATCGAGCCCTCACCTTGATCGAGATTGCCGGCGGAGAGGTCGGAGTGCTCCTCGTCGAGGCTGAATCCAAGCTCTGTTCCACCACGGGTTTCGGTGAATTTGACGTGGACATAACCGCGCTCGATGGCGGCCTTCAGCTCGCCCAGGGCGTCGTCACGAACAGCCGTGATAACGACTTTGTGATCGCCATCGGCCAGTTTTTGTACCAACTCGCTCATCGGTGGTCTCTCCTCAGGGGGTGATCCTACAAAAGTCCTCTGCGAACGCCTCGCGCGCTCACACTACATAGTGCACCGCAACCGCGGTTGTGGACAAACAGATGCCACGGCAGGTGGAATTGCGGGCCTTCTCTCGCACAACCGTAGGTGCGTGGACCTGCTCAAGTCTCGGCCTTCTCTGCCTCTAGTAGGCCTGCGTTGCGGTCGAGCCTGATTCCGCCATTCATCACACCTACGGTGTCTGGCGAGGCAGTCCCCACTGAAATCTCCGGGAAGGAGGGGCTGGTCGGAACAAAATCGGGCGAGAGGTAGTATTGAAGGGTATGGAAAGCTCAATTCTCAGTGTTTGCCTCGGTATTGGCCTCGCCGCCGCTTGCGGCTTTCGAGTCTTTGTGCCTTTCTTGGTGATGAGTTTGGCCTCCCGCGGCGGTTGGTTGGAACTCAATGGGAGTTTCGAGTGGATCGGCTCGACCCCCGCGCTGGTCGTCCTCGCGGTGGCGACGGCGGCCGAGATTGGCGCCTACTACATCCCCTGGCTCGACAACGCGCTGGATCTCATCGCCACACCCACGGCGGTGGTGGCGGGGGTGATCGCCACCGCCTCGGTGGTCACCGGGATGGATCCTTTGCTCAAGTGGACCCTCGCCGTGATCGCCGGTGGCGCCGTCGCCGGTTCGGTCCAGGCGGTGACCGGATTGACCCGGCACGCCTCGCTGCTCAGCACCGGCGGTCTGGCCAATCCACTGGTGTCGTCGGTCGAAGCCGTCGGCTCGGTCGCCTTGTCCCTGGTTTCCGTCGTCGTTCCGATCCTGGCCGGTTTCCTGGTTCTGGCCATCGCCTTCTTCGCGCTGCGGCGGTGGTCGCGGCGCCGCGACAGGGCAGCGCGGGCAGCCGCTTCCACCGCCTGATCGTTGTGCCCCGTGGGCGATCGACGAATCTCCATCGCCGTGGCGGCGCTGCTGATGGTCGCCATGGGCGGATGCCTGTCGACCGGCGGGCCCGCGGGGAATTCGGGCAACGACCTTGCAGCGCAGATTCAAGCTCGCGGACTGGACCCTGAAGAGATCCTCCGGCCACAGAGGCTGAGCCCCGAGGCGCGGAGCTGGCTGAGTTCGACGCCGGCGGGACGCAATACGAATCAGGCTGCGCAACAGCGGTTACAGGCTCTGCTCGACAGCCTCACCGGCCCGCAGGGGCTCGAGATTGCCTACGACAACTCCCACACCGGCACCGCTGAGGAGGTCTTCGCCAGCGGTCGCGCCAACTGCCTGGGGTTCATGAATCTCTTCATCGGCATGGCGCGCGAGTTGGGCATCGCGGCCTACTATCTGGCGATCGACGATGTGTCGAGTTTTGGCCGCGAAGGGGATCTGGTGGTGGTGGCGGATCATGTCGCCGCCGGCTTCGGCGATCGTCGCTCGATGCTGGTGCTCGATTTCACCGCCGATCGACCGCCGAGCTACGAGGAGGTGCGACCGCTCTCCGATCTCGAGGCGCTGGCCCATTTCTACTCGAACCGGGGAGCGGAGAAGCTTCGGTCCGGCCAGCCTGAGGAGGCGCTGGGGTGGCTCGCCAAGGCGGTCCGGCTGGTGCCGGAAATGGCCACCAGTTGGGCCAACCTGGGCGTGGCGCGACGGCGAACCGGCGACTTGAGCGGTGCCGAAGCGGCCTACCGCCAAGCCCTGGAAGTCGATCCGCGGGCCAGCTCGGCCTACCATAACTTCGCTGCCCTGCTGCGCTTGCGAGGAGAGCCGGCCCGGGCGCGCGAACTGCTGGCCCTCACCGACCGGCTCGGCAACCGCAACCCCTACAACTATCTCAACCTCGGGGACTGGAGTCTGGAGGCCGGCGATCTTGCCGCGGCCAGCCATTTTTTCCACCGTGCTCTACGGCTGGCGCCCGGCGACGCCGAACCCTACGCCGCTCTGGGTGAGCTGGAGGTCGCTTCAGGCCACCGGGGCAAGGCGCAGCGCTGGTTGCGCAAGGCGCGCCGGCGCTACGCGCAGCAGCCGCGCGTGCGCCGCTTGGAGGCGGTGCTGAACAGATCTTCGTAGTCGGTCGCAAAGTCGATCTTCTTGGTCTATCGTAGGCCTCAGTGAATGACCATCAGGGCAGAGAGGGCGAGTCGGTCGCGCCCTGGCGCGTCTACGTGGACACCGGCGGCACCTTTACCGACTGCTTGGCCATCGACCCGCGGGGGGTGACCCATCGCGCTAAGGTCCTCTCGTCGAGCGGGCTGCGCGGCCGGATCGCCGAAGTCCGAGGTCCGCGCCGGCTGCGTCTGGAGGCCGCGTGGCAGGTTCCGGATGATTTCTTCGCCGGCTGCTCGTTGCGAGCGCTGAGCGGCGGAGAGGCCGTGCCGGTGGTGAGCTACGAAGCTGTCTCATGCCTTGCCGAACTGGCCGCTGAGCTCGATGGGCTCAAGGCCGGGGAGGGGTTTGAGATCAGCTCGCCCGAGGAAGCACCGGTTTTGGCCGCGCGCCTGGTGACCCGGACCCCGCACGGAGAATCTCTGCCGCCGCTTTCCCTGCGCTTGGCGACGACGCGAGGAACCAATGCCTTGCTGGAGCGGCGGGGAGCGGCGACGGCGCTGTGGGTCACGCGCGGATTTGCCGATCTGTTGCTCATCGGCACCCAACAGCGGCCCGATCTCTTCGCGCTGGAGGTGCGCAAACCGCAACCCCTGTACAGCCAAGTAGTGGAGATCGAGGAGCGATTGGCGGCCGACGGGTCGGTCGTTCAGCGGCTGGACGAGGTGGCGGTGAGCCGGAGTGCGCGGCGATTGGTGGCGAGCGGCTGCAAGTCGGCGGCGGTGGCGCTGCTGCACAGCTATCGCAATCCGACGCACGAACTGGCCGTCGAGCGGTTGCTGCTCCAGGCCGGGTTCGAGCGCGTCTCGGTCTCCTCGCGGTTGGCGCCCTTGATCCGCATTCTGCCGCGCGCCGAGACCGCGCTGGTCGACGCCTACCTGGCTCCGGTGATCGGAGACTATCTGGAGCGCGTCGCCGCGGCGGTTACCGAGAGGCAAGGTAGCGAGCGGGAAGGGTCGGTGCACGTGATGACCAGTGCCGGCGGCCTGGTGCGCGCCGCTTCGTTCAACGCCAAGGACAGCCTCCTCTCCGGCCCGGCGGGAGGTGTGGTGGGTGCGGTCAGCGCCGGCCTGACCAGCGGATTCGACCCGCTGATCGCCTTCGACATGGGGGGGACCAGCACCGACGTTTCCCGCTTCGGTGGCGGCGAGATGGAGTATGTTTACGAGCATCGGGTGGGTGACGCTCACCTGGTGGCTCCGGCCCTGGCGATCGAGACGGTGGCCGCCGGAGGCGGCTCGATCTGCGGCTTTGACGGCCATCGACTGACGGTCGGTCCGCACAGCGCCGGTGCCGATCCGGGACCTGCCTGCTACGCAGCCGGAGGACCGTTGACGGTGACCGACGTCAACCTTCTGCTCGGACGGTTGGACACCGCCCGCTTCGGCATTCCGATCGATCTCGCCGCGGCGCGCCGTGCGGCGGTCGAGCTTGGCCGCCAGGTAGCGGGGCAGGCCGGCAAACCACTCGAACCCCTCCTGGACGGTCTGCTGGCGATCGCCAACGAGCGCATGGCGGATGCGATCCGCACCATCTCGCTACGCTTGGGCTATGACCCGGAGGAGCACGCCCTGGTCGCCTTCGGCGGAGCCGGGGGGCAGCACGCCTGCGCCGTGGCCGAACTGCTGGGGATCGGTACCGTGCTGGTGCCGGCTGACGCCGGCCTGCTCAGCGCCGTCGGTCTGGGCGCTGCCGTGGTCGAGCGCTTCGCCCAACGGCAGGTGTTGAGACCCTTGGCCGAGGTCGGGGCCTTGTTGAGCCGGTGGCTAAAGGAGTTGGCCGGCCAAGCGCGGCGAGCGGTGGCGGACGAGGGAATCGCCGCCGAAGAGATCATCGTGCGCCAGCGCCGGGTGAACCTGCGGCTGCAAGGCCAGGAGAGCGCCATCGAAGTGGATGCGACCGGAGAAGGCTCGCTCGGTGAGCGCTTTGCAGCCCGCTACCGAGAACTCTACGGTTACCCGCCGAGCGATCGGCCGGTCGAGGTGGAGTCACTGCGGGTGGTGGCCTCCTCACGGCCCCAGCCGGGCGGTTCGATCGCGGTCGCCGAGGAGAGTCCGCCTCCAGACGCCGAGTCGCGGCGGCGGTTGTGGCTGGATGGCGCCTGGCGCGACGATGTGCCTCTGTATCCACGATCCAGGCTGGTGGCGGGGACCACTTTTGACGGACCGGCGCTGATCGCCGAACGCCACAGCGCCACCTTGGTAACCAGCCGTTGGAAAGTGCACGTGGACGGTTCTGGGTGCCTGGTGTTGAGAGACGTTGGCGGATCTCCTGCGCGGAGTTGGCGGGTGAAGGAGAGGCCGGACGCCGTCGCGCTCGGTCTGTTCACCAATCGCTTCGCCGCCATCGCTCGCGAGATGGGCGAGATGTTGCGGCGCACGGCGTTGTCGACCAACGTCAAGGAACGGCTCGATTTCTCCTGCGCTCTGCTCGACGCGGAGGGCCGCTTGGTGGTCAACGCGCCGCACATTCCGGTTCACCTCGGGGCGTTGGGGCTGTGCGTGCGCGAGGTTCGCCGGGCGATAGAGCTGGGGCCGGGGGACGCGGTGGTCACCAATCACCCGGCCTTCGGCGGTTCCCATCTGCCCGACGTGACGGTGATCACGCCGGTCTTCGATCGGCCTTCCACGGCGGGTCTGGTGGCCAGTGGCGAGTATCCGCTGCTGGGCTACGTGGCGAGCCGCGCTCACCACGCTGAAATCGGCGGTGTGCGGCTGGGCTCGATGCCGCCTTCGGCGACTACTTTGGCCGAAGAGGGCGTGGTGCTCGAGCCCTTTCACCTGGTGCGGGCCGGGGAGGCGCAGTGGGATCGGGTGCGCCGCCGGTTGGCCGCGCCGCCGTGGCCCTCGCGCGCCATCGAGGAGAATATCGCCGATCTCGCTGCCGCGTTGGCGGCCAATAACCGGGGGGCCACCGCCCTCGCCTCGTTGGCCGCCGAGCACGGCCGGGAGACCGTCGAGCGTCAAATGCGCGCCCTGGCCCGCTTGGCAGGAGAGCGGGTTAGCGCCGCTCTTCGCCGGCTACCGGCCGGGGAGCGCCAGGCTATTCAGCGGTTGGATGACGGCTCGCCGATCGAGGTCCGGATCGAGATCTCCGGCGGTCGGGCGGTGATCGACTTTGCCGGAACCTCGGCGGTTCACCCCGGCAACCTGAATGCGCCGCCGGCGGTGACTCGCAGCGCCGTGCTCTATTGTTTGCGGCTGCTGCTCGAGGATCCCTTGCCGCTCAACGAGGGATTGCTCGATCCCATCGATCTGCGCCTGCCAACGGGCATGCTCAACCCCGATTTCGCTGCCGACCCCGCGGCTTGCCCGGCGGTGGTCGGGGGCAACGTCGAGACCAGCCAGCGGGTGGTCGATACCTTGCTGCAGGCCTTCGGCGTGGCGGCGGGAAGCCAGGGGACGATGAACAACGTCCTCTTCGGCAATGACCAGTTCGGCTACTACGAGACGGTCTGTGGCGGCACGGGCGCCGGACCGAGTTGGCACGGTGCCGACGCCGTGCACAGCCACATGACCAATACGCGGATCACCGACGCCGAGGTCTTGGAGCATCGCTATCCGGTCCGTCTGGAGCGCTTCGCGGTGCGCCGGGGTTCCGGCGGTGCCGGCCGTTACCGGGGCGGCGACGGCGCGGTGCGCGAGATTGCCTTCTTGGCGCCGATGTCACTGTCGATCGTCAGCCAGCATCGCCGCGAGGGAGGCTACGGCATGCGAGGAGGGGAGGCGGGGGCGCCGGGCCGGCAGCGGCTGATTCGCGCCGGCGGAGACTCAGAGGAACTGGCGGCGGTGGATGAACGCGAGGTCGAGGCCGGCGATCTGTTGGTTCTGGAGACGCCCGGCGGTGGCGGGTGGGGTCGTGACGAGGCCGGTGGCGAGGCCGGTGGTGAGGACCGCGGCGAGTGAAACGGTTACTGTCGGTCGCTCTGTGGTCGGTACTGGCGGCCGCCTTCATCGGGCCGGGCACGGTGACCACTGCCGCCAAGGCGGGAGCCGAACACCGCTATGCCCTTCTCTGGGCTCTGCTGTTTTCCACTCTGGCCTGCCTGGTTCTGCAGGAAGCGAGCGCTCGCTTGGCACTGGTTTCCGGTCTGGATCTGGCGGCCGCGCTGCGCCGGGGCTCGGCCGGTAGCTCTGGTGGCGATCGCCGTGGCCTCCTGATGATGGTCCTTGTGCTGGGTTCGGTTCTCCTCGGTTGCGCCGCCTACGAGGCGGGAAATCTGCTCGGCGCCGTGGCCGGAGCCGGGTTGATGATCGACCTGCCGAGTTGGGGATTGACGCTGGCGATCGGCGTCGTGGCGGCGGGCCTACTCGCCGCCGGTACGCCGCGTACGGTGGCGCTGGCGCTGAGCGTTTTGGTAGCGGTGATGGGGCTGGCTTTCGTGGTCACCGCCTTTCTTCTGGCCCCAGCGCTCGGCGAGCTGTTTCGTGGCCTGTTGGTGCCCAGGGCGCCGGCGGGCAGTGGCCTCTTGGTACTCGGCCTGATCGGAACCACGGTGGTGCCCTATAACCTCTTCCTCGGCTCCGGGTTGGCGCGCGACAATCGCACGGAAACTCTCAGCCGCCAACGGTTCGGGTTGAGCGTGGCGGTCCTCTTGGGCGGCCTGATCTCGATGGCGGTGCTGGTGGTCGGAGTCGCGGTGGCGGGTCGATTCAGCTACCAGGCTCTGGGCGAGGTGCTGTCCGCTCGCCTCGGCGGCTGGGCTCGGGCGCTGTTTGCCGTCGGCCTGCTCACCGCCGGTCTCTCCTCGGCCGTCACCGCGCCGCTCGCCGCCGCCCTGACCGCGCGCGGCCTCTTTGCCGGTAGGCGGCAAGGGGGAGGAGGGCAGGAGGGCGACGATGGCGAAGTGGACCGCTGGGGCTCGCGTTCCTGGCGCTACCGAGCGGTCTGGCTTTCCGTCTTGTTGGTGGGCGTAGCATTCGGAGCCGCTCAGCTCTCACCCATCCCCGCGATCATCGCGGCGCAAGCCTTCAACGGCGTCTTGCTGCCGGTGGCGGCCCTCTTCCTACTCTTCGCCGTCAACGATCGGCGGCTGATGGGCAGAGCGGCGCTCAACGGACCCTTGTCCAACTTAGCGACCGCCGCTGTGGTGGCCACCACCGTTCTACTCGGCCTGCTCAATCTAGGCAAGGCGGTCGCTCGCCTGCTCGGACGGCCGGTGGCGAGTGAAACCTGGTTGTTGTGGGCGGCGCTGGCGGTCACCGCGATGCTGGCTGTTCCCGTCACCCGTCGGGTCATGACGTTGCGCCGGTGAGCGAATAGTCTCGCTCCTCATGTCGTAAGACTGGAGTGAGGTATAATCATCAAAGGGACGTCGCAGGGGTTGGGGGTGTACTTTGATTTGTTGTTTTGGGAGGTGTCTAAATGTTGACACTAGTGCCGGAAGCAGCGCCCACAATCGGAACCTCATCGCCAGCCATCGACCATCTCATTGCGGAGGTGCTGCGGGAGATACCGGGAACGGTCGCCTGCGGTTTGGTGGATCTTGGTAAAGGGAACTTCATTGCCCTGGAGACCTCGGGTAACCATCCCAAGGAGTTCCTCTCCTTTCTGGCAACCACCACACAGGCCTTCTTTGAAGGCGACAACGTGCGGACGATCAAGGCTGTCTTGGATGAGGCCTCACCGACCGAGCTGAGTGAACGTCGAATCGACGAGATCACCTTCCGCTCGAGCCGCCTGCTGCATGTGATGGTGCGCGTGGCGGCTGATCCGTCGGTCGTTGCGGCGGTGGTGACTTCTCGGAAGGCGAAGCTTGGCTTTGTCTTGAATGCCACGCGCCAGTTTGCGGCCGATCCACATCTGGGTCGATCGAAGAGGCGCAAGGTGGGGACCGCGGAGCTACGCAAGATACGAGATGTAGATGAACTGTTCGTAACCGAAGAATGAGAGGATGAGATGACGAGAGCGGATGTTATTCAGCAGCTTCTGAGGGGATTGGTCACCAATACACCCGATCTTGAGGGAGCTGCCATCGTCAGCACGGACGGCTTGGTGGTCGCCTCGATGCTGGCGGCGGACACAGACGAAGATCGCGTGTCGGCGATGGCTGCAGCCCTACTCTCTTTGGGCGAACGCACGGCCAAAGAACTCCAGCGCGGGAATCTCGAACAGGTCTACGTCAAGGGGGAGCTTGGCTATGTCGTTCTGATGCGGGCCGGCGAAGAGACCGTATTGGAAGCGATTGCCGGCAAGAACGCCAAGCTCGGCATGGTGTTGCTGGATATGAAGCGGGCCGCCAGCGAGCTGCGCAAAGTCTTCTAAGTCCGTGGTTTCAACAGCCAAGCGCTTGGAGGACCGCTTACTCTCGCTCTCTATTCGAGTACGGGAGATTCGGGCTCTGTCCTTGGTCGACCCCGGCGGCTTGCCGCTGGTGTCGACACTGGGGCCGGGTTCGCTCGACGAGGCCCTGGCTGCCTTCGGTGCCGCCACCTCGCAACTGCTCCGGCGCGCCCAGGAAGACTTCCAGATGGGCTCGATGTACCAGGCTTCGTTCACCGGCCGGGACCGTCAAATTTTCGTCACTCCGGTGAGCGCCGCGGGAACGCTGGTCGCCATCGTAGAGGCGCATGCGACACCGGCCACAATCACCATGCACCTGTTGGCCTTGGCTCGTGAGCTGCTGCTCGATCTCGAATCGGTTTCCTCAAATACCACACGGTGAGCAGCGCGCGCCAAGGTTGGACGACGACCAAGATCAATAGCGAGGGTTAAGAATGAGTGAGTCTCTGAAGATTGTTTGGGATGGATCGCTGGACACCGGAGTGAAACTGGTCGACGTGCAGCACAAGTACCTGATCGACATTATTAACGAGCTTGCGGAGGCCATCGAGCAGGACAAGGCCGCCAGCGCGATCGGCGAGATTCTGAACCTCCTCCAGTACTACACGGAGTGGCATTTCGAACGTGAAGAGCTGTGCATGAACCGTTACCAATGCCCGGTTGCCGCGGCCAACGAAGATGCTCACGGCAAGTTCATCGAGACGGTCAAGGCCTACCGGGAGGAGTATCGCCAAGGGGGAGGAACCAGGGAGATCGCGCTGAGGATCTATCAGACCTTGACCAACTGGCTGGTCAAGCACATCCAGGGCGTGGACTGCCAGCTCGGCCCCTGCCTGCCGGACAATGTTCGCGAGCAGGGAGCCTTTTGACGACCCTGGGCTCGTCACCACAACTCAACCGGAGGGATTGGCGTCAGCCTCTCGTTGACGGCTGACTTCGTAGAGCGCCAACGCCACGCTGGTCGAGAGGTTCAACGAGCGCAGGTGGGGATCCTCGCCCATCGGTATGTGAAGCAGTCGATCCCGGTGGCGCCGGCGCAGGTCGGCCGGCAAACCGGTGCTCTCGCGGCCAAAAATGAGGACGGTATTGGCCGGATAGCGGACCTGCCAGTAGCTGCGTTCGCCTTCGGCCGAGAAGAAGAAGGGATCGCCCAAGAGGGGTAGCCGGCGCGCAAAATCTCGCCAAGACTTCCAGACCTGCGGTTTGACCCGCGGCCAGTAGTCGAGGCCGGCGCGGCGCACCTGCTTTTCGTCCAAAGAGAATCCCAACGGCTCGATCAGGTGAAGTTGAGCACCCGCCGCCAGGCAGCTGCGGCCGGCGTTACCGGTGTTCCAGTGGATCTCGGGCTCGACCAGAACCACGTGGAGAGTCTTGGTGGTCTCCTCAGCCATGTTCAACGGTCTCCTCTGCGGGGTCGACCACGACGCCGAAGGCGGCACGAAGATGATGCCGGTCGGCGTAATGGAGGGTCAGAATACGTGCTGAGAGCAAGCCGACCCAGGCGGTCCACAAGAGGTGGAGGTTTCCCCACAACGCCGCCAGAGCAGTGAGGGGGAGGAAGACCAGCAGGACCGAGATGAGCATCGAACCGCGTAGCGGCCGGCCGGCGGCGAGGCCGAGGAAGATGCCGTCGTAGACGAAGGCGATTCCGCCCAGCGGCAGGAGCAGGGCGAGCCATGGCAGGTAGCTCAGCGCCGCCTCGGTGACTTCGGTGTGTGAGGTCAACAGGCCGAGAATCGGCCGCCGCGCCGCCAGCAGGACCACCAGGTAGCCGAGGGCCGCGGTGACGCCGGTGAGCAGAGCGAGGCGGCAGAGGCGGCTCAGCTGCCGATGCTCGCCTCGCCCGCGCAGGAGGCCGGCCAGACTTTCGACGGCGAAGGCGATGCCGTCGATCAGGTAGGAGGCGACATAGAAGAGGCGCTGCAAGATCGAGCTGGCGGC
The DNA here is from genome assembly GCA_024277255.1 of Acidobacteriota bacterium. Lineage (GTDB taxonomy): Bacteria > Acidobacteriota > Thermoanaerobaculia > Multivoradales > SZUA-115 > SZUA-115. The sequence continues at coordinate 155,094 of JAJRVQ010000134.1, read as the reverse complement.
CAGCAACGTGGTGCCGAAGAGCGCGCCCACGGCGAGGAAGAGTGCCATCGAGCCGGAGAGCAGGGTGCTGCGGATCAGCAGGTCCCGGTTGAGTTCCAGGAGCTTGCGAAAGGGTCTCTTGTGCAGCAGTTCCCGCCAGCGCCATGGGTGGGGCTTGCCCGATCGGGCGAAGAAGCAACAGGCCAGCACCAGTGCTGTGACCTGGCTGATGGCGGTGGCCCAGCCGGCTCCGCGCGCCGCCCAGCCGAGGTGCATGATGAACCACCAGTTGCAGCCGATGTTGACCAGGTTGGTGGTGCTCGAGAGGGCCAGCACGCGGCCGCTTTCACCGCGGCCGAGAAACCATCCGATCCAGGCGAGATTGGCCAGTGCCGCCGGGGCGCCCCAGATTCGAGCCGAGAAGTAGTCGCGCCCGGCGGCCTCGACCTCCGGCGTGCCGCTGAGCAGGGCGAAGCCGCCTTCTTGCAGCAGTCCCTGGCCGGCGACAAGGAGGATTCCCGCACCGCCGGCGAGCAAGAGCGTCCGATAGAGCACTCGGTAGATCTCCGCTCGATCTTCGGCTCCCACCGCCAGCGCCGTCATCCCCGTTGTCGCCATGCGCAGGAAACCGAGGGTGAAATAGGCGGTCTCGAAAATCACCGCTCCCAGGGCGACACCGGCGAGAAAACGGATCTCGTCGAGGTGGCCGAGCATCGCCGTGTCGACCAACCCGGTCAGCGGCACCGTCAGGTTGGCCAGCAGATTGAGCGAGGTGAGGCGAAAGAAACGGCGGCGCAGGAGGTTGAAAGGTTCCGGGTTAGGGGCTTGAGCGGCCATCGGCGGATGATCCCGCAACCGGCGGCTGGCCGCAAGCGCTCCCGGCGGTGATTTACTTGAGCTTGATCAGGGCGTCGCCGACCCCGCAGTCCACTTCGATCCGTCCCTCGCCCTCGCCGTGCCAGACCAGACCGGAACCCACCCAGCCGGTGCCTTCGATCCACCGTTCGCCCAGATTCAGCCGCGCATCGCCGACCCCGGTGTCGAGCTCGATGCGACGGATATGGACCGAGTCGAGTTCCATGGTGACGTCACCGACCCCGACATCGACTTCGATATTCGATTCGAGGCCGGTGATGTTCACGTCACCGACCCCCATGTCGCTTTCGAAACCGAGCTGTGCCGGTATGCGCAGCTGGACATCGACGGAGAGCCGACCGCTGGCCTTGGGGTAGTCGGTGAGGCTGAGGTGCAGCCATCCGCGGCGACTGCGAGTCTTGACCACCAGCTTCTCGGCCTGCTTGCGGCACTTTGTGCTTTCGGCCCTCGCACAGCGAATCTCGACGTGGAGGGTCACCTCATCGTCATCGGCGGCTGAAACGGTCAAGTCGCCCACGGGCATCTTGAGTTGGACGGAATGAGCGCCGCCGAGGCCGAAGGTGGAGTCGATTTCTCGGATCGGCTCGCTGGCGGCCACGGGGGAGCAGATCGCCAGTGCGAGCAGGGTGTTGAACAGAACTCTCATACGAAACCTCCGGTACAGTTCGGTGCTCTCTTGCGCCGCTGATAACTACGCGACTGGAGGTGCTTTGGGTTCGCTCGCCCGAACGCGCCCTCCCGGAATTCGGGCAAGTCCGATATTGTCAGGGTTCTAACCGTTTCCAGAGGAGGAGCCGCGGTGAGTATCCGATCTTTTTTCTTCCGTTGTGCGGCGACGGCCGCTTGTCTCACCTTCCTGCTTGGCGCGACGACCGGCTGCTCGGTCAACCCGGCGACTGGGAAACGCCAGCTGACGCTGATCAGCGAAGCGCAGGAAATCCAGATGGGCAAGGAGTCTCATCAGCAGATCAAGGCGCAGATGGGGGTCTACCCTGACGAGGAGCTACAGAGGTACGTTTCCGATCTAGGCCTGAAGCTGGCCGCGGCATCGGAGCGGCCGCAACTGCCCTGGGCATTTACCGTGATCGACGATCCCATCGTCAACGCCTTTGCCCTGCCCGGTGGTTTCATCTACATCACTCGCGGAATCTTGAGCCACATGAATTCCGAGGCCGAGTTGATCTCGGTGTTGGGCCACGAGATCGGCCATGTCACCGGCCGTCACGGGGTGGAGCAGCTGAGCAAGCAGCAGCTGGCGCAAGTGGGCATGATCGCCGGCATGATCGCCAGTCCTGAATTCCGACAATTCGGCCAGCTGGCGCAACAAGGGCTCGGTTTGATGTTCCTCAAATTCAGCCGCGACCATGAACGCGAGGCTGACGATCTGGGGCTGCGCTACTTGGTGCGAGGTGGCTACGACCCGACGGAGATGGACAACGTCTTCAGGACTCTGGGGCGGGTCAGCGCGGCACAAGGTGCGGGCAGGGTTCCCGGTTGGGCCTCGACCCACCCGGCACCGGAAAACAGGGTGGCGCGGATCGAGCAAGCGGTCGCCGCGATGCCTCCCGAGGCGCATCGAGGTGAGATCAATCGCGACCTGTTTCTGGGCAAGGTCGACCACTTGATGTACGGTGCCGATCCGCGCCAGGGCTTCTTCAAGGACAACGTCTTCTACCAACCGGAAATGCGTTTCAAACTCACCTTCCCGGCGGGGTGGAAAACGGTCAACCAGCGCCAGGCGGTGGCCGCGATCAGCCCGGAGCAGGATGCGATCGTCGTCTTGCAGCTGGCCGAGCAGGAGGACCCGACGGCGGCCTCCGCCAAGTTCTTTGGCCAGGAGAACATCGAACGGGGCGCCCAGGCGCGCAACAACTTCTTCAACTTCCGAACTCGGACCGAGGCCAATGCGGAAGGGAAGAAGCCTCCCGGTCTGCGCGGAATCGCCGGCTTCTTCGCCTATGGTGGTCAGGTCTTCCAGCTGTTGGGATATTGCCGGGAAGATCGTTGGTCCAACTACGACCAGGCGATCAACCGGGCGGCCGGCACCTTCGAGACGTTGAACGATCCCAAGTACCTCAACGTCCGCGCCGCCCGACTGGAGACGATTGAGCTGCCTCGCGCCATGACCTTGAGCGAGTTTGATCGCCGCTGGCCCTCGACCATCGAGCTGGATGAGTTGGCGATCATCAACGGGGTGACGGCCGACCAACAGCTCGAGTCGGGGATGCTGCTCAAGAGGGTGGTCGGCGGAGAACTGCCGTAGCAGTCGTGGCCGGTTCTTGCGCGGCGGAGTCGCTGCAACGGAACTTCGCAGCCTGGCGGCGGCGCTCGACCGCCGCCCACTTGGTCGCCGTCGCTCTGTTGGTCGCGGTCATGCTGGCGCGCTGGTGGGGAATGCTCTCCGATCCCTCGCCGCACCTCGATGAACGGTGCTACTTCGCCGCTTTCGACCGCATTGCGGCGGGGCAGAGCCCCTATCTGAACACTTGCTACGCTTATCCGCCGGCCTTCGCGATCGCCGGCAGCTGGGCGATCGAGCGGCTCGGAGAACGACCGGTCCTCGTCGCCTTACGCGGCGCCAATCTGGGGGGGTTGGCCCTCGCCTTGTGGTGCGCGATGGCTTGGCTGCCGGGGCGATGGCGACATCGCTTGCTCGGCGCCGTTGTTTTCCTGATGGTTGCCCCGCCGGTTCGCTTTGGCGTTCGGGAGGGGAACTTGTCGTTGGCCGTGGCCGGTGTGGTGATCTTCGCCTTGCTCATCTGGCGGCGCGCGCCGGTGGCCTCCGGTCTGTTGATGGGGGCCAGTATCGCCGTCAAGCCGTTGGCTCCCGGTGCGGTGTTGGCCCTCTTGGCCCATCGGCCGATTCGGGGAGGCAAGAAGCATTGGATCGCCGCCGCCGTGGCCGTGGCGGTCTCCGGTTGGCTAATCTTGACCTTCCCCTACCTGGACGATCTACGCACTTTGGCAGCGGGAGATTTGGTCTCAACTTCGCTCTCACCGCACCGAATCGTCCACGTGCTGGGGATCCATGTACACGCGGTCTGGGTCTCGGCGGTGCTGGCCCTGGCCCTCGTCGCCATCGCCAGACGGCATTGCTTCGACCGCCTCCAGTTCCTCTGCTTTGCCCTGGCGGCGGCGCTCGCCACCAGCCCGCTGGTCTGGAACCACACCTTGCTCCTCGCTCTGCCGCTGCAAGTGGTGGCCCTTCAACTAGCCTACGACCGCTTTCGCGCCGCTCGTCTCCCGCTGCGAAGTTCGGCCGGCTGGGAGTTCTCGCTGGTGGCGCTCGCCGCCTGCGCGATCACTCTGGGAGGGGGAGCCTCCGGGATCTATGATTATCCCGCAGTGGTGCAGCTATTCGGCGCGCTGCCGCCGGCGCTGGCCCCGGCTCTGCTGGCCGGCTACGTGATCCGCCACACCGGCCCAGGGAGAGATTGAAAACCACAGTTGCCGTCTACCACAACTCTTCACTGATCTTCTCCGGGAAGGTTGGAGGTACTGGTAGGTTCGTGGCGGCCGGGACACTCTTGGCGTTGTTTCGACCCGACCTAACGAGATGCACGGTAAAGATGGGGCGCGATAGACTCAAACGCCGCAAAGTACTGGGAGAGGATAGACACCGACGATGAACGATTTTGACCTGCTTGCCAAGGCGCGAGCGTTGCCCAATGGCGCGAGCTTTCATCGGTGTGCCTTGCAGGTTAATCCGCACCACTACCGCAAGACCTTTCGTGGTGCGGAAAGTCGTGGTAGCGAGTCGGCGTACACCCAGCAGATGGTTGAGAAGGCCATTCAACTCGATATCTCGATTCTCGCGATTACGGACCACAATAGCGTGAGTTCGGTTGCGGACTTCAGAAGAGCGGCGGACGGTCGAGGTGTGCACATTTTCCCTGGATTCGAACTCAGTTCCAGCGAAGGTGTACATGTCCTCTGTATCTACCCCGAAGAGACAGGCGAGCGAGAGTTGGAGCGCCACCTGGGCGGCTTCGGCATTCGAGCTACAGAGCCTTCCACGGATCTTGCCGAGAAGACTTTCCTCCAGATCCTCGAGGAGGTGGCTGCCCAAGGGGGAATCACCGTCGCCGCGCACGCCTCGAGCGAGACGGGTGGCTTGCTGAGAGTTCTCAAAGGACAAGCTCGGATCCGCGCCTGGCGCTCTCCTCACGTCCAGGCCATCCAGATTCCTGGGTCGATCGATGGTCTACCCGACGACTTGCGTCCGATTATCAGGAACACGAACCCCGACTACCATCGCGACGATTCGCCAGGCGAAGGACTTGCGGTTGCTGTGCTCAACGCCAAGGATGTCGCGGCTCCAGAAGATTTGGACGACCCTACGGCAACCTGCCTGATCAAAATGTCGGAGGTCAGTATTGAAGGGCTACGCCAGGCATTCCTGGACCCTGGATCTCGCATTCGGCTCGATCCTACGAAAGCCAAAGCCGAGGCCGAAGAACACTCCGAATTTATTGCTCTGGCATGGGAAGGAGGATTCCTGGACGGTGCCGCCCTGCATTTCAATGCCAATCTCAATGTCCTGATTGGCGGCCGCGGCACGGGCAAATCGACGATTATCGAGAGCATCCGTGCTGTTCTGGGCCTCGAACCCATTGGTGACGAGTCTCGAAAGGCGCACCAGAGTATCGTACGAAATGTGTTAGGAAACGCGGCGAGGGTTTCACTTCTGGTGCGAGCTTGTCGACCTATTCCTCGAAGCTACCTCATCGAGAGGACCATTCCGAACCCTGCCATCGTTCGCGACGAAAGTGGCGAAATCTCGAACTTGAGTCCCCTCGATGTCTTGCCGGGTGTCGAGGTCTATGGGCAGCACGAAATCTCGGAACTCACCAAGAGCAGAGAGAAGTTGACTCGTCTTCTTCGACGCTTCGTCGATGGGGGAGAGGCGATCGACGAGCAGGCCGTCCAAATCCTTCGCCAGTTGGAGAAGAACCGGAAGAGGTTGGTAGAAGCTGAATCTTCCGCCAGGGAGGTTGAGGAACGTCTGGAGGCCCTTCCCGGGCTGGAGGAGACGGTGGAGCGATTCCGCGATGCCGGTCTGGAAGAACAACTCCGTGAGAAGAGCCTGCTCGTTCGTGAGGAGAGGGTGCTGGCTTCCATTCCGGAGCGGCTGGCACCGTTCAAGGACTGTCTGGAAACGCTGGATCGAGAGCTTCCAATCGATCGAACATTTCTCTCGGCAAAGGCGCTGGAGGAACTGCCAGGCCGAGCCATTCTCGAAAAACTCGTGGAGGTTTTCGCGCAGCTTGAAGAACAGCTCCTCGCAGTGCAGCGAGGATTCGTACAAGCTCTTGAAGCCGCCGACAGCGGTGTAAGAACTGTCCATGAAGAGTGGCAGAGTCGCAAGCAGGTGGTCGAGAGTGAGTACGAGAGAATCCTGCGTGACCTTCACAAGGCTCGGGTCGATGGTGAGGAGTTTATCCGCTTGCGGCGCCGGATCGAGGAGCTTCGACCGTTGCGAGCACACTCTCAGCACAGCCGACTCCTCAGCGAGACCCTCCAAAAGGAACGCCGGGCTCTTCTGGCTGATTGGGAAAACCACAAGGCTGAGGCCTTCCGTTCCCTGGAGCGGGCCGCGAAGAGAGTCAATCGGAAGCTAAGGAACAGGGTCGAAGTGAGAGTTACGGCTGCCGGCAATCGTGAGCCGCTCATCTCAATGCTGCTTAGCGAGATCGGTGGGAGGCTAAAGGAGGCGAACAACCGGCTTTCGAGCTACGAGGATTTTTCCTTGCCCCAGTTCGTCCAGACTTGCCGGGAGGGTGCCGATGCGTTGGTGAAGCGCTACCGGCTACCTCGCGGCGCTGCCGAGCGTCTGGCGGACGCCGAATCCGAACTTCTCATGCGTATCGAAGAGCTCGATCTGGCGCCCACCACCGAGATCCGGCTCAATACCGCGCTGGCTGAAGACTCGCTCGTATGGCAGAGCCTCGATGAACTCTCCACGGGTCAGAAAGCGACGGCCGTCCTTCTTCTGCTGCTGTTGGACTCGGAAGCGCCGCTAGTCATCGATCAACCCGAGGACGATCTTGACAATAGCTTTATCACCGACAGCGTCGTTCCTCGAATCCGAGAGGAGAAGCAACGTCGCCAATTCCTATTCTCGACCCACAATGCCAATGTTCCGGTGCTCGCGGACGCCGAGCTGATCGTGGGCCTCGTGCCTTCAGGGGATGAGGAGAGTGGCCAGAGCCGAGTGGACACGAAACTTATGGGCTCGATCGACGCGCAACCGGTCCGCGAGTTGATCGAGGAAATCCTCGAAGGTGGCAAGGACGCCTTCGAGCGTCGTCGCCGCAAGTACGGGTTCTGAGGAGATTTCAATGAATCGAACGGAACTCGCGGAGTTGATTCACAATGGCGAGAACTCGGGTGTTGAGTTCAAACGGGACGATGTGCGGCCAGAGCGGATCGCCAAGGAGGTCGCGGCATTGCTGAATCTCCGAGGAGGTTTCATTCTCCTGGGAGTCGAGGACGATGGTGCCGTGTCTGGATTGGCTCGGAGTGCCAAGGTGGCTGAAGAATGGGTGATGGAGATCTGCCGCTCCCACTTGCAGCCTGCGGTCATTCCCTTCTGGGAGACGATCGAATGGCGGCCTGGCGTGGTCGTCGGGATTCTCGCGTTGTCGGCGGATGCTCCCGACAAACCGTACAAGGCTAAGCGCGGTCCGGCGTGGGTCACTCAGGTTCGGGTCGGGACGACGACGCGTGAGGCGACACGGGAAGAGGAGCAACGGCTCTATCAGCAATCCGGGGGACTCCAGTACGGATTGAAACCAGTACCGGGAACTACCATCGACGCATTTGACACTCGCCGGCTGCGGGACTATCTGGAACGAATCCTTGGCGAGGATTCGCTGGATGAAACTGATGTGATTGGGCTAGAACGGCTCTTGGCGAATCTCGACTTGATGAGCAACGTCGATGGACGTAGGGTGCCTGCCGTGGACGGGATTCTACTCTTCGGCCGCTCCCCCAAACGCTATCTGCCCCAGTCTGGAATCCGAGCGCTTTGCTATCCGGGCCAGAATCCAGACTACGCCGTCCTAGCGGACGAAAATCTCGCCGGCCCAATCGTGGGACTCTTTCGCCAAGATGGCGAACTCGAGGAATCTGGCTTGATAGAACAGGCGCTTAATTTTGTTCGGCGCAATACGACGCCCACCGCCAAGCTGGTGGAGGGGCGGCGCGTTGATCGCTGGTCTTACCCGGAGGTCGCTCTGCGAGAGGCAATCGCCAATGCTTTGGTCCACCGCGACTACAGCATCCTCGGGACCGACATCACACTCACGATCTTCTCGGATCGTCTCGAGATTCAGAGTCCCGGCCGGCTCCCAAACACCGTTACGGTGGCCGGTATGAAGGCAGGCTTGCGCTACGCACGCAACCAAACCTTGGTCAACATTCTGCGCGACTATGGCTACGTGGATTTTCGTGGCATGGGCATCCGCAACAAGCTCATTCCCGCCATGCACAAGCATAACGACACAGAGCCCGACCTGATTGAAGAGGAGGCTCGCTTCACGGTGCGACTGTGGAAGGAGGGGCCTGGTGCCGGTGAATGATTGGCTGCTCCACTGAGTTGGAGCCGGCTCTGGGCCGCATCAGGACGGCTACCGCACCCGCCGGCGCCGGTTCTTGATGTAGTCGGCGAGGATGAACTCGCCCAGGTTGTAGGGTGAGGCGTAGTAGGCGCGGCCGCGGTTGGTGCGGGTGAGTTTGTCGACGAAGTCGGTGAGGGTGGGGTCGGTGGCGAGCATGAAGGTGGTGATGACTACCTTCTGGCGGCGGCACTGGTCGGCCTCTTCGAGGGTCAGGTTGACGATGCGCATGTCGAGGCCGAAGGGGTTCTTGTAGACCTCGCCGGCCTGGGTGATGGCGGAGGGTTTGCCGTCGGTGATCAGGAAGATCTGCTTGTTGGGCTGTTTTTGACGCGACAGGAGGCCGCGGGCGAGTTGCAGTGCCTCGCGGGTGTTGGTGTGGTACGGACCGGCTTCGATGTAGGGCAGGGCGGAGAGTTCGACCTGTTCGGCGCGATCGCCGAAGAGGAGGACGGAGAGGTGATCTTTGGGGTACTGCGTGGTGATCAACTCGGTCAGCGCCAGGGCGACCTTCTTGGCGGGAGTGATGCGATCTTCGCCGTAGAGGACCATCGAGTGGCTGATGTCGATGGCCAGCACCGTGGCACAGGCGGTGAGGTGCTCCGTCTCGTGGACTTCGAGGTCCTCCTCGCTCAGCTGCAGCCGTCCGTGGGTGCGTTTGAGCGCGTTGTGCAGCGAGCGCGGCCCATCGAGGCGGTGGAGATCGTCGCCGAAGCGGTAGGGGCGAGTTTCGGGTAGCTGCTCGGTGCCTGTGCCGGCACTGCGCACCGGGTGGTAGCCGGGTCCGCCGCGCCGTAAGCTGGAGAACAGCTCCTCGAAGGCGCTACGACGGATTCGTCGCTCGGCCGAGGCGGTCAGAACCAGGCCGCCCTCGCCGTCGGGAGCGACGAGCCGCTGCTCTTGCAGGGCCTCGAAGAAGGCTTCGAGGTCGACTCCTTGATGGATGTAGCCGCGCTGTTGCAGCTGCCGCATCCACTCCATCGCTTCCTCCACATCGCCGCCGGTGGCCAAGACCAGCTGTTGGAAGAGGCGCTGCAACTCATGTCCCGCCAGCAGGCCGCGCAGCAGCGCCGGGTCGAGATAGCGGTAGCGGTGTCTCATGGCTGGGCCGTCTTGGTACTTTCCCTCGCTAGTTGACGCCACGGTCATCGTCGACCGGTCTCTTGCGCCGGGGTCTGAGCAGTTGGAACTTGACCACCTGTTTGTAGCTGACCTGGCTATCGAGGTCTTCCCGGGCTAGTTTCAAGTGCTGGTGCAGCCCTTCGAGGATCAGTTCGGCGCCGAAGTTCAGGGCGTCCGGACGGCGTTGCGCACAATGTTTGGCGGCGAGGTCGAGGAGGCCGGGGACGCGAGCCAGGGCCCGTTCGTACTCGGTGAAAGGCTGGGTGTCTGAGAGGGTGAGGTGGTTGCCTTCGGCGAACCAGGCGACGATGGCGGCGTAGGGGCCGTCATCGTCCTCGCCGCCGCTTCCCAGCTCTTTGCCCACCGCGGGGAAGCGTTGGTCGAAGAGCTTGCGCACGGCGTCGCCGATCAGCCCTCGGGCGACCACCTCGGCTCCCTGCTGCTCACCTTCGTAGACCATCTCGACTTTGCCAGTGATCGCGGGGAGCAGCATCTGCAAGTCGCACAGGCGCGGAAAGACGGGGTTGTCGTCGGTGGTCAGGCAACGGCGCTCCAAGTTCGAGGTGAGCAGCTCTAGGGAGGAGATGGCAACCCGGGCGCTGACCCCGGAGGAGTGATCGATCAGGTCGCTGTCGCGGGCCGCGAAGCTGATCTCCTCGATCAAGCGGCGGAAATCCTCGGTGATCTCATAGTCCGCCGCTTCGTCGCCACGATCGGTCCAGGCTTCCTGGCGGGTGATCGCCATCGAAGTCTCGATTTCGTCGGGATAGTGGGTGCGGATCTGCGAGGCGATACGATCCTTGAGCGGGGTGACGATGGAGCCTCGGTTGGTGTAGTCCTCGGGGTTGGCCGAGAAGACCATGAGCAGGTCGAGGGGAATACGCACCGGAAAACCGCGAATCTGCAGGTCGCGTTCTTCGAGAATGTTGAACAGTCCCACCTGGATGCGGGGAGAGAGGTCGGGCAGCTCGTTGATGGCGAAAATGCCGCGGTTGGTTCTCGGCACGATGCCGAAGTGGATCACCTCGGGGTCGGCGAAGGTGAGTTTGCGGGTTGCCGCTTTGATCGGATCGATATCGCCGAGGAGATCGGCGATCGAGACGTCCGGTGTGGCCAACTTCTCGTTGTACCGCTGGTCGGGCTCCAGCCACTCGATCGGCGCATCGTCGCCGGCCTCGGCGACGATGCGCTGGCCTATGGTGGAGACCGGCGCCAGTGGATCGTCGTTGAGTTCACAGCCGGCGAGCACCGGCACCGCTTCGTCGAGTAGCTCCACCAGCGCGCGCAGAAGCCGCGTCTTTGCCTGACCGCGCAGTCCGAGCAGAATGAAGTCGTGACGCGCGAGCAGCGCGTTGACCAGGTCGGGGATCACCGAGCGGTCGTATCCCAGCACGCCGGGGAAGAGCTTGTCACCGGCGGCGAGTTTGGCTCGTAGGTTGGCGCGGATCTCCTGCTTGACCGAGCGCGGCCGATAGCCCTCGGCCTTGAGTTCTCCCAGGGTGGAGGCAAGGGCAGCACGGTGCGCCATTACTTTCGGCTCTCCAACCAGCGTTCGGCGTCGATCGCCGCCTTGCAACCGCTACCCGCCGCGGTCACCGCTTGCCGGTAGGCCGGATCCATCGCGTCGCCGCAGGCAAAGACGCCCTCGATGTTGGTCCGCGTCGACGGCTCGCGGACCTGCAGGTAGCCGACCTCGTTCATCTCCAATTTGCCCTGGAAGAGTTCGGTGTTCGGCCGGTGGCCGATACCCATGAAGACACCTTGCGTCGGGTAGGTCGACTCCTCACCGGTCTTGGTGTTGCGTACGCGGATGGCGTGGACCCCCGCCTCGCGGCTGCCCAGGATCTCTTCCACCGTGCTGTCCCACAGGAAGGCGATCTTGTCGTTGGCGAAGGCCCGATCCTGCATGATCTTCGAGGCGCGCAGCTCGTCGCGGCGGTGGACGATAGTCACTTTGGTGGCGAAGCGAGTCAAGAACTCGGCCTCTTCCATCGCCGTGTCGCCGCCGCCGATAACCACCACCTCCTTGCCTTTGAAGAAGAACCCGTCGCAGGTGGCACAGGCCGAAACGCCGAAGCCCATGAGGTGAGATTCGGACTCCAGCCCGAGAAGTTTCGCGGTCGCTCCGGTGGCGATGATCAGAGCGTCGGCGGTGTAGGAGCTCTCGTCGCTGTGGACGGTGAACGGCCGGCTCTCCAGATCCACCGCGGTGGCCAATTCAAACTTAACCTCGCTGCCGAAGCGTTGCGCCTGTTTTCGCATGTCGTCCATCAGCTGTGGACCGAGAATCCCCTCGGGAAAGCCGGGGTAGTTCTCGACATCGGTGGTGATGGTGAGCTGGCCGCCGGGCTGATTGCCTTCGAGGACCAGCGGCTTGAGTTCGGCGCGAGCGGCGTACAGGGCGGCGGTCAGGCCGGCGGGGCCTGATCCGAGAATGAGAACTCGGTAGTGAGTCGGGGTGGTTTCTTCGGCACTAATCGTGGTCTGCGGATCCTTATCTCGGTGCGGTTGGCTAGCTGAGAGGCGACCGTTGACACGGCCGTACGGGAGGGGGTCGAGCGGGAAGTATAGCAGTGACTTCAATGGCTGGTAGTGGTTGCAGGATGAGATTTCTGGCGCGGGATGAGCCGTTTTTCTCCTTCCTGGGACGTTTCACCATAGCGGCTCCTTCGGGCCGTCGTGCGCCATTTCGGCGTGCTACCTAACAAAGGAGGTTCCGATGCGTCTTCGTCCTCTCTTCGCCGGCATGGTGCTCGCCGTTGGCGTCCTGGCGTCCACCTTGCCGGCCGCCGCCCAAGGCGGCGCCTTGGTCAACGTCTACTCGGTCAATTTCGTGTGCGGCTATCAGGCGTCCGCCGATGGCTCACAAGGCTACGAGCCGCTGGTCAAAGTCGCCAACTACGCGACCAAGGTCGACATCAACAACATCAACAACGTTCAGGTGCTGGTCGCCGGAATGGTGCACAACACCACCGCAAGCCCCTGGCCCAACAATGTCGTCGGCAACCCGCTGGCACCCAACAACATGGCGATGCGCACTTCGACGGTGATCGACTGCAACACCATCGCCGCCGCGATCGGTCCGATTCCGCCCGGCAAGCCGTTCTTCTCCGGCATGGTGACGATTCGCAGCGGTGATCCGCTGGTCGTCTGGGCCACCAAGACCACTCAGGTCTGTGCCGGCACCGCCGCTTATGTGACCGATCCCCTACCGCAGCCGATCTATCCGTATCAACCGATTTTCCTCGGCGAGGATCTGAGTAGCGGTCTGAGGTTCACCCTCTATCCACCCAGCTATGGCCCGATGCCACCGACCACCGTCGATTGGTCCACTTTCGGTTGCCCGTCGGCGAAGGTCGACGCGCAAGGCGGGGTCTACTTCGGTCCCTCTGGTGCCGTGCCCCCTGGCTTGCGTACCCCGACTGACTTGGTCCCCGTGGGGCCGATCTACCGACCGCCGACCCCTACATACCCGGAAGGCGAGATGACTCCGGGTACGCTGAGCCTCAGCCATTCGATGGATTTCGAGCGGGTCGAGCCCGAGGTCATCGAGCTGCCGCCGGGCGTACAACCCCCGGGCTGCGTCTAGGTTCTGGTTGACTTGGGATGGGTGGGGCGGCTCTCCTCGCTCATCCCAGAGCGGTCCCTTGGCGGACTACTGAGCCAAACTACTGAGCCGAACTCAGCTCTTCCGCCAGTTCGGCAGCCTGCTGAGCCCGCTTGGCCCAGGAGCCGGGCAGCCCCTCCAGCGCGCCGACGGCGGCGATCGCCAGCGGTAGCGCCTCTTGCGGTCGCTCCAGCGCTTTGAGTGCCTTGGCCAGCTCGATCTCGCAATTTGCCGCCCAGGTGCCATCGCCGCCGGCTCGATAGGCTGCCGCCGACTCTCGCAACAGGGGCTCGCTCTCGGCAGGTTGTCGCAATTCGTTGAGGACTCGACCGAGGGCGAACGCGGATTCGGCGATGGCCCGCTCGCCGGGAGCCAAGACAGCTCGCCGGATACGTAGAGCCCGCCGGTGCAAGGTGACCGCCTGAGCAGCCTCTCCGAGCTTGCGATAGACCTCCGCCAGCATGGTGAGGGTCGTCGCGTAGCTGGTGTTGTCGGTACCCAGCGTCTTGGCGAAGGCCTCTTGCGCCTCCTGGTAGACCTCTCTGGCTTCCTCCAGCTTGCCTTGCCGGAACAGCGAGAAGGCGAGGTTGGAGAGGCTGGTGCCGAGCATCGAAACCTGGCCGCCGTTGATTTCACGGTAGACCTCCACCGCATCCCGCAGGTAGGACTCGGCTCGCGGCGCTTCCCCGCTGGCGGTGAGGAGGCTCCCAAAGTCGTTCAAGGCTCCGGCCACCGACGCATGGCTATCGGGGTAGGCCTCTCGCCAGATGTCCAGCACCCGTGCCAGCAGATCTTCGGCCTCCGCGAAGTTGCCCTCCTTGGCAAGGACCAGGCTGAGCGTACTCAACGCTTCCGCTACCTCCGGATGATCGGCGTCGAAGTGCTCGGTGAGGAGGGCGACCGCTTGAGTGCCGGCTACCTTGGCGGCTTGCAGATCGTCCGTCCAGTAGTAGAAGTAGCTCAGGGTATTGAGCGCGCCGGCGATTCGCGGATCGGCGGATGGCAGGAGTGCCCGATGCAGTTCGAGCGAGCGCAGCAGCCTCGTTTCGGCCTCCTCGGTTCGCTCCTGGACCAGCAAGTAGGCGCCGAGCTGTTGGAGGCTCTCGGCAACTTCCAAGCTCTTTTCGCCGAAGTAGCCGGCGCGTATTTCGAGGGCTTGGCGCTCCTCTCTCTCGGCGCGGGCGAACTCTCCTTGCAGATAGTGGTGATTGGCGAGATGGTGCAGGCTGTCGGCGAGGTGGGGATGAGCCACGGGCAATTGCGCCTGGCGCAAGGCATAGGCACGCTCCAAGAGAGGACCCGATTGGTCGTACATCCCCAGTTCTTGGTACAGCCGGCCGGCCAGATCGTAGACATCCGCCTGTGCCAGCGGCTGATCGGCCATGTGGCGCTCGGTGTTGCGCAGATTTCGTTCGAGAATGTCGCGGGCGGTGATCGGAGAAGAAGTTCGGTGGTCGGGGTCGCCTTGCAGGAACAGCTGCATGAGGAGCTGCTCGATCAGATCCCTGGAACGCTCCGATCCGTAGGCGCGCCCCCGCTCCCGTTCCGCGATGATCCGTTGCGTTTCGGCCTGAGCGAGGGCGCGGGAAGCCCGAATCGCCTGTGCCGTCATGCCGAGGGCGAAGAGCATTCCGGCCACCGCCAGTACCGCGGCCAGCCGGTTGCGCTGAATCCACTTGCCCAACCGGTAGACCACCGTTTCCGGGCGTGCACACACCGGCCGGCGGTCGAGGAAGCGGGCCAGATCTTCGGACATCTGCAGGGCGGAGCCGTAGCGCCGGTTGGGCTCTTTGCGCAGGGCCATCAGCGCGATGGCGTCGAGGTCGCGATGTAGCCGTAGCGGCGGGGGAGCCGATGGGGTGGAAGGGTTGTTCGTCTCTCGCCCTCTTCGGCTCCTTTGGCTCGGGGGCATGGGCGTAGTCTCGCCGACCAAGCGTGCCACTTCACCCGGGGCCAACCCCTCCAGTGAAAAGGGGGTCCGCCCGGCGAGGAGTTCGTAGAGCAAGACGCCGAGCGAGTAGACGTCGCTGGCGGTCGAGATCGGTTCGCCCAGAATCTGCTCGGGACTGGCGTAGCCGGCGGTCATCAGCTGCAGGGAAGGCGTGGTGGAAACCACCTCGGCGCGGGTGAGTTGCGGGTTGAGCAGCTTGGCGATACCGAAGTCGAGCAGCTTGGGCTCGCCGCTGGAGGTGACCAGCACGTTGCTCGGCTTGAGGTCGCGGTGGACGACGAGATTCTGGTGAGCGTGGTGTACGGCGCGGCAGACGGTCTGCAACAGCCGCAGCCGTTGGGGCACGCTCAGGCCATGCGCGGCGCAATAGCGATCGATCGGCATGCCCTCGATGTACTCCATGACGAAGTAGGGTAGGCCGTCCTCGGTACTGCCGCCGTCGAGTAGATGGGCGATATTGGGGTGGTCGAGGCTGGCCAGGATCTGGCGTTCTTGGCGGAACCGTTGCATCATCTCCTGGTGGCCAAAACCGAAACCGGGGCGAATCACCTTGAGAGCCACCCGGCGCTCGAAGTGGCGGTCGTCACGCACCGCCAGGTAGACGACGCTCATCCCGCCACGGCCGATCTCGCGCAGCAGGCGATAGGCGCCGATGCGCCGCCCGCCGACCGCTTCCTCCTCCGGCGCCGAGTGGCCGGCGACCATCGTCAGCTCGCCGGGATGGTCGAAAGCGAGGAGCGATTCAACCTCGTCGCGCAGCTCCTCGTTTCCCGCGCAGGCCTCGCTGAGCAGAGAATCCCTGTCGGCGGACGGCCATTGCGTCGCCCGCTGAAACAGATTCTGAACTTCTTTCCACTTGGCGGCGTTCATCGTGCTTCCAGTGGTGTTCCCCGTGGTGTTCCGAGGGCTCTTCCCCGTGATGGTTCTTGCGGTGCCATCTCTCGCCGCAGCCAGGCCTTGGCCAATCTCCAGTCCCGCTTGACGGTGGCCAGAGAAACTCCGACCGCCCGCGAGATTTCTTCTTCAGTCAGACCGAGCAGGATACGCAGTTCAACCACCCGCCCCTGTCGTGGGTCGAGTTCGGCCAAACGCTCGATCGCTTCCACGATCTCGGCGTTCATCGAGGTGCTGGAGGAGGCGACGTCGTCACTGAGCTCTGCAACCTGGTCGAGCCGCAGCAGAGGTTGGCCGGGGTGCCGTTTGGCCGCCCGCTTGCTACGAGCGTGCTGTAACAACAGTCGCTTCATCTGCGTTGCCGCGACCGCCAAGAAGTGGCCTCGATCCTGCCAGCGAACACCGCGCTGCGCGAGCAGCCGGAGGAAGGTCTCGTGCACCAAGGCGGTGGGTTGCAGGGTGTGGTCAGCCCGCTCGTTCGACATGTAGATCCGCGCCAGGCGCCGCAGGTCATCGTAGATTTCCGCCGTCAACTGGTGAAGCGCCGTGGGCGAGCCTTCACTCCAGGACCGCAGTAAGGCAGTGAGATCGCTGGCGCGCGATATATGAGCGCTCATACAGAGAAAAAAGCGAAGGTCTACAGATGCAGATATTGTGCTCTGAGTATAGTGCGCCGACGCCGCGCCATACAAGAGTGGAGTATGGTCTCGCAGCGAGTGGGTGTCGCGACCCTCACCTCTCCGATAGACTGGAGAGGAGGAACCGCCCGGTGTCGATCAGCATCTTCGATCTCTTTACCGTCGGCATCGGCCCTTCCAGCTCGCATACCGTCGGCCCGATGCGAGCCGCGCTGCGTTTCTTGCGCCAGTTGGAGGAGGATGCGACCGGAGAGTCGAATCTCGATTGCGTCAGCCGGGTGCAGGTGGCTCTCTACGGATCCTTGGCGCTGACCGGGCGCGGTCATGGCACCGACCGGGCCGTTCTCTTGGGGCTCGAAGGGGAGGTGCCGGAAGAGGTAGATCCCGACCGCATGCCGGTGCGTAGCGCCGAGATTCTCAACCAGGGACGCATTCGCCTCCTCGGCCGCAAGGAGATCGCCTTCGACGCCGCCACCGACCTGCTCTTCGTTCGCCGCAAACAGCTTCCGTTTCACCCGAACGGCATGGAATTTTCCGCCTTCGATGCGCTGGGAGAGTTGGTGGGCAGTGAAACCTGCTACTCGGTTGGCGGCGGTTTTGTGGTCAGCAGCGAGGACGCCAGGCGCGACCGGCTCGTCGAGGAGAAGGTCGCGGTGCCTTTTGGCTTCAGCTCGTGTGCCGAGTTGTTGGCGCTCGGCGATAGCCATGGCTTGCCGATCTGGCGGCTGGCCTTGGCCAACGAGGTGGCCCGGCGTAGCGAGGAGGAGGTTCGAGCTGGAGTCGAACGCCTATGGCGAGCGATGGAGGGTTGTGTGGAACGAGGCTGCTACAATGGTGGCGTGCTGCCCGGTGGCCTGAAGGTCGTTCGGCGAGCACCGAGGATTCGCCGCGAGTTGAGCGAGCGGGCCGCGCAGCATGACGAGGATCCCCTGGCCGTACTCGATTGGGTCAACCTCTATGCTTTGGCGGTCAACGAGGAGAATGCCGCCGGCGGTCGGGTGGTGACCGCACCGACCAATGGCGCGGCTGGAGTCCTTCCCGCGGTGCTCTGCTACTACCAGCGCCATGTTCCGGAGTGCGAAGAAGAGGGCCGTCTGCGCTTCTTGCTGACCGCTGCGGCCATCGGCGGCCTGTACGTGCAAAACGCCTCGATCTCGGGCGCCGAGGTCGGTTGCCAGGGCGAGGTGGGAGTCGCCTGCTCGATGGCGGCCGGCGGCCTGGTGGCGGCTCTGGGTGGAACCAACGTCCAGGTGGAGAACGCGGCCGAGATCGGCATGGAGCACAATTTGGGGTTGACCTGCGATCCGGTCGGTGGTCTGGTGCAGATTCCCTGTATCGAGCGCAATGCGATGGGTGCGGTCAAGGCGATCAATGCCGCGCGCATGGCGATGCGGGGCGACGGTACGCACAAGGTCTCGCTCGATCGGGTCATCGAGACGATGCGCCAGACCGGTGCCGATATGAAAAGGAAGTACAAGGAAACCTCGCGTGGCGGCCTGGCGATCAACGTGATCGAATGTTGATTCCGGTGGCCCGGCTCGGTTCGAGATAACACAGCGCTCGGGGCTCTCCAGCGAGGAGGTTCCCGGCTTGAGGAGATGAAGGCGATGTTCGAAACCAGTGAGAAGTTGACCCGCGGGATGAACGAGCAGATCGGCAACGAGATGTATGCCTCGATGAAGTACGTAGCCATCGGTAGCTACTTCGCCGTGGAGAGCTTGCCGCAGCTGTCGGAGTTCTTTTTCCGTCAGGCCGAGGAGGAGCGCGAGCACGCCCTCAAGTTCGTCCATTTTCTGATCGACGTAGGGGCGCCGCTCGAGATCCCCGCCATCCCGGCGCCGGTGAGCCAGATTTCCTCGGCGGAAGAGGCGGTCGCGTTGGCGCTGGAGTCCGAAAAGGAGGTCACCCGGCAGATCGATGCGCTGTTGAAGACCGCGTTGGATGACCGTCACCGTCTGGCGGAGGGACTCCTCGACTGGTTCGTCAACGAGCAGCTGGAGGAGGTCAACACGATGGACACTCTGCTCAAGATCGTCCGCCGGGCAGGGGAGAGTGGGTTGTTGTATGTGGAGGAGTACCTGGCGCGCACGGGCGGGCCGGCGGCCGAGCAGGTGGGAGCGGAGTAGGCTCCTCGTTCCCGCGGCGCGGGGATGAGGAGCCCCCGCGGGAACTCCAAACCTGTCACTTCCCCAACGCCGCCTGCGCAATCTCCAGCGCGTTGCGTGCCCCGCCCACCAGGTTGTCCATCACCGCCCACAACCAATAGCCGCCGTGGCCGTCGGTTTGGGGGTCGTCGAGGAGGATCTCATCGCTCGCCGCCGCATCGATGGTCGAGGAGACTTGGTCGGCTTGGTTGAATTCGAGGGCGGAGGTTGCTTCGAGCGCCTCTTTGAATGCGGCTAGCCCGGGATCCTCGGCGAAGGTCAGGTGGACGCTGGCCGAGATGCCGTGGAAGATGCTTCCTTGAATCGTCTGGGCAACGATCGGCGGGCCCTCTTGGAAGATGGCTCGCAGTTGCTGGGCCAAGGTTCCAGGGGCGAGCGTGTCGGGGTAGAGGTTGAAGGCTAGCTGACGGCCGAAGATGTTCTGTTCACGTTCTTCCACCATGGCGACGATCGAGCGAGTTTGGGCGAAGAGTTCATCCATGCCCCGCTTCTCGGAGGTGGAGGCGGGCATGACAAGAGTGGCGCTGCAGGTGGTGAGTCCGAGGTCGAGCAGCGGTTGCACCAGCTGGGCGAGGAGAATGACGCCGGGGTGAGGGCTGAGCAGCAGGCGGTCGGTGCCTGCGGCGAGGCTGGAGGAATTGACGCCATGGACCACGGGGAGGCCCACCTCCGAGGCAGCGCTGGAACTGGCGATCACCGCGACGGTGGTCGGGTCGAGCTGATCGATCGCCTGCGCGGTGCCCTCGGCATCGCCGCAGAGAAAGGCGACTTCGACTCCCCGCAAGCTCTCCTCTTCGAGTTTGGCCACCATCGCGGCGTTACCGCCGATGTCGGTCAAACTGCCCACTTCCGTCTCATCGCTGGCCAGCAAGCGCAGTTCGGTCCAGCTCTTGCTCTCGCGACCAAGAAGCTGGCGTATCTCCTGGCCGAGGAGGCCGGTGGGGTGGACGATGGCAAAAACGCTCATCAATTCTCCTTGGATGGCTTGCGGGCCAGCGATCGGCGCATGCGGCCGGCGAGCCAGAAGGTCGGCCCCGAAAGCGTGTAGGCGACTGCGGCGGTCAGAAAGAAAGCCTGGGGATGGTAGGCGGCGATGAGGAGTGCGGCTGCCGGAAGCCAGAGGAATCGGTAGCTGCGGCGTTCGCGTAGTTTGAGCTGCTTGACGCTGCGATAGCGAAAGGTCGAGACCATCAGGCCGGCGACAGCGATGAGGGAGAGGACCATCAATCCTTCGATCCAGGGGCGCAGATCGGGGCCCGGCCGGAAGAAGAGAATCGAGCAGATCACGCCGGCGGCGGCGGGGGAGGGCAGGCCGGCGAAATAGCGAGCATCGGTGGATTGCACTCGCACATTGAAGCGCGCGAGTCGGGTGGCCATGCAGACCATGAAGAAGAGCGGCACCAGCCAGCCGGCGCGGTCGATCTTGTTCAATCCCCAGATGTAGGCGAGGAGTGCCGGTGTCGCTCCGAAAGTGAAGAGGTCGGCCAGCGAGTCGTACTCGCGACCAAAATCGCTTTCGGATCCGGTCATGCGGGCGATCGCGCCGTCGAGCCCGTCGAGGACCCCGGCGGCAAAGACCAGCAGCGCCGCCACTTCGAAATCCCCTCGTAGCCCGCGGACCACGGCGTAGAAACCGAGCAGCATGTTGCCGGTGGTCAGCAGGCTGGGAATCAGGTAGGCACCGCGGCGCGCCCTGCCTCGGAGTCGCTTCTTGTTCACGCGCTCTCGGCTCGCTGCGCGGGCGCCTCGGCCATCGGCGTCAGGCCGTTGTGGACTTTGTCGCCCTTGGCGACGAGGAGCTGATAGTGGGCGGGGACCAGTAGATCGACCCGCGAGCCGAACTTGATCAAGCCGAGGAGTTCGCCGCGCTTCACCTCCTGCCCCTCAGCGAGATGGCAGACCACCCGCCGTGCGATCAGGCCGACGATCTGGCGCACGCCGATCAAATCGCCATCGGGTCGCTGGATGACGGTCAAGTGCGAGGCGTTGTCGCGATCGATATCGGGATGGAAAGCTGCCCGCCGCTTGCCGTCGCGCCGTAGACAGCGCACCACCTTGCCGGTGCAGGGCACATGTTGCACGTGGACGTTGAACACGGACAAGAAAGTGACGATGCGCTGGTAGCTGCCAGGGCCGAGATCGGGGTCTTCGATGGTGTCCACCGCGGTGACCACGCCTTCACCCGAGGCGAGCATCACGGTGGAGGGACCGGCGAAGTTGCGCGCCGGATTGCGAAAGAAGAGCAGCATCCCGATGGCCAGCAGGAGGCAGACCAGAGCCCACAGCGGATGGCCGAGCGCCAACAAGATCGGCGTGAGAACGGCGAAGGGGATGACAAAGGGCCAGCTTTCTTTGGCGAATCTCATGGTGATCTTTCCGGCTTCTCGATGCTGTGTAGGGTCGGTGTGCGCTATCTCGGAGTCGAGGATCGTACAGAGTCAGGGAGGCCGGGTCGAGAAAAAGAAAAGAGGGGCATAGCCCCTCTCTTCGCTGGTCTCAAGGGTCGGGTGACGTGGAGTTGCTAGCAGCCCGGGGTGAAACTCGCCCTGATTCCGAACGGTTCTTTGACTGCGACTCTACGTTGGAAAATCCTCAACGAACCTCGGGTTCGCCTGCGGTTTTCCGCCTTGATTCGCAGCCAAATCCCTCGTTCTCACCGACGGACGACTTTCACCCCGGACTGCTAGGCGGTGACGGCGTTCTCTTTGTGGTTGCGCAGGAAGGCGGCCATGCGATCTTTGATGAAGAGCTTCTGGCGCTTGATCTGCTTTTCTTCTAGCTCGTCTTGCTGCGAAGGTGCATTTTGGTGTTGCAGCTCGCTGAGCCGCCTTTCACAAGCCTGGTGTTGGTCGAAAAGATGGCGGTACTCGTCGTCCGTCCGAATCAGCTCATCCTGCAAGGCGTCACGATTCGAGTTGAGCAAACATCCTCCTTCTCCCAGATAAGGGAATCCCTATGTTGCGGGTTGCCCGACACGCGGGCGCTGAGGGTAGTGGGGTTTTCTTGGCGGTGACGATCATCACCGTACAAGGTAGGCAGTCCGACCGCCCCGGGCGCCGGCCAGGAAGGTGGCGCTCGCAACGGATGGTGGGGGTGCTGAAATGGTCTCCATCGAGCGTGCCCTCAGACTAGCACTGGATTGGGCGCCTCGCAAGCTGTCCTCAAAGGTCTCGGTCGAGGGTTTTGGTCATCAGAAGCGCGGCCTCGCCGGTCGGGTAGTAGTTGGCACGGCGGCCGGTTGGTCGAAAGCCAAACCGGCGGTAGAGTTCGGACGCCGCCAAGTTGTCGGCACCGACTTCCAGATGGCAGAACTCGGCTCCCTGGCGAGCGGCGCGGGTCAGCCCCGCGGTGAGAAGAAGCCGAGCCAGGCCGCGGCGTCGGGCTGACGGGACGACGGCTAGACGCAAGAGTTCCGCCTCGCCCGGAAGGTGGCGGAAGGCAGCGTAGCCGACGGCTGGTGGAGAGCTTGTCTGGACGAGAGCCAGCCACAGGGCCGCGCTCTCCTGGCGCAATTCCGCCGCGATGGCATCGGGTGACCAGGGGTTGGGAAGGCTGGCGGTCTCGATGGCCACCAGGGCTTTGAGATCCTCGGCGGTGGCCCGGCGGATGGTCGGCCAATTCACTTCACCTCGCCTCACCTCACCTCACCTCACTTCTCCCTGTTTCGGGGAGGGCAGCCGGATATTGGGCGCTCGCAGATAGAGCGGGGTGGTGAGGAGGGTGGAATCCCACGGCTTGGCAAGAGGGTGGCGGTGCTGCAACCTCAGTGCCGCCACCGCCAAGGGAGGTGGCTCGCTGAACTGAAAGCCAACCGGCTGAAGGTCCTCGAAGGCGTGGCGAATACCGAAGCCGACGAGGTGGGCCGGGGCGAGTGCCGTCAGTGAGTCGAGGGGGCGGCGCTCGGCGTCAGCCACGGCAACTCCGCCGGCGAATGGCTGCACGAACCACTCACCGCGCAGTGCGTCGACCGCCGCCAGCACGGTCTCGGTGGCGCTGGTTTCGACCGTGGAGGCCAGGACGCGCAGCGTGGGCAGTGCCGTGGCGGGAATACGCAGGGCTTGTGCCAGGGCCAGCGAGGTCGCCAGGCCGATACGCAAACCGGTGAAGCTGCCGGGGCCATGCAGGGCGAGGATTCCACCCAGCTCCCGGCGGTCGACACTCACCTCGTGCAGCATTTCATCGATCAGTTGCAGCAGCAGCTCGCCGGCGTGGCGCCCCTGGTGGACGCGGTGAGCGACGATTTCGCCGCCCCGCCCCAGCGCGACGCTGAGCTGTGGGGAACCGGTGTCGAGGGCGAGAACAAGCGGGTCACTCATCTCGCCCGAGTATATTTCGCCTGAGCAAGGGGAGTGGCCGGCGGTATACTCCGGCCTCATGGCCAAAACCGCCAGCCTCACCCCGATGCTCCGGCACTACCTTGAGGTGAAGGCGGAGCACGAAGACGCTGTTCTGCTCTACCGGATGGGC
This sequence comes from Acidobacteriota bacterium, assembly GCA_024277255.1. Taxonomy (GTDB): domain Bacteria; phylum Acidobacteriota; class Thermoanaerobaculia; order Multivoradales; family SZUA-115; genus SZUA-115. Next base: position 131,776 of record JAJRVQ010000134.1, on the reverse strand, counting down.
GACTTCTTCGAGCTCTTCTTCGACGATGCCGTCAAGGCGGCGCCGATCCTCGAGGTGACACTGACCGCACGGCAGAAGGGATCGCCCAGCGAGGCGCCGATGTGCGGCGTTCCTCATCATGCCGTCGATAGTTATATCGGCAAGCTGCTGGCGGCTGGCCTCAAGGTGGCGATTTGCGACCAGGTGGAGAACCCGGCGGAGGCCAAGGGTTTGGTCAAGCGGGAAGTTACCCGGGTGATCACGCCCGGGACGGTCAGCGAACCGGCCCTGCTGGAAGGCAAGGAAGACAATCTCCTGGCGGCGGTGGTCTGGGACGATGACCTGACGGCGGGCAACGGTGGCGGCGCCTTTCTCGATGTCTCCACCGGCCGGTTCTTCGCTCGCCGCTGGAGCAGTGGCGAGCAGGCAGCTGAGGACTTGGAGATCTTGCGCCCCCGCGAGGTGTTGATTCCGCCGGCCGGTGCGCCGCAGCCGGTTCTGCGTTGGGCCGATCACCGCGCCGACTGTCGGACGAATCTGAGCGAGGATGAATTGCCCGACCGGCGGCGTGGTCAGGATCTTCTGGAACGGCAGTTGGGGACGGCGACACTGCGCGGCTTCGGCCTCGACGGAGGCGAACCGGCGGCGCGAGCGGCGGCGGCGGCGCTCGCCTATGCCCGTGAGACGCAGCGCAGCGACCTCGGTCACATCCGGTCGCTCTCGGTGCAGTCGGCGAGCGAGCGGTTGGCCATCGATCCAACCACCTTGGCGAACCTGGAGATCTTCCGCAATCTCCGCGAGGGTGGGCGCAAGGGGACGCTGCTGGGCGTCCTCGATCGTACGGTGACCCCGCCCGGCGGGCGCTTGATGCGCGGCTGGCTGGGCCGGCCGTTGACCGATCCAGAAGCGATCCGCGAGCGTCACCTGGCGGTCGAAGAGCTGGTCGATCAGCCACCGGTTCGCGACCAGCTGCGCACCCTGCTGGCACAGACGGGCGATCCGGTACGGTTGGTGAGTCGCGCCGTTCTCGGCACCTTGACCCCTCGCGAGGCGGCAGCTCTGCGCGATGCGCTGGCCGTGGTGCCGGAAATCTTCACCCAGGTGGCCACCGCATTCAGCTCCCGCTTGCTGGCGCAGCTGGCCCGCGTCGATCCGCTGCTCGCCCTGCATGGCCTGCTGGCTCGTGACCTGCTGGAGGCGCCGGCCGCCAACCTACGCGAAGGAGGGGTCATCGCCGAGGGCATCGACGAGGAGCTGGACCGCTGCCGCTCCCTGGCGCGGGACAGCAAACAGCACATCTTGTCGCTAGAGGCGCGCGAGCGCCAGGCGACCGGAATCGGCTCGCTCAAGATCCGCTACAACAGGGTCTTCGGTTACTACCTGGAGGTCACCAAGGCACAGTCGGAGAGGGTCCCCGAGCACTACATTCGCAAGCAGACGCTGGTCAACGCGGAGCGCTATATCACCCCGGAGGTCAAGGAGCTGGAGGAACAGATCCTCAGCGCCGAGGAGAAGCAGATCGCACTCGAAGAGCAGCACTTCACTCGGCTGCGCGACGAGATCGCCGCCCAAGCTGCCGGCATTCACGCCGTCGTCGAAGCCCTCGCCCAGCTCGATGTCCTCGCATCGTTCGCCGAGCTGGCGCAGCGCAACCGCTATACCCGCCCTCATGTCGGTCAGATGGGAGAGCCGATCGTGGTCAGCGAGGGGCGCCACGCGGTCGTCGAGGCGGCGAGCACGGAGCCGTTCGTACCCAACGACATCGAACTCGACGCCGACCAGGCGCAGATCGTGCTGCTGACCGGCCCCAACATGGGCGGCAAATCGACCTATCTGCGGCAGGTGGCGCTGATCTCATTGATGGCCCAAGCGGGCAGTTTCGTGCCGGCGGCGAAGGCGAGTCTGGGGGTCGTCGACCGCATTTTCTCGCGGGTCGGCGCCAGCGACGACCTGGCGCGGGGGGAGTCCACCTTCATGGTGGAGATGATTGAGACCGCCAACATCCTGCACCATGCGACGGATCACAGCCTAGTGATTCTCGACGAAGTGGGCCGCGGCACCGCCACCTTCGACGGCCTCTCGCTGGCCTGGGCCATCGTCGAGTTCCTGCACGAAAAATGCCGGGCCAAGACCCTCTTCGCGACCCATTACCACGAGCTGACCGAGCTGGCCTCGATGTTGCCGCGGGTGGCCAATCGCAAGATGGCGGTGAAGGAATGGGAGGACCGCATCGTCTTCCTGCGCCGTGTCGTAGCCGGAAGCGCCGACAAGTCCTACGGCCTGCACGTCGCCCGTCTGGCCGGACTGCCCGCCTCGGTGATTGAGCGCGCCGCCGAGATACTCTCCAATCTGGAAGCGCAGGAGTACGACTTCACCGGCAACCCGCGGCTCGCCCGGGGCAACGCCCCGGCCAGCGACGGTCCCGATCAGTTGACCCTCTTCGCGCCACCGGAAGAGATCGTCGCTTCGGTCCTGCGCGATGTCGACGTTGATCAGCTCTCACCGCTTGCGGCTCTCAACCTCCTGCACAGCCTCAAGTTACGCCTCGGAGGAGATTGATGGCCAGCGCCCGCCGCGAGGCCGGCCGTCTGTTGATCGTCGGCATCCCGGGGCCGCGGCTCGACGCTGAGAGTCGCAAGATCCTCGAGCGCGCGCAGCCGGGCGGAGTGATTCTCTTCGCGCGCAACGTGGAGGAGGCCGAGCAGGTGATCGAGTTGGTGGGAGATCTCAGGCGAACGGTCCCACGGCTGATGCTCTATGTGGATGCGGAAGGCGGCCGGGTGGACCGTTTCAAGAAGTTGTTGGGGCCGGGCGCCTCCGCTGCGGCGCTGGCGTCTGCGCCCGCGCCGCTGGCAAATCGGGCCGGGCGGTGGATGGGATACGGCTTGCGCTGCATGGATTGCGACGTGGATCTGGCTCCGGTGGTCGATGTGGACGTCGGTGAGCAGGGCAACGCGCTCGACGACCGCTATCTGGGGGATACCCCCTCGGCGATCGTGGCGCGCGGTCGCGCCTTCCTGCGCGGCCTTCACTCCGCCGGCGTGGGAGGCTGCATCAAGCACTATCCCGGCCTTGGCGCGGCGAGCGCGGACACCCACCACACCGGCGCCGAGATCGTTTTGAGTGACGAGGCTCTCGCCGCTGCTCTCAAACCTTTCCGCATGCTGGGAAGAAAGGCGGGTGCCATCATGGCCAGCCATGCCGTCTATCCGGCGCTCGACGCCGCTGGCCATCCTGCCGGCCTGTCGCCGGCGATCTCGACCAGGCTACTGCGCTATGAACTCGGCTTTCACGGTGTTTTGTTCAGTGACGATCTCGACATGCATGCCCTCGATGCGCAGGGCAGCCTGCAGCGGCGCGCGGTGACCGCGCTCAAAGCCGGCTGCGACGGCCTCTTCGTTTGCCAATCGCTAGCCGCGACGCCGAAGATCGTCGAGCGCTTGGCGAATCCGTCTCTGGCGCAACGGCGCAAGCAGGCGCTGGCACGATTGGAGAAATACCGGCTCCGCATCCAGCGGCTGCGCAGGGGCGCCCGCCGTTTCAGCCTTGAGACGGTCCGCCGCCGGCTGGCCAAGGTCACCGCGGCTGCTGGAGCCTCATTAACCTAGAACGGTCCTAGAACGGAATGTCGTCGTCGTCCGGCTCGCTGCCGAAGCCGCCGCCGGCCCCTTGGCCGCCACCGCCCGTGCCCTGGCTGCCGCCGCCCGTGCCTTGGCCGCCGCCGTAGCTGCCACCACCGCCGCCGTAGTTTCCGCCGCCGCCGCCGTCGTCACCGCGCCTGCCCAGCATCTGGAAATTGTCGCAGATGATTTCCGTACGGTACTTCTTCTCGCCGGTGTTCTTGTCGTCCCAGGAGCGCGTTTGCAGCCGTCCCTCGACGTAGACTTGCTTGCCGCGAGTCAGGTACTGACCGGCGATTTCGGCCTGACGTCCAAAGCAGACGACGTTGTGCCACTCCGTGTGCTCCTGGCGGTTGCCGTCGCGGTCCTTCCAACGCCGGCTGGTGGCGACGCTGAAGTTGGCGACGGGTTGTCCGGAAGTGGTGGTGCGGACCTCGGGGTCGCGCCCAAGATTGCCGACGAGAATGACTTTGTTGATCATCGTTGCGAGGCTCCTTTTTGGTGGGCTAAAGTATCACAGGCGGTGCTGAGATTCGGGCATCGCCCGGGTGACTCATCACGCTGTTGGCTCTCTGAATACAATAGACGCAAACGATGCGTTTACTCTTGCAGCGAGTTTTGTCGGCGACGGTCCGGGTTGGCGGCGAGCCGATCGCGGCGATCGAGCGCGGGCTCCTGGTTTTCGTCGGCGTGGAGAAAGGAGATGGCCGCGCCCAAGTGGTGGCGGCGGCCAAGAAACTATCCACTTTACGCCTCTTTGCGGACAGAGAGGGCAAGATGAACCTCGATGCCACCTCCGCGGGCGGAGCTTTCCTCGTTGTCTCTCAGTTCACCCTGGCCGGATCACTGAAGCGCGGCCGACGCCCCTCCTTCGACGGCGCGGCCCCGCCCGCCGAGGCGGCCGAACTGGTCGGCGCCCTGATCGACGAACTGCGGCAGCTGGGAGTCCAGGTGGCCAGCGGCCGTTTCGGAGCCCACATGGAGGTGGAGCTGATCAACGACGGCCCGGTCACCTTCGTGCTGGATCTGCCTGCCCTGGATCGCTGAAGAGCGAGCGAGGAGATCCCCCGCTGCTGGGCCGATATCCACTCGCCGTTCTTCGAGCGGTCGCGGGATGAAGCAGAGAACGAAGACCGCCAGAGCGACGACCGCCAGCGCCTTGCGTTTGTTGTCCAGCGGTGCCGCTTCGTCGACCACCGGTGGATGGCGCAGGCCGAGGAAGAGTGTGATGACGGCCCACAGGGCCCAGCCGGGCCAGAAGAAGCTCATCGAGGCCAATAGGAGCCAGAGTGGAATCGCCAACCGATGTTGTGACTTGCCGGCTGTGGCGTAGAGAACATGGCCGCCGTCGAGCTGGCCGAGAGGCAGTAGGTTGAGTGCGGTGACCAGCATGCCGAACCAGGCAGCGATGGCGAAGGGGTGGAGGTTGAGGATCCAGCCTTCCGGTAACTGCCCGTGAAAGAGCCGTGTTGCCAACTGCAGAGCTAGGCATTGGCCAGGCACCAAGAGGGTGGCGAAAGATTGGCCCTCGGAGGGTGACAGGGGGAGTGGGGCGGGCGACGATTTGGCGACGCCGATCAACAGCAAGGGCACCAGCACGGCAAAGCCCGCCAGCGGGCCGGCAATGCCGATGTCGAAGAGTTGTTTCTTGTGCCGAATCGGCGCCTTGATCTTGATGAAGGCGCCCAAGGTACCGAAGATCGCGGGCATCGGCAGGAAGTAGGGCAGGGTCGCTGGTACTCGGTAGCGGCGGCAGGCCAGGTAGTGGCCCAGCTCATGGCAAGTGAGAATCCCCAGAGCTGGAATCGAGAAAGAGAGCCCGAAGAGAAGTAGCCGCGGGCTGCTCCAGATGCGCTGAAACGTGTCCAGGGTGATGATCGAGCTGTAGGGGAACAGGTCGGTCGTCACATCGGTGCGCACGGCATAGGCCCAGAAAACGCCCAAAGTGGTGCAGAAGACGAAGGTGGCCGCGAAGAGCATCGCGGCGAGCCACCACCGGGGCTTGTTCGCCGAGCCTGCGCTCGGCTGCACCAAGCCGAGAGTCTCCGTCTCCAGAGAGGGCAGGTAGTCGGGACCGAAATCCACTTGATCGCTACGCATGGGCGACGCCAGTGAACCTTCTTTCTTCGCTAACTTCAAAGAAGGACTAGAGGTTCTTCAGTTCCTTGCCCGGTTTGAAGCGGACGGTCTTGCCTGGGGTTATCGCCACCTCGACGCCGGTCTTCGGATTGCGGCCGACTCCCTTCTTGCGATCTCGCACCTGAAAGACGCCGAAACCACGCAGCTCGATGCGCTTGCCGTCGCAGAGAGCCTGCTTCATGGCGCTGATAATCGTGTTGACGGCAACCGCTGCTTTGACCCGCGCCACGTCGGATTCTTCCGCCACGCGGTTGATGATGTCAGCCTTGATCATTGGTGTTCCAGAAAGCGGCGCAGAGTGTAGCAATGGCACCTAGGGGTGTCAACGTAAGCCGCGCATTGCCCACGTTTTACGAAGTTTTCTGTGGAGTAGATGGCGCTCCAGAGAAGTGGCCGCCACAGCCGCCATTCGTTGCAGTTCTCCGAGGTCGATACCGGCCATTCCTTGCTCTCCCCGATCGCAATAAACCACCGCCACCAAGCGGCCGGCAAGCCGGATGGGGAGGAGTAGAGTCTCGGTCGGCAGGCTGCCGCCGAGGGTTGCGGCAAGTGCGTCGTGCGTGTCCATGGGAGGCAGGGTGCCGAGGTGGAATGGGGCGCCCTGCAGCAGGTTGAGGAAGACCGAAGGTTGGTCCAGCTTCAGTCTCAGCTGGCGCAGCTTCTTCTCGTCGATGTCGCCGCCGCGGCCCATCCAGCCTTGGACCAGATCGACCGAGAGGCGAAAGATCGCCACTCGGCGGAACTCACGGCCAAAGTAGTCGAGCAGCGTGGTGAAAATCTCTTGCGAGGTGCGGGTGTGGGTCAAACGTCGCTCTAAGGCCGACAGGACGCCCGCCGGGATGACATTGATACCGCTATCCGACTGCGGTGCGCTGGTCGCCGGCGCACGCTCCTGGGTCGAAGAGGCCAAGACGGGAGCCGCCGTCGGTTCCGCCGCCTTGCGGTCGAGGCGGGGCAGCAGCTGGCGAATTCGCTGCGAGCAGGCGACATCGTAGTGGCGCTCGAGAGCCTCGGCGATACGCGGCTCCGAAGAGATGTGCAGTCGGATCGGCAGGTCGGTGATGGAAGCCAGCTCGGCGCCGATCGACTCGTCGGCGGCGGTCTCGACCGCTACCCACAACTCGTCGCCGACGATACCGAAGGGCACAGCCCTCAGCCGCCGCGCAACCTCCGCAGGCACCGCCCGCAGGGCCTCGTCGGAGGCGCGATGGAGGTCATGGGCATCCGCCGCCGGAAGGCGGTGAAACTCACACAGTGCCTCGAGGAGTTGCTCTTCATCGAGCGCTCGTTGCGCCAAAAGACAAGTCTCCAACCGGCCGCCCAGCTGGCCCTGGCTCTGCCGAGCGTAGTGAAGCTCGACACCACTGATCCAACCGCGGTCGGTCAGGTATTCGCCGATGGAGTTTGCCGGCTTGCTCGAGACAGCCAATCGCAGGGTTCCCTTCCGACCACCTATGGAGCATCCTAACTCCTTGTCAGGAAGCTACTTACCAGAGAGGAGCCGATTATAGAAACGCCCCTTCGGCTTGTAAAGGACGATGTCAGATTGCTAAGCTTTAGGAGTGAAAAAGCACCTGGTTCTACTCGCTGTTCTTTTCTTGGCCCCAGTGATCGCTCAGTCGGCGCGAGCGGCGGAGATCGCGGACGCCGCCTACTACTTCGCCATCGCTCGCTTGGCGGCCTCCGAAGGATCCTATGGCGAGGCTCTGGAATCCTTCGAGGAAGCGTTGCGCTTGGCTCCGCAAGATGGCTACGTCAGGGTCGAGATGGCCACTCTGTTGGCCAGGTTGGGCCGCTTTACGGTTTCGCCGGCGCAACGCAACGAGCGTTTCAACCGCTCCGCGAAGCTGGCCAAAGAGGCTGCCCAACTGGCTCCGCAGGATTTTGACATTCTCTCCGAGGTCGGTAACGTCTTCATGAACTTCGCTGACCAAGATGAAGCGTGGGCGGCTGAAGCCACCAAGGCATTCGAAGCCGCGCGCATACTCCGGCCGGAGGAGCTGCAGATATTGCTGCCGCTCGGGCAGCTTTACTTGGGAGCTGACCGTTTCGGGGAGGCGGTCGAGGCCTTGCGCAAGGTGCGCCATGCCATTCCCGGCAACAGCATGGCGGAGTCGCTGTTCGGCGAAGCGCTGGGTCTATTGGTGACCCAGCGGATGCGGGAAGGGCGCAGCCGAGATGCTGAAGGGCTGCTGGCGGAAGTGCTGACCCTGGAGCCGGAATCGCTCCAAGCGCGGATTAGCCTGGCGGACCTTCAGGCGCAGCGTGGAGATCATGGCGCTGCCGCCGAAACGCTGCGCGAGGGGATCGGGACCGAGACCCCGGAGTTGCGCCAGCGACTCGCTTATGAACTCTATCAAGCCGGTGATCTCGAGCAGGCCACCGAGGAGATCGACCAGCTGCTAGCGGGCGACTTCTCGGCCGCTGGCGGGCTGAAGATCTTGCTCCTGGCGGTACTCGGCCGCAACGATGAAGCCCTGGACACCCTCGAAGCGGGGACCGAAGAGGCCACCGAGAAACTGGCGATGGCCGCCACGGTCGCTCGTCTGATGGACCGAGACGGGTTCAACGTCGAGGCTGTTCGGCTACTGAGCGGGATGATCGAGCGCCGGCGAAGTGCCGGAGATGACGGCGGTGTCCGGGGGCTGAGCCTCGAGTTGGCCCAGCTCCACGCCGGTCACAACAACTGGCAGGAATTGGTGGATCTTCTGCGACCGATCCTCGGTGATGCCGATTCGGAGATGACGGCTCCGCTCAGGTTGCTCTACGCCGAAGCACTGACCCAACTCGGGCGTAGCGACGAGGCACTCGGTTTCCTCCCCGAGCAGGAGGACGGCCGTTTCTTGGCCAAGCGGGCCGAAACCCTGATTCGCATGGGAAGGGACGAGGAAGGGGTACAGCTGCTGACGCGGCTCAGCCAGTCGAAAGCTGCGGAGGGCGCGCTGCAAGCCGCCCTGGTCTATCAGCGGCTGGAGCGCTACGCTGAGGCGATCAATCTGTTGGAGAAGATCGTCGCCGGCAACGAGGAATCGGCCGAGGCCCGCTACTTCCTCGGTTCCGCGTACGAACGGGCCGGCAAGATCGAGGAGTCGGTGGAGGCTTTTCGTACGCTGCTGAAGGCGAACCCGGACTTCGCTCCGGCGCTCAACTACCTGGGCTACATGTGGGCGGAGCGGGCTGAGAGGCTCGACGAAGCGTTGCGCATGATCAACAAGGCGGTGGCCATCGACCCCGACAACGGCGCGTTTATCGATTCACTAGGCTGGGTGCACTTCCAGCGTGGCGACCTGGAGAGCGCCCGCGACTACCTTGAGCGGGCGGCGCGATTGATCTCGGATGACCCGACGGTCTTTGAACATCTCGGCGACGTCTACTCCGCGATGGGGGACAGCGGTCGGGCGAGTGAGTTGTACCGTCAGGCGCTGGCCTTGGACGAAGGGCTGAGCGCGACCAACGCCGATCAGCTGAGCAAGAAGCTCGCGGCGTTGGAGGCTGAGCTCTCCGTGCCGGAATGAGCCGTCGTATCGAGGCTTCGTGGACCGCTGTCAGGTGGTGGGCAGTGGTGTCGTTATCACCGTGACCGCTCAGCGGCGAGGCCGGCCGCTGCGGATTGCTCCGGTCGCGATGGCGTTGATGGCGGCGACTTTTCTGGCGTGCAGCTCACTGCCGCCCCCCGCCCCCGCCGGCGGTGTTCCCGTCGCTCCACCGGCTGCCACCTCTCAGACAGCGGAGGCGGGGGCGGGCGCCTGGCAGATCCCGGCCGCCGACTTGGGCAGCCAGCGTCTTTTTCGGCTGCGCTACGACGGTCCGGAGGGCGAGGTGGGATTGCGGCTGACCTTGTGGTTGGCGGCGCCGGACCGCTACCGGTTGTCGGCCGCCGACCTGTTCGGGCGAGCGGTGTGGAGCCTTTCGGTTGAAGTCGATGAAGGGCTGTGGCTCGATCATCGCAATTCTGCCTACTGCCGGTTTGCCGGCACCATCGAACTTGCCGCGGTGCCGCTTTCACCGTTTCGTTTTACCGCGCTGCCGGCCCTCTTGCTCGGCCGACTACCGGAGCCGCCCGCCGAATGGCTCGAACCCGCAGGCGAGTATCTCGACGATGAGGGCAAGAGATGGACATACCAGGCGTCGAACGGTCGCCTTCTCAAGTGGACCGTATGGCAGCGGGGAGAACCCGTCGCCTGGTGGAACGGTACGGGTAACGAGGCGATCCTCTCCCAGCGCGGCGCCGGGGTGCAGATCAGGTGGCGAGAAGTTGTCCGCGAGCCGATGGCGCGGCTGCCTTCGCCACCGCCGGTGCCGGCGAGCTACACCTCGAGCTGCGCCGGGCGCGGTTGACCGGCGGTTGACACTGGGGCCGAGCGACCTCTACGATTGGCCGCAAGATCCGAAACCGTAGTTCGACACTGGGTGGTGGCCGAGGGGATTTCTCCTCGGCTACGGCAGCGGATTAGTTTATCTAGGCGACGCAAGCGACCGGTCGGCCGTCGAACTGGCTCTTCGCTCTTGCGGAGCTTCTTGGGAGGCTAGAAATCTCGCCTTTCCGGCACCAATCGGAAAGCGCAAGGGGAGGGTTCGTAGATGGAGATCACTGAGGTCAAGGTCTTTCCCGTTCATGAAGAGAAGCTCAAGGCCTTTGTGTCCGTGGTTTTTGATGGCTGTTTCATGGTCAACGACATCAAAATCATCCATGGCCGCGAGGGTCTGTTCATCAGTATGCCGAGCCGTAAGAAGAAGAACGGCGAGTTCAAGGACGTGGCACATCCGCTGAACAACGAGACGCGGCGCTCGATCGAATCTCAGATCCTGGCCGAGTACGAACGGGTCTTGGAGGAGCGGGGCGAAAAGGGGGCTGCCGCTTCGCCGCCACCTCGCCGCAAGGCCTCCGCCGCTCGCCGCCAACGGCGAGTGGTCGCGGCAGAGCCGCCAAGCGGCAATAGCGGGGCTGCGCCGCCGATGCCGCCGGTAGCCGATTCTCTGCACAGTGGCGCGATAGACCTTCCCGTCGCGGTGAACCGTGAACAGGTCGAAAAGGCCGTCGAAACCCCCGCCGCCCCCGCCGTGGCTGCCGCGGACAGCGTCGCATCGGCGGATAGTCCGGAGGAGACGACACTCGAAGAGGTCGAGGAGCGTCACCTCAGCGACTCGTTCTGGACCTTTACGTAGCAGCTCGATCTACTCCGTGGTCGACGAATTGCCCGTCCTGGAGGCTAGCCACTTACTTTGAGCCGAAGAATCTGATTGAATCAGCCACAGTCCGGAAATGGTCCGCGGGTGCTGGCGCGGAATGAATCTCTACATGGGGCGTGGCCAAGTGGTAAGGCACCGGATTTTGGTTCCGGCTACCGTAGGTTCGAATCCTACCGCCCCAGCCATTTAGAATTGGCCATTCTGGGTTAGCGGTGAAAGCAAGGCAGCGGCGATCCGCCGCGGATACCGAGATGACAAACGACGGGGAATACAGCCACCTATCGGCCGTTGGTAAGTCTTATGTACGGTGATTTGAAGATCTTCAGTGGACGGGCACACCCGGCTTTGACCGCGGAAATCTGTGAGTACCTGGGGGTAGCGCAGGGGCAGATGAAGATTCTCAACTTCTCGGACGGCGAGGTCTTCGTTCAGATCGAAGAAAATGTGCGCGGGGCCGACGTCTTCGTCGTCCAGCCTACCTGCCAGCCGGCCAACGAGAATCTGATGGAACTGCTGATCATGATCGACGCCTTCAAGCGTTCCTCGGCAAGCCGGATCACCGCCGTGCTGCCGTACTACGGATACGCTCGCCAGGACCGCAAGGACCGGCCGCGGGTGGCGATCACCTCCAAACTGGTGGCCGACCTGATCACCACCGCCGGTGCCGACCGAGTGCTCACCATGGACTTGCACGCCGGGCAGATTCAGGGATTCTTCGACATTCCGGTGGATCACCTCTTCGCCGCACCGGTGCTCCTGGAGGCTATCGGCCAGCTGGGTATTCCGGATCTGATCATCGTGTCTCCCGACGCCGGAGGCGTTGAGCGCGCTCGCGCCATCGCCAAGAGGATGGAGGCGGGGCTGGCGATCGTCGACAAACGGCGCTTCGCGCCCAACGAAACAGAGGTCATGCACGTCATCGGCGATGTCGAAGGATGCAACGTGATGATCCTCGACGACATCATCGATACCGCGGGCACGCTCTCCAAGACGGTGGAAGGGCTGAAACAAAAAGGAGCCGAAAGGGTGTTTGCAGCCGGAGTTCACGGTATCCTGTCGGGCCCCGCGCTCGGTCGCCTCTGCGAGGCGCCCATCGAGACGGTTTTGATTACCAACACGACGCCGGTCGAAGAAAAAGTTCGTCGCTGCTCCAAGCTTCGGCCCTCTTCAGTCGCAGGCCTTCTGGGCGAAGCGATCCGGCGCACTCACGAGAACAGCTCGGTCAGCTCCCTCTTCGTCTGAGGGGAGGGCCGCGAAGGAACAGGCAATGAGTGAACTGACGATCGAAGTAGCACAACGAGAGAATCTGGGTAAGAACGCCAACCGGCGAACCCGCGCTGCCGGCAAGATACCGGCCGTGGTTTATGGAGGGGGCAGAGATACGGTGGCGATCGAAGTCGATCGCCCGACGATTCTTTCGATGCTGCGTTCCGGCTCGGGGGAGAACACAATTTTCCTCCTCAAGCTCGAAGGCGGCAAGAAGAGCCGGCACGCGATGATCAAGGAGATGCAAGTCGATTCGCAGACCGACATCATCCAACACATCGACTTTCAGCGCGTGTTGATGGATCAGAAGCTCCACGTCCAAGTCGCGATTGAACTATTGGGCGAAGCGGTCGGTGTCAAGACCGACGGAGGTGTCCTCGACTTTGTGACTCGCGAGTTGGAAGTGGAGTGCTTGCCGGGCGACATTCCGGACCATCTCGAGTTGGATGTCTCCGCACTGCACATCGGCCAGCACGCCGAGGCCGGGGCGATCGAGATGCCCAAGGGTGTCGAACTGCTCGACAGCGAAGACCGCGTGATCGTCTCCATCGCTCAGCCGAGGGTGGCTGAGGAAGCGGAGGCCGAGGAGGAAGAGGGCTTGCTGGAGGCGGCGCAGGACGAGCCGGAGGTCATCGGTCGCGATCAGGAGGAAGAGGCCGGAGACTGACCCCAACTTGCGGCTCGATGGGCGCGCGGCAAGTGCGTAGCCTCGGCAAGCCTGCGCCCTCGAGTTCTATGTCCGATCCCACCGCAGATCCCGAGTTGGCTGTGAACCCCGATATAGCAGGCGCTCGCAGGGAGCCGAGACCGAAGTTGATCGTCGGTCTCGGTAACCCGGGCGATCGGTACCGAAAAACTCGCCACAACGTCGGCTTTGGCGTCATCGAGGAGATCGCCCGCCGCCGCAACTGGCAGCTGAAGGGCGAGCAATGCATGGCTCGCGTCGTCGCTGATGAAACCCTCGTGCTGGCTCAACCACAGACCTATATGAACCGCAGTGGCTACGCTGTTCGCTGTCTTGCCGAACTGCGCGGCTTCGAGCCGGCCGAGACGCTCGTGGTTTTCGACGACCTTCATCTGCCGTTGGGAAAGCTGCGCCTGCGCCGGCGGGGAAGTCCGGGGGGCCATCGTGGCTTGGAATCGATCATCGAGAGCCTGCGCAGCCAGGAGATACCGCGCTTGCGGCTCGGCATCGGACAGCAGGCCAACGCCGGCGACGAAGATTCGGCGGTGGAGGAGACGAGCGATCTGGCCGAGTTCGTCTTGTCGGATTTCGCCTCCGACGAAGTTGCCGTGGTCGAGGCGATGACAATGCGCGCCGCCGACGCCTGCGAGCTGTGGCTCGCGGAGGGAGTCGAGGCGGCGATGAACAGCTTCAATAGTTAGTTTTTTGTGGTGGACAATCAGAACCTTGGGTGCCATCGACTCGGGTGGTGCGCGGACTCTGGAGGAGAAATAGAGTGGACAAGATGATCCTGTATTTGGCGCCGATCAGCGGTGCACTGGCGCTTCTCTTCGCCTTCTGGCGCAGCGGTTGGATCCGCCGTCAGGACAGCGGGGACGCCACCATGACCAAGATCGCGGGCCACATCCGCGAGGGTGCGATGGCCTTTCTCGGTCGCGAGTACCGCATGTTGGCGATCTTCGTCGTCGTCGTCTCCTGCCTGCTTGCGTGGAGCAACGCGGGCCGCGCTGAGAGTTCTTGGATGATTGGCCTGTCGGTCGCCGTGGGAGCGGTGTGTTCGGGGCTTGCCGGCTTTTTTGGCATGCGAGTGGCGACCTCGGCGAATGTGCGTACCGCGGCAGCGGCGCGCGGCGGCTTGAACCGCGCTTTGGAGATCGCTTTCTCCGGTGGGGCCGTCATGGGCTTCAGCGTCGTGGGCTTGGGAGTGATCGGCCTCGGTGGGCTCTTTTTGCTCTACAGCACTCTGTTCACCGGTGGCGACGAGCAGGCCAATCTGAGTCAGGTGGTCACCGTTCTCGCCGGCTTCTCGCTGGGTGCGAGTTCGATCGCGTTGTTCGCCCGCGTCGGCGGCGGCATCTACACCAAGGCGGCCGATGTCGGGGCCGACCTCGTCGGTAAGGTCGAGGCCGGTATTCCGGAAGATGATCCGCGCAACCCGGCGGTGATCGCCGACAACGTCGGTGACAACGTCGGCGATGTGGCTGGCATGGGCGCCGACCTGTTCGAGTCCTACGTCGGTTCGATCGTCGGCGCGATGGTTCTGGGCTTGAGCGCAGTGGCGCTCGGCGGAAGCGACTTCACCCCCGAATTGGTGTTACTGCCCATCGTCCTGGCGGCGGTCGGCATCGTGGTCTCGCTGGGCGGTACCTTCCTGGTGCGCACCAAAGAGGGGGGCGATCCGGCCAAGGCGCTGCACCTCGGTACCTTCTCGGCGTCGGCCTTGATGCTGGCGGCGACCTGGTTCATCACCCGCTGGATGCTCACCGGAAGCTACAATCTCTCCGGACAAGAATTCGGCGCCCAGGGCGTCTTCTTTGCGACCATCATCGGCCTCGCCGCCGGTGTGATCATCGGTTTGATCACCGAGTACTACACATCGGAAGCGAAGAGCCCGGCACGGTCGATCGCCCAGGACAGTGAGACCGGATCGGCGACCAACATCATCCGCGGCCTCGCCGTCGGCATGCGCTCCACCGCTTTGCCGGTGATCGTGCTGGTGGCGGCAATCTTGATGGCCCATCAGCAGGCCGGTCTCTACGGCATCGCCATCGCGGCGCTGGGCATGTTGTCGACTACCGGCATTCAGCTGGCGGTCGATGCCTACGGTCCGATCGCCGACAATGCCGGCGGTATCGCGGAGATGGCGGGACTCGGACCCGAGGTTCGTAAGCGGACCGACAAACTCGATGCTGTCGGCAACACCACCGCCGCGATCGGCAAGGGTTTCGCCATCGGTTCGGCGGCGCTGACCGCTCTTGCCCTCTTCTCCGCCTACCGAACCACGGTGGGCCTCGAAGTGATCGACCTGGCGAACCCGCTGGTCATGGGAGGGTTGTTCATCGGTGCCATGCTACCGTTCCTCTTCTCGGCGATGGCGATGCAGGCCGTCGGTCGTGCCGCCTTCAAGATGATCGAAGAGGTCCGCCGCCAATTCCGCACCATCGAGGGGCTGATGGAAGGCAAGGCGGAGGCCGACTACGCGAAGTGTGTGGACATCTCCACCCAGGCGGCGCTCAAGGAGATGGTCTTCCCGGGCCTCCTGGCGGTGATCGCTCCGGTCTTCGTCGGATTCATCTTTGGCAAAGAGGCGCTGGCCGGCTTGCTGGCCGGGGTGACCTCTTCCGGTGTGATGATGGCGATCTTCATGTCCAACGCCGGTGGCGCTTGGGACAACGCCAAGAAGTTCATCGAAGGTGGAGCGCACGGTGGCAAGGGCTCCGACGCGCACAAAGCGGCGGTGGTCGGTGACACCGTTGGCGATCCGTTCAAAGATACCGCCGGTCCCAGCCTGAACATCTTGATCAAGCTGATGTCGGTCGTCGCTTTGGTCATCGCTCCGCTTCTGTTGTAGCTCCTGGGCTAGCGTGCCCGGCGCCGTGCGGCGTTGGGCACGCGAAGTTCAGATCGCCATTGCCTTTTCGCGGAAAACTCATAGAATCAGCGCTTCTGACTGACGGGTCCACCGAGCGCCGCTCAGGATCCGACCACGTTCACCTCTCTGTTCCGTAGAAAACGAGCGGGACTGTCAAGGCCATAGGGAGGTCCAATGGCTGCACGTACGTACGAATTAGGGTTCATCATCGACCCCCGACTCTCGGAAGATGAGGCGGCGGAGTTGACGGACGGGTACCAGGAGATGCTCACCGCGACGGAGGGTGTCACCATCGACAAAGTCGAGAGCTGGGGCAAGCGCCGGCTCGCCTACCCGATCAACAAACTCAACGAAGGTCGCTATGTCTTTCTCTATCTGACGGTGGATGGCAAGAGCCCGTTCGTCGAAGTCGAGAAACGCATGGGGCAGAACGAGAAGATCTTGCGCTTCTTGACGGTGCGAACCGACAAGGACTTGAAGCGCCAGGCGAGCAAGGGCAAGAAGCAGCCCGAGCCTGCCGAGATGGTAGTAGAGGAGTAGAGTATGCCCCCGAGAAGACGAAAGAAGACGTTCTACCGCCGTCGCAAGGTCTGCAAGTTCACTGCCGACGGTATCGAGTACATCGACTACAAGGACGTCAAGCTGCTGCAGCAGTACACGCCCGAGCGCGGAACCATCATGCCGCGGCGGATTACCGGCACTTCGGCGCGCCACCAGCGCATGCTGCAAACGGCGATAAAGCGCGCCCGTCATCTGGCATTGCTGCCCTTCACCACCGACTAGGAGGCCCTGATGGAAGTCATACTGCTTAGTGATCAGCGCCACCTGGGCCAGCGCGGCGAGGTCAAGAAGGTTCGCGACGGATTCGCTCGCAACTTCTTGATTCCGCAGGGTTTGGCGTTGATAGCGACGCCCGGAAACCGCAAGTACTTCGAAGAGCAGCGCAACAAGATCGACGCCCGTCACATGCGCGAGCGCGATGCGGCGGCGGCGATCGCGGCGCAACTCGGCGAACTCAAGATCTCGATTGCCAAGAAGGTCGGTGAGACCGAGACGCTCTACGGTTCAGTGACCGCGTCCGAGATCGGCGAGGCGATGGAAAGCAAGGGCTTCACCGTCGATCGCCGCAAGATCGATCTGGCCGGCGGCATCAAGACGTTGGGAGACCACACGGTGCGCGTCGACCTCCACCCGGAGGTGATCGCAGAGGTGACGGTTTCCGTGGTACCGGATCAGAGTTAGGTTTTCGTGACCGGCGAGCGCGGTTCGGGTTCGCTGGCGGAGTCACAGGGCGGCGAGCCGAGGATCGAAGAGTTCCTCGGCGAGCCGACCCGTGACCTGTCTCGCTGGCGTTGGCTGTGGGCGCGGGATGGGGAGTTCCCGGTCCGCAGTCATCGTGGTTTCCTGGGATTCCTCTTGGTCCTCGGGAAACGGCTGCTCAGGCCGTTCGTCCGCATTCCGCAGAACGACCTTTGGGAGCGTCAGAGGATCTTCAATCTGATCCTGCTGGAACACCTCGAAGGCCGCGATGACCTTGGCCTCGCCGAGCGCGTGGGTGATTTGGAAGGCTCTCTGCCCGAGCGAATCACCGGCGTCGTCCGTCACAATGATGCGCTCTTTGCCCGCCTCGACCAGAAGGTCGATCTCTACCGGCGCCAGGCGCGGGATCTGGCGGAGAGCCTCGGCGGTGCCCTAGCGGTGGTGGAGGAGAGCACTGCTGAGACGGCAGCTGAGACCGGAGTTGCACGAGGAGCCCCCGAGCCTGTCTCAGCACTGAGAAGAGCCGCCGAAGAGGTGGGATACCTCGAACTCGAGCGCAGCTTTCGGGGAACAGAGGAGGAGATCGGCGAGCGGCTGCGCCCCTACCTGGAACGGCTGCAAGGCCGTGGAGAGGTGCTCGACCTCGGTTGTGGGCGGGGTGAGTCGCTGGCGCTGCTGGCCGCTCACGGCTTGGTGGCCCGCGGTGTCGACGCCAGCGCGAGCATGGTCGCTCACTGCCGGCGACGTGGGTTAGAGGCCGAAGAGGGCGACCTCTTCGAGGCGTTGGCGGCGCTTCCCCCCGGCGCTCAGGGAGCGATCGTCTCGTTTCATGTCATCGAGCACCTGCCTGCCGAGTCGCTCGACCGGCTGGTCAGGCTCGCCTGGAGAGCACTGAAACCGGGCGGGTTGTTGATTCTCGAAACCCCCAACCCGCTCTCGCTGGTGGTCGCGGCGCGCAATTTCTGGCTCGATCCAACCCACCGCCGTCCGATCCACCCCGACAGTCTCAAGCTCTCCTATCGGCTCGCCGGCTTCGACCCCGTCGAGCAACTCGACCTGCGCCCCTTCCCGCTCAGTCAGCGGCTGCCGGAGGCGGACGTCGAAGCGCTGCCCGAATCGGTACGCCCCTTGGCCGACGACCTCAACCGGCTGCGGGATCGGCTCGACGACCTCCTCTTCGGCCATCAAGATTACGCCGTGATCGGTGAGAAGAAAGGGCTGTAGGGCATTAAGGCAATACAATTGCGGAATGAAGAGCTACGGCACGAGTTCCTCCCTCCGCTCGCTGTTCACCGCGATGGCCGCTCTCGGTTTCGCCCTATGGATTGCGCCACCCACCGCTCGCGCTGAGTCGGTCGATCCACGACCGGACACCGGCGAGCGGCTCGGACCCATCTGCTCGGCGGTTCCATCGCCTTTCGATAGCTCGCTTCGAGCCTACCTGAGGCGCAAGCTGGCTCGACCACCTCAGACCACCCGCCTGCACCAACGGGTGCACACCGAAAGCTCGCTGGCGCAAGGCTGGTATGACGAGGGAATCGGCCATCTCGCGGCCTATGATTGGTTGTTCGCCGCCGATGCCTTTGGGCGTGCCTTGGCGGCGGACGAGAAGCTGGCGATGGCCCACGTCGGGCTGGCTCGCGCTTACCTCGAAATGGAGGCCTTCGCCGAGGCGGATCAGCACCTCACCGCAGCGGAGAGGCTTGGTGCCGAGGAGGGTGGCTCGCCGGTAGCCGAGGGTTGGCGCCGGGTGATCCGGCAAAAGTTGGTCGCCCTGTGCGCTCCCGCACAGGAACGGTCGCGCGAGCAATTTCTCTATCGCCAGCGCATCGACGAGCTGCTCCAGTTGACCGGCAACGATTCTCATGCCCTGACCCTGCGCGGAGTCGCCGCCGAGGCAACGGTCGCGGGCCGCGGCCAAGGCGGTGGCGAAGAGGCTTCGAATTGGTTTCGCCTGGCGATTCAGGCCAATCCTGAGCAGCTCGACGCACACCATTTTCTGACCCATGCTTACGAGAATCTCGGCCAGCTCGATCGGGCCTTGCCGCACGCTCAGAGTTTCGCCAAGGGCGCCCCGCTCGCCCCGCATGCGCTTCACATGGTCGGTCACGTCCTCGCCCGGGCGGGGAAATGGGAGGAGTCTGAACCTTGGTTCCGCCGCACCGACCTCCTGCACAGGGCGCGCTGGGCAGATCCCAAATCGGTGGCGTTGATGCGCCGCTTCGACTGGCATTTCGGCCACAACCTGCGTATCTTCGCCGAGGTCGAGTGGCAGCTAGGGCGCCGCGATGAGGCCTGTCGTTTGCTGCAAGAGACCGCCGAGACTTCATTCGACGGTTGGCGTGGCACCTTCTATGAAACGCCGCCGCTGGAGCTGTTGTTGTGGAAAGGACGCTACCGCGAAGCCCTGGCCGGCGCCGAGCTTTTGGCCACGCGGGGACCGCTGGAGTTGGCTTTCGCCCAGCCCCTCATCAGCGAGGCGCTTGTCGGGCTGGGTCGCGAGGCCGAGGCGAAGGAGGCCGCGGCACGTGGTCGATTGGCCTTGCACGAGGTCGAGGCGATCGACGCACGGATTCCGAGCGGACGGCCCGACCTCGCTCTGGCGCGTGGCTTCGACCGCTTCCTGGACCAGCTCTTGGCCGTTCGCCAGGCGTCGCCCGATTCGCGACCGGAGTTGCTTCGCCAGATCCGCCAACGCATTGATGCGCAGGTGACCTTCGACAGCTGGCTCACCGCTCTGACGCGCTTTCACCGCCTCGTCGGCGACCCGCCCGTATCTGCTGCCAGCCCATAGCGCTACGGTGGTGTGGACTGCGCCTCCTCCTCCGCCGCCTTCAGCTCCTTTTCGATCTCTTCGAAGTCCTCGGGCATGCGCTCGTGCTCTTTCGGTAGATAGAAGGGGCGCTGCTGGTACCAGGGCAGTTCCATGACCTTGCCCATCAATGGCTCGTACTGGCGCTGTGGCTCGGTGCCGGCGACGAAGGCCTCTTCGATCAGGGTCTCGGCACCCGGACCGGGGAGCAGGCCGGTAAAGAACTCGACTTGCGCCAACGAAACGCCGCTCGGTACGGCGAAGCGCTCCTTTTTCTCGATCCAGCCGGTGGCCAGCCCTTGCTCGACGACATCCCGCCAGATCGGAAGGGCGACTCGATCGCCACCCATGCCGCGCCCCATCGACTTCTTCAGGTCGTAGCCGACCCAGGTGAGGATGGTGTAGCGAGGGGTGAAACCGACGAACCAGGCATCGGTGTAGATGTTGGGTGTGCCGGTCTTGCCAGCCAGGTCGAGATCGATATCGCGCACCTTCCTCGCCGTACCGCGATCGACCACGCCTTCCAACATGTGGGTCAGGACATAGGCCGTCGCCGGGGTGGTGACGGTCTGGGTCTTGGCCACGTGCGCTTCGAGAAGCCGGCCCTCGGGCGTTCTGACGTTCTCGATGAAGTAGGGCTCGACCCAGGTGCCCTGATTGGCGATCGATGCGTAGGCCGCCGCCAGCTCCATCGGGATCAGATCGGCGCTGCCCAGAGCCAGGCTGGTGTAGGGCGGTAGGGGGGACTCGATGCCGGCTCGGCGGGCGAAGTCGATCACCCGTTCGACGCCGACCAGATCCATCAACTTGACCGCGGTGACGTTGATCGACCGCTCGAGCGCGCGGCGCAGGGTGAGGATCCCGTAGTACTCGGGATAGTAGTTGCGCGGTTTGTAGCCGAATTCGCTGCTGCCACCACGAAAGCGCACCGGACCGTCGAACAGAGTATCGGCCGGAGTGAATCCGGCCTCGAGCGCTGCACCATAGACGAAGAGCTTGAAGGCCGAACCCGGTTGGCGGCGCGCTTGCGTGGCGCGGTTGAACTGGTTCTGGCTGAAGTCCCAGCCGCCGACCAAGCCGCGCACCGCGCCGGTCGCCGACTCGATGACGATGACGGCGGATTGCAGTTTCGGAACCTGGTCGAGGTAGAGGGTCGGCTCTTCATCCTCGGCGGCCTGTTCGAGGTGAAACCAGGCCACGTCGCCACGCTTGAGGAGACTCTTGGGCTGCCGCTTGCGGGTCCACTGGATGCCCTTGGCGCCCAGGGTATAGGTTTCGTCGTCGATCTTGATCAGGGCGTTGTTGCGGTGGCTCTCCAGAACCACACCACGGAACCATCGCTCGTCGCTGGGCGCTCCGCTGCCGTTCCACGAGGGCAGGGATGCCTCTTCCGGTGAACCGTCGAGGTGGTCGATCGCGCCCCGCCAGCCTTTGGCCCGATCCAGCCGCACAAGGCCCTTGCGCACGGCCTTCTCGGCGCAGCGCTGGATGGTCGCATCCAAGGTGGTCGACACTTGAAGGCCCCGTTCGAGCAGCATCTCGGTGCCGTAGGTCTGCTCGAGATAACGCCGTACCTCTTCGGAGAAATAGGCACCCAGCTCATTGCGAGCCAGGTGAGGAATGGGCTCGAGCGGCTCGGCCAGCGCCACGGAATACTCCTCCTGGTCGATCATCTCCTCGTCGAGCATGCGGCGCAGCACCTTGTTGCGACGTTGGATCACCGCCTCCGGATCCTTGTACGGACTGAAGTCGTTCGGGTCTTGCGGAATCCCGGCCAGCGTCGCCGTCTGCGCCAGGGTCAGCTCGTCCACCGACTTGCCGAAGAAGTAGTTCGCCGCCGCCTCCATGCCGTACTGGCGGTGACCCATGAACATTAGATTGACGTAGAGGGCGAGAAGCTGATCCTTGCTGAAGCTCTTCTCCAACTCGACGGCCAGGAAGGTCTCTTTGATCTTGCGGCGCCATTTCTTCTCGTTGGTGAGGAACAGCTTGCGCGCCAGCTGCATGGTGAGGGTCGAGGCACCCTCGCTGCGCCGGCCTGTCGAGTAGTTGCTCAGCACGGCACGGGCTACGCTGGGAGCATCGAATCCGCCATGCTGGTAGAAGTTGCTGTCTTCGACCGCGATCACCGCGTCGCGCAGCAGGGGCGGGATCTCGTCCGCCGCCAAAATGATGCGCCGCTGCCGGGCGTACGAAGCGAAGGGTTCGTGGTTGGCGGTGTAGAACTCGGTGATGCGCGCCGGCATGAAGTCGGCGACCGAATCGACTTGCGGCATGTTGATCGTCGCGGCGACGGTGACTCCGAGGGCGGAACCGAGAAGCGCCGCGATCAGTAGCGGTAGCGACCAGCGCACCATCTTGCGCCGCGCCGGTGTCCAGCGCTGCTTGCGGTGGCCTCCGCCCGCCGGCCAGACGGCAACCGCTCGTGGCTGGCTTGAGGAATCACTGGTTGTGGGGGCGGCGGGCAGCGAACTGGGCTTGGTCTCATCGTGTTGCACCGGCTGATTATAGTGGCGAGTCGCCGCTACCTTCGGTTCTGTCGCCTTGCAGGCGGCTGCATGCCGATGGTAGAAAGCCGAGGTGAATGAAACTGGGGCCAATCCGTTGCCCAATGCACAGCCGTCGGGGGCGCAGACGCCACCACCTTTCGATCCGCCGGCTCAGGCTGGGTGCGGAAAACCGCTTCTGCTCATGGGGGGAGCGATAGCGATTCTCCTTCTGGCGGCACTCGTCGTCTTCGCCTTCAAGGCCGGCTCACTGCTCGCCTTGACTTTCCGCACCGTCGCGCCGGCGATTGTCGAACGGCTGTCCGACGAGGTGGGTGAAGAGGAACGATCGCGGCTGCTCAGCGCTTTCGAGGCGGCGGCCAAGCAGGCCGAAACGGGTGAACTCGATCCGGAGAGGCTGCTCGCGGTGCAGAGGCAGTTCGGCAACCTGGCCTCCGGCGGCGAGATCGACAGTGAGGCCGCCGCTGCGCTGAGCCGCGATCTGGAGGCGCTGGCCGGTGTCGAGCCGGCGCCGGCGAGCCAACCGTCCGCCACGCCCGAGCCGGTGCCGGCGCCGGAGACCGAACCGCCGCCACCGAGCGAGGAGATCCCTCCCTTCACCTCCGCGGTGGACGCGGCTGCGTAGCTCTTTCTGTTCTGCCGGTCGTTGTGCTGTGCCTGCCGGCGGCTCCTGGCTGTAAACTGGGCGGATGGCTGACTTCCAGATTGTCTCGCCCTTTTCTCCGCAGGGCGACCAGCCCGAGGCCATTCGCCAGCTCAGCGAGGGCATCGAGCGTGGCGACAAGGAGCAGGTCTTGCTCGGTATCACCGGCTCCGGAAAGACCTTCACCATCGCCAAGCTGATCGAGAAGATCAATCGGCCGACGCTCGTCTTGTCACACAACAAGACGCTGGCGGCGCAACTTTTCCAGGAGTTCCGCAGCTTCTTCCCGCACAACGCCGTGGAGTACTTCGTCTCCTACTACGACTACTACCAGCCCGAAGCCTACGTGCCGCAGAGCGACACCTATATCGAGAAGGAAACTTCGGTCAACGAGACCATCGACCGACTCCGCCTGCGGGCGACCAAGTCTCTGTTCGAGCGCCGAGATGTCCTGATCGTCGCTTCGGTCTCCTGCATCTATGGTCTCGGCTCGCCGGACTCGTTCTTTCAAATGCTGCACTTCTTCACCCGCGGTGACGACGAGGGCATGGAAGTGGCGCTCAAGCGGCTGGTAGGGATGCAGTACGAGCGCACTCAGCTCGATCTGTTTCACGGCAGCTTCCGCGTTCGTGGCGACGTTCTGGAGATCCATCCGGCCTACGATGACGTGGGCGTTCGGGTGGAGTACTTCGGCGACGAGATCGAGCGCGTAGTGCGCATCGATCCGCTGCGCGGATCGGTGATCGAAGAGGTCGAGCGGATCGGAATCTTTCCCAAAACGCACTACGTGACGCCGGAGGAGCGGCTGAAGCAGGCGATCGTCACCATCGAAACGGAGATGGCCGAGCGGTTGGCGGTGCTCGAAACCGAGGGCAAGCTCCTGGAGGCGCAACGGCTGGAGCAACGGACTCTGTTCGATCTCGAAATGTTGCGCGAACTCGGCTTCTGCCACGGGATCGAGAATTACTCGCGCCATCTGACCGGCGGCAAGGAGGGGGAGCCGCCGCCGACGCTGCTCGACTATCTGCCTCCCGATACCCTGTTTGTGATCGACGAATGCCACCAGACGATTCCACAGGTGCGCGGTATGTATCACGGCGATCGGTCGCGCAAGATGACTCTGGTCGACTTCGGTTTTCGTCTGCCCAGTGCGCTCGACAACCGGCCGCTCACCTTCGAGGAGTGGGACGAGAGAGCCGGGCAGCGGATCTACGTTTCGGCGACGCCGGCGGCGTGGGAGCTGGAACGCACCGGGGGGCTCTTCGTCGAGCAGCTGATTCGTCCCACAGGTCTGCTCGATCCCGAGATCGACCTGCGACCGGCGCAGGGGCAGGTCGACGACCTGGTGGCACAGGCCCGGGAGGTGGTCGCACGGGGAGAGAGAGTGCTGGTCACCACCCTCACCAAGCGGATGGCCGAGGAGCTGAGCCAGTACCTGAGCGAGATCGACTTCGCCGTGCGCTATATGCACAGCGACATCGACACCCTCGAACGGGTCGAGATCATCACCGACCTGCGCCGCGGCGAGTTTGATGTGCTGGTGGGGATCAACTTGTTGCGCGAAGGGCTCGACTTGCCGGAAGTCTCGTTGGTGGCGATCCTCGATGCCGACAAAGAGGGCTTCCTGCGCAGCACCACCTCGTTGATCCAGACTTCGGGTAGAGCGGCGCGCAATATCCACGGTCGCGTCATCTTCTACGCCGACCGGGTGACCGACTCGATGCGACGGGCGATGGACGAGACCAGCCGCCGCCGGTTCAAGCAGGCGGCCTACAATGAGGAGCACGGAATCGAACCGCGGACCGTGCTCAAGGATATCCACAGCCCGCTGGTACAGATGGCCAATCTGGATCTCTATGCCAGACCGGTGGCGCTGGAGGAGAGCGACGAGTTCGAGATCGACGACCAGCCCGACTTGCCCTTGGCGAAGCGGATTCAGCGGCTGGAGAAGCAGATGCGCGCCTCGGCCAAGCGTCTGGAATTCGAGCAGGCGGCACTGCTGCGCGATCGGGTCAAAGAGCTCAAAGAGCTACAGATCTTCTCCGGCTGATGGCTGATGCTTGAGGAACGGGTAGTCCGGAGGATTCGCGACCTTCCCGACCGGGCGGGGATCTACATCTTCAAGGATGCAACGGGCAAGCCCTTGTACGTCGGCAAGGCGAAGTCGCTGCGCAAGCGCACGGCGAGCTATCTCAGCCGCGACCAAGAGCCGCGGTTGGCTGCCATGCTTCAGGAAGCCTGCGACCTGGAAACGGTGGTGACCGATTCCGAGGCCGAAGCGCTGCTGCTGGAGAACAACTGGATCAAACAGCGTAGGCCGCGGTTCAATATCTTGCTGCGGGACGACAAGACCTATCCCTATCTCAAGTTGACCCTGCGCGAGAGTTATCCGCGCATCGCCTTCACCCGCCGTATCGTCAACGACGGCGCCGACTACTTCGGTCCTTACCTGCCCGGAGGGTTGGCCCGCAAGGCGATCAAATTGGTGCAGAAGTTGTTCGGCATTCGGGTCTGCCGCATCAAGATCGACGGCAAGCTGCCCAGAGCCTGCCTCTACTACGACATGCACCGTTGCTTGGGGCCGTGCGTCGACGGGCTGACCACGCGAGTGGCCTATGACGAGGCGGTGGCGCAAGCACGCCTCTTTCTTTCGGGGCGCGGGGCGGAACTGAGCAAGCAGTTGCGCCGCGACATGGTGGCAGCCGCCGAGGAGTTGGACTACGAACGGGCGGGCCAGTTGCGCGACGCCCTCGACGAGGTGGAGGCAATCAGCCAGCGGCGCAAGATGTCGTCGGTCGGCGGAGAGGATGTCGATGTCTACGGCGTCAAGGTGGCGGGTGGCAACGCCGCGGCGACGGTCTTGGTGATGCGCGGCGGCCAGGTCCTCGATCGCCGGGAGTTGTTCTGGGAGGGGGTGGGCAAGGTCTCCGCCCGCGGACTGCTCTCCGAGGTGCTGCCGCAGATCTATGACCGAACCTCGTTCATCCCCAAGGAGATCCACCTGCCGGAACCGGTCGAGGGCGACGAAGCTCTCGTCTCCTGGTTGAGCGAGAAGAAGGGCGAGCGGGTTTACCTTCGCATGCCGTCGCGAGGAACCAAGGCGCAACGGGTCGAACTCGCCATGCGCAATGCCGACCTGTCCTACAAACGCCGTTTCCGCGCCACGGCGCGAGACACGGCGGCGGTCGAGAGTCTGGCCACCCAACTCGACCTGGCGCAGCCTCCCACCCGCATCGAGGGCTTTGACATCTCCAACTTCCAGGGAGCGCATACCGTCGCCTCGATGGTGGTGTGGGAAGGCGGGCGGATGCGCAAGAGGGATTACCGCAGCTTCAACATCCGGGGGATGAGCGGGCCGGACGACTTCGCGTCGATGCGTCAGGCGGTGGAGCGGCACTACCGGCGGCGCCTGCAAGAGGTTGGTGCCATGCCGGACCTGATCCTGATCGATGGCGGGCGCGGTCAGCTCAACGCGGCGCTCGAAGCGCTGACCCAACTTGGGGTCGAAGAGACGCCGGTCGTCGGTCTCGCTAAACGCGAGGAGGAACTCTACCTGGCGGAGCGCCCGGAACCCCTTCGGCTGCCGCGTTCCGATCTTGGGCTTCAACTGCTGCAGCAGGTGCGCGACGAGGCCCACCGTTTCGCCGTCGACCGTCACCGCCGGCGGCGCAAGAAAGCAACCCTGGGGAGTCGTCTCGATGACTTGGCCGGTGTCGGACCGCGCCGGCGCCGGATGTTGTTGCAGAGATTCGGCAGTGTCGAGGGGGTGAAACAGGCGACGCTCAAAGAGCTGCGGGAGGTCCTCGGACCCGCGATGGGGACGCGGGTCTTCGAACAGCTGCGGTCGGCCGATCTAGCCTCATCCGACGCCGCTGAGAACTCCCCTTGACCACACTTTGAGCGTGTGTCGCGGCGAGATATTGCCGTCGTGACACGACTGCGCGGCGGGCAAGACTGATCGAGAAAGCGCAGAATCTGCTGTACCCGCAATGGCGGGAGACGTAAAATATATCCGCATGTCCAAACGAAGTGCAGCGCACCGGTTCTCGGGCACCATGGTTTCCGAGAACCTCAACCGGGTCATACGCCGGATCCACTTGGATCGCGGCAGCGGTATCCTGGAAGTCACGCCGGATGATGGCACGAAGAAGCGGCTGTTCTTTCTCAACGGGGAACTCTACCTACCGCCGTCGAATCCGATTGCTCAGCAGTTAGAGGGGATGTTGTCGGATGGGCTGAGCACCGAACTGCGCAGGCTGATGGGACGATTCGCTCGTGTCATCGGTAGTTGGCGAGAGGGGAGATTCTCTTTTGCTCCCGGCAGAGCCGGGGTGCCGCCCGATGTGATCGGGCCGCTGCTGACCAGAGAAGTGGTGATGGCCGGTGCGACGCAAGATCTGTCGCCCGATGCGATGCTCGACCGGTTGGGGGGCGAGAAAGCCCGCTGGTCTACCCAGGCACACCCCGAAGCCTTGACCCTGCATCCCGACTCCGGCGCCGCCGCCGTCGGGCTCGATCCGCGCGAGGCATTCCTCATCGATCGCATTCGCGCCCAGCCGTGCAGCGTCGCCGCCTTGCTGCAGATGTCCGGCCTGGCACGAGAAGAGACGCTGGAGATCCTCAGCCGGCTGCAGGCCGTGGGGATGATCGAGCGCGAAGCGCGGCCCACGGTCAATCGCGAACTGGTGACTCTTCCGTTGCTCGAACGGTTCTCCGAACGGGTCAAACAGGAACTTGAGACCCATGGAGTGGATCTCCCGGAGGAGGAACATCGTTCTCATCTGGCCGATCTGTTGAGCCGTCTAGGCGAGATGGGCCACTACGACCTGCTGAATGTGGATGCCAACTGCGAAGGCGACGAGATTCACCGTGCCTACAGCCAGCTGGCCAGATTGGTTCACCCCTCGCAGGCCAAGAGGCTCGGTCTGGCGGGCCGCGAGGAGGGCATGTACCTTCTCTTCGAACGCGCCACCGAGTCTTACCTGGTACTCAGCGACCCCGAACGACGTGCCTCGTATGACCGGGATCTGGTCTCCGGCGGCTTGGTGGGCACTGAGAGTTCGGAGGAGCAGGAAGAGCGGCGCCACCAGCGGGCACGCGAGAACTACCGGCGAGCCCAGGAACTCTTCCACCAGGAAGAATTCCACTATGCCTTGGAGATCCTGCGTGAAGCGGTCCGCTTGGAACAACAGCCCGAGTATTACTCTCTGATGGCAAAGGTGCAGGAACGCAACCCAAAGTGGCTACGGCATGCCACCGATAGCTACCGAACGGCGCTGAAGCTCGATCCGGAAGCCTTGGACATCCGCATGGCGATGGCCGAACTCTACGAGCGGGTCGGTGATCTCGGGCGAGCCCGGGCGGCGTACCGGAGTATCCTGATCCGGCGCTCCGATCACCCGGCGGCCAGCGAAGCGCTGGAGCGGCTCACCCAAGAGCGCGGCCCCAAACGCGGCCTCCTGAAGTCGATCTTCGGCCGAGACTGAGCCACCGGCCGCGTGTCAGGGTGCCGCAGGGCGGCCTTCAGTCGGCGCGCAGGGTGACCGTGGGTTCGATCCTGGTGGCTTTCCTGGCTGGTATGTAGCTGGCGACCATCGCCACCAAGATCAGGAAGACGGCGGTGGAGGCGAGGGTGGCCGGATCCAGGGTGCCGATGCCATAGAGCAGCCCGCGCAGCAGCCGGGTGAGAGCCAGTGCGGAGGTAAGCCCAAGAGCCACGCCGATGATCGCGAGGTCCATGCCGCGGCGCACGATCAGCTTGAGGACTTGGTTACGGTCGGCTCCCAAAGCCATGCGCACACCGATCTCTTTGGTGCGCTGGGTGACGGCGTAGGAGATGACGCCATAGATACCCACCGCCGCCAGGACCAGTGCCATCAGGGCGAACAACGACATGAGAAGAACCAGGAACCGATCGTGGGCGACTTGCCGGTCCAGCCTCTCTTCCAACGTCGCCACGTCGAAGACGGGGAGGCCGTTGGTCACCGAAAGAATCTCCTGCCGCAAGTTGCTGACCAGGCTGGTGGGATCGACGCCCTCCTCGGAGCGAACCAAAATGTTGACCAAGCCGCTGCTGTCAAACCCGAGCTGCAGTATCGGCATGTAGAGGTCCTGGTGCTTACGCCCGTCCTCCTTGAGCCCTTCGTGGAGAACATCGCCGCTGATGCCGAACACCAGCATCCACGGTGGGGTTCCGCTCACCTGAGCGAAGCGGAGCTTTCTGCCAATTCCCTGATTCCCGGCCCAGTAACGTTGGAAGATGCTCTCGGAGGTGATCACCGCGGGCTGGTTGGTCGCTACGTCAGAGGCGGTGAATGGCCGCCCATGGGTCAGCAGAATGCCGAGAGTCGTGAAGTAGTCGGGCGAGACGCGATGGTACTCCAGCGCCAGGTCGTCGTTGACCGCCACATCCTCGCGCTCTTGTAGCGAGATGTAGGTCGCCTTGAAGTCGTCGGTTGGGACATCGGGACTGGACAAGGCGACGGACTTGACTCCCGCCACCGCGCGCAGGCGCTCGAGTAGTTCGTTGGCCAGGTTCACTTGTGAGGGGATGGTCTTGTAGCGGTTGCCCTTGACGTCGATGCGCAGGGTCAGCAGGTTGTTGGGCCGGAAGCCCAGGTCGGCCTGCTGGAGGTTGACGAAACTGCGGATCATCAAGCCGGCGCCGACGAAGAGCAGTAGAGCCAAGGCGACTTCGGCCACGACCAGCGCGCCCTGCAACCGCTGGCGACCGCGACTGGAGGATGTCTTGCCGCCCTCTTTGAGCGTTTGGCTGAGGTTGACCCGAGTGCCGCTCAACGCCGGCAGTAGGCCGAATCCGAGTCCGGCGAAGACCGATGCGATCAAGGCGGCGGCGACCACCATGGGGTCTAGGCCGAGCGCCACGGAGTCTCTGAACACCACACCGCTAGCGTTGACCAGGAGCTTGGTCGACCACACCGCCAGCAACAGGCCGACGGCGCAGCCGAAAGCGGCGAGTACCAGACTCTCGGCCAGGACTTGGCGGATCAGTTGGCGGCGGCTGGCGCCCAGTGCTGCGCGCACGGAGATCTCTCCCTGTCGCGCCATGGCTCGGGTGAGCAACAGGTTGGCGATGTTGACGCAGCCGATCAAGAGAACGAATGCGGCGGCGAACAGCAGGATGAGCAGCCCCTTGCGCAGGGAGCCCTGGACAGCGTCCACCAGCGTTTCGGCGACGACCTCCGCCTTCTCGTTGGTGTCCGGATAGTTCTCGGCCAAGCTCGCGGCGACAGCCTCCATCTCCGCTGTCGCTTGCTCGACCGAGGCCCCATCCCTGAGTCGGCCGATGGAGGAGAGCCAGCGGTACGCACGGTTGTCGAGGATGGCTCTGCTGTACAAGTTGGCAGCGGTAGTGACCGGGAGAAACAGGTCGGCTTGATCCGAGATGCCTTTGAATCCTCGCGGCGCGATCCCCACCACCTGGTAGCCGTTCTCGCTGAGTAGAATCGTCTTGCCGAGAATCGAAAGATCGCCGCCGAAAGTGGTCTTCCAGGTGTCGTAACTGAGTACGGCGACCCGGCTGCCGTCCGGCAACTGGTCTTCCTCCGGGACGAAAAATCTCCCCTCGGCGGCACGGACTCCCAGGATGTCGAAATACTCGGCGGAGACGAACTCACCCTGGATCTGCTCGCTGACGGCGCCCAGGCTGAGAACGAAATACCGCGGTTCTTCGCTGAAGGCGGCCAAGTTGGCGAGTGCATTGCCTCGCTCGCGGTAGTCGAGAAAATCGCTGTAGGAGGTCTGCGAAGGGGTGGCGTCAGCTCCCTCTCGCCAGCTACCCCGCAGGAGAACGATGCGCTCCGGCTCGTCGAAGGGTAGAGCGGAGAGGAGCGCACCGTTGACCACGCTGAACACAGAGGTGATCGCGCCGATGCCGAGGGCGAGCGTGAGAACGACCACGGCGGCGAAGGCCGGGCTCTTGGCCAGGCTGCGCAAAGCGACTCGAATGTCTTGAATCATCGAAGTTTTTCCCGTCCCCCGTGGAGTGTACGCGCCGGAAGCTTCCTCGGCCCTCCCCGACACCGTGGAAGTGCAGTCAAACCGGCGACTCGGGACAGGCTACTCTGAGTCAGGGCCAGTGAACCGGCGGGATCACCATTGCTTCCAAGCCCGGTTCGGGATCCGGGTAAGAGGGGTTCAGCGCCTCCAGAGTTCGTCGCACGATGCGCGAAACGGCCAAGTTTCGATACCACTTGCGGTCGGCCGGAACCACATGCCAGGGAGCCCAGGGCGTGTTGCAGCGAGTCAGAGCTTCCTCGTAAGCAGCCATGTAGTCGGCCCACTGCCGGCGGGCGCCGAGGTCGTCGGGGTTGAACTTCCACTCCTTACCCGGCGTGTCGAGGCGCGCTTGCAGGCGCACGGCCTGCTCCTCGGGGCTGACGTGCAGGAAGATCTTGACGACCGTCGTACCGTGGTCGCTGAGCAGTTTCTCGAAGGCGTTGATGTGGTCGAAGCGCTTGCGCCACAGCGCTTCCGGGGCAAGCCCGAGGACGCGTACGATCAGTACATCTTCGTAGTGCGAGCGGTTGAAGATGCCGACCATGCCGCGAGGTGGTGCCGCCCGATGGACGCGCCAGAGAAAGTCGTGCGCCAGCTCGAGCTTGGAGGGAACCTTGAACGAGGTGACCCGCACACCCTGCGGGTTGAACGCTCCCATCACATGCTTGATGGTGCCGTCCTTGCCGGCGGCGTCCATCGCTTGGAGTACCACCAACAGCGAATGGCGGTTCTCGGCGTAGAGGCGGGCCTGAAGGTCTAAGAGCGCCTCCAAATTGTCTTTGGTTTCCGCTTTCGCCTGGCGTTTCCTCTCCATCCCGCCGGAAAAAGAGGGGTCGAATTCAGCGAGATTGAAAGACTCTCCGCAGGGCAGGGTGGTGGGTTGCGTCATGGTGGCTCCACTGGGTGGCGGTGTGGGTCAGCGGCTGTGTCCAGTCGTCTGCCGGTCGGCGGTCGCCGGTCAATCGATGGGGGAGAAGCCAAAGCTGTTGCGGAAGCGGGCGAAGAACTCCTCGTCGGTGTAGCGCTGGCTCTGCGGTCCGTAGGCCTCGACGCAATAGACAGCGGCGACGCTCCCCATCCTGGCCGCGGTCGCCAGATCGAACCCCCGTTTGAGTCCCGCCAGAAGGCCGCCGCGGAAGGAGTCGCCGGCGCCGGTTGGATCGACGACCTTGCTGGCTTTGGCTGCCGGAATCTTCAGGGTAGAGCCATCGCGCTCGAGGATCTCACTGCCCTTCTCGCCGTAGGTGACGACGATGAGGTCGTGTTCGGAGCGCAGCTGGTCGGTGCTCTTGCCGGTCTTCTCGCGCAAGACAGTGAACTCGTAGTCATTGACCACCAAGGCCCAAGCGCCCTCCGAGGCGGTCGCCAGCGCTTCGCCGTCCATCGCCGTCACCTGGAAGGAGGGGTCGAACATGAACGGTAGGCCGGCTTGGCGAGCCTCCGCACAGTGGCGCATCATGGCGTCCGGATCGTCGGGTGCCACGAAGCAGAGCGCGGCTCGGTCGCCGGCTTCGGCGATGATGCTCAACTCGCTGGCCCGTTTCATCGCGCCGACGAAGAAGCCGGTGATCTGACAGTCGGCGCGATCGGTGGTGATGTAGCAGCAGGCGGTAATCTCGTCCTCGAAGATGCGGATGCCACCGACGTCGATCTTCTGCTCCACCAGCCACTCGCGGTACTTGTCGAAATCGCTGCCGGCGGTGGCGACGATCCGCGGCGAGCCGCCGAGCAAGGCCACGGTGTAGGCGATGTTGGCGGCGCAGCCGCCGCGCTGCCGGGTCATCTTGTCGACCAGGAACGAGATATTGATCACGTGCACCTTCTCCGGCAGGATGTGATCCTTGAAGTAACCGGGGAAGTCCATGATGTTGTCGAAGGCCAGCGATCCGGTGATGACCACCTGGCCATCGGTCAAGTTTTCCGGTAGATCGGACACAGTAGTTCTCCGTTGAGACGCAGGACTGAAATGTAGATGAAGGAGCGGTGGCTCTAGAGTACAGGGAGGTGGTGTTTTGGGGGTAGCCGCTCGCTCTCGAGGCCGGCGCACTCACGCAGAGCGGCTTCGAGGTAGCGACCCACCATCGTACCGCGCCACTGGGCCTGGAAGTCGGTGTTGTCGAGCGGCGTGGCGGCCCGGCGAGCCAGGCGGGAGGCTTCGGCGATCGAATCGGGGGTCAGCGGCTTGCCGAGCAGAGCGGCGGCGGCTTCGGCGGCGGCGCTGGGCCGCGAAGCTACGGCACCCAGATAGATGCGTGCGTCGGTGACGGTTCCCGATCCATCCATCCACACGGCGACGCAAGCGGAGAGCACCGCGAAGTCGATCGAACCGCGACGGCGCAACTTCCAGTAGGCGGCGCGGCAGCTGTCCGTCTCGTCGCCGTGAGCGGAGGCGGCGGGCAGCAGGATCTCGGTGAGCACCTCGTCCGGCCGTTTGGCGAGATACTCGATACCGTCGTCGGCGAAGAGGTCTTCCACCGCGATCACCCGCTCGCCGCCACTCGACACCAGGCGGACTCGTGCCTTGAGGGCGCAGAGAATCGGCGCCGAATCGCTGGCTGAGATGGCCCAGCAGCGCGATGATCCGGGGGCTACCCAGCAGACGCTGCCCGCCTCTTTCATGCAGTAGTCGATCGAGCGCCGCCACTCTTCGTTCTGGTTGTAGTAGGTGCAACGGGTGTCCAGGCAGAGGTTGCCGCCGAGGGTCCCCATGTTGCGCAGGACCGGGGTCGAAATGCTGGCCACCGCGCGCGCCAAGGCCGGGTAGCGACCGCGGATCGTGGGATCGGCGACGGCCTGGCTCAGCGTGGTGGTGGCACCGAGACGCAGCTCACCGCCACCGTTGCTCACCCCGCTAAGTCCGGCGACGCCGCGCAGACTGATCACCGTATCGGCGCTCTGGTGGCGGCGCTTCATGTTGGGCCACAGGTCGGTGCCACCGGCGACCAGGCGAACCTGTCGCCCCTCTCGCGCACCTTCGCCGGCGAGGATCCGCGCCACCTCACCGACGGTGGCCGCCCGGCGAAGGTCAAACGGTGGTAAGCGGAGCATCCCTCTTCTCCTCCAGCGCCTCTTCGCGCGTCGTCATGGTGCCGGACGATCCCCGCATGCCGCCTCGCAACTTGTGCTTGAAGTCGCTGATGGCCCGTCCATCACCCCCTTCGGCCGGCGTCGGAACCACCAGCTCCTCGCCAAAATCGACTTCGGGGAAGGTGGCGGGGCCGAAGCGGGCGGGTTTGCCCGCCGCCTTGGCTTCCAGCGCCTTGACGATCATGTGCGGGTGGATCGGAACTTGATCGATGCGCACGCCGACGGCGTCGAAGATCGAGTTGGCCAGCGCCGGCATGATCGGCAGGAGGGGGCCTTGGCCGACCTCTTTGGCGCCGAACGGACCTTGCGGGTCCGGTTCCTCGATCAGGTAGGTGGTCACCGGTGGCATGTCCTGGAAGGTGGGGCTCTTGTATTCGAGGATCGACGGCGCCTTATGGACCAGCGCCGCGGACATCCGCTCGGGCAGGCGGCGGAAACTCTGCTCCTCCATCTGAGCTTCGCCCAACCCCATATAGACGCCGCCTTCGACCTGGCCGAGAGTCAGTACCGGGTTGAGGGCGCGTCCGATGTCATGGGCGATCCAGACATGGCGAACCTCGTACAGGCCGGTGGCCGGATCGACCTCGGTTTCGATCACCGCCGCGGTGTAGGAATAGGCCGGGGAGGGGCCGACTCCGCTACCGCGATAGCGCCCCGGCGAACGGGGCGGGGTGTAGGAGCCGGTGGTGCCGATGGTGCCGATCGTCGCTTCGGTGCAAATCACCGCCTCGGCGAAGGAGAGGCCGGTGGCGGGGTTGCCGCTGTTGAACACTCGGCCCTCGGCGAAGGTCAGCAGCTGCGCAGGGACTTTGAGTCGCTCGGCCACGGCGCCGGCGATCAACTCACGGGCCCGTTCGGCGGCTTGCTGTGCGGCATTGCCGACCATCAGGGTCACCCGTGAGGAGTAGCTGCCGAGATCGACCGGGGTCAGGTCGGTATCGGCGACGCAGAGGCGAATGTCGGCCAGATCGACGCCGAGCACCTCGGCGACGACCGCCGCGAGGACGCTGTCGGAACCCTGTCCGATCTCGCTCTCGCCGCAGAAGACGGCGACCCCGCCGCTACGGTCGAGCTTCAACTGCACCGCGGATTGCGGCATGTGATTCCAGTAGATCGGCAGGCCGGCGCCGCAAAGATAGGAACCGCAAGCCAGCCCGAGGCCGCGACCGTGCGGCAGCTTGCCGTAGCGCCGGCGCCAGTCGCTGCCCTCGACCACCGCCTCGATGCACTCCCGCAAGCCCATGGTACCGATGCGCAGCCAGTTGGCGGTGACGCTGTTCGCCTCGACGAGGTTGTGCAGCCGCAGATCGGCCGGGTCGATTCCCAGCTGGTGCGCCGCCTTGTCGAGGTGGGTCTCCAGCGCGAAGCGCGGCTGCGGCGTGCCGTGGCCTCGCTTCGGGCCGCAAGGCGGCTTGTTGGTGAAGGTGCGAACCCCCTCGAAGTGGTAGCTCGGCAGTTGGTAGGTGACGGTTTGCAGCGCACCGGTGTAGTAGGTCGAGGCGACGCCGTAGGAGCCGTAGGCGCCTCCGTCGAGGGCCGTCTGAAGGTGCTGCGCGGTCATCGAGCCGTCGCGTTTGAAGCCGGTGCGCAGATGCATCAGCACCGGGTGGCGCCCGCGGTGGCAGTAGAAGACCTCTTCGCGAGTGAGCGAGATCTTCACCGGGCGACCCAGCTTGAGCGCCATCTTGGCGACGGCGATCTCGTGATGGAAGGGGTCGCTCTTGCCGCCGAAGCCTCCGCCGTTGGAACAGGCGATCACCCGCACTCTGGCGGCCGGCAGTCCGAGGACCTTGGCCAGCGCTCGGTGCACGTAGTGGGGCGTCTGCGTAGACGAGTAGAGGGTGACTCGGTCGTCGTCCTCGGTCAGCGCTACAGCGGCGTGCTGCTCGATCGCCAGATGGGTGTTGCCCTCATAGTACGAGGTGTCTTCGAGGATCAGGTCGGCGGCCTCGAAGCCGGCATCGGTATCGCCAAAGCGCATCGAAACCGCCTTGTGTACGTTGCCGTGGTCCCCGTACTGGTGAATGCGTGGTACGGCCGTCGCCAGCGCTTCGTCGATCCCTGAGATCGTGGCCAGCGGCTCATAGTCGACCTCGACCGCCAGCGCCGCCTCGTAGGCTTGCTCTTCGCTGAGCGCCGCCACCGCGACCACCGGATCGCCGACGAAGCGGACCTTGTCCTGGCACAGGGCATGCTCGTCTTCGGAGACCGGCAGGATGCCGAACGGCGTGGGCAAGTCCTCACCGGTCAGAAAACCCAGGACGCCCGGCATACTCCGCGCCGCGGAGAGGTCGATGGCGCGAATCCGGGCGTGGGGCACGGTGCTGCGCACCAGCCGCATGTAGGCCATACGCGGAAAGCTCAGATCGTCTGCATAGCGCGTCTGACCGGTGACTTTGGCGCGACCGTCGACCCGGCGGAAAGGTGTGCCGATCCAGTGGAGCGGTCGCTCCTCGGCCGGATCCGGTTGCTCGCTCTTGATCGGCTCAGCCATGAGACCTCCTCGGCCCGGGCCGGGTCATGAATCCCCCCGCGCGGCTCGCGGCCCGCTGTGGGGCGGCGGTGAGCCGTAGAGCGCTTCGGCCGGCGCGGTGGCATCGCTCTCGTCGCGCTCCAGGGCGGCTGCCCAACGCACCGCCTCGATGATCTTGTGGTACCCGGTGCAGCGGCAAAGGTTGCCCGCCAGCGCTTCGCGGATCTCGTCATCGCTGGGGTCGGGGTTCTCTGCGATCAATGCTCGAGCGGCCATCAGGATGCCCGGCGTGCAGTAGCCGCACTGGGCGGCGCCGAGGTCGGCGAAGGTCGCTTGCAGCGGGTGCAGTTCGTTGCCGCGCTGCAAGCCCTCGACCGTCTCGATCTCGCAGCCTTCCATCTCCGCGGCCAAGACCAGGCAGGAGAGGACCGGTTGTCCGTCGACCAGGACCGTGCAGGCGCCGCACTCGCCCAGCTCGCAGCCGTGCTTGGTGCCGGTCAAGGAGCATTCCTCGCGCAGCACCTCGAGCAGTGTGTGGTGCGTGGGGAAGAGCACCGGGCGCTCTTCGCCGTTGATGCGCAAGCTCAGCGCGGTCAGTGGGTCAGCCATGTTGGATCATCCGTCTTGCTGCGGTGGATGGGTGGAGTGGTTGGTAACTCTGTGCCACGGAGTGAGCCGTTTCATCCGCAGAAATTTGAACCAACCGCAAAATCGTGGCACGGCCGGCTGAGCGAGTCAAGCGGCGAGCGGACGCCATGAGACGACGCGCGGGCCGTGCAGAGTCAAAAGGACTTCGACCTGTATTCGCCGCACTTTCGCGGCGTAGTGAGCTTCGATGAGCAGGCTTCGGCTACGCCCGCGCGAGGCGATGACCTCGCTGGTGATTCTCCCGCCGCCGAAGGATCTCTCGCCTCCGCGCAGCCCACCGCCCCGGCTCAGTTGTGCCAGGGCCTCGGCGACCGCCGCGTCCGCCAGCGCGGTCAAACGCAAGGCGACCATCTCCTCTCGGACCTCCCGCATGCGAAGCAGCAAGGTGCTCGACACCAGCAAGGCGCCGGTGGTGGTGATGACCAGCACCAGCAAGGCGAGCAGCAGCGCGTGTCCCTTCTCTCCACGGCGTCGTCTCAACTTACGAGGTGGAGTAAAGATCACCATCGGTTGGCCGCTCCGGAGCCTCTGAGGGCGATGCGAAAGCGATCGACCACCGGTCGCGCAACACCTCGCCGGGAGGAATCCAGCGGTGTCCGGCCGGCGATGGAGAGCGTCGAGCGCCGATATCGCAGCTCGATATCCACCAAGTCGGCACCCACCTTGCGCCAGCGGAAGCCAGTGACACCCTGGAGCAGAACGCGGCGTTGGATCATCGCACCCGAACTGTCGAATCGCGTGCGCACCAACGCCTTTCCAAAACGCTGGATGCGAGCCAGTCCCGGCTCCGCGGAGTAGATGTCGAGCGGTGCTGAAACCCAGAATCCGGGCAGGGATGGCTCGCTCACCGCCCGCGCCGACGCCAGGTCGCGGTGCAGGGTCACGATGGCGTAGCGGGGCATCGGATCGGTGGTGTCACGACCGCTGGCGTCGACCATCCGCCGCGCGTCGTCGAGCAAGGTGGCCGCCAGTGACATCACGATAGCCACCAGAAAGAGAGAGACGACCGCCTCCAGCAACGTAAACCCCGCCTGGCCGGAAGGCTGTGCACGATCTCTTCTCATCGTCGTTTCAGGGTCGCCACGTCAAGGTCTCGATCGACCGTTCTTGCGGTTGGTGGTGGACGGTGTAGCGCGCCCGCAGGGTGACCCGGTAGAGGCCGGCGGGGGTGGTCGGTTCAGTGCTCAGCCAGAGACGCAGCCCCTCGGCGGCCGGCCGCCGGGGTTGGGTCCAGCGAAATAGAGTGGGCTCGACGATTCCGCTGGTTGGCGGTAGGAGCCCGGCGCGCAGGCTCTCCAAGGTCGCTTCGAGGGCGCGTGTGGCCTCGCGCCGCGCCGCCACCCGCTGCAACTCACGTGGCACGGTGGCCACCAGGCCGGCGGTGGCCAGCAGGATTGCGGCGAGCAGGGCCAGCCCGATGACCGTTTCGATCAGGCTGAATCCGGAGTTGTGAGCGGGATCTAGACGCAAACACTGACTCCCGGCTGTCGGCTGTGAGTGTGGTTGTGGAGGATCCTCGACAACGCCGAGTCGTGGCGCTTCGCCAGTGTTGGCCAATCGTAGTTCTCCATGGCCTGGCGTCCCAAGTCGCGCTTTCCTTCGGGCCACAGCGTATCGGTGTCGACCCGTTGCGCAAGCTCGGTCAATTTGCGGCTCAGCGGCCGCACTCCGCCCGTGTAGAAGAAATCCTCGCCGAGCGCAGCCGCCAGCGGAGCCATCACTTCCGGATAGCTGAGCCGGCGGGGAAGGACAGGGTAGGCACCGGCGGCCACGGCTTCCACCGCGCTGATACCGAAGAACTCGTGGCGGGCGGTGGAAACATAGAGGTCGGCGTGGGCCAGCGCGGCTCGGTACTGCGCTCTATCCGCCAAGTAACCCCAGTGGTCCAGCCGGTCGGAAAAACGCTGATGGGCCGCGTCGAACTCGGGCGGGCACTTGCGGAATCTCTCTCCCAGGACGCTGAGCCGGAAATCGACGCCGCGTGCTTGCAGGGATCTCAGCGCGGCGAAGAAGGTCTCCGGCGCCTTGTCGTGCTCCCAGCGAGCTGCCCACAGGATGCGCACCGGGCCCGGCTGTCGTTGCGGGCGGGGGGATTGCGGCACCGTGACACCGGGTGGATGGACTTCGCTCCGGCGGCGAATGCGCTCGATCTCTACGCTGGGGCGATGGTCGGGCATGCGGCGGAAGAGGCCGGGGAGGGCATCCAGGAAGGAATCTCGATGGAAGCCGGAGTTGAACCAAACGGAGTCGGCGACGATGGCGGTCGAGAAGTTGGTCAGGGCGAAGTGAAGATCTCGCTCCTGCTCGACGCGGACGGGGTAGGTGAGCTGATTCTCGTGGAAGTAGACGACGTGCGGAATCTCGCGCAGCAGGGCTGGGGCTATCCCCTTGAATTGGGCCAGGTCGACCATGTCGGAGGCCAACACGAGATCCCAAGAGTCGCCGGCTTCGAGACGCGCTTCGATTTCCCGGGCAAAAGTCAACGCCGCATGGCGCATCCGCCACTTCCACTTGTTGGGCGGCAGAGCGAGCACGGCCCAGCGGTGACGGCTGAGGTTCCGCCATTGGTCGAGAAAGGCGCGGTGACTACCACCGTAGTAAGGTTCGAGCGCGAGGATCTTCATGGTGGGTTGGGATCTTTGGGTTGGCCGCCACAATACCAGCCGCCGGCCAGGGAGACCGTAGTTTGCAGCTGACGTAGTATCCTTCAACTTTCCGAGCCCCAATAGATCATGCCCTCCGATGCCTTTGATACAGACTCACCGCTGTTGCCCGAGATAGCCCAGCTCGAGGAGCAGTTCGAAGAGTTCGAGGCCGAGATTCTGGAACTCACCGAGAGGCTGAGCGACCGGCAGCTGTCGTGGCGGCCGGCGAACAAGAGGTGGTCGATCGCCGAGTGTCTGGACCACCTCAACGTGACCGGATTCGAACTCTTGCCGCGCGTGGATCGGGCCATCGCCGATACCCAGCGGCAGGGGCTGCGGCGTCGGGGGCCGCTCAGACCGCGCTGGCGGGCCCGGATGTTCGCGCGCATGATGGAGCCGCCATCCCGGCTGCGCGCCAAGGCACCGGAGGTCTTCCTTCCGCGATGGCCGGAGGAGCCGCGAAAAGTGGTGCGCGAGTTGATCGACCTCCAGGGTGAACTGATCAAGCGGCTGCACGAGGCCGATGGGCTCGATCTGTCGGCCGCTCAAATCGTCTCGCCCGCGGCTCGATGGATCAAGCTGAGCCTCGGCGAGTGGCTGGTGATCACCGCCGCCCACCAGCGCCGCCACCTCTGGCAAGCCCGCCGTCTGCTCGACGATCCGTCGTTTCCGCCGGCGGATTCCTAGCTGCCGGCGGTCGGCTGGCGATTATCTGAGAAACGGCGAGCAATTCCTCGTCACTTCGCGTCTTAGAGGGGCAGTGGCGGTTCGGGCCGGTGACGCTGACAGGTTTCCGGCTTGACTCTTCTGTGCAAGTGTATTACCTTGGTGACCGCGGAGTATTACTTATGGCTAGAAGCCGGAATCGAGGCCGAGATGAAGACCTTATCCCTGAAACTTCCCAAAGAGCTCGAAGCCAAGTTGGCGGAGATCGCGCGGGAGCAAGACGTCAGCAAGTCATCGCTGGTGCGGGAAGCGATCGCGGAGTACGTCGTCGAGCCGTCGCGTCCGACCGAGGGCTCTTTCCTGGCCCAGGCTCAAGACCTCGCAGGGTGCGTGAACGCAGCCGAGGATCTGTCTACAAACCCGGTCCACCTTCGTGGACTCGGGGAGTGAAACGGCGGTTCGTCGTAGACACCGGTCCGCTGGTGGCCTTTCTCAACCGGCGCGACCGCCATCACTCCTGGGCTATCTCGCAGCTGGCTCAAATCGAGCCGCCGCTCGCCACCTGCGAGGCGGTGGTGACGGAAGCTTGCCATTTGCTGAGAAGCGCCCCAGGAGGCGCCGGGGCCGTGCTGGAACTCGTCCACCGGGGATTGCTGAGCCTGCCCTTCCAACTCGCGGCAGAGACGGATCCGGTGAGCCGGTTGATGGCCCGCTATTCCAATGTCCCGATGTCGTTGGCCGATGGTTGCCTGGTGCGCCTGATGGAACTCAAGGCGGAGAGCACGCTGCTCACCCTCGACAGTGATTTCACCGTATACCGCATGCACGGTCGCCGGGTGATCCCGGTTCTGATGCCCCCGCGCGGTGAGCGGGTAGATAGGATCTCGCTGGCAGATTGATCAGCGATGCCGGTGGGTGTGAGCTTTCGAGGAGGCGCGGGAGGCCGCATTTGGTCACAGCCGCTCGGAGCTTTCGGCTGGATCAAGGAGCCAGATGGACGACGACGCGGCGCGGACGGGGGCGCAGGCGATGTTCCCAGAGGTAGATTCCCTGCCAGGTTCCGAGGGCGAGGCGGCCGTCGGTGAACGGAATCGAGAGCGTCGTGGCGGTGAGCGCCGCCTTGATGTGCGACGGCATGTCGTCGGGCCCCTCGGCGGTGTGGGTGAAGAGGGCATCGCCTTGCGGGACCAGCCGCAGGAGCCAGGCCTCGAGGTCGCGCGCGGCGGACGGATCAGCGTTCTCCTGAATGGTCAGGCTGGCGGAAGTGTGCTGGATGAAGAGAGTGCACAGGCCATCACCAATTCCGCTGTCTGCCACGATTCTGGAGACTTCGTGGGTGAACTCCATCAGCCCCTGGCGGCCCGCTGTCACGGTCACGGTTTGAATCATGGCTCGGATTCTACCGCTAGCGGCTGATACACTACGCCCTTCGTGTCGCCATCAACCTACTGCATCGATGGGCCATCATGGGACTGAAGATCGCCTTCCTCAAGCCTCCGATCGGCGGCATCCTGGGTCTCGAGATGCTGACCTTCGTCGAGCCGCTGGGTCCGATCTGCGTCGCCGCGTGCCTCGAACCGGCCGGCCACCAGTGCAAGGTGATCGATCTGCGCATCGACGGGCTCGAAGCCGGGATGGAGTCGTGCCGCGACTTCGCTCCCCACGTCGTGGGATTGCAGTGCAACTTCACCACTGAGCGTTTTCGAGCGCTGGCCTTGGCCCGTCAAGTCAAACGGGACTTACCAGAGGCATTTCTGGTGGTGGGTGGCCACGATGCATCGCGGGAGCCGGAGTGGTTCAACCTTCCGGAGATCGATGCAGTGGCGGTCGGCGACGGCGAAGAGGTGATGCCGCCACTGGTCGAAGCGCTGGAGCGCGGCACGGACGTGGCCGAAGTTCCGGGTCTACGCCTCAATCGGCAGGGTGAACAGCTCGCTACCGGCCATGCCCCGGTGCGCAGGACCCTCGACGTA
Source organism: Acidobacteriota bacterium (assembly GCA_024277255.1). GTDB lineage: Bacteria > Acidobacteriota > Thermoanaerobaculia > Multivoradales > SZUA-115 > SZUA-115. Next base: position 89,292 of record JAJRVQ010000134.1, on the reverse strand, counting down.
CTGCCGCTTCCGGCCCGCCATCTGATCTCCCACTACGCCCCGCATTACTACATCAACTTTCGCAAACCCCTCGCCTTGATGGAGACGGCGCGCGGTTGCCCCTTCAAGTGCAATTTCTGCTCGGTGTGGAAATTCCACGAGAGCACTTTCCGCGAGAAGTCGCCGGCAAGGGTGGTCGAAGAGTTGCGCCAGATCGAGGCTCCCAACATCTTCATCACCGACGACATCTTCTGGATGAATGTCGTGCGTGGCGAGGAGATGGCTCGCCAGATCAAGGCGTCCGGGATCCGCAAACACTTCACCGTACAAACGCGCACCGACATCATCTGCAAGTTTCCCCACCTCATCGAGATGTGGAAGGACTGCGGCGACCTTTCGATCTTCCTCGGCCTCGAGTCGATCACCGACGAAGGGCTCAGTCGGGTCAACAAGAGCAACACGGCGGCCAACAACGTCCGCGCTCTGGAGATTCTGCGCGACTTGGGCGTTGGTTACACGCCCAACTTCATCGTCGACCCGGCTTGGGATCGCGCTGACTTCGCCCGCCTGCGCGACTGGATCGAAGAGACGGGAGCTTTCAATAGCGGCTTCTCCGTACTCACCCCGCTGCCGGGGACCGATCTCTGGGAGGAGGCGAAGAGAGAGGTGACGACCCACGATTGGGAGATGTACGACATCATCCATACCGTGCTGCCCACCAAGCTGTCAATGCAAGAGTTCTACGAAGAGTACGCCGGCCTCTGGCACCACGTTCTGGAGGTGCGCTATCGCCACCGGGGCAAGGCCAAGACCTACCTGCAACTCGGTGCCGCTCTGGCGACCGGGAAGGTCAGCCTGGGAGCGGTACGCAAGGGAATGAACATGGCCAAAGTATTCAGCAAGGCCGACACCTTCCTGCAGGCGCACCGCGAGACCGAGCAGCGCGCCGCCGATCGTGCCTCCGCTTCGAGTTAGCTCGCCATCGCCTCCTCGACTTCCTCGACCGGCGCCGGCGGCGCTTCGATCCTTACCGTCAGTTCTCCGTTCTCGACGTCCACCTGCACTGTCGAGCCGTCGAGCACCTCGCCGCTGATGATGGCGCGGCCGATGCGGGTTTCGAGGCTGCGCTGGATGAACCTCTTGAGCGGCCGGGCACCGTACACCGGATCGTAGCCCTGGCGGGCGACGAAGCTGCGGGCAGCGTCGGTGAGGTCGAGTCGGATGGAGCGCTCGGCCAGCCGGCGCCCGAGATCGGCGACCTGCAGGCCGACAATCTGCTCGATCTCGGCGAGCGTCAAGGGCTTGAAGAGGATCACATCGTCCACCCGGTTGAGGAACTCGGGCCGGAAGTGGCCGCGTAGTTCGCGCATCACCGCTACGCGCGCCTCGTCTCGAATCTCGCCTCGATCGGTGACCCCTTCCAGCAGATTGGGCGAACCGATGTTCGAGGTCATGATGATGACCGTGTTCTTGAAGTCGACGGTGTGCCCTTGACTGTCGGTCACCCGGCCGTCGTCGAGGATCTGGAGGAGTACGTTGAACACATCATGGTGCGCCTTTTCGATCTCGTCGAAGAGGATCACCGAATAGGGCTTGCGGCGGACGGCTTCGGTCAGCTGGCCGCCTTCCTCGTAACCGACGTATCCCGGCGGGGCGCCGATCAGACGCGAAACGGTGTGCTTCTCCATGTACTCACTCATATCGAGGCGCACCACGTTGTCTTCGCTGTCGAAGAGCGATTCGGCGAGCGTCTTGGCCAACTCGGTCTTGCCGACGCCGGTCGGGCCGAGGAAGATGAAGGAGCCGATCGGGCGGCGTGGATCCTTGATTCCGGAGCGGGCGCGGATCACCGCATCGGCGACCAGCTGCACCGCTTCGTCCTGGCCGATCACCCGGCGGTGGAGAATCTCGTCGAGGCGCAGGAGCTTTTCCCGCTCACCCTCGACCAGCCGGGTCACCGGCACTCCGGTCCACCGTGAGACGACCTCGGCGATCTCCTGGTCGGTGACCTCCTCGCGCAGCAGGCTGGGGCTTTGCTGGCGAGCCTCGAGCTTTGCTTCTTCGGCGGCCAGCTCGGCGTTGAGCTGAGGCAGGCGACCATGCTTGAGCTCCGCTGCCAGGTTGAGGTCGTAGTTCTGTTCCGCCTCCTCGATCTGCCGGCGCAGTGTCTCCAACTCCTGGCGCAAGGCGCGCACCTTCTCGATCGCACTTTTCTCGGTCTCCCACTGCGCATGCATGGCGTCCCGTCTCTCTTTGCGGTCGGCGAGTTCCTTGCGTAGGTCCTTGAGCCGTGCCTTGCTCGCTTTGTCCTTCTCCTTCTTGAGCGCCGCCTCTTCGATCTCCAATTGCATGATGCGGCGCATCGCCGCGTCCAGGTCTGCCGGCATCGAGTCGATTTCGGTGCGAATCATCGCCGAGGCTTCGTCCATCAGGTCGATGGCCTTGTCGGGCAGGAAGCGGTCGGTGATGTAGCGGTTGGAAAGTGTCGCCGCGGCTACCAGAGCGTTGTCCTGAATGCGCACGCCGTGGTGGACCTCGAAACGTTCGCGCAGACCTCGCAGGATCGAGATGGTGTCTTCGACGGTCGACGGATTGACCATCACCGGTTGGAAGCGGCGTTCCAGTGCGGCATCCTTCTCGATGTACTTGCGGTATTCGTCGAGAGTGGTGGCGCCGATGGCGTGGAGTTCGCCGCGGGCCAGCATCGGCTTGAGGAGGTTGCCGGCGTCGGTGGAGCCCTCGGTGCGGCCGGCACCGACGATGTTGTGGACTTCATCGATGAACAGCAGCACCCGCCCCTCGCTCTGCTTGACTTCGTTGAGCACCGCCTTGAGCCGCTCCTCGAATTCACCGCGGTACTTGGCACCGGCGAGCAGCGAGCCCATGTCGAGCGAGAAGACCGCCCGGTCCCGCAGCCACTCGGGGACGTCGCCGCGGACGATGCGCTGCGCCAGCCCTTCGATGATCGCCGTCTTGCCGACGCCGGGCTCACCGATCAAGACCGGGTTGTTCTTGGTCTTTCTCGACAGGATTCGGATCACCCGGCGGATCTCGTCGTCGCGGCCGATCACCGGATCGAGTTTGCCGTCGCGGGCCTGTTGCACGAGGTCGACGCCGTACTTTTCGAGCGCTTCGTAGGCGACCTCCGGCATGGCGCTGGTGACCCGCTGATTGCCGCGCACCGCGGTCAGTGCCTGAAGGAAAGAGTCACGGCTGATGTTGAAGCTGTGCAAGATCTTGGCGCTGGCGGTGGAGGAGCCCTCTTCGAGGAGAGCCAGAAGCAGGTGCTCGACCGAGACGTATTCGTCCTTGAGGCGGGTCGCCTCGTCCTGACCGCGCAAGATCAACTGCTGCAACCGCGGCGTGATGTAGATCTTGCCGGCTTCGGATCCCGGCCCGGAGACTTTCGGCCTCCGGTCGAGTTCCTCCTCGACCGCGTGGCTCAGCGCCTCGACGGAAATCTCCATGCGCTCCATCAGCCGGGGGATCAGTCCTTCCGGTTGCTCGAGCAAGGCGAGCAGCAAGTGCTCGCCGTCCACCTCTTGGTGACCGTAGCGCAGCGCCTTGGTTTGCGCTGCCTGTAGAGCCTCTTGAGATTTCTGCGTCAGGGTATTCATATCCATGGCAAACCTCCTCTCGCGTGGGGCGTTCTTTGCTGTATAGGCGGCTGTTGCACTCGACTTCAGCTCGGTGGCGGGCAGTCGGCTATTCGGCGGCCTGGGAGCGGAACTCCGAGGCCTCGGACAGACCTGCGTAGAGTTCCCGCTCGCGGTCGCTCAGTGTTTCGGGGACGACGATTCGAATCTCTGCCAAGAGATCTCCGTGGCCTCCTCCTGAAGCCTTGGGAAACCCCTTGCCACGTAGCCGGATGGTGCGTCCCGAAGAGGTGCCGGCCGGAATCCGAACCTGCAGCTGTCCATTGAGAGTTTCCACCGGAACCTGGCTACCGAGAGCCGCTTCCGAGGGTGTGATGTCTAGCGTGGTGCGAATGTTGTGGCCATCGAGTCGAAAGTGTGGGTGAGGCATGAGGTCGACCTTCAGGTAGAGATCTCCGCGTGGCCCGCCAGGCGTGCGTTCGCCGCCTTTGCCGCGCAGCCGGATACGCCCGCCTGGGCGCACTCCGGCGGGAATGGCTACCTTGAAGCTCTTGCGGTTGCCCATTGGGTCGGTGACCGCAATCTCCCGCTTGCCACCTTGGGCCGCCTCTTCCAGCGTCAGAACGATGACCGCTTCTTGGTCGACCCCGCCGCGAGCCGCCGAGGCCGGCCGCGGTCCCCGGCGCGAGCCGCGCCCGCCGCCGAACAGCATCTCGAAGAAGGAGCTGAAGCCGCTGGATCCGAAGTCGAACCCTCCGCCTTCTCCCATATTGCCGAAGTCGAACCGGTAGTTCTCGTATCCCGGTGGAGGGGCGCCGCCGCGCTGGGCCGCTTTCCAAGCACTGCCGTACTGGTCGTACTTGGCTCGTTTCTCCGCATCCTTGAGGACTTCGTAGGCCTCTCCGACTTCCTTGAACTTGTCTTCGGCCTCGGGACTGCTGTTGACATCCGGATGGTATTTCCGGGCCAGCTTGCGGTAGGCCTTCTGAATCTCATCTTGCGAGGCGCTGCGCGCGATGCCGAGTACCGCGTAGTAGTCCTTGTAGTCCAACGATCGCTCCTCCGAAAGTAGATGCGCAGATTAGGCCACAGCTGTGACCCATCGCCCCTAAGATCCCAGTGCAGAGATTTTAGTGCGTCGCGCTCATATATCTCAACGTGGGAGGGGCGTGGTGCATTCCCATCTTAGTCGAGTCGCATAAGAAAAGGAGAGAGTCGGCCAAAGGAAAGGCCGGCCGCGACAGGGTTAGAAACGGTGAGTGCCGAAGGTTTGGGCGACGGCGGCGGTCGCTGGCTGCTGTGCCGCTTCCACAACTTTGATACGCAGGCCGGAGCGGGCCAACTCGCGGGCACAGGCGAGGTCGATGATGCTGGCGCCAAGGACCCTCGGATCCTTCTTGCCGCAATGCGGCAGTCGCGCTATGCTGCGGCCGAACCGAGCCGCCTACAATCCGCTGATTTCATCCAAACCTCGATGCCGACCACCGCCGCCGTTCTGCGCGATCTTGCCCAGCGCCGGCTGCTAGTGGTAACCGGCAAGGGTGGTGTCGGCAAGAGTGCCTTCGCTGCCGCGCTGGCGCTGCATTGCGGCTACCTCGGCCGCAAAGTGCTGCTGCTCGAAGTCGATCCGCGGGAGAATGCCCATCAGATGCTGGGCCTCCCTCCTTCGAGTGGCGAGATCGCGGCGGCCGGCGACCGAGTCTGGTTGCAGAACTTGAAGCCGCGCCAGGTTCTCGACCAGATTGTCCGCGAGCGGGTGCACCTCGGGGTCATTGCCCGCCGGGTGCTGGCCAGCCCCATCTACCAGCAGATCTGTGAAGGGATGCCCGGCTTGCGGCAACTGGCGCTGATCGACCACGCCCGCCGGCTGACCGACGGTGGGTCCCGCGAGGGTGAGTTCGACTTGGTGGTACTCGATGCTCCGGCGACCGGCCATGGACTCTCCCTACTCGATGCGCCGCGGTTGGTCTCCGAGGTGATCACCGAGGGGCCGATCGGCGCGCTGGCGGCCGAACTCGCCGAGTTGGTGGGCGATGCTGACAGCTGCGGCTTGGTGGTGGTGACCTTGGCTGAGGAGATGCCGGTCCAGGAGACGCTGGAACTGGCGGTGGCGGTGGAAGAACGGTTGGGCAGAGCGCCTGATCTGTTGGTGGTCAACAGCCTCTATCCACCGCTCGATCCAAAGGTCAACCGTGCGGGAGCCGGCGCAATCGCTGGGGGCGACGACGACTGCGCGGACGGTTGCGCGGCGCGCTCCTTGTGGCACCGCCGCCGAGCGATCAACGACCGTGAGTTGGCTCGCCTCGACGGGGCGTGGAGCGGACCGCGGATCGAACTGCCTCTCTTGCCGCTGGGTCGGGGACCGGAGTTGGCCCGGAGGTTGGCAACCTTGCTCACCGCCGGCACAGGCGGGGAGCAACCATGATCGCCGCGCTCACCGATGCTCGTCTGGTCGTCGTCGTCGGCGCCGGCGGGGTCGGCAAGACCACGATTGCCGCCGCGCTGGCCGTTGGAGCCGCGGCGCAGGGCGACGAGGCGATGGTGATGACCTTCGATCCTTCGCTGCGGCTCAAGGACGCTCTCGGTATCGGCGAGAGGGCGAGCGATGGCGAAATCGAGGTGGAGCTGGCGACGGTGGGGGGGGAGAGTTCGCCGGCTGGTTTGGACGGTGGCCGGTTGTTCGCCAGCCTGCTCGATGCCCGCTCCACCTTCGACCGCCTGATTGAGCGCTACGCACCGGACTCCGCATCGCGCGAGCGGATTCTCGGCAATCGCTTTTATCACCATCTCTCGGGAAGCCTCGCCGGAATTCTCGAGTACATGGCGGTGGAGCGGTTGTTCGAAGTCGATCGCGAGGGGCGTTTCGATCGCGTGATCCTCGATACACCGCCGACCGCCCAGGCACTGGATTTCCTGGAGGCGCCCGACCGAATTCTCGGCTTTCTCGACAGCGGTGCCCTCAAGGTAGCCCAGTATCCCTGGTTTGATCAGCAGGGGAGGCTGCGGCCGGTGCGGCGGTTCGGAGGCTTGGGGCGTGGCGTTGAGCGCTATCTCGACCGGATCGTGGGGCTCGATCTCCTGCGCGACATTGCGGAGTTTTTTCGTGCCTTCGGCCCGTTATACGGAGGCTTCCGCCAGCGGGCCAGCGAGGTGAAGGCTCTGCTCAGCGCACCGACCACAGCTTTCGTTCTGGTCGCTGGCCCCGGCGAGGAGCGGATCGCCGATTGTCTCTTCTTTGCCCGCCGGCTGCGTGAGGCCGGCTACCGGCTAGCAGCGGTGCTGGTCAACCAGATGCATCCCCGCCCTGCCTCGCACGTCGCCGAGAAGCCAGAATCGGAAGGCATGCGTCTGATGCGCTGGCTCGGCGAGCGCGACCTGCACGGGCTGAACGCGTTGCGCCAGCTTCTCGGGACCGAGCAACCACTGGTGGCGCTGCCCCTGCTGGCTGACGAACCCACCGATATCGGCCTGCTTCGCCGCTTCGCAGTCTTACTCGAACGACAGTTGGCTCTTCCGGTTGACCGATCTTCTACGCCGACGCCATGATCACCCGATCGGCCATTTATGCCGCACTGCGGAATGATCTTGACATTTTTGCCGCAGTGCGGTATTTTGCCCTTGGCCGGTGCATCCCGGCCGGTGTGCAGAGCAGGTAGAAAACAGAGAGGGACGACGATGATTCGGCTGATCAAACGCTACGAAAGTCGCAAGCTTTACGACACGGAAGAAAGTCGCTACGTGTCGCTCGAGGAAATCTCGAAGTGGATTCGCGACGGGCAAGAGATCAAGGTCATGGACAACGCCAGCGCGGCGGATGTCACCGCCCAGACGCTGACTCAGATCATTCTGGATGAAGGGCGCAAGGGCACTTCGTTCCTGCCTACCGACCTACTCCATGAGCTCGTTCGAGCTGGTGAACGGGCCGTTTCGAGCGGTGTCGAGCAGGTGCAGTCCAGCGTCGATCGATTCGTCCAGGCTTCGATCGATCGATTTAGCCCGGTGCGCAGGGCACGAGAGGAAATGTCAACTTTGCGCAGCCGCTTGGAGCAGCTTGAGAACTCTCTGGTGCGGCTGGAAGAGAACGGTGGGGCGGCTGAAAGTACGGCCGGGACCGCGGCCGTGGTGAGCAGCGGTGGTCGTCGCAAGACGGCTGCCCGGCCGAAAGCGGCCCGGACGAAGGCAGCCCGTAACCAACCAGCAGGGGCTGGTGCAGCGAAGAACGCAACGACAGGATCCCGCCGGAGCAGTAAGAAGAACACCGAGGAATAACCCGGCGTTGTTGGCTCGACCTGGCGGCGGAAGCCCTCAGGCACTCAAATGACTCGCGGTTTCGCCAACCACCCGGAAGGGACAGGCGGCCCGCACGATTTGACAATTCTCGCTTCAGCGGTCAATGCCGCGGAGCGGCTAGCGAAAGGAAGAGGACACATCATGGACAAGCAATCCGTCAAAGAAATTCAGCAGGACCTGAAGGCCTCAGCTCACAAGATCTGGCTCGCAGGGCTCGGTGCCCTCGCCGCCGCCGAGGAGGAAGGTGGCAAGCTGTTCAAGAGCCTCGTCGATCGCGGCGAGGATCTCGAGAGCCGCGGCCGGCGCGAAGTGGAGAGCACGGTCAAGGATGTCAAGAGCGGCGTCAAGAAGACCGTCGGCAAGGTTGAGGATGTATGGGAAGACCTGGGCGAGGGGCTCGACGAGCGCATCACCTCGGTGTTGCATCGAATCGGTGTGCCGAGCCGCGATGAGATCCAGACTCTGACGCAGCGGATCGAGGATCTCTCGGCCAAGGTCGAGAAACTGGTGCCCAAGAAAGCCACCGCCCGCCGTTCGCCCGCCAAGGAACGTACCGGCAAGACCAAGGTCAACTGAGTCGGCTGAGCCTCACTGACTCCGATGAGCCGATCTCGTAGAGCAGACTCGAAGGCACCGGGCGGGGTGTCCCGGATCGGCATCGCGCTTGCCGGGGGCGGCCCCGGCGGCGCGATCTATGAGATCGGTGCCTTGCGGGCGCTGGACGAGGCTATCGACGGGGTCGATTTCAACGATCTCTACATCTACGTCGGGGTTAGCGCCGGCGCTTTCATCGCCGCTTGCCTGGCCAACCAGCTGAGCACGGCGCAGATGGTGCGGGCGATCATCAAGAACGAGCCGGGCGAACACCCCTTCGTTCCGGAGACCTTCTTGACCCCCAACGTTCGTGAACTGGCCAAGCGCAGCTTGACGCTGCCGCGGCTACTCAAGGAGGCGCTGCAACAATACGCCTCCGATCCGAAGGACGTGACCTTCCTCGAGTCCCTGTTGCGCTTGGGACGGGCTCTGCCGGTTTCGGTGTTCGACAACGAGCCGATTCGCGCCTACCTGGAGAAGATCTTCTCGATCAAGGGTCGCACAGACGACTTCCGGCGCCTGGGTCGCGAGTTGATCGTCGTCGCCGCCGATCTCGACGGCGCGATCGCGGTTCGCTTCGGTGAACCGGGGCTGGACCACGTGCCGATTTCGAAGGCGGTCCAGGCCAGTACCGCCTTGCCGGGTCTCTACTCGCCGGTGGAGATCGACGGGCGCCATTATGTGGACGGAGTGCTGCTAAAGACCTTGCACGGCTCCGTGGCGCTCGAGGGGGGAGTCGAGCTTCTCCTCTGCGTCAATCCGATTGTGCCGGTCGACACGGTGCGCGCGGTCGAGCAGGGAGTGATGGTGCGGGGCAAACTGATCGACCGCGGGTTGACCACGGTGCTGTCGCAGACCTTCCGCACTTTGATCCACTCGCGGCTCAGTGTGGGCCTCTCGCGCTACGCCAAGCGTTTCGACGCGGACATCGTCTTGGTTGAGCCACAGCGTGACGACTACCGGATGTTTTTTACCAACATCTTCGGTTTTTCGGAACGCCGCGGCGTTTGCGAGCACGCCTATCTAGCTACTCGCCAGCAGCTCTTGGAGCGCTATGAGGAGCTGGCGCCGATTCTCGAGCGTCACGGCGCTCACTTGAACCGCGGCGTGCTGGAAGATCCGTCTCACAACCTCTGGGAAGCGGTTGGCAGCGAAGGTCAGCGGCTCGCGGGTGAGGAGATCGTCGAGCGGATCGACCGTGCTTTGGATCGTCTCGAAACTCTGGTCACCTAAAACGAATCGACCGTTTAGCGAGTGTAAGTTGAGTGGCTAAGGTTGCTCTGCGATTTCGAGAGCGATAGGGTGCCGCGGTTGGCGATGAATGAGCAAGCGGCCAAGGGGGAGTCCCCAGCGATCACCAACTCGCAAGTGGCGGCGGCAGGTTGGTTCCGCCGGGTCACTTTCTACAGCATCTTGTCGGCTTTGCCGCCACTGATCCCGCTGCCTTATGTCGATGACCGTCTCCTGGCGGTCGTTCGACGCAGAATGGTCAGCGGCCTTCAGCGCGACAATGATGTCGTCGCGGAGCCACCGCAGGTGCGATTGTTGATCGAGGGCGAGGGCGAACGCCGGGGCTGCGTACGCAGGAAGATCAGCTGGGCGGCACGGTCGATCGAATCAGTACCGAGCTGGCAGCACAGCGCCGCTATTTCACCGCGCTCGAACAAGAGTTCGAGCTTCAGTTCGCAGCAAGAGAGGGAGAGGCAACTCGCTGATGAAGAAAATCTTGATTCTGGGCGCCGGGCTGAGCGCGCCCTCTTTGATTCACTATCTGCTGGACCATGCGTCGCAGGACGGCTATGCGGTGGCCGTGGGCGATCGGAATCCAAGCCTCGCCGCAGCTCAGATAGGCGAGCACCCGGCGGGTGAAGCGATCACCGTCGATGCGGGAGATGAGGCGGGTCTCAGCTCGCTGGCGCGTGGTTTTGACCTGGTGGTCAGTCTGATGCCGCCGGCCCTTCAGCCGCGGGTGGCGCGCGCCTGTTTGGCGGCGCGGCGGTCGATGGTTTCGGCCTCCTACCTCGATAACGAAACTCGCCGGCTGGACGGCGAGGCGCGCGACCACGGAATCGCCATTCTCACCGAACTGGGCCTCGACCCGGGGATCGATCTGATGTCCGCCATGGAACTCGTTCAACGCTTGCATGACGCGGGAGCGGTGATCGAGAGCTTCGAGTCCTACGGTAGCGGTGTTCCTGCGCCGGAGTCCGCCGACTCCAACCCGCTTCGCTACTGTGTCACCTGGAATCCGCGCAATGTGGTGATGGCGGCTCACGATGGCGCTCAGTCCCTGCACCAGAATCGCTTGCACATCGCTCCCTGGCATCGCATTTTCGCCGCGACTTGGCCGATCGACGTGCCGGGGGTGGGCAAGATGGATGCTTACCCGAACCGCGATTCGCTCTCCTATCGTCGCAGTATGGGGCTGCAGGATGTCCAGACGCTGGTGCGCGGCACCTTGCGCTATCCGGGCTGGTGCGAGACTTGGCACCAGGTGGTTCGGCTGGGATTGCCGAACGAGGGTGTGTTGATCCCGAACTTGCCGGAGATGAGCTGGAGCGATCTGGTCGAGGCCTTCATGCCTGTTCATAAGCAAAGCAATGGTCCTTTGGACTTGCGGGTGGCGCACTTGCTCGACCTCGATCCGAACGGCCTGGCGATGAACAATCTGCGCTGGCTGGGCCTCTTTTCGCAGGAGAAGATCGGCGGCCAGAGCAAGACCGCTGCCCAGGCGATGAGTCAGTTGCTACAAGAGCGGCTGGTGTTGCCGGAGGGTGAGCGCGACATGGTGATCTTGCATCACATCCTCACCGCGCGATATCCCGAGGAAGGGGACCGGCGCGAAACCATCCGCTCGACGCTGGTCGAGATGGGGCAGGCGGGAGGCCTCACCGCCATGTCCCGCACCGTGGGCCTTCCCGCTGGAATCGCCGCTCGCTTGCTTCTGCGCGGCGAATTGACCGTCACCGGTTGCGCGCTGCCGGTCCAGCGATGCATCTATCTGCCGCTGTTGCGGGAACTTGAAGAGGAAGGGGTCCGTTTCAGCGAGCAGATCGCTCCAGCATGATGGTTCCGGGTGCCGTACCCGTTGGCGGATGCGGCACCCGGAACCTTGCCCGGCGCCCGACTCCCGGAAGGGAGAGTGCGAGCAAGAAGCCGCAACGCTGAACGGAGGAGTGGGGACACCACCGCGGGCGACGCGGATCGCCGGGACTTGATTTGGGCAGGTGAAGACTCCCCAGTGCCGCTGCGCACCGGCGAGGCGTTGTACCCGTTCACCTAGTAAGGCGAGAAAGCGGCGGTGACTCCATCATCATTTTGCCCATCAATGTGCAAATCGATGTGCTCACAGTTGGGCACATACTTGGCCACGTCACGGCGCAGCTGCGCCGGTGACTCGATCATCCCCTGGCGGCAGGCCGCAGGAGCGGGCGACAAGGCTACTGGATGCCGAAGACCACCGCCACGATCAGCGCCACTGAGCCCAGCACCCAGATCTTGAGCATGAAAGGGCCGACAAAACGGACCCAGCGGTCGAAGGGGATATTGGCCAGGCCGAGAATCCCGATGAGTACGGCGTTGGTCGGAATCAGGATATTGGTGAAGCCGTCACCGAACTGGTAGGCGAGCACGGCCACCTGCCGCGAGACATCGACCAAGTCGGCCAGGGGCGCCATCAACGGCATGGTGACGTAGGCCTGGCCGCTGCCCGAGGGGATAAAGAAGTTACAGACCGACTGGACTGCGAACATACCCACGGCGGCGATGGACGGGGGCAGCTCCTTGAGAGGCATGGAGATGCCGTGGACGATGGAGTCGATGATGCCTCCCTCTTCGAGCACCACCTCGATAGTCCGTGCAAAACCGACCAGCAGCGCCGTCGTGGTCAGTTCGCCGGCTCCCTTGCAGAACTCGCTGGCGGTTCGACTGGCTCCCAGCCGTGCGATCAAGCCGAGCAGAATACTGACGGCGAGGAACAGTGCGCCCATCTCGACCAAGTACCAGTGCCACATGGTCAGACCGCAGATCAAGACGACCAGAGCTGTCAATAGCAGGAGGATGACCGCGACGTCCTTGGTGGTGAAGGGGTGGTCGCTCGCCGTGGCTTTCAGCCCGGGCGGTGGCTCGATGCCGGCTACCAAGCTGCGCGCAGGGTCGGCTCTGACCCGCTTCGCGTAGCTCCACACGTGGTGGAAACCGACGCCCACGAAGAGAACCAACAAAACGAGCCGCAGCGCGGTCATGGGCAAGGTCGTGGGCACGTTGGCCACATCCTGCGCGATCAAGACGGTGAACGGATTGATCACCGCCGCGCCGTAGCCCACGCCGTAGCCGATGCACAGCGTGCCGATGGCGGTCATCGTGTCGAGTTTCAGCGCCAAGCACAGAGCGATGAGGATGGGCACGAAGGGGATGTACTCCTCCGCCATGCCCATGGTGGCGGAGCCGATGGCGAAGACCAGGATCGCGCACAGGATGAGCAGCTGCGGCTTGTGTCCCAGGGCGCGCAGCATCTTCGACAAGGCGGCGTCGATCGCTCCGGTGGCACGCAGGACGGAGAAGGTGCCGCCGGTGAAGAAGATGAAGAAGATGATCCCTTGCGCCGCCTCGAACCCCTTGGGTATCGCGGTCAAGGCGGTGTGCCAGGGCAAGTTGTGCGGCTCTTCGGCTCGGCTGTAGGAGTCGGGAACCACCTGCTCTCGATTGTGCTCGTTGGTGAAGCGTTCGAACGATCCCTGGGGCAGGAGAAAGGTCGAAACGAAAGCGAGAAGGATCATTCCCGCGAGCAAAACCAGGGTGTGTGGTACTCGAAACCTGGACTCCGTCATGGCTTCCTCCGTCTGTGCCGTCCGGCCCGAGAAGCGGGGTGGCGACGGCTGGGAACAGTGCCGAATTATTGCGAGAGTAGGCGGGCGGCAGAGTAGCACAGCCTTCTTTGGGGTCCTTTCGTTGGCTGGTGGCTTCGGCTGGTAGACTGCGGCCTTCGCCGAGAACTTCCCAAGGAGGATCGAGCTATGAGGTATTCGAGATTTGTGCTGTCTATGGCGGCCGTTTTTGTCTGGGGCGCTGTAGGCTGCGCCAACCCGGCGGCGGACGCTCCGCAGGCCGAGGTGAGCGAACCGGTTCCCGAGGTCCAAGCGGAACCCACCAGTCCCGATGACGCTGTAGTGCAGGACAGCTACGCGGACGCAACGATCTACACCATCGGGGAAGGGTCGACCATCGAATTCGTCGGTTCCAAAGTGACCGGATCACACGAGGGCGGCTTCACAGAATTCGAGGGTGAACTGGCGGTGGTCGACGGCGACCCCAGCCGCTCCAAGGTCGAGGTCTCGATCGACGCTACCTCGCTGTACGCCAATGTGGATAAATTGACCGTTCATTTGAAGAGCCCCGACTTCTTCGATGTCGAGACCTACCCGCGGGCCAGCTTCGAGTCGACGGCGATCACCGCCACCGATGACGGCTACAGCGTGACCGGAACCCTGACCCTGCACGGCGTTACCAAGCAAATCGTCTTTCCGGCGGCAATTACGCTGAGCGAGGAAACGGTCACGGCTGACGCTGAATTCGCCATCAAGCGTTTCGATTTCGGCATCGAGTACAAGGGTATGGCTGACGACCTGATTCGCGATGACGTGCTGATCAAACTGCACCTGGTCGCCTCCCCTGAACCGGTACCGGTTTCTTGATCTGAGCGGTGACAATCCGCCTTGCTGATGGACTGTCGGCTTGGAGAGGCTGGTCAACAGGGCGGTATTGAAGCGGCGAACGGTAGAAAGGCTTTGGCCAGGGCTGACACCTCTCATCAGGAGAAGTGATCATGTCGTCAGTTTTGCCTATGCCTTCCGATGGCGCGGGCTGTTAAGCTCCGGCCGTGCGCTATTCGATCCCTCGTAAGTCGCGGCGGGTTCCGCTCTCGACTCTGGTCAACCTGAAGCTGGAACGGCTCTCTGGAGCCGTCACTGAGATCACCTCGGACCTCTCGTTGGGCGGTATGTTCGTGCCCAGCGACACGCCGGCGGAGATCGGCTCACTGGTGGCCTTCGAGTTCAAGGTTGGCGAGGATCTCGTCGAAGGGACGGGCGAGGTCGTCTGGCAGCGCAAGGAGGGCGATGGCCCGGACCAACCCCCCGGCATGGGAATTCGCTTTCGCTATCTGAGCCCCGGTAGCCGCGAGCGCATCTTCCGGCTGGTGCAACGCTATACCCAGGAAGGCGACGAAGCTCTGAGCCCAGTTGGTTCCGAGGAGCAGCCGGCCGCGGCGCAAGCCACGCCGCCGGTTGCCGCCGTCAGGTCGGAGGATGCCCTCAGGTCGGAGGATGGAGCAGAAAAGATGGCTGATAGGCAAGAGAGGGAGCCCTCCTCTCCGCGGCAACCGGTATCCCGTTCCGAAGCGATAGATTTGACGGAGACGATCGCTGAACCCGTGGTTCCGAAGCGAGAGGCGCCCGCCTCTCACCCTGCGAAGGGCTTCGTGCTTCCGGAGATTCTGCGACCGCCTCGCGAGGAGGAGGTTGCAGAGGCGGTTGAGGCGGTGGCCGAAGAGCCGGTTGAGGAACCGGTTGAAGAGGAGGCGGTAGCCAAGCCGCAGGCTAGCGAGGTGGCAGAGAAAGGCCCCGATGTTGAGTTTCGGTCTCGAACGACGGTGGAGGCTGAGCCGCCGGTCGCCGTGGCCGAGCCTGCAAGCGCCGAAGAGGTAGAGATTCCGGGCTGGCTGCGCGCCGATCCTCCCGACCTGCCGGATCTACCGGTGGCACCGGCTGCGGAGCCGGTCTTGCCGGGTGACATGACGCCTGTCTACGATGGAGATGACACCGGCGGCCCCACCGAGTCCACCGGCGAGTGGCGGCTTCGAGGTGCGGGCTACGTCGGCGCCAAGAGTTCCCGCAGCCTGAAGCTCGATGGGCGCAAAATTGTCTTTGGGTTGTTTGTCTTGCTGCTGGCGGCAGCAGCGATCTACCGGCTTGCCGGTCCGCTGATCGCGCGCTTTGTCAGTGGCGACGAAAGCACCAGCGAGGTCACTGAAGTTGCCTCCCCGGTTGCGACCGATCCCGGCACGCCGAGGGCCGCCGGTGAAGGGCAATCCTCCCCTGCTACCGCGGGGGAGATCGCCGGCGATTCAGCGCCGCCGCCGGCTGCTGGCGAGGGGCAATCTGCCGCGCCGGTGGCCGCGGAACCAGGGGCGGCTAAACCCGGAAACGCCGAGACCGATGAGGTGGCTGACGAAACTACGACCTCCGGCGGCTCGCCAGCGGCTGGCTCCCCTGGTGTGGCGTCACCCGCCGAGCCGGCTTCGGAGCGCAAACTCAACGGCCTGAACCCGGAGGGCGCGGTGGCAAAGCCCAAACCGGCACCGCCGGAGCCGGCTTCGGTGGTGGTGAGAACGCCGATGACTCGAATCAGCAAGATCCACTGGCGCACCGTTGCCGGCGGTACTCTGGTCACCATCGAGGCGGATGGGGCCATTTCCGCCGATCGCTTCAAGCGGCTACGGTTAGGTCAACCTCCGCCACGTGAGTTGGTTCGTTTCACCCGTGTATCTCGCCCCTTCGAGCCCACCCGTCTGGCCGTGGGTAGTGCGGAACTCACTACGATTCGCACCGGATTGCACTCCGGGCGGGAACTTCACGTAGTCCTCGATCTCGCCGATCCCACCGTAGCCGTGGTTTCCGCGGACACGGTGGGGACAGAGCTTCGCATTCTATTGCGCCGACCGTGAAGCGACGCCGCCACTAAGATCAGGTATCATCTCCAGCTATTGGGTCCTTTCAAAGCCTCCCTCGATCGTTCCAAGTAGGGGAGATTGCTGACAGTATGGCAACGGTAAGTCGCATCAAGCGGCGCCTTGTGCGCGATGTCGTCCGCCACAATGTTGATCTGGCGGAGGGGAGAGGTCCAGCCAGGCAGCTGCGCCGGGTGCACCGTCGCCGCCGGCTGGGCTGGACGGTGGTAACCCTGTCTACCGTTTCACTCGCTGTCTTCGCCTGGTTGCTGGTCGCTGGTAACCAGGGTCAGCTGGCCAAAGCGCAGGAGGTGGGCGGTGAAGGGTACTCCTCGCCGGTAGCGCTGTCGGCGCCGCTGCTCGCGTCTCCTCGAGCGGTGGAAGCCGAACGCATCATTGAGCCGGAGGTGGTAAGACTGGCTGCAGTGGCGGGGAAGATGGCGCACGAAGTCTTGCCGCTCGCGGTTCGCCGAGTGATCGTGGATCCCGGCCATGGCGGCTCAGCCGCGGGAACCAGGGGCGTGCAGGGGGTGGTTGAGAAGGAGGTGGTTCTCGATCTCGGCATGCGCTTGCGGACCCTGCTACAGAAGAGCGGTTTCGAAGTCCTGATGACCCGCGAAACGGATGTCGGAGTTGATCTTCAAGAGCGAGCGAGAATCGCCAATGAGGCGCACGGCGATCTCTTCGTCTCCATCCACATCAACTGGATTGCGGATCGGTCGGCACGCGGAGTGGAAACCTACTACCTGGGTGCCTCGGACGATCCGTACATCACTGCACTGGCGGCTGTGGAGCACCGGGATTCCGGGTATTCTCTCGCCGACATGCGCCACCTGCTCGACCGCATCTACACCGGTGTGCGCATCAATGAGTCTCAGGCACTGGCGCGCAAGGTTCAAGCGTCGCTTTTTGGTAGCCTGAGCGAAATCAATCCCCATCTCGCCGACCGCGGCGTGAAACGAGCACCGTTCATTGTCCTCATCGACACTCACATGCCGGCGATCCTCGCCGAAGTCTCCTGTCTGTCGAACGAGCGGGAAGCCAGGCTTCTTCAGAAGCCCTTGTATCGTCAGTTCATCGCGGAAGCCCTAGCCAAGGGCGTTCGTAGTTACTCGGGGGTTGCTGATCCCGTGGAACAGAAAGGAAGCTGATTTCATCATGAGTCCGAAGCAGAAGACCCTTCATGTGGGCATTGACCTGGGAACCTCGCGCAGCTCGATCTCAACTTCGAGCGACAAACGCCACATGATCCAGAGCTACGTTGGCTGGCCGGTCGATCTGGTCGCCAACAAAGTGTTGAAGCGCGAGGTCCTCGTTGGCCAGGAGGCGCTGGACAATCGCAGCATGTTGGACCTCCACCGGCCGCTCGAAGAGGGGCTGATCAAGGAGGGTTCGGAGAAGGACGAGGCGGCGGTACGCGAGCTGCTCAAGACTCTGGCCAAACTGGCGGGCGTCGACTCCGAGTCACGGGGTGACAAGGAGTTGCGCGCCGTGATCGGTGTTCCGGCGGAGGCGCTGCGCGTCAGCAAGGCCCAGGTGCACAAGGCACTGGCCGGTCTGGCCGATCGCGTGATGATCGTCTCCGAGCCGTTTGCCGTCGCCTATGGTTTGGAGGCTCTCCTACACTCGCTGATCATCGATATCGGCGCCGGTACCGCCGACTTCTGTGTGATGAACGGCCGCTTTCCGACCGAGGATGAGCAGCGCACGCTGAACACCGCCGGGGATTGGATCGATGACCGCCTGGCTCAACTGGTGAGTGACCGGCATCCCGAGGCCAAGATCTCGGTGCACATGTTGCGCCAGTGGAAAGAGGACTACAGCTTTGTCGGCAAGGCCAAGTCGGCGGTCAAGGTGACCGCACCGGTCGACGGCGTTCCCACCCAGCTGGATATCACCGATGAGCTCCGCCAGGCCTGCGAGGGGATCTTGCCGCCGGTGACCGAGACGATGATGGATCTCTTGGCCAAGGTGGAACCCGAGTTCCAGGAGAAGGTGCGCCACAACGTCATTCTCGCCGGCGGTTCCGCCCTGATCAAAGGGCTGGCTGCGAGCCTCCAGCAGCAGCTGGAGCAGATCGGTGGCGGCCGCGTCACCGTGGTCAAGGACCCGATCTTCGCCGGTTCGGACGGTGGTTTGGCGCTGGCCTTGGATGCGCCGGAGAGCGAGTGGGAGAAAATGCCAGCATAAGGGGCGAGGTGGTCTCTCCCGCGAAGTGGCCGGGCGGTCGCGTGCGGGATGTTTGCCCTCCTTGTCGGCTCGCTACGGGCGCCCGCGCAACTCGGCTGGCGCCTCAAACACGCACGGGCGCTGATCCTTCGCGAGCCGATTCTTGCCCTCCACAGGACAAGTGCCCGCGGCCTTAGGCCACTGCGCGGGAGGGACCACCTCTTTGGCGGTGGTTGGGGGGCCTCGCGTCTCGCTTTGCTCGACTCTCGGCACGGTTCCGAATCGTCGCCATCCTGCCTCCGTAGGGGCGCAATTCATTGCGCCCGTGCCCGCGCTAAGAAGTCGCCAGGCTCCTCCCCCCGTAGGGGCGCAGCGTGCTGCGCCCGTGCCCGCAGAACGCGTGAGCCCTTCGCGCGAGCCCGGCCGCTCAGGCCGGACTCGCGAGTCCCCTCATTTCTCGAAGATCTCGTCGATCGGGATAGTCGAGATGTTCTCCGCCGGAATGTGGAGCGGGTAGGTGGAGATTTCTTTGTCTTCCAGGAGGATCGCCTCCGGCTTTTCGATCCCGCCGTAGTCGATCGGGCTCGGGGCGTCGGTGGCGATGGCCTCACTGAGGCCGGCGGCGTCGCCGGTGACCATGGCGATTTTCATGTTGTCGTACTGGAGATATTTTTTGATCGCCGCGTTGACCTCTTCCAAGGTGAGTTCGTCTATCCGCTGGCGAAAGCGGGCTAGGTGGCCTTCGCCGTCGATGCCGTAGAAGCGATCGTCGATCGCGTACCCCAGGCGGGTGGAGCTGGTGGGGGCGAAGTGGAGAGAGTATTTCGACAGGAAGGAGCGAGTCAGGTTGAATTGCTCCTCGGTCAGACCGTTGTCGACCAGGTGCTCCAGTTCGCGGATCGCGGCACGCAGGGCGAAATGGGCGTTGTGGCTGGGGAGGGTGCGGATCCAGACTTCGAAGATCTGGTGGTCCCTCGCCACGTTGGTGGGAGGCATCTGACGGCGGCCGCCTTCGGGGAAGGTCTCGATGTAGGAGTAGTCGCCGTAGTTCATGCCGCGGGCCTCGCGGATCACCTCGTAGAGGTGGCTGGAGGAGTTGCGGTGTTCACCCAGCCACGAGTTGGCCAGCCAGAGGGCGTAGAAGTCCGCTTCGCCGCGACGGACATTGATCGGGAAGCCAAAGCTGATCGAGGCGTCGGCGCCGGGTTTGTCGACCAGGATCAGGTGGCGCCCTGCGATGGGTGCCACCTCGATCGTGGTTTCGGTGTGGCCGGCGCCGGCCGCTGCCTCGCTCTCTTCGCTGGAGAGTTCATCTAGCGTCGCCTCGAACCGATTCACCAACTCCGGCGAGAAGCCGCCGGCCAGGGCTACTACCGCATTGTCCTTGGTGAAGTAGTCGGCGTAGAAGGCTTTGACGTCATCCAGAGTGATCGAGGCAAGGCCCTGGACCGTGCCGAGGGCGGGATGGGCGTAGCGGGTACCGGTGAAGACGGCCGAGTAGAGCGCCGCCTTGCCCAGTTCCTCATCCGAGGCGTAGCGCAGGGACTTCTCGAGTTCGTTGCGTTGGTTGCTGCGTAGCCGTTCGAAGTCGTCTTGGTCGAATGCCGGCCGCAGATAGGCGTCGGTGTAGAGCTTGAAGAAGGTCTCCAGGTTGTCGCGGTGGGTTCGCCCGCGGATCGTCGTCATTTGACGGTCGACGGAGACGCCGTAGCCGGAGGCGATCGGGTAGAGTTTTTCGAGAATCTCTTGGTAGCTGTTCTCGGTGGTAGCCCCTTCCGACAGCAGTGTCGCGGTGATCAGCGCTAGCCCCTCTTTGCCGACCGGGTCGTTCTGGGAGCCGACATCGAACCAGACGGAGAAGGCGATGGTGGGGTCCGATTCCACCTGTAGGAGAACCGGACCGGTCCCGTCGTCAGACTGGGATTGGCCGGAGGTGCAGCCCAACGCCGGCAGCAGGAGGCAGGCGCCGAAGCAGAGCAGGCGTGCCGTATGACGAAAAACAGTGGAGTGCGATGGCGCGTGCATTAGTTGGATCCTCGCAGAATGCCGACGGTGCGTCGGTCGAGGGACAGATAGTGATTGGCCGCCTCTTGGATGTCTTCAGCGGTGACGCCTTCCAGGGTGCGGTACATGTCGTCCACGGCATCGATCCCGCCGGTGATGGCGATGAACCGCGACAGGCCGCCGGCGACGTCGTCCGGGGTTTCTAGGCTCATCAGGAAGTCATACTTGGTGCGTGACTTTAGATCGGAGAGCCTCTTCGCTTCGGGTGGCGAAGACTGGTAGCGGGCGATGGTTTTGCCGATCTCGGCGAGTACGTAGTCGACCTTCGCTGGATCCTTGATTCGGGTGATGACTTCCATCAGGCCGGCATCGCGGTTCATCGGCGCGCCGCCGGCGAGGAATTCCACCACCTGCTCTTCGAGGACGAGTTTCCTGTAGAGCTCACTGGTTTCGCCGAAAGCCAGCTCCGAGAGCAGGTTGGCGGCGGCCATGCGCTTGCTGTTCGGGTCGAAGGCGTCGGCGTGGTAGGCGATCCAGAGAATCGGCAGGGAGCGGCCGTCGTAGCTGACTTCGACCTTGCGCTCACCGGCCTGCGGCGGCTCCACAGGGATCTTGGGGGACTGGTAGCCGGCCTTCCAATCGCCGTAGTACTTGCGGATCATTTCCATGGTTTTGGCGACATCGAGGTCGCCGGCGATCACCAGCACGCAGTTGTCGGGGCGGTAATAGCGATCGAAGAAGGAGCGTGAGTAGTCGAACATAGACGGCATTGCCGCGATGTCCTTCTCATAGCCCATGGTCGTGTGGCCGTAGGTGTGGTGATCGTAGGCCTTCTCCTGAACCGCTTCGCGAATGACGAAGAACGGGTTGGTGCGGTTCTTCCGGTACTCGCCGTAGACGGCTCCGGCTTCGGTCTTGAAGCCGGCCTCGGGGTAGGAGAGGTTCTTGAAGCGGTCACTCTCCAAGTCCATGACCGTCGCCAGATCTTCCGCCGCGATGCCGAGATGGTAGGCGGTGTAGTCGTCGGTGGTGAAGGCGTTGGCGTCGGCGCCGATCTCGGTCGTCTTGTCGCCGTAGACCTCGGCCGGATATTTCTCCGTGCCGCGGAACATCATGTGTTCGAAGAAGTGGGCGAACCCGGTGTGACCGGTCTCGTACTCGTCGCGCGAACCGGTGCGCACGATCGTCCAGTAGGCCAGCAGCCCGCCGGCTTCCATCGGCACCAGAATGGCGGTCAAGCCGTTGTCCAGTTTCTCGACGTGGGCCTCGTAGGGGAAGATTCTTCCCGTTTCGGCGGCCTGGGTGGCTACAGGCGCCATCCATGACGCCAACAGTGCCATGGCGCAGAGGCCATGGATGATTCGCATTTTCATTCAGCTAATCTCCTCAGGTTCCCGTGCTCAGGGAGGGTCTTTTTCACTACGATGATACCGGATCCTACTGCATTTGTACGAGGCTTCGGTACCGTGAGCTAAGCAGCAGAAAACAAAAAGGCTTAGAACTGTTCGTCCAAGGCCCTGTGCTACCATCCGCGGGCTATGGATTCGACGATCACCCGGCGCACTGAACGGTTGGCCGACGCCCTTCGGCGGCTGGCACGGCGTGAGGCCAGAGGCCACATCGCCAAGCTGCTCGCCCGCCTGCGTCCCGGGGACGTGGCCTTTCTCTTCCGCTCGTTCACCGTGGCGGAGAGTCGCTACATCTTCTCGATTCTGAGCGCCGACTTCCCGGAGGCGGCGGGTGAGGTGCTGACCGACCTCGACGCCGCGCAGCGAATGTCTCTGCTCGAGCATCTCCAGCCGGAGGAGATTGGGCACATCTTGCAGCAGGCTTCGGTGGACGATGCGGTTTCGATCGTCGATTCTCTGCCCGAGGAACAACGCGAGCCGGTGTTGGCCCTGGTCGATCTGCATCGGGACCTCGACGAGGTGCAGACGCAGCTGGCCTACGAGGACGACACCGCCGGGCGGATCATGGATCCGGAGTTCTTCGCCCTACCCGAGTCGACGACGGTGCACGAGGCAACCGAGACGATTCGCCGCCAGGACGACATCGGGATGATCCTCTACCTCTACGTGGTCAACGACGAAGGGCAGCTGATCGGGGTCACCTCGTTGCGCCAGCTATTGCTCGCCAGTCCCGAGACCTCACTCGGCGAGCTAGCGCAGCGCGATCTGATTCAGGTCCACACCTCGACCGATCAGGAAGAGGTGGCGGAACTGGCCGCCCGCTACGACCTGCTGGCCATCCCGGTGACCGATGAGGACCGCCGGCTGGTGGGAATCGTCACCGTGGACGACATTGTCGATGTGGTGACCGACGAGGCGACCGAAGATTTCTACAAGATGGTCGGTACTTCCGACGACGAATTGCTCTACGAGTCCCGCTCGGCGCGGGTGGCTGGCATACGGCTGCCTTGGCTGCTGGTCAACCTCGTCGGTTTGCTGGTCACCGGTTACCTCTTGGAGCGCTACCAGTCGCAGTTCGACAAGGCGCTCTACCTGCTCTTCTTCGTCCCGGTGATCATGGGGATGGGCGGCAACAGCGGTGCTCAGACCTCGACGATTACCGTGCGCGGTCTCGCCACCGGACGCATCATGGTAGTGCGCGGCCGGATCTGGAAGTATCTCTTTCAGCAAGCCAAAGTCGGTCTGGTGATCGGTCTGGCGCTGGGGGCGGTGGTCTTCCTCATCGCCATGGTTAAAGAGAGTGACCCCACCTACGCGGCGGTGGTCGCCTTCGCGCTGCTCTTCGCGGTGACGCTGGCCGCTTTGTCGGGCGCGGTGATTCCGATCCTCTTTCAGCGGCTGGGCGTCGACCCAGCCGTCGCTTCCGGTCCGCTGGTGACGACGAGTAGTGACATTCTGGGGATCCTGGTCTATTTCGCCCTCGCCGGCTTGATGTTCAAGTACTTGATCCCCTGAGTCGGTCGTGGGGCAGACGCTCACCTGCGAAGCGCTGCTGCTCGATACCGTCGATCTGCACGACGGCGATCGAATCGTCACCTTCTTGACCTGCGAGTACGGCAAGAAGAGGGGCGTGGCGCGGGGCGCCAAGCGCAAGTACAGCCGGTTCTCGGGCCAGCTTCAGCCGCTGGCGAAGGTCAACATCGGTTGGTTCGAGAAGGAGGGGCGAGAGCTGGTACGGATCTCGAGTGTGGACTTGCTGCGTCCCGGGGGGCGCCTGCAAGAGGATCTCGAGGGAATCCTGCTCACCGCCTACCTGGCGGACCACATGATCGAGTTCGCGCAGGAGAACGAGAACAGTGAATACCTCTACCGGTTGCTGGACTCGACCCTCGAAGCACTGCTCGCCGGTGTCGATCCCAATCTGGCCGCTCGCTACTTCGAAGCGTGGGTACTGAGATTGTCGGGGATCTTCCCGCCGCCCCGGGAATGTCCGCTGTGCGGCCGGGTTTTTGGCCATGAGTCGGGCCGTGAGTCGGGCTCGGTGCGCGCCGCGGTATTGCCGCCCAACGGTGATGCTCTGCTCTGTGCCGAGTGCGCTGGTGAGGGTGGAATACTGCCTCGCCGAACCCTCAGCCTGGCTCCATCGACGGTGGACTTCCTGCGCCTAATCGGCCGGCAGAACTTGGCCGATCTGGCGCGCGAATCCCCGCCGGGAGCGCAGACGCTGGCGCAGGTCGAGCGCCTCTGCGGTGAGCTGAGGCGGCCCTTCCTCGGCCGCGAGCTGAAGAGCTACGCGATGATGAAACAGACGCTGGGGAGGCTCGGCAAGGGGTAAAAGACCGGACTTGGATGCGAAGGGGTGGGCAAGGTTCCAGCTTCGGGATAATCTCCGTTGTTCTGACCGTTGAGATCCAACGAGGAGTACCCATGCAGAGTCTTCAGGAGCTCATCCTTTGCTTGTCCGAGTTCTGGGCCGGCCAAGGGTGCGTCCTTCAACAACCCTATGACCTCGAGGTCGGTGCCGGCACCATGCACCCGGATACCTTCCTGCGAGTTCTCGGTCCCGAGCCGTGGCGGGCTGCCTATGTTCAACCGTCCCGCCGGCCGGCCGACGGTCGCTACGGCGACAACCCCTTTCGGCTGGGCAAGCACTATCAGTTTCAGGTGGTGCTCAAACCGGCGCCGGCCGACATCCAGTCGCTCTACGTCGGGAGCCTGAAGGCGATGGGGCTGGATCTCTCGCAGCACGATCTGCGTTTCGAGGAAGACAACTGGGAGGCACCGACCCTGGGTGCCTGGGGTGTCGGCTGGCAGGTGATGCTCGACGGAATGGAGATCACCCAGTTCACCTACTTCCAGCAGGCGGGAGGTCTCGAACTCGATCCGATCAGCGTTGAGATCACCTACGGTCTCGAACGCATCACCATGTTCTTGGCGCTGTCGCAGTCGATCTATGACATCGACTGGGTTCCGGATGGGATCTCCTACGGTCAGGTCCGCAAGCAAGACGAGTACGAGATGTCGAAGTACTGCTTCGAGGTCGCCGACGTCGAGTTTCTGCAAGCGCAGTTCGAAGGCTGGGAGCGCGAGTCGAACCGCTGCTTGGAGGCGGAACTGGTCCTCCCGGCCTACGAATGCGCCTTGAAGTGTTCCCATCTGTTCAACGTACTGGACGCTCGCGGTGCGGTCTCGGTCACCGAGCGGGTCGGCCTGATCCGCCGCGTCCGGCGCATGGCGATCGGCTGCGCCAAGAAGTACGTGGAGAGTCGTGAGACTCTCGGCTGGCCCTTGCTCGGCCCGCAACCAGCCGCGGCGCAAGCGGCGGGGGAGGAGGGGCGCGATGGCCAAGGGTGAGCTGCTGCTGGAGGTGAGGGCGGAAGAGATCCCGGCGCGGATGCTCGAGCCGGCGATCACCCAGCTGGCGACGCGCGTATTCGAGGAGCTGATGGCGCGGGATCTCGGTCCCAAAGAGGTCGAGACCGGCTTCACGCCCCGCCGTTTGCTGTTGATCCTCAAGGGGCTGCCGCTCAAGGAGCCGGACCGCGAAGAGCAGGTGGTCGGGCCGCCGGTCCGGGTCGCCTTCAAAGAGGACGGCTCGCCGACCCCGGCACTGGTCGGCTTCGCCCGCCGTTGCGGCTTGGAGGCGGATCAAGTGGAGCGCATCACCACGGACAAGGGCGAGTACCTGGCCGCCACGCAATCGATCCGCGGTCTTGAGACCGAAGAGGTCTTGGCGGAGTTGCTGCCCAAGATACTGCGCGAAATCAGCTGGCCGAAGTCGATGGTGTGGGGGGATGGCTATGGCCCGTGGGCGAGGCCGATCCACGGCATCGTGGCCCTGTTCGACGGCAAGGTCGTTCCCTTCGAGCTTTTCGGAGTCGAGTCCGGGGCGCAGACCTGTGGCCACAGCATCCTGTCTCCGCGATCCTTCTCGGTGCGAGGAGCGGCGGAATACCGGCGCAAACTGGCGAAGTTGGGGATCGAAGCTCAGCCCGACGAGCGGCGGCGAATTCTCTCCCAGGCGATGATCGCAGCCGCCGCCGAGCTGGGAGGCCGGCCGGTCGAGGATCCGCAACTGCTCGACAAGCTGGTGGCGATCTGCGAGATCCCCGG
The DNA here is from genome assembly GCA_024277255.1 of Acidobacteriota bacterium. Classification (GTDB taxonomy): domain Bacteria; phylum Acidobacteriota; class Thermoanaerobaculia; order Multivoradales; family SZUA-115; genus SZUA-115. Next base: position 63,412 of record JAJRVQ010000134.1, on the reverse strand, counting down.
CTTGATGCACGGCTCCTTCGACGCGGAGTTCCTCGAACTGCCGCGCGAGGTGTTGATCGCCAGCCTGCGCGACCATCAGAGCGCCTTTTCCGTCGAGGCCGTGGGCGAAGAGGGGAGCGAAGAGGCGGCCGATGAAAACCCATCGCGTTTGCTGCCGGCCTTCTTGACGGTGATGGATCGCGCCGACGATCCCAGCGACCGGGTGCGCGTCGGCAACGAGTGGGTGGTGGCCGCCCGTCTCGCCGATGCCCGCTTCTTCTTTCACGAGGACCGCAAGAGGTCGCTGGAAGAGCGTGGCGGCGATCTGGCTCATCTCACTTTTCACGAGAAGCTCGGCAGCTATGCGGAGAAGGCCGAGCGTCTGGCCGATCTGGCCGCGCTGCTGTGCCGCAGCCTCGGCTGGGAGGAGCAAGAGGCAGCGGCCGCGCAAGCTGCCCGCCACCTGAAGGTCGATCTAACCACCGAAATGGTCAAGGAGTTCACCTCCCTGCAAGGGGTGATGGGCGGCATCTACGCCCGTGAAGACGGTATGGCCGAAGAGGTCTGGCAGGCGATCTACGACCAGTATCTGCCGGCCTCGACAGAGGATCCGATTCCGCGCGGCCGCACCGGAATGGTCACCGCGTTGGCCGATCGCATCGATACCCTGGTGGGGATTTTCGGTCTCGGATTGATCCCCACCGGCAGTCGCGATCCCTTTGGCCTGCGGCGTGCGGCACAGGGCGTGGTGCGCATCGCTCTCGATGGCGGTATGCCGGTCGACCTCGATCTACTGGCGGCCAAAGCGGCGCGCCTCTACGGCGACAAGCTCGACAAGAGCGGCGAGGAGATTCTGGAATCTCTGCGTCCCTTCCTCTTCGATCGGGTGCGCCACGTCCTCGGGCTCAGCGGCTTCGCCTACGACGAGATCGAGGCCGCGCTGGCCGTCGGTGGCAACAACCTACCGGACCTCAAGGCGCGGGTCGAGGCCCTGCACGCCGTTCGTGAGCAGAAGGAATTTCTCTCGCTGGTGCTCTCCGCCAAGCGGATTCTCAACATCCTCAAAGACTCTCAGGAGTATGACTTGGATGAGGGGCGCTTGGTGGAACCCGCTGAGAAAGAGCTCTTCGTCGCTTTTTCCGACCTCAAGAACGAGGTCGAGGAGGCGGCTGCGGCCGGCGATCACGAGGCCTGTCTGCGGCGCACCGCCGAGTTGGCCGGAGTGCTCGATCGTTTCTTCGCCGAGGTACTGGTCATGGACGAGGATGAAGAGCTGCGGCGCAATCGCCTCGGTTTGCTGCAGGCGATTCACCGTGTTGTCGGGCGCAGCGCCCGGCTGACGGAGATGGTGGTGGACAAAGCGGAGCACCGCGCACGTTTCGGTGATTAGCCGGCGGACCGAACCGGTCACGCGGCCTTATTCGACAATCAGTCGTTGGAGAATCAACTGTGAGGGATCTGAGCATGGCTGAGAAGCACATCTACGCGTTTGGTGACGGAGAAGCCGAGGGCGGTAATGACCGCGAACTCCTCGGCGGTAAAGGGGCGGGGCTGGCGGAAATGAGCCGGTTGGGAATTCCGGTACCGCCCGGATTCACCATTACGACTCAAGTCTGTGGCTACTACCATGCCCACGGCGGCAGCTATCCAGAGGATCTGGAAACGCAGTTCGACCAGCAGCTCGCCGCTCTCGGCCAACGGCTTGGGCGAGGCTTCGGCGATGCTGAGAAGCCGTTGCTGGTCTCCTGCCGCTCCGGTGCTCGGATATCGATGCCCGGGATGATGGACACGGTGCTCAACATCGGGCTCAACGATGAAATCGTGGCGGCGCAGACGGCGGCCGGCGCCGACGCGCGGAGCCTGCGCGACTCCTACCGCCGGCTACTGACCATGTATGGCGATGTCGTCCTCGGCGTGCCCCACTCCGCCTTTGAGGCCGCCCTGGCCAGCGCTCGCTCGGAGCAAGGTGTCGCCACCGATTCCGAGCTGCCGGCGGAAGCGCTCGATGGCCTGATCCGCACCTTCATCGAGCTGATCGCCGACCACGGCAAGCCCTTTCCGCAGGACCCCAAGCAGCAGCTCTGGGGCGCGGTGGGTGCCGTTTTCGACAGCTGGAACATTCAGCGGGCGCGGGACTATCGCCGGCTCAACAACCTTCCCGACGACATGGGCACCGCGGTCAACGTGCAGGCGATGGTCTTTGGCAACAGCGGCCTTGACTGCGCCACCGGAGTCGCGTTTACGCGTAATCCGGCGACGGGCGAGCATCGTCTCTACGGCGAATATCTGGTCAATGCCCAGGGCGAAGACGTCGTCGCCGGTACCCGCACGCCGCAGCAGATCGTACCGGACGATGGTGGAGCGGGGCTCGCCGAGGCTTTTCCGGAGGCTTTCGCCGAACTCGAGGGGGTCTGCGCGACACTCGAAGACCACTTCACCGACATGCAGGATCTCGAGTTCACCATCGAGCACGGCCGGCTCTTCATGTTGCAGACCCGCGCCGGCAAGCGCACCGGACCGGCCGCGGTGCGCATCGCCGTCGAGATGGTGAAAGAGGGACGCATCGATTATCGAGAAGGGTTGAAGCGCGTCGAGCCGGACCAGCTGATCCAGATGCTGGCCCCGGTCTTCAGCGTCAAGCAGAAGCAGGCGGCGGTGGAGGCCGGCCGTCTGCTGGCCAAAGGGCTGGGAGCCGGGCCGGGTGCCGCCTCGGGCCGTATCGCACTGACCGCGGAGCGCGCCACCGAGATGGCCAAAGAGGGGCCGGTTCTCCTGGTGCGCGAGGAGACCTCGCCTGACGACATCGTCGGCATGCACGCCGCGGTCGGCATCCTCACCTCCCGCGGCGGCATGACCTCGCATGCGGCGGTGGTCGCCCGCGGCATGGGCAAGCCCTGCATCGTCGGGGCTGGAGCTCTCGACTTCGACGAGGCGGCTGGCAAGGTGATGGTGGGTGAGCGCAGCTGGAGCGAAGGCGACGAGATGTCGATCGACGGCACCACGGGTGAGGTCATCGAAGGTGCTCTCGCCGCTCGCCCTTCCGAGGTGGTGCAGGTGATGATCGAGGGGACACAGAACAGCTCACCGGCCGTCGACGCCTTTCGCACGGTGGTCGAATGGGCCGATCGGGAGCGCCGCATGGGGGTGCGTGCCAATGCCGACACGCCGCACGACGCGCGGGTGGCTCGCGCCTTCGGTTGTGAGGGGATCGGCCTGTGTCGCACCGAGCACATGTTCTTCGAAGAAGACCGCATTCCGTGGGTGCAGAGGATGATCATGGCAGCCACGGAAGAGGAACGCGCCGAGTCGCTGGCCCATCTACTCCCGATGCAGCAAGGCGACTTCGAGGGCATCTTCGAGGTGCTCGATGGCTTGCCGGTGACCGTGCGGTTGCTCGATCCGCCGCTGCACGAGTTCCTGCCGCACGATGCCGACGCCGTGGACCGCTTGGCCAAGCTGGCGGGTGTCACCGCCGAAGAGGTGAAGCGCAAGGCGGCTCATCTCTCCGAGCTGAACCCGATGCTCGGCCACCGTGGTTGCCGGCTGGGGATGACCGAGCCCTCCATCTATGAGATGCAGGTCGAAGCCATCGCTCGCGCCGCTTGCGCCCGCAAGAAGGCCGGCGGCGATCCGCGGGCCGAGATCATGATCCCGCTGGTCGGCGTCGAAGAGGAACTCTCGCGGCTACGCGCTCGCTCACAGGCGGTTCTCGACCGGGTGCTGGCCGACGAAGGAGTGTCGCCGGAGATCCTGATCGGTACCATGATCGAGATCCCGCGGGCCTGTCTGGTCGCCGACCGGGTGGCGCAACACGCCGACTTCTTCTCCTTCGGCACCAACGACCTGACCCAGATGGCCTTCGGCTACTCGCGCGACGATATCGGCCGCTTCCTTCCCGACTACGTCGAGGGCGGTGTCTTGCCCTACGACCCGTTCGAACGGATCGACGAGGAGGGAGTCGGCCTCTTGGTCGAGATGGCTATCCGCAAGGGTCGGAAAGAAAAGCCGGGTCTCAAGATCGGTATCTGCGGCGAGCATGGCGGCGAGCCGCACTCGATCACCTTCTTCGACAAGGTGGGGCTCGACTACGTCTCCTGCTCTCCCTACCGCGTGCCGGTCGCCCGGCTGGCGGCGGCACGGGCGGCGCTGGGTTTGGGCTAGATGAGAAGCAAAGGCTAGGAAAGTAACTCCGCCAGCTCCTCGCGAGTCAGGGTGCGCAGCAGGCCGCTGTCGGCGCGGATGATGGCCTCGGCGAGCTGGCGTTTCGATTTTTGGAGTTCGAGGACCTTCTCTTCCACCGTATCGCGGGCGATCAGCGAGTAGGCGAAGACGGTGCGCGTCTGGCCGATACGGTGGCTGCGATCGATGGCCTGGGCTTCGACGGCGGGATTCCACCACGGATCGAGTAGGAAGACGTATTCGGCGGCAGTGAGGTTGAGGCCCAGCCCTCCCGCCTTGAGGCTGATCAGAAAGACTGGGCAGTCCGGATCTTCCTGGAACCGCCGGATGCGCGGCTCACGTTTGCGAGTTCTGCCGTCGAGGTACTCGTAAGGGATGCCGCGAGCATCCAGCTGCGCGCGGACGATGGCGAGCATCGAGGTGAACTGAGAAAAGACCAACGATTTGTGACCTTCTTCGACCACTTCCTCGAGTTGTGGCAGCCAGAGCGCCAGCTTGCCACTGTCCTCCTCGCGTCGCCGCGGGTCGATCAGCCCCGGGTGGCAGGCCGCCTGGCGAAGCCGCAGGAGGGCCTCCAGCACGTGCATCTTCGAGCGCGCCATGCCGCGCTCGTCCACCTTGCCGAGCAGCTCACGCTGGTAGTGGCTACGCAGTTGATCGTAGTCCTCGCGCTGCTTGGGCAGCAGCTCGCAATAGAGGGTCTGTTCCACCTTCTCTGGCAGCTCCTTGGCGACCTGCCCTTTGGTTCGGCGCAGGATGAAGGGCCGTACCGCGCTGGCGATGAGAGCGAGTTGCGGATGCGGCGACCCGTCCTTGTCGAGCGTGCCCTCGCGTACCGCGGTGGGCGGCGTGAGCCGGCGGCTTGGACCGAAAAGACCCGGGTTGAGAAAGTCGAGAATGCTCATCAACTCGCCGGCGTGGTTCTCGATCGGTGTACCGGTGAGGGCGAGCCGGTGGCGGGCCTGAAGCAGGCGGCAGGCCTTGGCTGTCGCCGACTTGTGGTTCTTGATCGCCTGGGCCTCGTCGAGGACGGCGTAGTCGAATTCCACTTCCTTGAGCCAGGCGATGTCCCGGCGCAGCGTACCGTAGGTGGTCAGCACCACATCGTAGTCATCGATGCGCCGCCGCTGCCGGTGGCGCTGCGCACCGGTGTAGTCCAGGACTCGCATGCGCGGAGTGAACCGTGCCGCTTCGTTGCTCCAGTTGAAGATCAGCGACCTGGGCATGACGACCAGCGAAGGGGCTGGCCGCGTCCGCGCGGAAGTCGCCTTGCTGTGCCGTGCTTGGCGGCGCGATTCGAGCAGCGCCAACACTTGCACCGTCTTGCCGAGGCCCATGTCGTCCGCCAAGCAGCCTCCGAAGCCGAAACGACGTAGGAAGTGGAGCCAGCCCAGCCCTTCCTTCTGGTAGTCGCGCAGCGTGCCCTTGAAGGTCCGCGGCGCTTGCTTGGGCTTGACGCCGGAGAATTGGGTCAGCTGGCGGCGCGCCCGGGCCACCGCCTGGTCGAAGCCGATCTCGGGCCGCGCCGCGAGCAGCGCGTCGAGAAGGCCGATCTGGCTGGGACGGAAGCGCAGCCGCTCGTCGTCGAGTTCTCCCATCTCGGTCAGAGGGTTGAGTTTTTCGAGCCAATCCTCCGGCAGCACTCCCACGCTTCCGTCGTCGAGGAGGATGCTCCTCTCGCCACTGTGGAGCGAGTTCAAGAGTTTGGGCAGCCCGATCGTTTGATCTCCGAAGGATGCCGTGCCCTGAAGATCGAACCAGTCGATGCCGGAGGTGACCTCGATATCCAGAGGGCCGGCTTGGCGGTAGCGGCGACCCTCCGCTTCGACGCGCCATCCTTCGACAGTCAAGGCATGGACCAACTCGGGGAGGCGGCCTTCGGGAAGCACCAAGCGGGGTGCCGACTCCTGGCCGCGATGGGCGGCTTCCTCACGCACTCCCAGCTCCTGCAAGCGGCCCATAGCGGCCTCTTCCGCCGCCAGGTCACGACGGAGGAATAGTGCGGGATGCGAGCTGTAGATTCCACGGCGATCGTCTCCCCAGGTGATCGACTCGCCGGCGTAGTCAAAGTCCAAGGCGACGACGAGAAGATAGTTCCTCTCAAGCCACGGGTCGGTGGTCCTGCGCACGGTCAGCCGCGGCAGTGGCTCGCCCTGCCTCTCCTCGAAGCGCAATTCTTCCGGCAAGTGGAGCACCGGAGGTTGAGGCAGCCCGAGCAGAGTCTCGACGAGTTGATCGCCCTGAGCCACCGGCAGGCGAATCTCCTCCTCACGTCGCAGGAGCGGGACCCAGCTAAAGGCCTCTCCGACCTCCAACCGTGCCACCCGGTCCCGGAAGAAGACCAGACCTGCCGAGGAGAGCAAGACCGGCTCGGCGAGGGAAACGCTGACCGTGCCACGCTGCAGATGGCCGGTCAGTCGCAGTTCTCCGCCGTGGCTGGCAACCTCCAGCTCCAGCCGCCAAGGCTCGCCGTCATCCCAGGCCATGGGGCTGGGCTGGGCGCTGCCTTTCACCGGCACCACCAGCCGTGAGGTGTCGGCGGCCATCCGCACCCAAGTCGGCAGGATCTCGCCGGGAAGGATGAACCGTCTTGGCAATTTGTCGTAGAGGCCGTGCCAACCGCCTCCGACGGCCTCGCGAGCACCGAGGATCATCGACAGGAGGTGGCGGTCGGTGGAATCTGGGAGGTGGGAGATCGTCCGCCGGTGCGGCGCGCCGACCTTGAGCGCGCCCCATTCACCGTTCTTCTTGAGATCTTGACAGCGCAACTCGATGGTGACCGCACCGTCTCGACGCGATGCTTCGGCATCGAGTTGGTAGAAGATACGTCGTTGCCCCAGCCAGACCCGCTGCTCAGGGTCGACGCCCGGTGCCGTCTTTTTGACCTCCCGCAAGCGAGCCCGCCAGGGCGGCGAGGCCGGTTCGGAGGGTCCGAAGGAGGAGTTTGCACGGGCGAGGAGTTCCCAGGAATCGGAGGGCGGCTCGAACCCCGGCTTCAAGCGCACCCGCGCCACGCCGCGAACGGAACTCAGAAGTCCCTGCGCGTCCGCCGCCAGGACTGTTGCCCAGATGTGCTTGCAGATGGCGAGTCGGTCGTCGAAATAGGGACAGGTGCAATTGCCTTCGAGGAGCCGCTTTCTCCGGCGAAAAGAGAGCGAGACCGCATACTCCTCAGTGCCACGGACGACAGCCTCGACCACCTGAGGTCCCCCCTCGATGACTTCGGCTTTCCCTAACCGCCAGTAGTCTTCGCCCCGGTGCCGGATGCGGGCGGGTACGCTCGCTCTCAAACGCTCGGCTAGCAACCGAACTGCCCTCCGGCGACCGCTTGCGATAGGGCGAAATCCTGGCTGCCGGCTGGATCGGTCGGCGAATACTTGAGCCCTCCCCATGGCTGCGCAACACCGGGCACCAACGCCGGTGAGAAGTCGCTGAGAGGGTGGCGGATCCAACACATGAATCGCTTAGCCTACCAGCCTTGGGAGCCCTCCGCCCGCTACCCACCGTCAAACTGACCCACTACCGAACTTTCGGAGGTGTAGTCAACGGGGAGCTTGGACGGGGAAAGCCGCCGCGATGGCCTGGGCGACGGAAGGGAGAGGGTGATCCAAGAGCGTAGGATTGATTTTGATGGCGAGACGTCCGTGGTTATCGAGCGCGGAGAGTCGCACGGACATCGACTCGTCGGAGGGTGAGGGATTGGGGGCGCCGTTGTCGACCTTGCTGAGCAGGACAATACTGGTGCCGTGAGGGACCCGTTCGAAGCGCAGATGGCCGGCGGATTCGATCTGCTCGATCAATCGCTCGCCGGCCGCTCTCGCCAGCTCGAAGGGCACCGCGCCGTCATCCAGGAAGTTCAGGGCGATGGCGGCGTTGATCCATGCTGTCGGCGGGCACCCGCCCAGGGAACGCCGGACGGCCCGCAGCGGTTCGATCGAACTCCGTGTGCCGGCGAGAAGGGCGCCCGAGGGAGCGTTGAAGCACTTCCACAGCGAGACATAGACGGTGTCGGCGTGGCCCGCGACTTCGGCGGGCTCCTCACCGGTCCATGCGCAGCCGGGTAACAGCCGGGCGGCGTCGAGATGGATCGGCACAGAGTGGGAACGGGCCAGGTCGATGAGTGCCGAAAAGCGCTCCGGGGCGATCACTTCGCAGAGCCTGCGCCGCATCGGCGACTCGAGTGCGATCGCCCCGATGGCCACCGCAACCTTGCCGCCCGCAGCCTCGGCGAGCACCTTCTCTAGGGCGGCGGGAGAAAAGCCCGCCCGCTCGTCCTCGACGCGGATGAGCGACCGGCCCGCCCAGCGCGGCAGGCCGTCACCGGCGTCGCGCGCCAGGTGGCTGGTGGCGTCGACCACCACCCGGTCGCCATGCCGGGTCAGCGCCGTGACGGCCAGATGGTTGGCCAAGGTGCCGGTCGGGACGTAGAGCCCGGCCTCCTTGCCCAGCCGCTGCGCCAGCCGCTGCTCCAGCTCTTCGACCGCACCGCCCGCGAGGTAACTGTCGCGCTGAATGGTGCGCCTCTCGGTGATCCGCTGCAACAGGCGGGCCGTCTCGCTCGGCGCCAGCGCCAGACCGTCCTGAATGAAATCGACCGGACGATTCGGTTCGAGATAGGCGGAGGGTGGAATGGTCTCGGTCATCGGCCGTGTGGCTCCTTACGAGCGCCGGGGGCAAGAGTTCGGTTCGCGCGGCGGGTGAGCGCCACTTTATCCGGTATTGAGCTTTCTGCTGGCAGCGAACCGGCTACAATCGTGGCCATGGCGACGATCCATATCCTTGCCGACCATCTGGTCAGCCAGATCGCCGCTGGCGAGGTGGTCGAGCGGCCGGCTTCGGTGGTCAAGGAGCTGGTGGAGAATGCCCTGGACGCGGGGGCCAGCGAGATTCGAGTGGAGCTGGAATCGGGCGGCAAGCGGCGCATCAAGGTGATCGACGACGGATGCGGCCTGGAGAAGGACGACACGCTCCTCGCCTTCGACCGCCACGCGACCAGCAAGATCGCCAACTTCGAGGACCTGGAGCGGGTCGGTACGCTCGGCTTTCGCGGCGAGGCACTGGCCTCGATCGCGGCGGTCGCCAGGGTGGAGCTACTCACCTCGACCGGCGGCGAGGAGGGCCACCGGGTGCGCATCGAAGGCGGCCGGGTCAAAGTGACCGAGCCGGCGGCTCGGGCGCGTGGTACCACGGTTGAAATCGCCTCCCTCTTCTTCAATGTGCCGGCACGCCGCAAGTTCTTGAAGACGCCGCAAACCGAGATGCGCAAGTGCGTCGAGGTGGTCCAGGGGTATGCCCTGGCGCGACCCGATGTGCGTTTCGGTCTCTCCCACGAGGGACGAACCCTGTTGGATGCCCTGGATTGTGGCTCGGGCTTCGAGGCGCTGCGCCAGCGGATCGGGCAGATCTTCGGCCAGAAACTGAGCGATCACCTGGTGGCCGTCGCACCGGACGGGGGAGAGGCGCCCGAAATCGGAGGCTTCGTCGGCGACAAAGAGACCACCCGGGGCCGCCGGCTTTTCGTCTACGTCAACCGGCGGCTGATCCGCGATCGAGCCGTCCTGGCGACCTTCTACCGAGCGGTGCGCGAGGAGTGGAAGGGCGAAGATTACCCGGCGCTCTTTCTCTTTCTCGACATCCCGCCGGAAGAGGTCGATGTCAACGTCCACCCGCAGAAGGCCGAGGTGCGTTTTCGCGACTCCAAGCTGACCTTCCGCCTGTCGCAGACCTTGCGCCGGGCGCTGGCCGAGGCGCGGGGCGAAGAGGCCGCTCCGCTGCGCGAGATCGGTGGAGAAGGGGGGGCGGCCGGCTTCGCTTCGGAGAGCCCCGTCTACGGTGCCGGGCCGGGTGGGCAGCCGACTTTCGTCTGGCAGGGTTTGGGCGAACGGCGGAGCCCGACCGAGACAGGCGCCTGGGAGGTTCGCGAGGGGAGCGACAGTGCTTCATCCGCGGGTGCCCCGTTCGGCGGCGCTCCATCCAGCGGCGACCTCGGCAGTGACGGCGTCCTATCCGGCAACCGGTTGGCGACCCCGACCTACAGCCCGCCCCAACGCTCGATCGTGCCCCTTTCCGGTCGCTCCGGAGAGCCGCGCCCTTTCCGTTTGCTCGGCCAGTACAAGGGGACTCTGATCCTGCTGGAGGGGCCGGACGGCCTCTATCTGATCGATCAGCACGTCGCCCACGAGCGGATTCTCTACGAGCGGCTGCGCCGGACACTGGCCCGCGAATCGACCCCCAGCCAAGCGCTGGTGACTCCGATCTTGCTCGATGTCAGTAAGTCGGAGGCCCTGCGACTCACCGAGCTGGCCCCCAGACTCGCCGACAGCGGTTTCGAGTTGGTCCCGATGTCGGGCGACACCATCGCTTTGGCGCGCTTGCCGGCGGTGCTCTCCAGCGAAGAGGCCGAGCGCATCCTGCTCAGCCTGGCGCAAGAGAGCGGCGGTGATGGCATCGACCTGGCGCAGAGTCTGCTCGACGCCCTGGCGGCTAACCTCTCGTGCCGCAACGCGGTCAAGATGCATCACCCGCTGCACGCCGACGAAATGGAAGCGCTGGTCGCCGAACTGTTCACCGCGGAGCAGCCCTATGCCTGCCCGCACGGCCGCCCCATCGTCCTCAAGATGACCGACAGCGATCTGGAACGCCGGTTCGGCCGGCGGTAGAGAGGCCACTGGATGAATCCGCCCATCGACTCGACCGCCGACTCGACCTGCGAATCGACCGTCGAGTTGACTGCCGCGTTGGAACAACGAATCGGCCACTCTTTCAAGCGCCGTGAGCTGCTGGAGATGGCGCTCACTCATCGCTCGTTCGCCAACGAAACCGGTTTTGGGGTCAACTACGAGCGTTTGGAGTTTCTCGGTGACGCCGTTCTGGGGCTGCTGACCGCCGAATGGCTCTACCTGCGCAATCCGCGGATGACCGAAGGGGAGCTTTCCAAGCTCAAGAGCCAATTGGTGCGCACCGGCGCCCTGGCGGGCCACGCTGAGCGGCTGGGACTGGGCGAAGCCCTGCGCTTGGGTGTCGGCGAAGCCCGTTCAGGGGGGCGCAGCAAAGTATCGCTGCTGGCGGACGTGTTGGAGGCGACCCTGGGTGCGATCTGGCTCGATGCCGGGGTCGAGCCGGTGCGGGCCGTGGTTCGCGAGATGCTCGAATATGGCGTCGTCGGCCAAGAAGCTCTGTCGCGAGCCGACTCGAAGACGCGGCTGCAAGAAGCGGTACAAGCCCGCGGCTGGGAGCTGCCGGAGTACCGGCTGGTGGCGGAGGAAGGGCCCGACCACAGCAAGCTCTTTCACATCGAATGCTGGTTCGATGGGGCGCTGCACGGATCGGGCAAGGGGAAAAGCAAGAAGCAGGCCCAACAGCAAGCCGCCGCGGAGGCGCTCGATGGTCTTGAAGGCTGAGCGTCGCTCGGCTTTGTCTCTGGTCTGATTTTCCACCAGGCATCAGGGGGCGGTGGACTTGCGCAGGGTCTTGAACTGACCGGAGGTTGATGCACTGATTTGAGTCCAGAGATTGAAAATAGTCACCATTTGTGCGCATAATGTGCGTAACTCGAAGGAGATTGTAGGTGTTGATCTCGTTTAGGTGTCGAAACTTCCGCTCTCTTCGTGATGAGCAGGAACTCAGTCTGGTCGCCAGCAGAGATAGTTCCATGGCCGGGAATACTTTCCCGTGCGAGGCCCTCGGTAACGTCAAACTGGTGAAGAGTGCCGCGATCTACGGTGCGAATGCTTCCGGCAAGAGCAATCTCATCGCGGCGGTTCGATTCATGGAGAGCTTTGTCCTGAGATCTGCGAAGAATTATGGACCAGGGGACCCGATTCCTGTTCGGCCATTCCTTCTTGATGATTCTGCGAAGAAACCCACTGAGTTTGAAGTGGACTTCGTGCTCCATGGAGTTCGCTATCAGTATGGCTTTCAAATCGATCGGAGGCGGGTGATCGAGGAGTGGCTGTTGGCGTTTCCAAAGGGATCGCAGCAACGTTGGTTCGAACGCAAGGTGGGGGAAGGTCCTGACGATGAGGATCTATGGCGGTTCGGCTCGCATCTCAAAGGGGAGAAGAACAAACTCAAGAAGTTGACTCGGCCCAATGCACTTTTCCTTTCGGTCGCTGCCAGTCTCAATCACCAACAACTCACCACGGTCTATTCTTGGTTTGCCCAGTATCTTCAGTTCATCGGGCCGTCGAGTTCTGCGAAGGGGCTGCCGGGTAGGCTCTTGGGTGCCTACACTGCCCACAGGAGCCACGAAGAACCAGCTTTCAAGGCGAGAGTTCTTGTTCTGCTGCAAGATGCTGACACTGGAATTGACGGTTTCCGCACCGAGCTGCACCCCTTCGAGGAAAAGGAGTTCCTCGCCTTTCTGCCGGAGAAGATGCGCCAGGATCTTGAAGATTCCGAAGTGCTCGAAGTGCGGACCACCCACCGGAATCTTTCCACCGGTGAACTAGTGGCTTTTGAGCTGGAAGAGGAGTCGGACGGTACCCAGCGGTTCTTCTCCCTTGGTGGCCCATGGTTGGATACCCTGGATTCGGGCTATACCCTCTTCGTCGACGAATTGGACGCCAGCCTTCATCCTCATCTAAGCCGGCATCTGGTGGAGCTGTTCCATAGATCCGAGTCAAACCGCAAGGGTGCCCAACTGGTCTTCTCGACCCACGACACGTCGCTGCTGGATAACGACTTGCTGCGGCGAGATCAGGTCTGGCTGACGGCGAAAAATGGCGACGGCGCGACGAGCTTGTACCCGTTGACCGACTATCGTCCGCGCAAGAATGAGGCTCTGCGCTCGGGGTACCTCGCGGGGCGCTATGGTGCGGTTCCGATTCTGGGTGGCGAGAAGATCTGATGAGCCCGAGGAGGGGCCGCAGTTCCAAGTCTTTCCGCCGCCGGCCAGCGAGCCGAGACCCCCAGGCCACTGTCCTGATTGTCTGCGAAGGTGAAAAGACCGAACCGAACTACTTTCGCTCACTCTGCCGTGCCTTGCGTCTCACCAGTGTCAGGGTTGTGGGGGAGGGGTGCGGCAACGCTCCGATCAGCATCGTGGACTACGCCTTGGTTGCAGGCGTGGCCTACGATGCCATCTGGTGCGTGATGGATGTGGAGGAGGATGGAAAAAATCCGAGCCTGCGCCCAGCTCTCAACAAGGCGACCGATCACAAGCTGAAGATAGTGCTCTCAAACCCCTGCTTCGAGTACTGGATCCTGCTGCATTTTCAGGATAGTGGCCGCCCTTTTCGCAACTGTAAGGAGGTTGGGCACAAACTGAAGGAAGTCTTGCCGGACTACGAGAAGGGGCAGGACTACTTCCAAGACCTCGAACCGAAGATGGCCACCGCCGTGGCCAGGGCGAAGAGGATTCGCAAGAACAGTCCTGATCCACGCATCGAGCGCAACCCGTCGACAGAGGTGGATCTCCTGGTGGCGGAGCTATCGAAAATGGCGGATAGAGCTCGGCGCTAGGTGGGCCGCGCGCGCGAGGATGTTGATGCCGAAGGCTGGCGGAGGTCTTCTTTCGAGCGGGAGGTCGTTCTGCACTGGGCCCTGATATAGAATCCCGCCTTCCTCAGGAGGCCTCTCATGACTACCGCGACCCAAGAAACAACCGTGCGCCACTTGGCCGACCACGTCGGCGAGTCGGTGTTGCTGCGCGGCTGGTTGGCGAAGAAACGTTCGAGTGGAAAGATCGGCTTCCTACAGCTGCGCGATGGTAGCGGGGTGGTGCAGGCCGTGGCTAGCCGTGCCGAGCTGTCCGAGCAAGCCTGGGCTGCGGTGGAGTCGGTGACCCAGGAGTCGACCCTCGAAGTGACCGGTGTGGTCAAAGAGGACCGGCGGGCACCGGCCGGAGTCGAGCTGCAGATGAGCGATCTGCGCATCCTCCACCTGACCGAGGACTACCCAATCACTCCCAAGGAGCACGGCACCGCCTTCTTGATGGAGCATCGCCACCTGTGGCTGCGTTCCAGCCGGCAACGGGCCGCTCTGCGGGTCCGTTCCGAGGTGGTGCAGGCGATCCGCGACTTCTTCTACCAGCGTGACTACGTCAACATCGATTCTCCGATCCTGACCCCTGCCGCGTGCGAGGGCACATCGACCCTTTTTGAGACCGACTACTTCGGTGACCCCGCCTATCTGAGCCAATCGGGCCAGCTCTACCTCGAACCCGCCGCTGCCGCTTTCGGCAAGGTCTATTGTTTCGGGCCGACCTTCCGCGCCGAGAAGTCGAAGACCCGCCGCCACCTGATGGAATTCTGGATGGTGGAACCGGAAGTCGCCTTCATGGAGTTCGATGGCCTGTGCGATCTGGCCGAGGAGTTCATCTGTGCACTGGTGGTGCGGGTGCTCGACCGTTGTGCCGAGCCGCTCAAGGAACTCGAACGCGACACAGCCGCGCTCGAACGGGTCGTGCCGCCCTTCCCGCGAGTGCGCTACGACGATGCGGTGAAACTGCTCAACGAGAAGGGCCACGCCATCGAGCACGGCGCGGACTTCGGGGCTGAACACGAGACCGTCTTGGCGGCGGAGCACGATCGCCCGGTGATGGTTCACCGCTATCCGGCTGCGGTCAAGGCCTTTTACATGCAGCCCGATCCGGTCAACGCGTCACTGGCGCTGGCGCTCGATATCATCGCTCCTGAGGGGTACGGCGAGATCGTCGGCGGAAGCCAGAGGATTCACGACCACGACCTTCTCCTGGAGCGCATTCACCAGCACGGTCTACCGGTCGAGGCCTTCCAGTGGTACCTCGATATCCGCAAGTACGGTACCTTCCCGCACAGTGGCTTCGGCATGGGGCTGGAGCGGTTTGTCGCTTGGATGTGCGGCTTGGGGCACCTGCGCGAAGCGATTCCCTACCCGCGACTGCTGTACAAGATCTACCCCTGATCGATCGCTTGCCGCGCGGCGGCGCAGGTGGAACTCGGTGGTGGTGCGGAAATCTGACCTATTTGTCAGGTTTCGGCATGCCGCACTGCGGCAGTCCACTTGTGCTATTATGCCGCAGGTAGTCGTAATGGACACCCGCCGAGCCGCGCTCCGGTCGAAATAGCCACCAGGGAGGTCATCCATGCCTGATAAGAAAGTCGTTAATCCGAGCGAAGAGGAGTCGAGGAAGGTCGCGGAGGCCTCACGGCAAACCACCTGGGAGAAACCCAGCTTCATGCGCGAGCTGTTCCTGGGCAATTTCCGTTTCGACTTGGTCGAGCAATATCCGCTGGTGCGCCGGCAGCGCGCGGAGTTCCAGAAGTTCTATGACGCGTTGGTGAAGTTCATCAACAGCGAGGTGGATCCGGTTGAGATCGACCGCACGGGTGAGTATCCCAAGGCGGTAGTCGATGGGCTGCGCAAGCTAGGTGCCTTCGGGATGAAGATCCCGAAGAAGTACGGCGGCCTCGGTTTCACCAACCTCGAGTACCAGAAGGTGATGGAGTTGATGGGCAGCGTCGACGGCAACATCTCGGCGTTGCTCTCCGCCCACCAGTCGATCGGTGTGCCGCAGCCGCTCAAGACCTTCGGCTCGGATGAGTTGAAGGAGAAGTACCTGCCGCGCTGCGCCAAAGGAGAGATCTCAGCATTCGCGCTGACCGAAGACAACGTCGGTTCCGACCCGGCGCGGATGACCACCAACTACTCGTTGACCGAGGATGGCAAGCACTTTGTGCTCAACGGTGAGAAGCTGTGGTGCACCAACGGAACGATTGCCAAGCTCTTGGTGGTGATGGCGATCGATGCCAAGACCAAGAAGATCAGTGCCTTTGTGGTCGAGACGGGCTGGAAGGGCGTCAAGGTCGAGCATCGCTGCCACTTCATGGGGCTGCGGGCGCTGGCCAACGCGGTGATCAGTTTCAAGGATGTCAAGATCCCGGTGGGCAATCTCATCGGCAAGGAAGGGCGCGGTCTCAAGATCGCGCTGACCACCCTCAACGACGGCCGCCTCTCTATCCCCAACGGCTCACTGGGAACCGCCAAAGCCTGTCTGCGCTCCTGCCGGGAGTGGGCGAGCGTTCGCGAGCAGTGGGGCAAGCCGGTCGGCAAACACGAAGCGATCGCCCACAAGATTTCGGACATGGCGGCGGTCAATTTCGCCATGGAGTCGATGACCAAGCTGGCGACGGCGATGGCGGATCGTGGCGACACGGACATCCGTCTCGAAGCGGCGGCGGCGAAGGAATGGATCAGCTGCCGTACCTGGGAGATCGTCGACGAGACGATGCAGATTCGCGGCGGTCGCGGCTATGAGACGGAAAGCTCATTGGCGGCGCGCGGCGAGGAGCCGGTGGCGGTGGAGCGGGTGATGCGCGACTACCGGATTAACAAGATCTTCGAGGGATCGAGCGAGATCATGCATCTCATCATGGCCCGCGAGGCGGTGGACAAGCACCTCGAAGTGGCCGGCGTCATCATCAACCCGAAGAAGGGGATGAACGAGAAGCTGGCGGCTTTGCCGGGTATCTCGGCCTTCTACGCCACCTGGTATCCGAGCCGTTGGTTGGGCTGGGGCCGTTGGCCGCGCTACCAGGAGTACGGCTCGCTGGCTGGCCACCTGGGCTATGTGGAGCGCAGCTGCCGCCGGCTCTCGCGCCAGGTATTCCACGGCATGGTGGTCCATCAGGCCAAGCTGCAGCACAAGCAGGGCTTCTTGTTCCGCTTGGTCGATGTCGGCAACGAGCTGTTCGCCATGGCCGCGTCGATATCGCGGGCGCACGCCATGCGTCAGGCGGGTGATGAGAATGCGGCCGAGGCGATGGAGTTGGCCGATCTCTTCTGCCGCATGGCTCGGCGCAAGATCAAGCAGCTCTTCCGCGATCTGTGGTCGAACGACGACCTGCTCAAGTACCGCCGGGCTCTCGCCGTTCTCGACGGCCGCTACCGCTTCCTTGAGGAAGGGTCTTTCCAGGCGATCGACGACGCGCAACCCGCCGTGACACCGGGCCCGCAAGCGGTACCGGACACTCCGGCCAAAGATAAGAAGGGCCCCATCGGCGTTGCCGCCCGCGGTACCGCCGAGGCGACTTCGTAGGTTTGAGGCGGGCGGGGCAAAGCCCCGCCCTGACTCCTACTCCTCCCACCCCAAGATCTCGTCGATCGTCGCTGCGCTGACCGAGTGGTAGCCGCCGCGGGCCTTGGCATAGATCTTCCGGCCGCGTTCTTTGCCTTC
The DNA here is from genome assembly GCA_024277255.1 of Acidobacteriota bacterium. GTDB lineage: Bacteria > Acidobacteriota > Thermoanaerobaculia > Multivoradales > SZUA-115 > SZUA-115. Next base: position 46,098 of record JAJRVQ010000134.1, on the reverse strand, counting down.
AGGGGTCTTGGCTAGGGCGGTGTAGAGGGGCTTGAGGAACTTTCTTCGCCCGACGGTGGTGAGGAAGTGTTCCAAGGCGGGCATGGCCGGTTCGTACTGGTTCTCGATGGCGGCTTGCAGCCAGGCGGCGAGGATTTCGGAGTTGCCGCTTTGACTGAGCTGAAAAGCCTCGTCCAGGTTGGCCATCTTCTCGCTGGCCAGTGGCGAGGGCAGATGGCGCAGGAAGTGGAGCCATTCGTGGGTGGACCACTGTGCCGGAACGGCGGTGTCCAGAGTGCCGGTGGACTGCCACTGGGCCAGGTATTGATCGACTTTCTCGAAGGCGGGAGAGGTGGGCCGTGGGGCGGTCTCAGGGAGGTTGGGGCCGTAGATCCATGCCTCGATGTCGACTTTCTCGAGCGCCTGGGGAGCATTCTTGGGCAGCTCGGCTTTCAGATAGGCGACGAACTTCTCGGTGTCGATGGACTGGAAGGCGAAGTGGTCGAAGTAGCTCTTCAGGAAGTCGTCCCAGCTTTGACGGCCGGCCGCCTCTTCGAGTGCTCTGAGCAGGAAATAGCCTTTGTTGTAGGCGATATCGGTCATTCCGTCATCGGGGTCGCGGCCGGCGAGATCGAGGTGGAGCCAGGTGTCGCGGCTTTCGGGTCCCAGCTCTTCGAGGGTGTTGTCGAGTTCCTGCCGCGCCAGGATGGCCAGCATCTCCGAGTAGTCGCGGCCGTAGACCGCTTCCATGATGCGCTGTTCGAGGTAGACGGTGAAACCCTCGTTGAGCCAGAAGTCGTCCCAGTTGGAGTTGGTGACCAGGTTCCCCGACCAGGAGTGGGCCAACTCGTGGGCGATCAGCGAGACGAGCGAACGGTCACCGGCGATGATGGTGGGGGTGGCGAAGGTCAGTCGCGGGTTCTCCATTCCGCCGAAGGGGAAGCTGGGGGGCAGCACCAAGACGTCGTAGCGGCCCCACTGGTAAGGGCCGTAGAGTTCCTCGGTGGCCGCGATCATCGCTTCGATGTCCTGGAACTCGGCGACCGCCCTGTCGAGCAGGGCGGGCTCGGCATAGACGCCGCTCTTGGGGCCGAGTTCGCCGAAGGCCACATCGCCCACGGCCAGCGCCATCAGGTAGGAGGGGATCGCCTGCGGCATCGTGAAGTGGTAGACGCCGTCGGTGGAAAGCTGGGTAGGATTCTCGGCGCTCATCAGTGCCATCAGCTCTCTGGGCACCCGTACCGTGGCACTGTAGGTCATGCGCACGGCGGGTGTGTCCTGGAGCGGAATCCAGGTGCGCGCCAGGATCGCCTGCGACTGGGTGAAAAGGAAGGGATGCTCGCCGCCGGCGGTCTGCTCCGGCGCCAGCCACTGGACGGCGGCGGCTTGCGGGCGGCTGGAGTACTCGACGTGAACGGCGCGGGTCTGCGGCTGGATGTCGATTACCAGCGGGCGACCCAGAACGGGGTCCTCCTCTCCAAAACGGAAAGTCGTCTCGCCCTCGTTGTCGAGCGAGACTCGGCTGACATCCAGATCGCGCGAGTCCAGGTAGAGCTGGCTCGCTTGCGCCAGGTTGTCGATCGACAGCACGGCCTCGCCGTAAATGCGCTGGCTCTCGAAGTCGACGGTGATGTCGAGATCGAGATGGCGCACGACCGCCTCATCCGGGCGGGCGAAGGAGTGCGGGTCGGAACGGGCGGCTCCGGCCGGTGAGTCTCTTTGCTCGGCTTGATCAGATGCTGTCTTGTCGGGTGTGGTGCCCGCACCGCCGCAGGCCAAGGCAAGACCAAAAAACACTAGCCAATAGCTCCATTCGATCGCTCTCACTTTGTTCTCTCCCGACAGGATAGGAATCGTATGTGTTGGGCTGGACTTGCAGGAGCCGGACTCGCTGGATCGAGACTCGCGCTGGTCTCAGAGACTGGGCGTGACGCAGGTTCCGGGTACGGTTTCGCCGCGCAAGGCGCTGGCTATCAGGCCGGGGCTGGTGCCGTCGGCGATCCAGGAGGTGACACCCAGTTCGGCCAGGCGCACCGCGGTCTCGACCCGGTGGTACATTCCGCCGGTGACGTCGAAGCCGCGTGCCCCGCCCAGGGTTGGGCGCAAACGGTTCAGATCCTGTGGATGAATCTGCTCGATCAGTTCACCTGAAGCGTCGAAGACACCTTCCGTATCGCCGAACCAGTATGCGTGGCTGACCGGCTGACGACTCTTCAGCAGGCGGGTGGCCAGGAAAGCGAGCACGGCTTCGGTGGAGGCGATCGACACACCGAGTTCGGTATCGAGCAACAGGTCGCCATAGGTGACCGGCAGGAAGCCGCGGTCCAGGGCGACGGTGAATGTCTCTACCTTGCCCTTGGCCGGCCGTCCCAGGCGGGCGAGGAGGAAGCTTGAAGGAACCAGCACGTACGGGCTTTCACCGGCTGCCAACAGTGCGTCGATGACGATGCGGTTGAGCCGGGCTGCGGCATCCTGAGTGGCCGACGCTCCGGTTCGTTGACCGGGATCGTCGAAGCCCTCGGTAATCCGGAAGCGGGTTGCCGCCGCGTGGCCGAAGGAACCACTGCCGTGGCCGAGAATCACCCGCCGGCCGGTTTCCTTACGGGCGGTGGCCAACTCTTGCGCCAGACGAGCGATCTGGTCGTGGCGCGCGGTCTCCGCCGTTTGTTTGTCGGTCAACAGGCTGCCGCCGAGTTTGATCAGGATGATCGATTCGTCCGAGGCTGTTGATTGTGGGCTCATGGTTTCGCCATCTTGGTGTTGGTGCGTTGCTAGTTCGTCCGGCTGGCGAGCGACATATCCAGCGCTCAGAAAAGAGGTTCGACGGCTAGTTGCGGCCCTGGACCGACGCGATCGCGGATGATCCGCCGCACTCCGCGCACCGCCATCAGCCGGCGCGCGATCTCGGGTTCGTATTCCGGCTCGCAGATCACATGAACGTTGGCGCCGGCATCCATCGTCGCGTAGGCGGGTAAGCCCTCGTCGCGGAGATCTCGGACGGTGCTGAGCAGCGCGATGGTCGCGGGGTTCCAGTAGAACACCGGCGGCCGCGAAGACATGGCGATCAAGTGCAGGTCGATAGCCTCTTCCTCGACGACGGGACCCAGGGCGGAGAAGCTGCGCTCGGCGATCGACTGGCGCACGATCTGTAGCCGTTGGGAGAGCAGCTCCTGGCGCGTCTTGTAGTACGGGCTGGTCAGGCTCCGCCGGTGCCCCTCCAAGGAGGAGATCTTCTTAGGACCGCTCTCGACGATGGCCACCACATCGCGCAAGTCCCAATGGTCGGCCCCGGCGAGTTGAATCGAAAAGCTCAGCGAGCCGTCGTCTTGCTCGGGGTCGGAGCCACAGGAGCCGGTCGGTAGTTCGACATAGCCTCCCACCATCGAGCGAGCGGCCGATCCCGAGCCGCTGCGGCGGGCGAGGACCGACAGCTCCGCTTCGGAAAACTCGAGGCCCAGGGCGGTGGTGACGGCCAGGGTGAGGGCGGCGAATCCGGAGGCTGACGAGGCGATGCCGGCGCCGGTGGGGAAGCTGTTCTTGGTGGCGACCCGAAAGCCTCCCTTGGTACCGGTTTCGGCGCGCAAGGTGTCGAGGTGGTGCCGAACACGATCGGCAAAGCTGGCGGGCGCCAAACTCAGCTCCCCCGAATCTCCACCGAGCAGTACTTGGTCGGCTTCGCCTTCGGGCAAGACTTCGACCGTCGAGCGGCTGACGCAGTTAGCCAGCGTCATCGAGATCGACGGGTTGAAGGGCAGGGCTCGCTCCAGGTCGCGAGCTCCCCAGTACTTGACGAAGGCGATGTTCGCCGGCGCTTGCGCCGTGGCTCGACTCAACTCAGGCGCTCCCGTCGTAGTCCCTGCGCACCGATACGCACCGGGTAGCGGGGCAGCCCCTTGAGGAAGGTCCAGCGATCGATCTCCTCCGCCGACGGATGGTAGACCAGCAGCGAGCCGGCTCCTTGACCGGTGAGTGCGCCGGCGCCGGAGATCTTGGCCGCACCTCCCCGCTCCTCGATCTGCCTCACCAACTCTTCGGTGGCTTGGGGAACCACGCCCAGACCTTGCAGGCAAGACTGGTACTGGCGCAGCAGCGCGATCATGCGCAAGGGGTTCTCCCTTTGCCTGGCAAGCTCTTGACGCAGCCCCCAGGTGGCGCGCTCCATGCGGTCGAAGAGGTCCTCGAAGCGCAGGGGGTCGGCGTCGATCTGGGCTCGTACCGCCGCGACCACCGCACCGGTGGACTCGTTGGGCACGCCCGAGGAGAAGAGGCGTAGCTTTGACAGCAGAGGTGAACTGGGCTCCAGAGGATCGAGTTGGACACCTCCGGTCAAGTCGCGCCGGGCCCAGACCAGGCCGCCGTGCACCACCGCCGCGCCATCGATTCCGGAGGGTTGACCATGCTGCCGGCGCTCCGTTTCGAGGGAGAGGTGCAGTAGCTCCTGCGGTTCCAGATCGACGCTGGCGAACTCGTAGTAGGCGGCGATGGTGGCTACCGCGGTGGCGGCGGAGCTGCCCATGCCGCCGCCCACAGGTAGCTCGGAGTCGATGCGCAGGCGGAATGGACGGACTGGCAGCTTGCCGGTCCGTTTCGCCGCCGCGGCCTCGGCGGCTTCGCCGAGCGCCACTTTCACCACGTGAGCGGGGTCGTCGCCGCGCACCTGGTCGAAGGCTTGGCTACTGGGGTCCTGTCTGTACTCGTTCCAGCGCTGGCGAGCTGCCCGGGCGTAGGCGATCAGCGCATCGAGTTCGATCTCCTCGTGCACCTCCACCTGGGGTAGGTCGATTTCACAGCCGCTGCCCGGCTCGAGAGGTGAAAGCTCGGCCGTCAGCCGTAGGCCGAGAGCGGCGACCAGCGCCGGGCGGCCATAGACGGCGGCGTGCTCGCCCATCAAGATCACCTTGCCGGGGGTGGTCACTCTCACCGTCTCGGGCTCGGTTCGCGACCGCGGTGTAGTGGCCGGTAACTGCCGGGGGGCGGTGGTCTTCTGTTCGCGGCCCAGCCTCTCGTGGGCGCTGGCCAGGTCTTGCGAGGTGAAGGCCGCCATCAGGGAGAGTTCAGCCGCCAGGACGGTGGCGCCGAGCACCTCCGCCAGCCGCATGACCGCCTCTCCCGGCCGTTCCGGATTGGGGCGAATACCGAGTAGCGCCAGTGCCTCGGCTTGGGTCTCCAGGCCGGTGCCGCCGCCCACCGCGGCGAGCGGCAGGTCGGGCAGAAAGATGGAGGCATAGAGCGCACCGTTGTCCCTCTCTTCGAGGTTGGTAACGCCCATCGATGCGCCGACGACGTGGGCCAGATCCTGGCCGGTAGCGAGGAAGAAGGCGGCGGTCGGGTTGGCCATGTGGGCGTTGTAGCCCAGAGAACCGGCGGCGATCGAGCCGAGGAGGTTCTTGCGGTACTGCACCTCGACGACCTGCTTGGCGGTGGTCTTCAAATAGCGCTTCAACACCGGCTCTTCGATCACCACCTCGGCGTGGATGCGCTTGCCACGGCCCTCCTGAAAGTTGATCGCCGAAGGTTTCTTGTCGACGCAGTAGTTGCCGGACAGTGCGATGCAGCGCACGCCGGTGGCCGGCTCGATCAACTTGTGGACGATGCGGTCGCAGGCGATGGTGGCCATGTTCATCCCCATGGCGTCGCCGCAATCGAAGCGGAAGCGGAGGAAGACGGTGCTGCCGAAGGCAAAGGGGCGGATGTCGCGCAAACGCAAGTAGCGGCTGGTCCCTTCAGCGAGGCGCCGGATCTCTTCCTCGTTCTCGACCACCCAGCGCATCAGGTCGCGGCTCTGTTCGACGCCCGAGGTGGCGAAGACCGGGGCGCGGGTCATGCCGGCGTCCTCGACGTAGGTGCGAGCACCTCCGGCCTGACGAATGGCGGCGCACCCCCGGCTGATGCTGGCGATCAAGGCGCCTTCGGTGGTGGCCAGCGGCACAAAGACATCGCCGTCGATGTAATCGCCGCGCACGGTGAGCGGCCCGGCGACGCCGATCGGCACCTGCGCGATACCCAGGAAGTTCTCGCAATGGCGGGTCGAGGCGCGCTGTGAATCGAGTGAGTACGAGCCGACGTGGGCGAGGTTGGCACCGGACATGCGCTCCAAGGCGCGCCGCCGGATCTCTGCCTTGGCGTCCGCGTCGAGATCGCGCGGCAGCTGGTAGAAGCGCATCTCGCCCGACACCAGCGCGCGGACCAGTGCTTCGTGTTTGTCGACCGTGCCGTCGCCACCGCTGGCGCGGCGGCGCTGCGGTCGCCGCTTGGAGCTATCGCGGGGTTGGCTCACGTCAGGACCTCCGTTCGATCTTGCGTTCGATCTTCGCCCTGCGAAGCTCGGTAAGATTGCGCGCACCGAGGCAGAACATGGCGATCTTCAGCTCGTGGACCAGCCGGTCGATGCGCTCGGCGACGCGCTCGGCGGACTCGGTCGCGGCGGCGAGAAAAGGGTAGGCGAGGCCGGCCAGGTCGGCCCCCAGGGCCAGCGCCTTGGCCACGTCGAGGCCGTTGCGCACGCCACCGCTGCCGATCACCGTGGCGCCCGGCAGTTCGGCGAGTTGGCGGATCGAGTCCGGGGTTGGAATGCCCCAGTCGGCGAACAACTCGCCGAGCGCCTCGGTCTCGGCGCGGCTGGCTTCGATCTTGGCCCAGCTGGTGCCGCCGACGCCGGCGGTGTCGAGGATGGAGACGCCGGCCGCCAACAGTTGGCGCCCGGTAGCTGCCGAGAGACCGCTGCCCACCTCTTTGGCCACGATCGGTACTTCGAGCTGCCCGGCGATGGCCTCGATCTTGGGTAGCAGGCCGGAGAAGTTCAGTTGCCCTTCCGGCTGAATCGCCTCTTGCAGCGGATTCAAATGGAGGACCAGGGCGTCGGCCTCGATCATGGCCACCGCCTGGCGATACTCTTCGATGCCAAAGTTGTAGTTGAACTGCACCGCGCCGAGGTTGGCGAGCAGCGGCACGGTGGGAGCTACTTGGCGAACCTGGAAGCTGGCGCTCTGCGCCGGTTCTTCGATCGCCTTGCGTTGCGAGCCGACTCCGACGGCGATCTCTCGACGCTCGGCGCCGGCCGCCAGGTTGAGGTTGATCGCGTTGGCGACGCTGGTGCCCCCGGTCATGCAGGAGATGAGCAGCGGGGCGGCCAGCGGTTTGCCGAGGAAGGTGGTCGAAGTGTCGATCTCGGCGAAATCGATCTCGGGAAGGGCCTGGTGGGTGAAGGTCCACTCGTCGAAGTAGCGGCGTTCGACCTGCATGCGGCGGTCGAGAGCCAGATCGATGTGTTCGGCCTTGCGGTCGCGCTCTTCCACGGCCGCTGTCGCCGTCGCCGTAGCGTTCATTCTTCCCGCTCCTCGGAGTAGGCGATCAGCCCTTCCAGGAAGGTGGCGCCCTCATCCTGCAAGGCGAGTTCGGCCAAGCTGTCGCGGGCAACCTCCAGCCGCTCGGAGATCATGTCGCGCACCGCTTGGCGCGCACCGCTGGCCTCGATGACGCCGACGGCGAGGGAGAGGGCCTCGGGCGAGGCGTTGCGATGGCCGCGGACTTCGTCGAGGACCTGGCGCTCGGCCGGCGTGGCGCCGGCGAGGGCATGGTGGATCAGGAAGGTGAACTTGCCTTCGGCTAGGTCGCCGCCGACCGGCTTGCCGACGGTCGCCGCTTCGCCGAAGAGGCCGAGCAGGTCGTCCTGCAACTGGAAGGCTTCGCCCAGCGCCGCCCCGTAGCGGCTCAAGGTGGCGAGGGTGGCAGCATCGGCACCGGCGAGCAGCGCGCCGAGCTCGATGGGCCGCTCGACACTGTAGCGGCCTGACTTGAGGCGCAGGACGCGCTCCAGCTCTTCCGGCGAAGGCTTGGCGAGGTAACTGACCAGAATCTCCAGGTACTGGCCGTGGATGACCTCCTGGCACATGGCGGAGTAGGAGGCTTCGAGGGTGCCCTGGTTGGCGGTGCCGGAGGTGGCGGTGACGAAGAGTTCGCTCGAATAGCTCGCCGCCAGGTCGCCGGCCAGTATGGCCATGGTGCGGCCGAAGTCGGCGCTGTCGCCACGAAAACCGGCGGCGCGGTGCTGGCGGGCGAACTGGACGTGGGCCGCCGGCCGGCCACGGCGCAGTTGCGCGTGATCCATGATGTCGTCGTGGATGAGGAGGTATGTGTGGAGCAGCTCGGTGGCCAGGGCCAGGGGGTCGACCCGCGTTTCGTCTCGGCCGCCGCAGGCGAGGTAGGCATGAAAGACGAGCGCCGGGCGCAGCCGTTTGCCGCCGGCCAGGGCGAGGTCGCCGATGGCATCGACCAACCGCGTAGCTTCGCCGGTCGCTTCGCCGGTGGCTCGCTGCTTGGCGGTGAGGAAGGCGGAGAGATGGTCGTCGAGCCGGTGGCGGAAGGCCGCCAGCTGGCGCTCAAAGGCGGTACCGTCTTCAGACACGGGCGGTGAAAGGACGGAGGGCTCGGCGGTCACGGGTAACATCCTGATGAAAATAGACTTAGGCTGGATAGTCCAATCCCCAAAGGATCTTATCCAGTTGGGTTTATTGTACCACTGAGGGAACTCGCCGTCGCCACGGTTCCACCTTGGACTATCTACATCGAGGGCCTTGGACGGGAGATGTACTTTTCGTAGAGGCGGCGTTGGGGGTCTTCTTTGAGGTCGATTTCAACTCCGGCGATCCAGGCCCGTCGGATCTGGGTGCGGATTTCCAGGGGGTCGCCGGTGGTGGCGATGAAGGTGGCCTGTTTGCCGGGGGTTAGGGAGCCTAGCTGGTCGGCAACGCCGAGGATTTCGGCGGCGGTGAGGGTGATGCTGCGTAGTGCGGTCTCTGGGGGCAGGCCGAAGGCGGCGGCCATGGCGGCTTGGAAGGGGAGGTTTCTGGCGTTGGCAGAGGGGTTGCCGGCGATGGCGAATTGGACGCCGGCGGCGTGGAGGCGGGCGGCGGCGGTGTAGGGGTGGTCGTAGGATTCCCAGTTGCGCTCGGGCCGAGTGAGGACCGCGCGGAGGATGACCGGCACCTTGGCTTCGGCCAGCCGCGGAGCCACGTAGGCGGCGTCGGGGCCGGTGACGAGGACGATTCGGGTTAGTTCTTGCTCCTCGGCCCAGTCGAGGGCGCCGGTGATCTGGTCTCGCTCGGTGGCGTGAATGAATAGCGGCAGTTGGCCGTCGAGGACGGGTCGCAGCGCCGCCAGCTTGGGGGCGAAGTCGACGGCGGGGCCCTTGCCTTGCTCGGCGGCCTCTCGGGCTCGGGCGTAGGCGCGGACGTCGTCGAGGAGTCGGTCGATTTCGCTCAGCGCTTTGCTGGTGCTCTCCTCGTCCTCTTCAGAGTCCGCCGAGCCACCGGCCGCGGCGGGGAAGTGGAGGTTCATGGCGGTGGGGGCGGAGAGGGTCATCTCTTCCCAGTTCCAGCCGGCGAGCCGCAGCACCGCCGAGGTGCCGCTGAAGGTGCCGCCGCCGGGGACGACGTGGGCGGTGAGGACGCCACCCGAAGTGGCGACGGGTAGATGGCGCGAATCGGCGTTGACCGCCACTTCGGCCCGCTGATTGGCGTTGTTCTCACCGATCTCGGTGGTGTCGTCGGTGCCGCGCACACTGTCGATCTCGATCAAACCGAGTTGGGAGAGCGGATGGATGAAGCCGGGGTAGAGGTGGCTGCCGCTCAAGTCGACGCGCGTCGCATTGCTGGGGATGGCGGTGGCGGCGTCGCCGACGGCGAGGATGGTGTCACCATCGACGACCAGCACCCCGTGTTCAATGGCGGGAGCGCTGACCGGATGTACGGTGGCGCCGACGTAGGCCACGGGCTGGGCCGTGGCGGTCCCCGGTTGCCAGGACGCGATGAGGAGAAGCGCCGTCGCTGCGAGCAGCCCGCGACGATGGGAGCGAGAGGGTCGGGGGGTCGGGTGGAGCGACATTATCGATTCTCCTTGCTGGCGCCGGTGAGAACATCCTTCAAGCCTCGAAAGGCGATGTCGAGGGCGGTGGCCGAGGGCGGTGGGTCGGTGCTCGGCGGCTCCGCGGAGCTTTCGCCGGCCTCGGTCTCTTCTTCTTCCTCCGCGTCGCTGGGCGTTGCCTCTTCGCCCTCCTCTCCGTCCACCGCGTCGGAGCTCCCCTCGGATTCCTCGTTGACCTTGGCGAGCAGAGCCGCCCGCTCCTCGGCGATCGCCTCGCGGCTGGCCAGATCCTGCTCGCGGTCGAAGTACTTTCTGCCGTCGATCCAGGTCTGTTCGGCGAGCGAGTAGGTGGAGAGCGGATGGCCGCTCCAGATCACGAAGTCGGCGTCCTTGCCCTTCTCCAGCGAGCCGATTCGGTCGTCGACCTTGAGCTGAATCGCCGGGTTGAGGGTGACGAACTTCAGCGCCTCGCTCTCGCTCGTACCGCCGTAGCGCACCGCCTTGGCCGCTTCCAGGTTGAGCCGGCGGGCGAGTTCGTTGTCGTCGGAGTTGAACGAGACGACCACGCCGCGATCGGCCATCAGGGAACCGTTGTAGGGGATGGCGTCGATGACCTCGAACTTGTAGGCCCACCAGTCGCTGAAGGTCGAGGCGCCGGCACCGTGGGCGGCGATCTCGTCGGCGACTTTGTACCCTTCGAGGACGTGCTGAAAACTGGCGACGGTGAAGCCGAACTCATCGGCCAGCCGGATCAGCATCAGAATCTCGTCCGCTCTGTAGGAGTGCGCGTGGACTAACCGTTCGCCTGCGAGGACTTGGACCAAGGCTTCGAGCTGGAGATCGCGGCGCGGCGGGATCCGCGAGCCCTCTCGGCCGGCCCGGTAGTCCTTCCAAGCTCGCTGGTAGTCATGGGCGGCGGTGAAGCGCTCGCGGATCGATTGCTCGACACCGGGACGGGTCTGCGGGTAGCGCAGCTCGTCGAGGTCATCCCAATTGCTCTGCTTCGGGTTCTCGCCGAGGGCGAACTTGATCCCTGGCGGTGCACCGGCCAGCACCAGCTCGCCGGCGGTGGCTCCCCAGCGTAGCTTGATCACGGCGTTTTGCCCGCCAATGGAGTTGGCGGAGCCATGGAGGATATTGGCGGCGGTCAGGCCGCCGGCGAGTTGGCGGTAGATGTCGATGGCGTCCGGATTGAGCACATCTTCGATGCGCACCTCGGCGGTGGTGATGTGGGTCCCCTCGTTGGTTCCGCCTTCGATCGCCGTGTGAGAGTGGCAGTCGATCAGCCCGGCGGTGATGTGTTTGCCGCCGGCATCGATGATCAGGGCTCCGCGGGGAGCGCTGAGGTGGCGACCCACGGCGGCGATCTTGCCCTGACGGACGAGCAGATCGGCATGGTCGAGCCGGCCCTGCGGACCGCTGGTCCAGATGGTGGCGTCGCGCACCAGGAGGACCTTCGGCTGCGGCGGGGTTTCGGCCAGCCAGGAGGCGGGTTCGAAGCCGCCGGCGTGCGAGGGCGTGGCGGTGAAGAAAACGGCGGCGAGAGTTGCGACGACGAAGGATGCGGCCGTCAACGTCGCGGGCAGGATCTTGTTGTGTCGGCTCATCGGTTCACCCCCTGTGCGGCCAGTCGGCGAAGGCCGGGGCCCCCGGCGGTGCGCACGGCTTTCAGCGTGAACGGACCTTGCGGACTCATCCCGCTGCCGCTGGCGGAGTCGCCATCGATATTGAAGCTCATGTTGATCTCTCCCGGCATACCGACCGGAGTGCTGTCGAAGACGACGGTGAGGATCTTGCCGGAGACCTCGGCACTGCTGATCGGCAGGGTGGCGCCTTGGGCTAGGAGTTTGCCGCTGAGATCGTCGATTTCGCCTTCGATTTCCATACTGACGACGAACTCCTGACCACCTCCCAGGATGGTCACCTCCCAGGTTCCGTTCGGCGTCACTTCGGGTGGTTTGGTCTCTTTGATCTCCAAGCGCCGTCCGTCGATCCAGACGGCCCGGATCTTCGGCTTGTCGACGAGCAAGTCGCCTTCGACCACCACTAGATTGGCCATCTTGCCCGCTTCCACCGTGCCGGCTCGATCGGCGATTCCCAGCATCTTGGCCGGAGCCGTGGTCAGGGCGGCCAGCGCCGCGTCGGCCGAGAGGCCGCGCTCGATCGACTTGGCCAGATGGCCGTAGATCTTCGCCGGATCGCTGAGACCGTGGGTGGAGAAGGCGACGGTGAGCCCGGTGGCCAACAGTTGTGCGGGGTTGTCGGGGGCCCGGTCCCAGTGGCGCAGCGTGGAGAGGTCGACGGAGAGGTCGTCGTCGGCTTTGACCATCGGCGCGGCGGGGAAGCTGATCGGCAGGATGTGCGGCAGGCCGGTCGCCTTCACCGCCTCCAAGCGGCGGTATTCCTCGCCGTTGCCGATCAAGATGGCGTTCAGCTTGAACTCGCCCAGTAGCCGCGCCGCGCGCAGGGTGTCGGTGACGTCGTCGGTCTCGAAGAGGAGGGGGTGGCCACCGGCAACGACCGGCGCCAGCGCCGCCAGGGCGCTGTTGAAAGCGGGCCGCTCCTGCCGGGGGTTGGCGGAGAAGGCCGCCTGTGCTTCGGAGTACCAGGCGGCATCGAGCATGGTCTGGCGAAAGAGCGCCACCGAGCCCATCAAAGAGTTGGGATAGTCGCCGCCGGGATGGGTGGCGAAGGCTGCGGCCTGGGCAACATGGCGGCGCAGCAGATTGTGCCGCAGGTCGCCCTCGCCGAGATTGAGCAGAACCGCCTCGCCGCGCAGCAGGCCATCGCCAGGTACGGCCAGGGCGGTGGTGAAGCCGGCGGCGCGCAGCTTACGCGCCCGGGCCTCATCGGCTGCGAAGGGTGTCAAATCCCGCTGGGGCTGTACCAACACATTGTCGTGGCCGTCGGCGGGAGGCTGAGGAGTCGCATCGGCCGAGTCTGGGTCCGCCTCCGGCTGCGGCCAGCTGCGCCGGCTGTAAGACTCGATCAACCCCGGATAGACGGTCAACCCTTCGCCGTCCCAAACTCGGGCGTCGGCGGGAGTGGCGACCGCGGTGCCGGCAGCCTCGATCAGGCCGTTGCGGATCACCACGGTTCCAGAGTCGATCACCCGGCCGGGCGCGACCACGATGCGTACATTCTCGATGGCGTGCGCCCGGGGAGGGCCGGCCGCCTGTGCGCCGTGCAGCGGTAGTAGCGTGGCCACGACGACCAAAGACGAAATCAGCGGTTTTCTCATCTCTCTCCAATACTCCTCGCCGGAGCCGAAGCCGAATTTCAGGTTCTGCACCAGGCTACGCGCGCAGCGGAGTCATTGTTTCACCTGTCCGCGCGGTGGCTGCCGCGGCGGGACGAAACCGGGTAGACTCCCGCCCATGGAGCGACGCCCCAAGGTCCCGGCTACCCGTGTAGGGATGATCAGCCTGGGTTGCGCCAAGAATCTCGTCGACTCCGAGATCATCCTGGGTCAGCTGGGCGAGGAGGGCTACCAGGTCGTGGCGCAGATGGAAGAGGCTCAGACCGTCATCGTCAACACCTGCGGCTTTATCGAGGAGGCCAAAGAGGAGTCGGTCAACACGATTCTCGAGGTGGCCCAGGCGAAGAGCGACGGCACGGTCAACAAGCTGCTGGTCGCCGGTTGCATGGTCAATCGCTACGGCGAAGAGCTGGCCGAAGCGATCCCCGAGATCGACGGCTTCATCGGTCTCGACGATTTGAAACGGGCGGGGGAGGTGGTGCGCATCGGTGGCGGTCCGACCCCTCCCAAACCGTCGCACATGGTCTTCGATCACACCGCCAAGCGGGTGCTGACCACCCGCGGCCATGCCTACTTGAAAGTGGCCGAAGGGTGCAACAACCCGTGCACCTTCTGCGCCATCCCGGTCTGGCGGGGGCAATTCCGCAGTCGCACCATCGATAGTCTGGTGGCGGAGGCTCAGTCCTTACACGCGGCGGGGGTTCAGGAACTGTGCCTGATCGCTCAGGACACCACCCGCTACGGTGAGGATCTCGGCCTCGGTCGTGACGGCCTTGAGCGGTTGGTCGAACGGCTGTTGCGCGATACTTCGATTCCATGGATCCGCTTCCTCTACGCCTATCCCACCACCCTCGATGAAGGGCTGTTGGCGCTGATGGGGGCCGAAGAGCGTTTCAACAGCTATCTCGACATGCCGCTGCAACACAGCCACCCCGACATCCTGCGCGCCATGAAGCGCGGCGGTAGTGCCGAGCGCTACCGGGCGATCATCGACCGGGCCCGTGAGTTGGTGCCCGACCTCTTCCTGCGTTCCACCTTCATCTGCGGCTTCCCCGGTGAGGAGGAGGAGCACTTCGAACACCTCCTCGACTTCGTGCGCCAAGCGCGCTTCGATCACCTGGGAGGCTTTGTTTACAGCGCCGAGGAGGACACACCCTCGGCGCAGCTAGCGGCACGGGTGCCCAAGACCACGGCCCGCCTGCGCCATGAACGTCTGTTGGAGGAACAGAAGCCGATCGCCCTGGCGCAACGCCGGCGGCTGGTCGGCAGGGTGATGGAGGTCCTGGTGGAGGGCGTCTCGCCGGAGACCGAGCATCTACTCGAAGGACGCCATGCAGGGATGGCACCCTCGATCGACGGCCGCATTCTGATCAACGATGGCGAAGCACCGGCGTCGACCTTCGCCGAGGTCGAGATCACCGACGCCTACGCCGATGATCTGGTCGGTCGCATCGTTGGCCCGGCGGACGCACCGGCAGTCATCCGAGCGATCTCGGCGGAGTTCCCGGCCGAACTCTCGCCGCCGATCTCGACGGAAGTCGGCGGGTAGGCGGTAGATGGACATCGTTCATGATGCGGCCAGGGCCTCGGACCTGCCCACCGGCACCATCGCCACCATCGGCAACTACGACGGAATCCACCGTGGCCAGGCGGCGATCCTCGACAAGGTCGTCTCGCGGGCTCGTAGCGAGGGGCTGAGCGCGGTCTTGGTCACCTTCGAGCCGCACCCCGTTTCGGTCTTGCGGCCCGATGCCGCTCCGGTCCAGTTGGTCACCAGCGAGCAGAAAACCAAGTTGCTCGAGAAGATCGGACTGGACGCGGTACTGCAAGTGAGCTTCAACGAGGCTTTCGCTCGCACCCCGGCCGAGGATTTCGTTCGCTCTTTCTTGCACGCAAGACTGCAAGCACGGGAGATCTACGTGGGCACCAGTTTCGTCTTCGGCCACCAGCGGGAAGGCGATCTGGCGTTGCTCAAGCGTGTCGGCGCACAGGAGGGCTTTGAAGCCCACGGCGTCGAGGAGGTTCTCTATCAGGGAGAGGCCATTTCGAGCACGCGAATTCGCCGCAGCCTGGCCGCGGGTGAGGTCGAGGCGGCCTGCGAGATGCTCGGCCGCTGCTACAGCGTCGAGGGTACGATCGCCCGCGGTGATCGGATGGGGCAGCGGCTCGGCTGGCCGACCATCAACCTGGAAGTCGACAACGAGCTGCTGCCGATGGACGGTGTCTATGCCACCCGGGTCGAGCTGCCCAGTTTCCCGGCGACCTTCGACAGCGTCACCAACATCGGCACCCGACCGACGGTGTACGAGAACTACCGCCAGGTCGTAGAAAGTCATATTCTCGACTTTCAGGCCGATGTCTACGGACAGAGGGTGGAACTCGCTTTCAACAAACGGCTGCGAGAAGAACGGATCTTCCCCAGCGTGATGGATCTCTCGGCACAGATTCGCCGCGACGTGGAGGCGACGCGAGAATACTTTTCGGCCCGGCGACGTTTAATGGATGGAGCGTAAAGCTCACAACCCAGATAATTCCCCTTGCGAGGAGAGGTAGCAATGGCTAGCGACAAGATCGTCGAACTGACCAACGAGAACTTTGACAGCGAGATTCAGAATTCAGAGCAGCCGGTGCTGGTCGACTTCTGGGCCGAGTGGTGCGGTCCCTGCCGGATGGTGGCGCCGATCCTCGACGAGATTGCCAATGAGATGGAGGGCAAAGTCCGCATCGCCAAGGTCAACGTCGACCACAACCAGGAACTGGCCGTCAAGTACGGCGTCCAGGGCATTCCCGCCTTCGCTCTGTTCAAGAACGGTGAGGTCGCGGACCGCATGGTCGGCGCCGCGCCGAAAGCCAATTTCCAGAGTTTCATCGAGCGCAACCTGTGATCGCAGCCGCGCGAGCGGCTGTCGACATAGGACTGGAGGAACTGGGCTGCCAGGCTTTGCTGGTGGTCGGTTCCTCCGCTCGCGACCCGGACCTGGCCTCCTTTGTGGGGCCGGTCCACCTCACTCAGGCCTTTGTCGTCGCCCCGAAGGGGCAGCCACCCAGACTGGCCTACCTGACGCCGATGGAGCGCGACGAAGCGGCGGCGACAGGGCTGGTCCTGCTGACTCCCGAAGTGCTCGAGGTGACTCGCTGGTGGCGGGAGTTGCCGACCGGCGAGGCGGCGCTGGCCAAGGTGCTCTCCCTCGCCTTCGAGGAGTGCGGCCTCGAACCGTGCCGGATCGCTCTTGCCGGCCAGGGCGAAGTGGGCGAAGTGCACGCCGCGGCCCGAGCCTTGGAACGGCAAGGCTGGACCTTGGTCTCGGGGGCCGCCTTGGCGCGGCAGGCGCGCAAGAGAAAGAACGACCGGCAACTGCGCGCCGCGCGCCGGGTGGCGGCGGGAACCGCCACCGCCATGCGCCGGGTGGCGGAATTGCTCGCCGCCAGCGAGGCCCGCGAAGGGGAACTGTGGCTACAGGGCGAGCGTTTGAAGGTCGGCCGGCTGCGCATGGAGGTGGCGCGCACCCTGGCCGCATTCGACCTGGAGCAGCCGGTGGGCAACATCATCGCGCCGGCGGAGGAAGGGGCCGTCCCCCACAACTCGGGCACCGACGGCCGTATCTTGCGCCCCGATGAGTCCCTGGTGGTGGACCTCTACCCGCGCGGCTGGCTCTACGCCGATTGCACCCGGACCTTCTGTGTGGGCAGGCCCCCGGAGCCGCTGGCCGCCGCCCATGGTTCGTTGCTGCGGGTCCTCGAACGCATCGACGCCAAGCTGCGCGGTCGCGGCGACGGGAAGGCGTTGCGGGCCTTTTCGTTGCAGGACGCCGCCTGTAGCCTGCTCAAGGCCGACGGCTACGCCACTCCGCTGACCGATCCGGGCACCGAGAGCGGCTACGTCCACAATCTCGGCCACGGTGTCGGTTTCGAACTGCACGAGTACCCGAGCTTTCGCCGCGAGGCGGGGGCGGAAGGGCTACTCGAAACCGGCGATCTGATCACCATCGAGCCGGGTCTCTACGACCCTGAAGCCGGGTTCGGCATCCGGCTTGAAGATGAGATATTCCTCGGCCCCGAAGGGCCGGAGAAGCTCACCGATCTGCCTTACGATCTCGATCCGAGGGCTTGGTAGACTTCGGCCCATTCAACCCTGTGGAGGAGAGAGCGTGGCTGATTCCCTGCCGATGTACGAAAAGATGGGGGCCTTCTATCTAGGCCGGCCCTGGAATGCCGAGAAGGGGGAGACGGTCGACGGGCCGCTGCTCTACGACTCGCAGGATCTGCTGACCCACGCCGTTTGCGTGGGGATGACCGGCAGCGGCAAGACGGGGCTGTGCGTCTCTCTGCTCGAAGAAGCGGCGATCGACGGCGTTCCGGCGCTGATCATCGATCCGAAAGGGGATATGGGCAACCTCCTGTTCACCTTCCCGGAACTCAGCGCCGGGGAGTTCGAGCCCTGGGTCGACCCAGGCGAGGCGGAGCGCAAAGGGCTTTCGCTCGCCGAGTTCGCCGCCCAGCAGGCCGATCTTTGGCGCGGCGGTTTGGCCAAGTGGGATCAGGATGGCGAGCGCATCCGCCGGCTGCGCCGCGCGGCGGAAGTGACCATTTACACACCGGGGAGCGAGGCTGGGGTGCCGATCTCGATCTTGGGTTCCTTGGCCGCGCCCAAGGCGGAGATCCTGGAAGACAGCGACCTGCTGGGCGACCGGGTGGAGACACTCGCCACCAGCCTCTTGGGGCTGCTCGGTATCGAGGCCGATCCGCTGCGCAGCAAAGAGCACATCTTGCTCTCCAACCTGTTCGCCGATCGCTGGCAGGTGGGGCAGGATCTCGATCTGCCCGGCCTGATCCAGCTGATCCAGAATCCGCCCTTCGAGCGGGTGGGAGTGATGAACCTCGACAGTTTCTACCCGGCGAAGGAGCGCTTCGAGCTGGCCATCTCGATCAACAACCTGATGGCCTCTCCCGGCATGGCGGCGTGGATGAAGGGGGAGCCGCTGGACATCGACCGACTGCTCTATACCGCCGATGGCAGGCCGCGGCTGGCGGTGCTCTCGATCGCCCATCTCTCCGAGCAGGAACGGATGTTCTTCGTCTCCCTGCTGCTCAACGAGACGGTGGGCTGGATGCGCGGGCGCACCGGCACCACCAGCCTGCGGGCGCTGCTCTACATGGACGAGGTCTTCGGCTACCTCCCTCCCGTCGCCGAGCCACCGTCGAAGAAGCCGTTGCTGACCCTGTTCAAGCAGGCCCGTGCCTATGGCCTGGGAGTGGTCTTGGCCACCCAGAACCCCGCCGATCTCGACTACAAAGCCTTGTCGAACGCCGGCACCTGGTTTCTCGGCCGGCTACAGACCGAGCGCGACAAGATGCGGGTCCTGGAGGGGTTGGAGGGGGCCTCGGCCGCCGGTGGCGGTAAGTTCGACCGCCAGGCGATGGAGCAAACCCTGGCCGGTCTCGGCAAGCGAGTCTTCCTGCTCCACAACGTCCACGAAGAGGAGCCTGTGCTCTTCCACACCCGCTGGGCGATGTCCTACCTGCGCGGCCCGGTGACCCGTAGCGAGATCAAGAAGTTGATGGCCGGGCGGCGGAGCGAAGAGGTGGAGTCGACGGCACCGCCCGCCGCCGGACGGGCTGGTGAGCCGGCGGCGAGATCGGCGCCGGTGGCGGTATCTCCACCGCCCGCGACGCTGGCGGCGGTCGCACGACCGGTTCTACCGCCGGGTATCGCTCAGCGCTTTCTCATCGAACGCGAGGTGGGGCAGCCCCAACTTCGCTATGAACCGGCTCTGCTGGGCGAGGCCCGGGTCCACTTCGCGGATCGCAAGAGCGGCGTGCAGCATGTGGAGGAGGTCTACCATTTACTTCCCTTGAGCGACGCCGAAGCGGACTGGTATTCGGCCCAAGATCTCTCGGCGACCGGCTTTGAGCCGGACCGCGATTGTCTCGACGACCCGCTGGCCGGTGCCCGGTTCGCTCCGCTTCCCGCTGCCGCCGGCAAGGAGCGCAGCTACAGCAGCTGGCGCAAGCACTACGCCGATGCGCTTTACCATCAACGGCGTTTCGAACTGCTCAAGAGCCCGACCTTTGGGGCAATCTCAGAGCCGGGGGAGAGCGAGCGCGACTTCCGCATTCGGCTGCGCGATCTGGCCCGCGAGCGGCGCGATGAGGAGAAGAAGCGGCTGCGCGACAAGTTCGCCTCGAAGCTGCGGACCCAGGAGGAACGGGTGCGCAAGGCCGAGCAGAAGGTGGAACGCGAGTCCGAACAGGCGAAGAGCCAGAAGATGCAAACCTGGATCTCGGTCGGCGCTACGGCGATGTCGGCCCTCTTCGTCCGCGGACGGGCTTCGAGCGTCGGCAGAGCCACCACGGCGCTGCGCAGCGCGACACGGGGTGCCAAGGAAAAGCAGGACGTGGCTCGGGCCGAGCAAGACTTGCAGGCGCAGCGCCAGCGGTTGGAGGAGCTGGAACTGAAGTTGGAGCGTGAGATCGAGGAGGTCGCCGAACGGTTCGACCCGTTGGCCGAAGAGCTGGAAACCGCGGTCCTCAAACCACGGCGCACCGACGTCCAGGTCAAACGGGTTTCCTTGGCTTGGGTGCCCGAAGGGTACCAGCCCTCCTAGATGCCGGGCCTCTAGAAGGCCTCGGTATCGGCGTGGCTGGCGAACTCGCGGGCCGGATTCTCGTAGCGATGGCTCTTGCCGGTCAGGTTGTCGGTCACCGTGAGGGTGAAGCGCGCGTTGGTCAGTGAGGCGTAGAAGAGCCAGTACTTGCCGTTGATCGCTCGGCCGTCGATGATCTTGACCAGCAGTTCGAGGTTGTTAGGGGCAAAGAACCAGAAGGCTCCGGTGCTCTGCGTGATGGGGACCGCCTGGCCTTCGCCGGAGCGCAGGCGGTAGGGATCTTCCCAACTGACCCGGGCGGTGAATCGCTCTTGCAGCGTGAGGTGCGACTCCGCATTCGTGGGTTGGAGAAGTTGATCCGCGGCTCGGTCGACAACTCTCTCCTTGAGGCTGGGGGCGAAGAGAATCGGTGATTCTTTGGCCACCTTGCCAAAGGCGCGGGTATCGCCGCGGCTGGACAAGTGGAAGGGGGGGTTGTGGTATCTGACCACCGCTCCGCTCTGCCGATCGGTCACCGCGAGATCGAACTCGACGTTGGTCAGTGAGGCGTAAAAGACCCAGAAGTGGCCGTTGATCTCGGTGCCGTCGAGCACCTTGACCGAGAGCTCCAGCCGGTCGGGATCGAAGAACCAGAAGGCGCCGGAGTCGGTGGTCAGTGCGGTCGATCGGCCGACTCCGGAGCGCCGATTGTAGGGGTCGCGCCAGGTGACCTCGGCTGAGAAACGGTCGTTGCGCAGGCAAAGAACGTCCGCGGCCTCGCAGGTACGCCCGACTCTGCGGGCGAGGACTCTGCCGGCGCCGTGTTGCGTGGCGTCGAGCGGCCGGCGCGGAGCGGACGCGCTGCCGGCGGTCGGTTTGGGGTAGCTGGTCCAGGCGGTGATCAGCCCTCCCCGCGGCCCTTCGATCAGTTGCGGTGCTTCGGGGTCGAGTTCGCTCAAGCGGTCGATGCGCATGCGCGGCTCGCGTGGTTGGCCGGCGGGGTCGAATCGTTGCGCGAAGATGGCGGAGCGAGCGGGTGTGGCATTGCCGGTGTCGAGCTGAGTCCAGGCGACGGTGAAACCACCGTGGTGGTCCGCCGCGACCTGGTGTGCGTAGAGTGTGGGCTGCTTGTGGACCAGGGGTCGGGGCGGTCCGGCCGGAGATCCGTCGGGAAGATAGATCCGCGCCAGAAGATGGCCGTCCCGTCGCCAAACCACGACGAATCGGCCGTCCGAGAGGGCGGCGACCTTCGGTTCCGGGGCCAGGCGGTGGCCCGGCTCGACATTGACCTTCGCACCGGCCGAGTAGGCGGTTCCATCGGGGGCGAAGAGGCGGATTCCGACGTCGAAGCCGGTGGCGGACGAAGCGCTGAAGACGACGGCGAATCCGCCGTCTTCGGCATGGGCGAGATCGTAGCTCCGGGGGGCGGTGAGCAAGGTGGGCAGGCCCATCGCCAACCGCTCGTCGCCTTGCCGGTTGCCGGCGGAATCGTAACGTTGGAAGTAAAGTCCCGGCAAGGTCGCCGGCGGGGTGTTGTCCGGCGCCGTGGCCCAGAGAATGGAGAAGCCCCGCCGGTGGCTGGCGGCGATCGGGTGTTGCTGGTTACCCGCGGTCGTCGTATTGACCTGAAACTCATCGCCCTGCGGCACTCCCCGCCGATCGAGCAAGCGGGCAAAGATGCCACCGCCGGAGCTGTCTTGAGGCGGATCGGTGAGCGACAAGGGGCGGCTGGTCCAGGCGGCGACGTAGCCGCCGCCGGCACGAGTCGCGACGCTGGGCGAGAGTTGGAGGCCGTCCGAGAACTGGTTGAGGCGGATGTCGCCGGAAGCGGGCGTGGCGTTGGCCCGGAAGGCCCGGGCGACCGAGTCCACCTTTCCAGTCGCCGAACAAGAGAAGGACCAGGCGGCGAGAAACGAGCCATCGGCGGCTCCTGCCAGTGAGGAGAGCGTCTGTTCGCACTCCGCGGCGGCGGGCAGCGCAAACTCGGTCTTGAGCGTCTGGCCGTACTGGGCGGCGGGTAGAAGAAGAGCGAATAGACCGCCCAATGCCGCCACCCGATACGACCGCGACCGTGTGGAACGCTGCCGCCGTTGCCCGTTTCTCACCGCCGTCCTCCTAGGAGTCCCCACTCCCTCGATCAAACTCAGGTGCCAACTCAGCCTCGCGCTGTAGCTGGGTACGTTTTGGGGAGATGATTCGTTCGTCCGGCCTTCCGTGCGAGGGTCACGATAGTGAATAATGCGTTTATAGCATATTTGTCCGGTCGTCGCGAGGCGAGGAGGGATCCAGAGCGGCGAGGATCGCCTTCGCGTGATCGGTGAACTGGCCTTCGGGTCGCCAACCGAAGTCGCGTTGAAAGGGCTCACTGGAGAAGGTTGCGTCGGTCGCCAGCCGTGCCAGTACCTCGGAAGAAAAGGGCAGCGGCCGGCGCAGGATGCGCTCTCCGAGATCACCGGCCTGGGCGAGGAGGCGAGCGACGGTGAGCGGCAGGCGCGGATGATGGACCTTGCGCCCACTCGCCCGGGCCAGGGCGCGGCCCAACTCGGCGACCGAATAGGGTCTGCCATCGGTCAGCAGGTAGGTGTGCATGGCCGGCTCCAGGGATTCCGAGTGCACCACGGTGGCAACAGCCGAGGCCACGTTGCCCACCGAGATGAGACTCCGCAAGGCGGAGCCATCCCCGATCTGAGGCAACAGACCACGGCGGGCGGCGCGAGCCATCTTCTCCACATTGCCGCCGACGCCGGGACCGTAGACCAGCGGTAGGCGCAAAGCGATTCCGCATCGCTCTCCACTCGCCGCCCAGTCGGCTACCAACGCCTCACCCTGCAGCTTGGCCTCGCCGTAGACTCCCTCCGGCTGCGGAGGGTCGCTCTCGCGGCCGATGACGCCGGGGGCAGGTGCGCCCTGCGCTTTGATGCTCGACAGGAAGATGAAACGCTCGACTCCGGCGGCGGCGGCCCAGGCGAGCATCCTGCGCGTACCGCCGACGTTGACCGCCTCCAGCCGCTGGAGAAGCTGTGGTGTAGGCCGCGCGTGGGCCACGGCGGCGGTGTGAATCACCGCTCGGATCGGTTGGGCGGGGGCCGCGGGCAAGGTCGCGGTGAGATCGACCTGGACCTTGCGGGAGGCGGCGGGGGGCGGGTGGGACCGGTACCAACCCTCGACCTTGAACCCCGCTTCCATCAGACGGGCGCAGATTGCCCTGCCGACGAAGCCGCTGGCGCCGGTGACTAGGACGGTGTCGCCCACTAGCGCTCACCCGGCGATAGACGGCGATAGAGCTCGAGGGTCTGGCGATTGACCGCCGCTTGCGAAAGGGCGCCGACGGTCAGTTTGCGCGCCGCCAGGGCCATACGAGCTCGCAGCGCGGAATCGTCGCGCAGTTCGGCGATGGCCCGCGCCAGGGGCTGACAAGAGCGTGCCGGTACCAGGCGGCCGGTCTGGCCATCGATGACGATCTCGCGGCAGCCGGGCACGTCGGCGGCGATCATCGCACGAGAGCAGGCGGCGGCTTCGAGCAGGCTCTTGGGCAGCCCTTCGCGGTAGGAGGGGAGGACGGCGAGGTGGGCTTGGCGCCAGACTTCGCGCACGTCGTCCACCGCGCCCCACCATTCCACCAGGCCGCTCTCTTGCCAGCCCTGGACCGTCCGCGCCGCGAGGCCGGCGCGGTTTTCCGGATCGAGAGGGCCGGCGAGGATGGTGCGCACCGGCTCTCCCTGCCGGCGCAAGATCTCCACCGCTTCGACCAGCTCGCGGATTCCCTTGTCTTCCAGCATGCGAGCCACCAGGGCGATGGTGAACGGGCTGCCGGCTGTGACCGGCGGTTCGGGCAGCGGCCGATAGTGATCGACATCGACCCCCGAGCCCCGGATCAGGTGGATGCGCTCCTCCTTGGCGATCTGGCCGATCAAGGCCCGGTCGTCGTTGTTCTGGACGATGACCTCGATCCGCTCGCGGCGCAGCAGCAGCTTGAGGGCGAACCAGAGTGCCGGTCGGATGCGCCGGGCGAGGGAATGGTCGCTGCTGAACAGGAAGCCCATGCCGGTGACGGCATTGACGATCGCCGGTACGCCGGCCATTCGCCCGGCCAGCGAGCCGTAGAGGACCGGCTTGAGGGCCACGTTGTGCAGCAGATCGGGTCGCTCGCGGCGCAGGATCTTCCACAGTTCGATCATCGAGCGCAGCTCATCGAGCGGTCCCAGCCCCCCTCGCTTGAGGCGCAACGGCACGACCCGAAACCCCTCCGATTCGAACTCTTGCTGGTAGCTGGAGACCCGCGTTGCCAGAGTCACCTCGAAACCGGCCGCGAGCGCCGCTCGGCCCAACGCCAAGCGGTGCGAGCGGAAATACCAGTCTTCGGTAACGAAGAAGAGAAGCCGGGCAGCCACGGCCGAGGATCCTACCAAGGCTGCGGCGATTCTACGTTTCCGTCAGGCGCCGAGAACTCGGGCGGGGAGCATGATCAGCCCCTTGAGGAAGCGAAAAACACCTTCCACCGCGACACCGAGCAGGCGGAAGGGCAGCAGCAACAGCCAGACGATGGGGTAGGCGATCACCGCCAGAATAGCCAGCGGCCAGCAGAATATGAAGAGCAGGATCCAGAGTAAGAAGGTCAACATGCGCGAGATCTCCTCGGTTATTTCCTCATCATCACTACGTAGCTCCACCGGCAATTGTTCCACCGTGTCTCATCAAGTCGCGGCGCGCTGTGGTAGAACAGCCGGAGTTTCCCTATGCTGATGACTGTCGCCCTACCGCTATGGCTTGTTCTGCTCGGCGGCCTTCTGGCCGTTTGGGCCTTTCTCGACCGCCTGCTCGTGCCCAGCGTTCGGTGGGTCTTGCGCCGCCGGGTCAACCGAGCGCTCGAAGAACTCAACCAACGGCTGCACATCCGTATCCAACCGCTGAAACTGACCAAGCGGGCGGTGGTAATGGATCGGCTGCGTTTCGATCCCCAGGTACTGGAAGCGGCCGAAGAGTACGCCATCGCCGAAGAGGTGCCGCGGGCCGTGGCCATGGACCGGGTGCGCCGCTACGCCGAGGAGATCACCCCGGCCTTCAACGCCTACGCCTACTTCCAGTTGGGCTACTGGCTGTCGCGGCGGGTGGCGCGCTCGCTCTTCCGGGTGCGTCTCGGCTACACCGACGAAGAGAGCCTGGCCAACATCCAACAGCCGGCGACCGTCGTCTTCGTGATGAACCATCGCAGCAACATGGACTACGTGCTGGTCTCCTACCTGGCGGCGGAGCGCACCGCGTTGTCCTACGCGGTGGGCGAGTGGGCGCGCATCTGGCCCCTACAATCGTTGATCCGCGCCACCGGCGCCTATTTCGTGCGCCGCCGATCGCGCAACGGTCTCTACCGGCGGGTTCTCGAACGCTACGTCCACATGGCGACGGCGGGCGGGGTGACCCAGGCGGTCTTCCCGGAGGGCGGCTTGAGCCGCGACGGTGCCCTGTGCGAGCCGAAGCTGGGCCTCATCGACTACATGGTGCGCGGCTTCGACCCTGAGGGCGAGCGCGACATCGTCTTCGTGCCGGTGGGCATCAACTACGACCGGGTCTTGGAAGACCGCACCCTGATGTTGGATCTCACCAAGGATGACGAGGGCAAGCGCAAGGAAAAGCCGGCGCCGGCCTTGGCGACTACCTGCCGCTTTGTCCTGCGCAACCTGAGCCTGATGGCGCGCGGTAACTGGCACCGTTTCGGCTATGCCTGCGTCAACTTCGGCCGCCCCCTGTCGCTTCGCCGGTTGACCGAACACTGGGGTGAGGATCCGCGCAAGATGGAGCGCTCGGTGCGCTTCGAGCGGGTCGGTGAGTTGGCCAAGACACTGATGGGGGCGATCGGTGAAGTCATCCCGGTCCTGCCGGTGCCGCTGGTCGCCACCGTTTTCCTGCGAGCTGGAGATCAACAGCTTTCCGAATTCGAACTCAAGGCGAGGGTCGCCGCCTTGATGGCCGAAGCCGAGGCATGTGGCGCCCAGATCTACGTCCCGCGCAGCGATCAAGACTACGCCGTGACGGTCGGGCTGCGCATGCTGGAGCTACGCCGCATGGTGATCCTCGAAGAAGGGCTCTACCGCGCCGCGCCCGAGGAGCACCGCGCGCTGCGCTACTACGCCAACTCGATCGCTCACCTGCTGCCGGCGCAGCCGTCTAGCTAGAATCATCGATCCCCTTCCACCTCGGTGACGACTCGATAGGCGTGAGAGTTCGCAGGGTCGACGAGGCTCTCGGTGCCTTCATACTGGCGCACGACGTGCGGTGTTAGCACGATCAGCACCTCGCTTTTCAAGCTCTTTTTCTCGCGCCGCCGGAAGAGTGCTCCTAGACCGGGGATCTTCGATAGGCCGGGAAGACCGCGCTTACGGTCGTCGAGGCTTTCGATGATCATGCCGCCGATGACGAAGGGGGTATTGTCGGCGACGCGGACCAAGGTCTGCACCTGCACGTTGCTGACCACCGGGGCGACGAAGATCCGGGTGTCGGTGCCTCCTGCCTGGGTGCTTTCGGATTGGCTGACGCTACTGACGATGGTTTCGACCTGCATCGAGACCTCGCTGCCGTCGGCGCTGATCCGCGGTCGCAGGTTGAGCACGATGCCGACCGGGAAGTACTCGACCGATTCTTCGATTACCCCCACGGAGACGGTCGAAGTGACGACGGGGATTTGCTGGCCAATCTGCAGTCGGGCCTGCCGGCCATCGAGCACCAGCACGGAAGGGTTGGAGAGTATCTGGCCCTCACCGGAGCCGACCAGCGCGTGCAGCCGGGCGATGAAGCGGCTGAGACCGCCGGGCAAAGCGTCGTCGTATTGGTAGGAAAAAGGTAGCGGATTGCCCGCCTGGTCGCGGGAGAAGGAAGCGGAGTTCCGGCCGTCTACCCACATGTAGTTGACGCCGAGGTCCCTGACCGCGTTGCGGCTCACCTGCATGACCAGCGCTTCGATCACCACCTGCGCGGCGGGAACATCGAGCCGGTCGCGGATCACCGCCAGGAGCTTGTCGAACGACTCGCGGTCGTCCGGGTCGTAGGCGATGAGCAGCCGCTGGAGAGGGTCCGAGGTGGTGCTGTCGTGCAGAAAGGTGCCACCCATCTGCGGCACCGTGCTGGTGCTTTCCGTAGCCTCGGCTTCGCCGCCCGGCTGCAGCAAGCTGGTCTTGGACGAGTCCTCCAGTTTGACGATGGCCGGTAAGATCCACTCCCCGGCCTGGATCGGGGTAAATATGCGCTCGTACGAACCCTCGGCCTCTTCCTTCGAGTATTCGACCGTTGTGTAGCCGAGCGCCTTGAGCAGACCGAGGACCCGGTCGCTCTGCACGAAGCTCAACTGGATGACCTCGACCTCGAAATCGGGACTACGCTCGGCGCCATCAGCCGCCAACGCGGTGGTCATTTCGTCGAGGAGCTGGTGGATTTCGGGCAGGTCGGGATTGGGCCGCTCCTCGCCGTCTACCTCCAGATCGCCGTGGACCAGGAACTCGTAGCCCGAGACCGGGTGTCTCGACACGGCGATGTCGAGCCTCCGCATGCCCTCTAGCCCACGGGCTCGGAGGTGGCGGGCGGTGGTCACCCCAGCCAGGGTCGAACCCTTGCCGGCGTCGGCCTCTTGGCCCTCCTCAGGAGTGTAGCCGAGAAGGATCACGGCGCGGGCGGCGGTGTGGTCGAGCAGCCGGCGAGCGGCGCCGGGGGAGCAAGTCTCGCAGCGGGTAGAGAAGGCGCGCGGGCCGCCCCCGGACAGTTCTTGTCCGCGGGCGGGAAGGATGAGGATCCAGGTGGCTGCCAGCAGCCAGATCGTGGCCTTGGAAGCATTCATGATCGGATCTCCTGGTTCGTGGTGTGGCTCGATGCGCAGGTCAGATGCAGAGTTTGCCGAGAGAGGTCTTGAAGCAACCTTTGCTGTCGACGCCGACGTCGAAGCTGTCGAAAGGGCTGAGCGAGCCCTTGGCCGTGACCTCGACCTTGCTGGTGGTGACCTTGAGCTTCAGCTTGCCGCTGGCCGGGCTGACCTTGATGCCGCCCTGCAAGTCGGCCTTGTTGAATGTGTAGCCGTTGAAGTCGAAATCGCCTTTGACTTTCGTTCCCCAGAGCTTCACGTCTCCCGATCCCGAGAGCTTCTTGTCCGACAATGTGAAGTCGCCATCGATCTTGGCGTTGTCGATTCCTAGTTTGGCCTTACCTTTGGCGGTGGCACTCGTCTTCTTGCTGGTGAAGTCGGCGTCGACGTCCAGCCCACCGAAATCGAGGGGTCCGACGTCGAAGTCGGTTTTGCCGTTGAGGCCGAGCCCCGCGGTTCCGATCGTCAAGTTGCCGTCGACACTCCACGGTCCCAACGGTGGTTTCCCAGGGATGGAGAATTTGGCACCGGTACCGGACAGGTTGGCGTACCCGGTCAGCTCTTGTGGTTTGTTGCCGAAGGTGTCGAGGATCTTCCCGACGTTGCTGGGCAGTGACAGGGAGTCCCAGGCGTTGCCGCCGACCATGGCGGATACCGAGAGTCGATCGAAGCTGAGTAGGGTGCTGCCGCCACTACTCTCCAAGCAGGCCACGCCGTCGCCGAGCGGTAGGTCAAGACTGCCGACTCCAGGAACCGACAGGCCGGGAATGTACATCGTGCCGCTGACACAAGCGCTGTTGATCTCCGTGTGTTTCGAGTTGAAGCGCAGCGCCTGGCTGCCGTTCTTGACCGCGATGCGTATCTGACCCGCCTTGAATTCGACGTCGCCGCCAAGCACGAGGTGGGCATTCATCGATTTGCGTTTTCCCTTGGCGTTCTTTGCCGTGGCGGTCCATGGAATCAAACCACTTGCCGAAGCGCCGGCGGTGACCTTGCCGATGTCGGTTCCCAGCAGCTTGCGCGTGGCCGACGCCAAGGAATCGCCGGAGGGATCCTTGTTCACCGACGAGGCTTTGAAGTAGAAGGAGGGGTCGCTGGGGTTGACATAGAAGCGCGAATGGGAACCGCCCTGGAGAGGGAACTTGAGGCCGGCGCACCGCAAGAAGGTCGTCCCTTTGGCGTCAAAATAGAGGTAGGTCTGTGAGCCCTTTACCGGAGCTTTGGGTACGTCCTGCTGCACCTGGGCGCCGGTGGCCAGTCCGAAGGCTGCCGAGCCGCAACTCAATTCGCAGCCTTTGAACAGCTTCACGTTGACGCTCTGGGCGGTGCCGGTGAGGGTGTTTCCATTCAGGGTCGCGCTGGCTTTCTGGAGGTCGAGCTTCGCGACCTTGATCTGGCCGGCGGCGGTCCAGCCGTTGGTGGTCTGCGTCCAGTTAGCCTCGATGGAAATCCCGCCGACGGTCTGCGAGGTCTGGGCGCAGGCCGGGGCGGTGGTGGACAGCGAGGCCACCAGAAGAGTGGTGGCGAGACCCAGGACGGTCCGTCGAAGACGGACCAAAGCGTGCTCGGGTTTTCGCGCTCGGAGGAGGTTGAGGTTGTTTCGAGAGGGTCGCATTGCAGGCGTGTTGAGATGGGTCATCGGTTGGCAAATCCTTTCTGATAGATAGTGGCGTTGGCGACGGCGCTCGTCGCGCTCGACCCTCTCTAAGCGCAAGGTACGTGCCACTGGCATTTGCCGAGCGATAATCCCGAAAAACCTTGCTAATAGCCGATGAAACCGCACTACGGCCTCGCCGAGTCTCTCGGCTTATCACTCTCCTATTGGATAGAACGCTCTATCCGAATGGAGAGTGATCAACCTTCCCGCGCGCCGGCGGTTCACGAACGGCGACCCGCCGTCCGCGGCGGCTGGCCGAACTCGTTAGCGACCGGCGCTACAAGTACGAGCCGGTACCGATCGGCGCCGCCAGCAACTCGTCGGGGATGCCGAAGGCGTCGACCAACGACAGCGCATGGAGGCGCACTTCTGCGCACAGCTCGCTGATCTGTTTGCGGATGGCCTTGGCCTTGGAGGGCTCGATGTAGCCCTGGCCCAGGAACCAGCCGCTGTCCTCATCGATGCGCCACAGGGCGTAGAGGCTGCGCAGGGGCGAGAGTACCTGGCGCAGCCCGGCGTCGTCGCAGTTCTGGATACCGGCGACGAACTGCTCCAGGACCACCCGCTCGACATAGGCCTTGGAGAGTGAAACCAGATGGTTTTGCACCTGATTGAACGCCTCGAAGGCGTCGATCTTGGACTCCAGACGTTGCTTGATTCTGCGCGCCACGGTCGACAGCAAGTGCTCCTCG
This sequence comes from Acidobacteriota bacterium, assembly GCA_024277255.1. Taxonomy (GTDB): domain Bacteria; phylum Acidobacteriota; class Thermoanaerobaculia; order Multivoradales; family SZUA-115; genus SZUA-115. The sequence continues at coordinate 16,223 of JAJRVQ010000134.1, read as the reverse complement.
CGGTAGCGCAGGGCGGCGAGTTGAAAGTCGCTGTCGCGAAGGTGATCGGGGTCGGTATTGCGGGTGATAATCGGGTTGAGTTCGGCTACCGCGACCGAAGCCTGGCGGGTGAGGTAGCGCATGATGGTGCCGAAGCCCATCTCTCCGAACTGACGCCGGTAGGCGGTCAGCAGGTTGCGGGCCACCAGCTGCAAGAGGACGATGTTGTCGCCCTCGAAGGTGGTGAAGATGTCGGTGTCGGCGCGCAGACGGCCGAGACGGTTCTCGGCCAGATACCCCTTGCCGCCGCAGGCCTCGCGGCAGGTTTGCACGGTGTCGACATTGAACCAACTGGCCATCGCCTTGAGGCCGGCCGCCAGCCCCTCGACTTGCCTGGCTGTCTCGCTGGTGCGCCGGGCGTAGAGGTCGACCAGATGCTGTTGGGCGAAGCCGTAGGCGTAGACCGTGGCCAGCCGCGGCATCAGCCGGTGCTGGTGGGTGCGGTAGTCGAGAATCTGCCGCTCAGGGCCTTCCGCCGGACCGAATTGGCGCCGCTGGCTGGCGTAGCGCACGGCGATGGTCAAGGCACTCTTGGCGCTGGATAGGGAGGCGGCGGCGACGCTGACCCGGCCCGCCACCAGGGTGCCGAGCATGGTGAAGAAGCGTTTCGAGTCGCTGGCGATCGGGCTCGAATACTGACCGTCCGGGGTGATCGCGCCGAAACGGTCGAGCAGGTTCTCCCGCGGGACGCGCACCTGGTCAAAGTAGAAGCGGCCGTTGTCGATGCCGTTGAGGCCCACCTTGTGGCCGCAGTCCTCGATGCGCACGTTGGCCATCGGTTCGCCGGCCTCATCGCGGATCGGTACCAGGATGGCGTGGACACCGTAGCTCTCGCCGCCGACTTCGAGTTGAGCGAAGACGGTGGCCATGCGGCCGTGCAGTGCGGCATTGCCGATCCAGTCCTTGCGTGCCTCCGGGGAAGGGGTGTTGATCACCAGCTCGTCGGTGGCGGGATCGTAGCGGGCGGTGGTCTCCAGGTCGCGGACGTTGGAGCCGTGGCCGGTTTCGGACATGGCGAAGCAGCCGGGCAGTTCGAGGCTGCCGACCTTGGCCAGGTACTTGGCGTGGTGCTTCTCGGTTCCGAGGTGCAAGATGCTGCCGCCGAAGAGGCCGAACTGGACGCCGAACTTGATTACCATGCTGGTGTCGTGCAAGGCGAGGGTCTCGAAAGTGGCGATGGCGCCTTCGACGTTGTCTTCGCCGCCGAATTCGGCAGGGTAAGCCAAGGAGCCCAGCCCTTTGCCGGCGAGCTTCTTACACCAGCTCAGCACCTGCGCGCGGTAGGTGGCGCGGTCGATCTCGTAGCGGTAGCGAAAGTCGGCGTCGCGCAGCAGTGCCCTGACCCGCCGGCGGACCGGCGCCTGCCTGCCGTCCAGGATCTTCTGCAGCGCCGCCACGTCGAAGGTGGCCGCCGGCTTGGCCACCGCCTGGTCGCTGGGGGCGACGGGTGCCGCGGCCAGCCTGGGGCCGAGAATGTCGGCCGAAGGTTCGGGACCGAAGAGGCCGAGAGCTTCCTCGATCTCCTGCAGGGCGGCGTAGGTCGCGGCGGTGGCATCGCCGGCACTGTCACCGGTATCGCTAGCTTGGGCTAACTTGAGACCGAATTGAGCCAGGGAGCGCTTCTCACCCGGGGCCAGCTTGGCAGCTGTGCGCCGCACCAGGGTCAGCAAGGAGCGCAGCTTGCGGGCACTCGGCGGTGCTTCAGGGTTCAGCCAATCGTCGAGCGCGGAGTGGCAAGAGGCGGGGAGCGCTTCTCGCATGCGCTGGCGAATCTGTTCGATCTCCCCTTGGCTGAGATCGCCGTCGGCCCAGGCGACGTAGATCAGAGGAAGGAAGGGGAAGAGCGGTCGCTGGACGTGGCCGGCCGCGGCGGCTGGATCGACGACGGGGGCCGTGGAGTCGGAGGTACTCATCGGGCAACGGTAGTCCGGCGCCGGTCGCTTGTCCAGGCAGCGGCGGTTCGGTATCTTGGCGGTTGTCGTATTGCGCCACGGTCGTCGTCGACGAGAGAACTGCGGGCGAACTGGGAAAGGGCAAGATGGCTCATAAAGGGTGGCTACGTTTCGGCCTGGTGTCCGGTTTGGTGGCTCTGCTGTGGCCGGCGTCGCTGGCGGCGAGCCAACTCTCGTTGGATCCTCCGCTGATCGTGAAGGTGCCCTCCGCTGCGCTGGCGGCCTTGGACGCGGCGGCTGTGAAGCCGTTGCGCAGCCTCGACTACGGCTCTTTTGTCTGGCTTGAACTCACCGCGGCGGAGGCCGACCGGCTGTGGGCGGCCAAGGTCCCAGCGCGGGTGGTACACAACGCCGGTCAGGTTCGGGTGATGAACTTCCGCTTCGATCCGCTCCACGACGGCGAGCCCGAGCTGGATCCGAGCCTCGTGGCACCCTATGCGGGCGACCAGCTGCGGCTGGTCCAGCTGGTGGGGCCGAGCGGCTTCGACTGGCTCGACAGGCTGAACCTCGCCGGAAGCCGTATCCTCCAGTACTACCCGCACAATACCTACCTGGTGTGGAGTGGCGCCGATACGGCAGACAGGGTTTCGCATCTGCCATTCGTGCGCTGGCAGGGCAGTTTTCACCCTGCCTACAAGGTGAATCCCGAGTTTGAGGGAGCCTCCGGTCGGATCGAAAACGTCGACGTGATGTTCTACAACGATGGCGACATCGAGGCTGTGCTCGACGCCCTTCGCCACCTGGGAGGTGAGGTGTTGAATCACTATCCCTCGCAGCCGGATGGCGCCTTCTACAACGCCATCGTCCGTCTCGACGCCGACCGCTTGGAGGCGGTCGCGCGGCTGCCGCAGGTTCTCGCGCTGGGCTATCAGAGCCCGCGCCCGATCCTCGATGACGAGACCTCGGATCAGATCATCGCCGGCAACATCAGCGGCACGCCGCCCCTGCCGTTTGTCGGCTACGGCAGCTTCCTAAGCAACCTGGGCCACGGCGGCAGCGGCGTGATCTGGGCGGTTACCGACTCGGGCATCGACTACAGCCATGGCGATCTCAACTCGCGGATCGCCGGCGGTCACAACTATCCCGGCTGTTCGCCGGCCAACCCCGGCGATTCGACCAGCAGCGGCCACGGCACGCATGTCGCCGGCATCATCGGCGGTGACGCCACCGCCGGCTTCACCGACAGCGACGGCTTTCTCTACGGCCTCGGCGTGGCGCCCGAGGTCAGCTTCTTTGCGCAGAATCCGATCTGCCCGACAGCCTTCGCCTGGCCGCCGGCCGGCGGCTGGCAAGTGCTGTCCAAGCATGGAGTGGCCGCCGGGGCGGTGGGCGCCAACAACAGCTGGACGAGCGGTGAGGGAACGCAGCACGGATACCAGGCGAGCGAGCGTACGCAAGACTTGATGGTGCGCGACGGCGACTTCGACACCGCCGCCGTGGCCGAGCCCTTCATCCAGATCTTCTCGGCCGGCAATTCCAGTTTCGCCGGCTTGACGGCGCCCAAGGAGGGCAAGAATCTGATCGTCGTCGCCAGCAGCCGCAACTCACGGATCGCCGGCATCGACACCATCTCCGGATCGAGCAGCCGGGGTCCGGCGGTCGACGGCCGGGTGGTGCCGACGATCACCGCTCCCGGCGAAGCCATCGCCTCGACGCGCGCCGACGGGGGCGGTCTGTGCACCAGCAACGTGATCGCCGGCACCGGCAATGCCTACTCCTTCTGTTCCGGCACCAGCATGGCGGCACCCCATGTTTCCGGCGCGGTCGTACTCATCACCCAGTGGTGGCGCGACCTCAACGGCGGTGCCGACCCCAGCGCCGCGCTGGCCAAGGCGCTCCTGGTCAACGGCGCCATCGACATGGGGCCCGCAGACATCCCCAACAACAGCGAGGGGTGGGGCAGGGTTCACCTGCTGAACACTCTGCTGCCGGTGGTGAGGCGGGTCTATATCGATCAAACAGAGATCCTGGGGGGCAGCGGCGCGCAGCGCCAATACGACCTGTGGGTGGACGATCCGGCCAAGCCGCTCAAGGTCACCCTCGCCTGGACCGATGCTCCGGGCGCGGTGGGCGCCAACCCGGCGCTGGTCAACGACCTGGATCTGACCGTCGAGACCGGCGGCACCACCTACCTGGGCAACGATTTCGCGGGTGGCAAGTCGACCACCGGCGGCTCCGCCGACACCCTCAACAACCTGGAGAACGTCTTTGTCGATAGCCCGGGGGCCACGGTGGTGGTGACGGTGACGGCCTCGGCGATCGCCGGCGACGGGGTTCCGTACAACGCCGACCCGACCGACCAGGACTTTGCCTTGGTTTGCCACAACTGCTCGACGACGCAAGAGATCTTCTCGGACGGCTTTGAAACGGGCAACACCTCCTTGTGGTCGAGCGTGACGCCGTAGCACGCTCAAGCAGGGTGTCGGTTGCCCAACATTCGCCCTGCACCCCGGCTCCTACCTCGAATCTCTTCGCTTCTCAAGAAATGTGTGAGGGTCGATGGGGCAAAGAGTTTTTCTGCTGACTCCCTTGCTGGGTAGAAGTGTCGGCCTAGCCCCTCAGGTCTCTCCTTCGCACCGCTTCGGCCCGTTTCGCGGCTAGTCATGCCGTGGTGGGTGCGCAGCGATCCAATGAGGTCTCTCGGCGGCCCCCGTGGGAGGCCTCGAACATTTACCTCTCTCGAAAGGAGAAGTCATGAGACAACGCAACACATGGATGCTAGGGCTGGGATTGATCGCGCTCGCGCTGACCTTCGCCGTTCCCGCCACCGCGCAGCCGGGTGTGGTGATCGGACCGGTGGCGGCTGTGCCGGTCGTCCAGCTGATTCCAGCTTGCAACATCCAGATCTATCCGCCACCGCCCTGTCAGGTCGGCACAGCCGGTATAGATCTGTTCCTCGGAACGGCCGGCCCGGATTGTTACAACGGTCTGGGTGGCGCCGATGACATTCGTGGTTTTGGTTCGCGCGACGACCTGTTCGGCGGAGATGGAGCCGACTACATCCTTGGCGGCGGTGGAAGTGACTGCCTGAAAGGCGGCAACGGTAACGACATCATTCTTGGTGGCCGTGGCAACGATGACATCCGGGGCGAGGGCGGTACGGACTACGCCGACGGTGGCGGGGGAACTGACAACTGCGTCGCCGAGACGACCGTCAATTGCCCGTGATTCCGTGTTGCTGATCTGTTAACTGCGGTCGCGAGGGCTCATTGCAGCGCCCCGGGCCGCGCGCCCGCGGCGGGTGACTCCGCCGTGGGCCATTTTCAGCGATCTCGTCCACCGCTTTCGGCTCCGCTGTGGGTGCCGACCGGTGACCGGATCGACCCAGGAGGGCGACGCCATGAAACGGCAAACTCCGATCCTCATCAGTCTTGGACTCTGCCTCATGACCGCGGTCGCGCCGGTCCCGGCGCAAGCGAGTCAACCCACGGCAATCCGGGGGATCGTACTCGGTCCCGGCGGTGTCAGCCTGGTGGGGGCGTTGGTGACGGCGCACCACTTACCCTCCAGCTATGTACTCTTGAAGGCTCTGCTCGACGGTGAGCCGCAGCCTCGGCCGGTCGCCGTGGCGCGAGTTGACACCGCAGGCCGCTTCACCCTCTCGGTGCCCCCGGCGGGCGTTTGGCAGCTGCGGGTCGAAGCTCCCGGCTTCGTCCCTATGCGCTACGCGCTGCTGCCGGCGGCCGGCGAGGTCGAGCTTCCGGTGGTCACCTTGCGCCCGGCGGTGAAGACACCGATCGAAGTGGCCGATGGGGCGGGCGGTGGGCTCGCCGGGATCGCCGTGCGCGCGGCGAGCGCTGACAGCACTCTCTGGAAAGACCCTCCATCGGTGGGCTGGCGCCCCGCACCGCGCAGAGGTCGCACCGATGGCGCCGGCCGTCTCAGTTTGTTGCGCGCCCGTGGCGAGCGGTTGGATCTTTTCGTCTACACTCCCCGCCGTCTCACCGCAACTCGGGCCGCGCAGGTACGTCGCGCGCGGGTTGTTGTGGGGCCGGCTCCATCTCGACGCACCCTCGAGGTGGTCGAAGCCGACGGTAGCCCTGCCGCCGGCGTGGTCATCGCCTTGGCTGCCGGCCAGTGGCCGCTGGGTCTGACCGGGCAGAGCGGCCAGCTGTCGGTCAGTGACTCAGCTGAGGATGTTGTGGAATTGCTGCTCTTCACCGCCGACGGACGGACCCTGAAGGTGGAACTGGCGCCGGCCGAGGAGGGTTCGCAGAGGGCTCGAACCGTCTTCCGGTTACCGCCGTCGGTCTCCGTCGGGGGGCGGGTGGTCGACGCCGAAGGCAAACCGCTGTCGGGTGTCCTGGTCTGGCCGGGACACGACCCGGGCCGATTCGTCGTCACCGACTCGGCGGGACACTATTCATTGCGCCGGGAAACCTCTCAGCGGCTGCGATTGCAGGCACACGGAGAGGGCCGGCCTCCTCGATTGCTGGCCCTCAAAGTAAGTTCGCAACCCCTCACCGCGCCGGACCTCGTGCTCCCTTTGGGCGTTCGGCTTCTCGGATGGGTCGTCGACTCGGCGGGAGGTCCGGTCGCTCGGGCGCGGGTGGCGGTCCTGGAGCAGAAGGGCAGCCGGAAGACCCTCGGGCTCGATCGCGCCGCGGGCCGGGCGGTGACCGGCCCCGACGGCAGCTTCACCCTTCTCGGTCTCCCCGCCACCGCTCCGCTCGCCGTGCGGGTGGTTGCGGATGGATCGAATCCGGCGATGGTGAGCTTCGATCCGTTGGCAGAGGGCGCCGGCCGGGAAGAGCTGGTGATCGTCCTGAGCCGCGGTAGAACCGCCTCCGGCTGGGTGCTCGACGGTGAGGAGCGGCCGATCGCAGGCGCCGAAGTCCGCCTGCTGCCGGCGGATGAGGCGACGGAGTCGGCCGACTCAGCGCAAGAGGGTTGGCGGGCTCTCACCGAGACGGACGGCCATTTTGTGGTGATGGGGATGGAAGAGGGGGTCGTCGACCTACAGGTGAGCCGCCGAGGATACGCTCCCACTCGCGTTCGCGGGCTGCGGATTCCGCGTGGAGCCGGCATCTTCGAATTGGGCACGCTGGTCCTTGAACGTGGGGTGACGCTGAGCGGGCGGGTGGTCGACGTGGTGGGTGAAGGGGTGGCGGAGGCAGCCGTCTGGCGGTCGGCGGGGGCGGTGGACAGTGGTTCGACGTTGGTGATGACTCCCGCCGGAGAACCGGATGTGGTCGCCGATGCCGCTGGTCGTTTCGCCCTCGACAGCCTGGCAGTGGGGGTGAGCGTCGCTCTGACGGTCGATGCACCGGGCTTCTTGCCGTTGCGGCTGGCGCCGCTGACACCACCGCTCGAAGGGCCGTTGACCGTCACCCTCCGCAGTGCGCTGCAACTGGCCGGGCGGGTGACGGACAGCGAGGGAGTTGCGATCGCGGGAACGAAGCTCGACCTTCATCCGCTGTCGCTCGACGCCGATTCCGCGGCGGGAGCACGGCTCAGCTTCTCCCTTTCGCGATCGGTGGTCTCCGACGCCGAGGGTCGCTTCCAGTTCGAGGACGTGGAGGCCGGCTCTTACGAGGTGGAAGCCTTCGCCGATGGCTACCAGCCGGCCGTGGCGCAACTCGTGGAGCTGGCATTCGAAAGCGATCCGCCAGCGCTGCACTTTGTCCTCGAGAAGGGCGCGGTGTTGACCGGCGTGGTGCTGGACTCAGAGCTGGAGCCGGTGGCCGGAGCACGGGTGAGCGTCGGCCGGTCGACGGGTTGTTCCGACGCTGCGGGTAGATACCGAGTGGAGGGGATCGCGCCGGGCACCGTGGCGGTGTGGGTCGAACATCCGGGCTTTGACCGGCTGGTGCGCGAACTCGACATCGAACTCGGGGTCAGCGAAGCGGAGTTCGTGCTCGAAGGGGGCTACGCGGTCAGCGGCCTGGTCGTCGATGGCTCCGACCTACCTGTCGGCGGCGCCGAGGTTGAGCTGCAGCCGCTCGATTCTGACGCCTTCGTCGAGTATCGCGTGCGTGCCGACGAGGCTGGAGCCTTCCTCTTCGAGCGCGTCGCCCAGGGTGGCTACTCGGTGCACGGCCGGCTGCGCGGCTACGCCGAGAGCGAACCGAGGAGGCAGATCCGCGTCGCCGGCGCCAAGGTCGAGGAGGTCGAAGTCCGGCTGCAGCGCGGCGGCCGGATCGAAGGGCGGATCCTCGGCCTCGATTTCGACCAGCTGGCGCGGGTCGAGGTGCGGGCCACGGCCCCGGAGCGCCACGAGCGGGCGGGTGAAGTCGATTTCGAGGGTCAGTTCACCGTGGTGGATCTGGAGCCGGACGATTGGACGGTACGCGCCGTATTGGCCGGCGGCCAGCGCCAGGCGCGAGCGCGAGTCACCTTGCCTCCTGGAGTGCCTTCGGTAAGTCGCGACCTCGAGTTTGGCCGTGGCGTGACTCTGCGCGGTCTGGTGCTCCACGGCGGTGAGCCGGTGGTCTCGGCGCAGGTCGAGTTGCGCCGCCAGGAGGTGCCGCTTTCGCGCTCGACGACGACGGACGTCGAGGGGCGATTTCGGCTGGAGGATCTGCAACCGGGCAGCTACCAACTCGGTATGGCGCAGCATGCGCAGGGGTTGATCCACAACCAGAATCTGCTGCTGGTCGACGACCGCGAGCTGTTGATCGAGATCGAGACGGCGGCCATCGCCGGCGTCGTCGTCGATGCCGCCACCGGTGGCCCGGTCGACGGCGCTCTCGTCAACCTGTTGCAGCAGCTGCCCGCTGGTGGTGAGGGCTCGAAGTTCTCGTTTGCCAGCGACGCGCAGGGCGCTTTCCACTACGACACCTTGCCCGGCGGCCGCTTCCGCCTCTCGGTACAGCGCAACGGCTATCAGCCGGCCGAGCAGACGGTCGAGGCGGCGGCGGGCAGCACCGCCTCGGTGCGAGTCGAGATCGAGCCCGCCAGCGGCCTCGAAGTGATTGCCAGCCTCCCTTCCGGCAAGACACCGCGCTACCTCACCGTCTGGGGCCGCGACGGCACCGGCCGTCTCTTCGCCGAGACTCGGGGTGCCTTCCCCCAAGGCACTCCCTTCTCGACCCTGCCGGCGGGGGAGTGGAGCCTGCTGATCGGCGGCACCGGCGGTGCGGTGGTCGAAGCCCGGGTCACTGTGCCGAGCGAACCGTTGCAGGTGGTACTCCCGACGGCGGGTCGGTTGCGGGTACGAGTGCCGGAGCTGGTCGAGAGCGACACCTCCGCCGTGCTCACCATGGTCGCCGACGGCGGCCGTCCATTCCGTCACTTGGCATGGGGTGGAAGGCTGGAAGACTCGTGGCAACTGGTCGGCGGGCGGGCGTTGGTCGAAGGGGTGCCGGCTGGCCTGTGGATCCTGCAAGTACGGGCCTCCGACGGCCGAACCTGGTCGTCCATCGCCGCCTCGACCGGCGGCCCCGACATCGAGGTGAGTCTGGAGTAGCCGCGCGGGCCGCTGAAGGCGACGAATTGGTGCTAGGCAAGACTCCACCAACACTGGCCGGGTTCAGTAACTGCTTTGCTCATTACCAGGCGACGATCGACAGTCGAGTTCGGGCGAAGTGCTAAGATTCAGAGAGATGGCGACAAAGAGACAGCGGCCAACCCTGGCAATCAGCAGCCCGAGTATTAGTTTTGAGGCGCGGTTCGCAACTCCGGTGGTTCGCCTGCTTGCACCCGAGAGAGAAGCTCTCGACAAACTCCTGATGGCAATGAGCAAGTTCGGCGCGCGGCTTGAGAATCTCAAGATTGATGTCATGCCCTCAGACCTGGCTGGTTCAACGATTTCAGCTGCGGTGCTAGGTGGCCTGGCCACGGTCTATCTGGGGGCGGCCCGAACTGGTATTCAGTTTGCGAGCTTTCCAGCACCGGAACTGCTCGGTGACTCGGTGTCCTCCATCGCGGATGATCTTCTACAGGCTGCAAAATCGGCTGATTCCAGAGTGGAGGCGGAAAGTTATGTCTTCGGGATGAATGCCCACGCCATCATGGAGGGTGATTCGCCTGACAAGTTCGTTGGCCGATACGTCAAGCCAGTCCCTCGAAGTCTCGGGAAACGTTCTTTCTCGGGCGCCTTCTATGAGATCCAGCCCTCGGGTGACGAGATCGAGAGATTGACCATGGGTTTCGAGCCGTCACGGAATATCAGACCGAACGGTCTCTATGTTCACGGGGAAGCTGTGTTATCAGCTACGGTCGGCACGCCGTCAGAGGCGAGCAAGGTGCTCGGTGAGTACATGCGCAAGGCTCTTGGGGCGCCGACTTTTCCAGTGGAGGTGCAATGGCAGAGCCGCTCCGTAAGCTAGATCTTACGCAGACTGACGTTCCAAACGAACCTCAACCAGAATGGTGGCAGAGTCAGGCAAGACAACAAGTCATACCCTCGAAGGATGACTATGGAGTTGAGAATGCCCTGGCAGCACTCCAGCAACGATATGTGGAACTGGCAGAGCAGGCCAGTGGCTCACTAGAACCGGACGCAGTACAGGGTTGGTGGAGCTACCTTGACCGAATCCTGACTGAGTCCACCGGGGCGCGATGTGTCATCGTTGAAAGTGCACGGAAGCTATGGAAAATCCTGCAGATCGTCATCGATGATGAATTGCCTCCGCCGAGTGCGGGCTTCTCGGATGAAGGCTTCCATCTTGGGTGGGATCGAGAGCGGCACCACTTCGAGTTTGAACTCTCCGACTCCGGGAAGTTCGGCTGGTTCTACCGAGACAGGTCCTGCGAAAGAGTGGAAGGGCGAGAAGATCTCGACCTTTGGTGCCTGTCGCCTGAACTCATTCGCTGGCTCAGTCTGACGATAGGTGGTAGCAAGGCTCACGGAAACTCTTCGGAAGGCTAAGTGGACCGACGCGATCTTGAGGAGGTCCCAGGCGGATCGGTTATCCGGCTGGCGCCCGTCAAGGGAGATTTTCCAGCTAGTTCCGAGAGGCTACAGTTTTGGCACTTCATCCCCAGGACGGAGGAGAAGAGTCGCAAACCAGTCCTGGTTTCAGTCTGGGATCGGCACCTGACTTCGGCCAAGCAGGCGCAGAGCTTTGCTGGACAGTCGAGAGAGAGACTCGTCTTTGAACTTCCCGTTCGGAAGATCCGACAAGTGAGGCGCCCCGACCGAGAGGAGAACCTGCGTGTGGTCCGTGATCCAATGCCGCCAAGGATGGCGAACCTGCCTGGAGGCGCAGGGCATTGCGGTATCACCAATCTGGATCGAGCCGTCGGCGAGGAAAAGAGGGTGCTGAGACATATCAGATCGATTCTTAGCGACGTAGCTAAGCGAGTTGGGTGATAACGCGCAGCTCTCCCACCCCGAGCCCGTCTGCGATACTGTGCAGGGCCGGCTCGAAGAAGATGATGATATGGCTACGCTGCGCTTTGTCCACTCCGCCTTTGACGCCGATGGCGAGGGGGCGCGGGCCGGGATGGCCGGCGGCGGGTCGGATCCGCTCGATCGCATCGAATGCGAGCCCGCCGCGGTCGGCAAAAGTCTATGTCTCACCCACTTCAAGAGGATTGAACCGATGAACCTGATCGAAGCCATGCTGGCTGAATTCGACCAAGAGGCCGCCACCACTCGCCGCCTGCTGGAGGCTGTTCCGGAAAGTAAATACGACTGGCGCCCGCATGAAAAAGGGATGTCGATGGAGGAACTATGCGGCCATATGGCGGGAATGCTCAACAACATGCCCACTCTCCTGGACGGTGACAGTTTTGACATCTCACAACGGCCGGCCCCGAGCGCACCTCCGGCCGATCGGGCCTCCCTGCTGGCCCTCTTCGACGCGGGGGTCAGCCGGTCCAAGGAGTGGCTGGGCAGCCTTGGCGACAAGCTGGACGACACCTGGCGGCTCTACCGTGGGGAGGAAGAGATGATGGCCATGCCGCGGGCGATGGCGATCCGTGGCTTCCTGTTCAACCACCTCTACCACCACCGTGGCCAGCTTTCCGCCTACCTGCGCTTTGCCGGCGAACCGGTGCCGCCGGTCTACGGGCCGACCGCCGACTTCGATCCCTTCGCGGCCTGAGGGGAGCCTTGGCACCAGACGGCGGCCGGGAAGAAGGTCAAGGCTGGGCGAAGACTTTCACCGTCTTGCCGATGGTATTGAGCATCTCCAGCAAGCGGTCGTAGTCCGGGTGGTGCAACTTCACCCAGGCGTTGGCCATGTAGCCGGCGTCGATCGGGCGGGTGGGGGTTCCGGCGGGCGGAAAGTGGGCTTGGGTCACCCACTTTCCGAACGCTCTCTGCACCTCGTCAATGCCCCGGTAGCCGGCGATTCGGCCGTCGCGGTCAGGGCGTAACGCGACGATGCCGGTGGCCAGGCGCCGGCTCGGGGTTTGCTCCCCGCGGCCGTGGACGATCGCCATGCCCCATTCCCGGTAGAGGTCGAAATCGTTGGCTTCGCAGTAGAGGTCCCAGCAGGATTGCCCGGTGGGACGGCAGCCGATCTCGGAGAACTTGAGCCCCTTGGGACCGAAGAACCACTCCATGTGAGTGGCGGAGGTGCCGATGGCCAGGGCCTCGATCACCTTGCGGCCCATCGCTTTGAGTTCGTCGTAGCTTTCGGCGTCCACCCGGTTGCTGGTCACCACCTGGGGCGAGAGCCAGCGCTCGCGCATCGCCTCCAAGACCGGTGGATAGTAGTGCGAGATGAATTCGTGCACGATCCGGCCGCCGATGGTGATGGTGTCGTAGAAGCCCTCGTGGCCCTCGATGAACTCTTCGATCGCCGTCGACTGACCCTGGTGTAGACCACTGGCCTCGATCGCCGCTTCCAGCTGCGCCGGGTTGCCGGCGCGGTAGGCCCCGGCCGAGCCCGCGGCGCTGCGCGGTTTGAGGATCACCGGCAAACCGACCTGAGCCGCGAAGTCGCGCGCCTCTTCGGCGCTATCCACCCCTGCCGAGGCGGCGCAGGCAACGCCGGCGGCGCGCAAGGCCTCTTTCATCGTCGGCTTGTCGCGACACAGGTAGGCGGTCTTGACCGAGGTGCCGGGAATGCCGCAGGCCTGCCGCACCTTGGCCGCCGGCATGACGTGGGCTTCGATCGTCGCCTCCAGCCGGTCGACCCACTCGCGCGCCTGGACCCTTTTCACCGCCGCCAAGAGAGCCCCCTCGTCGACCACCGAGCCGATCTGCTCGTAGCCGTAGAGCAGGCTCTTGACCTCGCTCGGTAGACTTTCGACCGGTACTTCGCCGATCCCGGTCACCCGGGCGCCGGCCTCGGCCAGGCCGCGAGCCAGCTCCTGCTGGTAGGAAGGGAAACTCGGTTCTACGAAGAGGACATGCATCGACCCAACCTCCGTGTGGCTAACGCTCCACCCAGTAGTTGGGGGCTTCCTTGGTGATGACCACGTCGTGAGCGTGACTCTCGCGCAGTCCGGCGGGCGAGACGCGGACTAGCTGCGCCTCGCCGCGCAGCTGCTCGATCGAGGCGCACCCCGCCAGCCCCATTCCCGAGCGCAGGCCGCCGGTGAGCTGAGTCAGCATCTTGTGTACGCTGCCCTTGTAGGGGACCATGCCTTCGATCCCTTCGGGGACCAGCTTCGCCATGCTCTCGTTCTCGTTCTGGAAGTAGCGGTCGGCACTGCCGCGCGGCATGGCGCCGAGCGAACCCATGCCGCGATAGGCCTTGTAGGTGCGGCCTTGCGAGAGGATGGTCTCGCCCGGACTCTCCTCGGTGCCGGCGAAGAGCGAACCGATCATCACCGCTTCGGCGCCGGCGGCCAGTGCCTTGGTGACATCGCCGGAGAACTTGATCCCGCCGTCGGCGATCCCCGGAACGCCGGCCTCGTTGGCCACCCGCGAACAGTCGAGGACGGCGGTGAATTGCGGCAGTCCTGCGCCGGTGACGATGCGCGTGGTGCAGATGCTCCCCGGGCCGATCCCCACCTTGACCGCATCGACACCGCGCTCGACCAGCGCCTGGGTGGCGGCGGCGGTGGCGACGTTGCCGACCATCAGCTGCACCTGCGGAAAGGTCTGCCGCAGCCTTTCGGTGGCATCGAGGACCCCACGGCTGTGGGCGTGGGACGAGTCCAGAACCAGCAGGTCGACCTTGGCGTCGATCAGCGTCTGAGCACGGTCGAGATAATCGCCGCTGGCGCCGACCGCCGCGGCGACGCGCAGCCGCCCCATCGCGTCCTTGCAGGCGTTGGGGAACTCGATCATCTTTTGAATATCTTTGACCGTGATCAGCCCGGTCAGACTCCCTTCGGCGTCGACCACCAAGAGCTTCTCGATGCGGTGTTTGTGGAGCAGAGCCTTGGCTTCGTCGAGAGTGGTTCCTTCCGGAACGGTGATCAGGTTGTCGCGGGTCATCAGCTCGCCGATGGTCTTCTTGTCATCGGTTTCGAAGCGCAGGTCGCGGTTGGTCAAGATGCCGACCAGGTGGCCGGATTCATCGGTGACCGGCAGTCCGGAGATCTTGTAGCGCCTCATCACCGCCAGCGCTTCGCGGATCTGCTGATCCGGCCGCATGGTGACCGGATCGACGATCATTCCGGCTTCGCTGCGCTTGACCTTGTCGACCTCGCCCGCTTGCGAGTCGATCGACATGTTCTTGTGCACCACGCCGATGCCGCCGGATTGCGCCACGGCGATGGCCAGCCGCGACTCGGTGACGGTGTCCATCGCCGCCGAGACGATCGGCACGTTGAGTTCGATCGAGCGGCTGAGCCGAGTCACCAACCCGACCTGGCTGGGATGAACTTCGGAGAGCCCAGGCACGATCAGCACATCGTCGAACGTCAAAGCTAAACGGGGCTCATGCGGCTTCATCGCACCAGGTCTCCGGGAAGTGAGGAAAGAAGAAATAAGGCCACTCTTGCCGGGTCGAGACTACCAGACTGGTGGTGACGAACCGCTGCTCGGCTGGGTCGAGAATCTCTGGCTGGCTACTCATCGCCCGTGGCGCCTGGCGGTCGACCGTCGAGGGCCATACGGTGCAGCAGGGCTCGGTCCAGCTTGCCTCGCGGCGTGTAGGGGATGGCCTCGATGGAGCGGATGTCGCGCGCCAGCAGGCCGGTGGGAAGGTCGGTGGCGCCGAGTGCGTCGCCACCGACGACGAAGGCCACGATCCGATCGCCGCGCAGCGGATCGTCGATGCCGACCACCGCCGCGTCGCGCACGCCCTCCAGCTGGCGTAGCCTGGATTCGACGGCGTGCACCGAGACTCGCCGGCCCGCCACCTTGAGCAGGTCGGCGGTGCGGCCGGTCAGCCGCAGGCGACCGCAGGAGGTCCATTCACCGCGGTCGGCCAGGATCACAGGCCGCCGCGGGAGCGCCGCGCCGCCGAGGTAGCCGTGGAAGTTGGAGGGGGAGTCGACGATGACGGTCTGCTCAGCGTCGAGTTCGATGTTGACCCCGGGCAGCGGCCGCCCGACGGTGGAGTTGGCGGCCGGCTCGTGCGGCTCGGTTTCAAAGCAGATACCGCCGGTTTCGGTCGAGCCGTAGAACTGGTGCACGTGGCGCTGCGCAGCGGCGTGAAAGGCCTCAGCGAATTCGGCCCGCAGCGGGCCGCCGGCGCTGATCACCCGTCGCAGCGGTAAGGCTGCCGGCCAGTCGCTTTCCGCCAGCGCCTTGATCATCGGTGGAACGGCGGGGAAGAAGGTGATTTCGCCCTCCTCGAGAGTGCGCAGAATGGTGGCGGGGAAGTAGCCGGGCTCCACCACCAGGCTGGTTCCGAGCACGGCCAGCGACAGCACTCCGTGATCGAAGCCGTAGGAATGGCTCATTGGGATGGCCAGCAGCATGCGGTCGCGATGATCGATCTCCATCCCCTCGCCGATGCTGCGGATTCCGGCGGCCAGGGCCGCTTCACGCAAGCAGATACCCGCCGGCTGGGCGGTGCTTCCGGAGGTCATCTTGACTAGGACGGTGCTGGCCGGCAGCGGGCTCGCCATCGGCTCCACCTGTGCGCTGGCTACATCCAACCGTTCGATGGTTGGGCTCGGTCCCGCCGGCGCCATGGTTCGCCGCTCGCCGCGGTGGGAAGGGGTGTGGAGAAGGGTGGGGATGGCGAACTGCCGGCACAGCTCGATGCGGGCGGCCACCGGTAGGGAGAGATCGATGCTGACCATCGGGTGGCCAAGGCGCAACAGGGCGAGGAAGAGAGCCGGAAAGTCGGCGCCGTTGCCCACCGCCACGGCGACCGGTGAAGCGCTGGGTAGGCGGGCGGCGCGCAGGTCGGACTGCCAGCGCGAGACGCGCTGCGCCAGCTGGTCGAAGCTCAGACGTAGCCCTTCGCCTCGCGCCCAGATGGCGGGTGC